>NZ_VFVO01000009.1:0-276316 GCF_006442875.1 Mesorhizobium sp. B2-3-15 | reverse complement strand
GAGATCCACACGCCGATGTGGGTGGTCAGCGATGCCGCCCGCGAGGCGATCGACCTGATCGAGCGCGCGGTCGAAAAGCGCCAGGTGCTGACCATCGACTACTCGGACGAAGCCGGCCGCGGCACCGCGCGCGATATCAGGCCGCTAGGCCTGTGGTTCTGGGGCAAGGTGTGGACACTGGTCGCCTGGTGCGAGATGCGCGATGATTTCCGCGCCTTCCGCATCGACCGCATTGCCTCCGTGGTCATCGCCGGCCGAATCTTCAAGCCGGAGCGCGGCAAGCAGCTTGCCGATTTCTACCGGGCGGTGGAGCGCAGCGAGGACTACGGCATGGCGCCCGACCGCGCGGCGCGAAGCTGAGACTTGCTGGCCGCACAAAATAGCCCGCTCGAAGCGGGCTATTTTGTTCCGTTCGCGAAAAGCCTATTCCTCGTCGTCCGTATCGGTGTCCTTCGACTTCAGCGCCGACAGCTTGGCGAAGACGGCGTTTGCATCGAGCTCCGCGTCCTCGTCCTTCGGCTTCTCCGGTGCAGGCACCAACCGCTCGGTCAATGCCGCCGGCAGCAGCGTGTCGCCGACCGGCTGCGCCTGTTCGCGGCCGCGCGAGGCGCGGTTGACTTCCATGTCGAGGTCGATCTGCGAGGCGAGACCCAGCGTCACCGGGTCCATCGGCTGCAGATTGGCCGAATTCCAGTGCTTGCGTTCGCGGATCTGCTCGATCGTCGACTTGGTGGTGCCGACGAGGCGCGAAATCTGCGCGTCCTTCAGTTCGGGATGATTGCGCACCAGCCACAGGATGGCGTTCGGCCGGTCCTGACGTTTCGACAGCGGCGTATAGCGCGGACCCTTGCGCTTGGATTCGGGTACCCGCACCTTGGGGTCGGAAAGCTTCAGGCGCTGGTTCGGATCCTTCTCGGCGCGCGCGATCTCGTCGCGGGTCAGCTGGCCGGTCATGATCGGATCCATGCCCTTGATGCCTTGCGCTGATTCTCCGTCGGCGATCGCCTTGACCTCGAGCGGATGCAGCCCGCAGAACTGCGCGATCTGCTCAAAGGAAAGCGCGGTGTTGTCGACCAGCCAGACGGCGGTCGCCTTGGGCATAAGCAGCGTATTGGCCATGTGCAAATCCTTCTCGTTCGCCCGCGTTCCCGCGCGGGCGGTGGTTTAGAGCCACCAAAATGGGAAATTCGCGGCCTGTATAACTGCTCTCAGGTCGTTTCGCAACGTTTTTGGAAGAGCTGGGAACGACATGGCCAACCAAGGCACGCGGTGACGGCTAACGTTTGCCACGGCGGTCCAAACCCTGCCGCCGCATTTGCCGCGGATCGCCATGGCATATCACGCCGAAGCCGAGATGAATCCAATCCCCCCAAAAGACAAAACCCGCCGGACAGGGTCCAGCGGGTTTGGAACCGGCGACGACAAGCGTCTGCGGCGGCTCTGCATTGCGACCCTGCCTTGCGGCGGGTCGCGCTTGCAATCAGATCGCCTGACGGGCGATCCGCTCGATGTCGCCGCGGTTGATGCCGAGGTCGCTGAGCTGACGGGCGTTGAGGCGGTTCAGTTCGCGAACGGTCTCGTTGTACATGCGCCAGTTACGGAAAGCACGGATCGGGTTCATGGTAGTCCTCCTGAATTGGGTTCGTTTCGATGATGCTCAAATAGTGATCATCGGGCGGGACTTGAACAGCCGATTTTGCATAGCAATGATGCAAATGCTGCATTGCACCATTAAGCTTCTGTTCATCTTGTAGGCAGGGGCGAAGGACGCTGGCCAGACCGTGTCGAGATCCGGTCGGGCCGAGCCGAAAATGCTGGCGTCCTAGCCGACGTCGAGCACGATCTTGCCGATATGCTCGCCCTCCTCCATCCGCTCATGCGCACGCCAGGCGTCGGTGAGCGGGTAGATCATGTCCATCACCGGTGCCACCTTGCGCGTGCCCAGCAGAGGCCACACCTGTGCCTCCAGCGCCGCCGCGATCGCCGCCTTGAATTCGACTGTGCGCGGCCTGAGCGTCGAGCCCGTATGGGTCAGCCGCTTGACCATGACCTTGGAAAAATCGGCACTGGCGACAGCGCCTGCCTGAACCGCGATCTGCACGATCCGGCCCTCGACAGCGGCGGCCTCGTAGTTTCGCTGGACATAGTCGCCGCCGACCATGTCGAGGATGACGTTGGCGCCTCGGCCTTCGGTCACCTCCTTGACCGCGGTGACGAAATCCTGCTCGCGGTAATTGATCGCACGGTCGGCTCCGATCTTCAGGCAGGCGTCGCATTTCTCCTGGGATCCGGCGGTGGTGATCACATAAGCGCCGAAGGCCGAGGCGAGCTGGATCGCCGTGGTGCCGATGCCGGACGAGCCGCCATGGACGAGCAGTGTCTCACCCTTCTTCAGGCCGCCGCGTTCGAACACATTGTGCCAGACGGTGAAATAGTTTTCCGGCACCGCCGCCGCTTCCGTGTGGGTGAAGCCCGCCGGCAGTGGCAGAACGCTGCCTGCATGAACCCTGACATATTCGGCATAGCCGCCGCCGGGCGTGAGCGCGCAGACCCTGTCCCCGATGCGCCAGCGCGATATCTGGTCGCCAAGAGCGGCCACTTCTCCCGACACCTCGAGGCCCGGCAGGTCCGATGCACCGGGCGGAGGCGGGTAGGCCCCCTTGCGCTGCTGCACGTCCGGCCGGTTGACGCCGGCGGCATGCACCTTGATCAGGATTTCGCCGGGGCCGGGCTGCGGTACGTCGCGCGTTTCCGGTTTCAGCACCCGTGGGCCACCCGGCTCCGAGATAGCGATCGCCGTCATCCGTGCCGGAATTTTCTGTCCGCTCGCCATGAAGTTTTCCGTCTTTCCTCGCCGCACTCTTACCGGCTGTTTGCATCGACGCCCTTGCCCTATGTATGCTCATTGCCAAATCAGGCAAATGGCCAATCTGGTCTGGCGGAGGAGGAGCAGCCATGGCGATCTTCGACGACGAACCCAAGAAGAAGGCACGTCCGCACGAGATCGGGCAAGACCTGTCGCTGCTTTCCGTCGGTGAACTGTCCGAGCGCATCGGCATCCTGCGCGACGAGATCGCCCGGCTGGAGGCCGAACTCAAGACCAAGGACACCACCAAGTCGGCTGCCGAGGCGCTGTTCCGTCGCGGATAAGTTCGCTGAGGTAACCGCCCGCCGCCGAAAACCGAATGCGACTGCCTTCAAACCTGCGTCCCCGCCCAGTCCCCAGCCGGATCAAAAAATGCTCGCAGCCTACAGACCGATCCTTTCCCTGCTTCGCGGCACCGCCTTTCTTCTGGCTGCATCGGGACTGCACGGGCTGCTGCTGCCCTTGCGCGGCCAGGTGGAAGGGTTCTCGACCGCTTCGCTCGGCCTGATGGGCACGGCTTGGGCCGGCGGCTTCGTCACCGGCTGTTTCTTTGCGCCGCGCATCGTGCGCCGCGCCGGACATGTGCGCGCCTTCGGCGCCTTTGCCGCGTCCGGCGCGATCGTGGCACTGCTCACCGGCCTGATCATCGACGAGTATGTCTGGATCCTGCTGCGTGCCTTTACCGGCTTCACCATGGCCGGCGCCTTCATGGTCATCGAAAGCTGGCTGAACGAGAAAGCCACCAACGAGAACCGCGGCACCGTTTTCGGCCTTTACATGATGGTCACCTATGCCTCGATCATGGGCGGCCAGATGATCGTCGCCGGCGGCGACGTGAAATCGGCGTCGTTGTTCATGATCACCGGCATCCTGTTTTGCCTGTCACTGATCCCGACGGCCGTGTCGACCGCCTCGCATCCCAAGCCGCTGCAGGACGTCAAGCTCGACGTCAAGGGACTCTACGCCAACTCGCCGGTGTCGGCGATCGCTTGCCTTTTGATCGGCATCGCCAACGGCGCCTGGGGCACGCTCGGCGCCGTCTACGGCGCCCGCATCGGAATCTCCACCGCCGAGATCGCCTTGATGATGAGCCTGGTGGTCGTCGCCGGCGCCGCCATGCAACTTCCGGCCGGGCGCCTCTCCGACAAGACCGACCGGCGTTTCGTGCTGGCCGGTGCCGCCTTCGGCGCGGCGCTGTTTGCGCTGCTCATCTTCCTGTTCGAGCCGCGCTCGGCGGTCTTCGTCCTCGTCTTCACCGCCGCCTACGGCGCTTTCGCCTACACGCTCTATTCGATCGCCGTAGCGCATGCCAACGACCACGCCCGGTCGGAAGATTTCGTCAAGGTGTCGGGCGGGCTGCTGCTGCTTTACGGCTTCGGCACCATGATCGGGCCGTTGCTGGCCGCCGCCCTGATGGGCTGGATGCGCCCGGAGGGCCTGTTCCTGGCGACAGCCTTCGCGCATCTGTCGCTGGCCGGCTACACGCTGCTGCGCATCAGCCGCCGCGCGCCGGTGCCGATCGGAGATCGCGATGCCTTCAAGACGCAGCCGGCCGACCGTTCGGTGACCCCCGAAGCATTGCGGCTCGATCCGAGAAGAAAAGCAGAAGCAAACAGTTGAGATTTGAAAAACTTTGCCTCACAAATGAGGCATGATGTTTTCCGACGCCTTCATGGCGATCGCCGATCCCAATCGGCGCCATCTTCTGGAAGAACTTCGACGCGGTCCGAAGACCGTCAACGAATTGGCGGCCGGGCTGCCAGTCTCCCGCCCGGCGGTATCACAGCATCTGAAAGTGTTGCTCGACGCCGGACTGGTCAATGCCAAGGCTGAAGGGACGCGGCGTGTCTATACGGTGAGCAATGCCGGCTTCCTCAGACTCAACATCTGGCTCGATCAATTCTGGGAAGCCTGATCCTCTTCGGTCAGCGGCCACAACGATCAGGTTTCCATCCGCAAAAACTTGCCGAGAAGATCGAGCAACACCCCGGTCCCATGCTCGCGTGTGCCGGACGTGTCATGGCCATCCAGGAAAGCGCCCTGCTCGGTCAGCACCAGGCGCGTGCTCTTGTCTTCGGCAAAAAGTTCGATCGTGGCCAGCGACACCGAAATTCTGATATCGCCAAACAGCATGTCGTAGCTGTAGACGATGCGCTGGTCGGGCACGATATCCCAGTAAGTGGCGGTGTAGACGTGGATCGGCCCATCCTTCGGCCCTCCGGCATTGATCTCCTTGCCGCCGACGCGAAAGTCCAGTTCGGATCGGCTGGGCATCGGGTTGCCCGGATCGGTGAACCAGTGCCGCTTGGCGTCCGGATTGCTGAGCGCGAAAAAGACCTTCGATGGCGCCGCCGGATAGAGGCGCTCGATAACGAAGGTGGAGTGGACGACGGAACGTTCGGTCATGGCTTGGGTCCTCGCTGGTCAACTCGATTGGTTCGGCGGAATGAAGACACCGTTGCGATAGGCAGCGCCGAAATAGACCTCGACACTACGCAGCCGGCCGCCGCGAAACACGTGTAGCTCGGTGTTGCGGAAGGATTTTCCGTCCACCGTTTCGCAGCCATACAGAACGAAGGCGGCAGCCCCGTCTTCGCAAATCCGCTCGATCGTCATCGACCGGAACAGCTTGCCATTCGGCCAGCAGCGCTCGAAATAGGTCGTGCGATCGATGGCGTCGTCATAGGGGCTGGTGAAGGTGAAATCGTCGGCAAGGGTTGCCTCCATGACGGCGCGGTCGCCGGCCTGAAAGGCCGCGAAATAGCCGCGGACCAGATCGGATTTTCTCTTTGACATGGCATGCTCCTCTTCAGTTCTCCGCAAGAAAATCGCCGAGCCGATCCAGCCGGCGTTCCCATGAGAGGCGCCGCTCATTGATCCAGTGTTCGGCCGCGCGCAGCGCCTTCGGCTCGATCTGACAGGTGCGCACCCGTCCGACCTTTTGCGTGCGCACGAGGCCACTCGCCTCCAGGAGATTGAGGTGCTGGACGACCGCCGATAGCGACATCGCCAGCGGCTCGGCCAACTGGCTCACCGACGCCGGGCCGCGTGATAGCCGGTCGACCATCTGCCGCCGCGCCGGATCGGCGAGCGCCTGGAACATCAGGTCGAGTTGGGCGGGATCGTGCAGCATCGCGATCAGCCGTTGTTGTAGGGAAAGAACTTGAAGTAAGGCTGCGCCTCCTCGATCACCCTGGTGAAGGCGGCGCGCTGCAGCAGGCGGTCGTGATAGCGCTTCACGGCGGGATAGCTGTCGCCGAACGGCTCGACCTTGTTGGCATAGAAGAGCGCCGGAGACGCCGCGCAATCGGCCATGGTGAAGATATCGCCCACAGCCCATTCCCTCGACAGCATCTCCCGTTCGATGATGGCGTAGGAATTGCGCAGCTGGCTCCGCGCCTGCTCGACACCGAATGGATCGGTCTTGTCCTGCGGCCGCAACCTGTCGCCGACGATCTTCTGCATCGGCTCCTGCACATAGAAATCATAGAAGCGGTCGGCCTGGCGGACCGCCAGCGCCAGGTCGATGCCTTCGGGAACGAGGTCAATCGGTCCCGGATAGTGCGCGGCCAGATATTCCACGACGATGGTCGATTCCAGCACCGTCCGGTCACGCGCGTCGTCGCGCAGCGCCGGCATCTTGCCGGTCGTCGAAACCTTCAGAAAGGCCGCGCGCGATTGCTCATCGCCTAGGTCGACGATGACGGGCGCAAAAGGCGTGGCGTTCTCGTAGAGCGCGATCAGCGGCTTCCAGCAAAAGGAGGCCAGCGGATGGAAATGCAGCGTCAGGGACATTCTTGTGCTCATCTGTTCTGTGGAAACACTGAAGCATTTACTTAACTATTGCGGCAGGCCTCGCTCGTCAAGGCTCGCCCACGAAGTCTCAGCTGGATCGGACATGCTCGACAATGGCGGCTTCTATATCAGGCCAGTCATCCGGATGCAGTTCGTGACCGCCGCCTTCGACACGAAGGAGTTTCGCTCCGGCAACTGCTTGGGCCAAGGCCTCGCCATGCTCGACCGGAAAAATCGGATCCGACGTGCCGTGGATGACCAGAAGCGGCACCGCCAGTTCGTGCAGGCGACCCTTCCATTGGTCATTGCCCTTGAGCATGAAATGATTGGTGGCGCTGAGCAAGCCGCCGGACCTGGTATAATCCCGCTCGATGAACGCCCTCATCCCGGCCTCGTCGAACCGATGCGCGGTGCTGGCGATCGCGCGTGCATCGCTGACCATGAAGTCGATGACCTGGCGGCGGTCCGCCCAGTCGACCTTGGTCCCATCGGCCGAATGCTCCATATAGGCATCGGTCGTTTGCGGCAGATGCGACGTGTCGGTCCCCACGGGCGAACTGCTGATCACGGTCAGCGAAGCGACGCGCAAAGGGTGCCGGAGCGCGACGAATTGCGCGATCATGCCGCCCATCGACATGCCCGCGACATGCGCATTGCCGATGCCGTGACTGTCGAGAACGGATATCGCGTCGTCAGCCATGTCGTCGAAAGTGTAGGGCGGCTGTCCCACCAGATATTTGGTCGACCGGCCAGTGTCGCGATTGTCGTAGCGGATCACGTAAAGGCCGGCATTCGCGAGCTCCCGGCAAAACGCCTCCGGCCACCACAGCATTGAGGCCATCGCGCCCATGATCAGCAACAGCGCCGGATCCGCCGGATCGCCAAAGGCTTCCGATATGATCTCGGGACGGTCTTTGCTCGTCATTTCATGGCCTCCTCATCTGCTTGCATTTTGCAATCGGTTGCACGATAGGAAAACCGATACGATAATGCAACCGGTTTTGCGGAGAAAATGAAATGACCCTCGATCGCCGGTCCGGCTGCCCGATCAACCTTTCGCTCGAGGTGTTCGGCGATCGCTGGAGCCTGATCATCCTGCGCGACATGATTTTCGGCGGCAGGCGCCATTTTCGCGAGCTGCTCAACGGCTCGATGGAGGGTATCGCCTCCAACATCCTCGCAGACCGTTTGAAGCGGCTGATGGAGCTCGGCATGCTGACCAAGGCGGACGACCCGAGTCATAAGCAGAAGGCGATCTACAGCCTGACCGAGATGGCCATCACGCTGGTGCCCATCCTGGCCCATCTCGGCGCCTGGGGCCGCGTCTGGCTGCCGACAAGCGAGGAACTCTCGATCCGCGCCGAACTCCTGGAAAAGGGCGGACCTCCAATGTGGGAGAAATTCATGGACGAATTGCGCCATGAGCATCTCGGCACCCCCCTCGACACAGCGCCCGGCTCCTCTGTCCGCGCGACGCTGCAGGCCGCCTATGAAGCGGTGGTTGCTGAAAAGGCCCGCAACGCCAGCCCGGCCGTCTGACCAACTATTTTCCCCGTTGAAAGGCCGGCTCTGCTACAAAGGACGGAAATCACACTTCACGGGATTGGATACGCTCTTGGTTGAGAACTCTAGGGACACTGCCCGCGCGCGTGCCGATCTGCGCTTCAAGAAGCAGGAAGAGGCGGCGACGGTACGGCAGAAAGCCATGGCCGAATACGTCGCCGAGAGCGATGCCCGCAAGGCCAAGACCGACAAGCTGCGGGCGCTGCGGCTGGCCAAGGAAGCCGAAGATCTAGCCAACGCGCCTGCCGCACCTGCCAAGAAGCCGGCCCGCGCCAAGAAAAAATAGCCCCGTCTCTCCGCCAATGCCTCGTCCTGGATCGAGCGGTCGTAACGCATCCGACAGGCACGCCTTCGTCCCGCTGCTGCGCGGGAAGCAATTTCAACCGAAAGCGGGATTGCCTGGTCCGGCTGGCCGGCGATGATTGGGCTGTTCAACAGGAGATTGCCATGACCGCTCTGTCGCTCGAAAAAGCCGTCGAGATCATCAATGCCGCCTTCGCCAAGGGCGCCGACCTCAAGCTCAAGCCGCTCGGCGTCTCGGTGCTCGACGCCGGCGGGCACCTGGTCGCCTTCCAGCGCCAGGACGGCGCCTCGTTCCTGCGCCCGCAAATGTCGGCCGGCAAGGCTTATGGCGCGCTGGCGATCGGCATGGGCTCGCGCAGGGTCGAGGCCTTCGCCAAGGAGCGCCCGCATCTGGTTGCCGGCATTTCCGACGTGTCGGGTGGACGCGTGCTGCCGGTCGTCGGCGGCGTGCTGATCCGCGACAAGGCAGGCAGTGTCATCGGCGCTGTTGGCATTTCCGGCGACACGTCTGACAATGACGAGGCGGCCGCGATTGCCGGCATCGAAGCCGCCGGCTTCGCCGCCGATCCGGGCTGAGGTTCCGGTCTAACTCAAATTGATGTCGCGGCTGGCCGACCGCATCGACACCGCGAACCCGGCCAGCACATCGAACAGCGCGATGATCAGCAGCGTGAAGAAGATGGAGTGCGCGGCACCCTTCACCAGCAGAAACTCGACCAGGAAAGCAACGAAGACAAGCGTCGACAACAGATGGTCCATGATCGAGGCGGTGGTCGTGCGCGCCGACTTCACCATTTCAAGGAACAGAAAAATCAGCCCGATCAGCACGATCAGGTCGCCGAGCGTCATCGAGAACACCCCGCCCGACATCATGCGGAACGAGAACATCTCGCTCGCCCACGGATCGTCGCCGCCGCCGAATATACCGAGCAGGCCGAGATTGTAGAGCACGAAAGGCACGATCAAAAGCGGGACGGCACCGAACATCTGGCGTCTCCATATGGGGGCACCTTCTGTAGAATGCCCCACAGGCACGGCGTCAAGATTTTTCGTGCGCGGCCGCAAACACGGTCGAATACCGGATGCAACAACCATGTCAGCCGGTTGCCCGGCCGACATGAAAATCGAGAGACGAAAGCTCAGCGCTTGAAGTAGCCGGCGCGCACGGCAAGGCCAAAACGCAAAAAGACCGGCCAGAAGCCGGTCTTTTGTAACTCGGTTGCTTGGGAAAAGCTGGTCTCAGCTTTCCTTGGGCGTCAGCACCTGGCGACCGCGATACATGCCGGTCTTCAGGTCGATGTGGTGCGGGCGGCGCATTTCGCCGGAGTTCTTGTCCTCGACATAGGTCGGGGCCTTGAGGGCGTCGGCCGAGCGGCGCATGCCGCGCTTGGACGGAGAGGTTTTGCGTTTCGGAACGGCCATGGATATGCTCCACTACATGGTCAAAAGCCCCGCCCGCCCTCGTGAAAGGGCCATGTCGGGGCCTAAATCTGAGAAAGTCGGGTGCCTATACACGCCTGACACCGTTTTGGCCAGCACCGCAGTGAATCTTTTTTATACCGGCTAGTCCAGGCAACCGACATAGCCGCCGGAGCGGCCGGCGCGCCGCTCGATCAGATTGGCGAGCCTTCTCAAGCCCGGCCCTGGTTTTGCCGGATTGCGGGCGATCGGATTGGGCAGCGTGACGGCGAGAAGGGCCGCCTGCCGTCTGGACAGCTGCTTTGCCGAAATGCCGAAATGGTGCCGCGCCGCAGCCTCGATGCCGTAGATGCCGGGCCCCCACTCGGCGATGTTGAGATAGATCTCCATAATGCGCCGCTTCGACATCACCGCGTCGAAATAGACGGCCAGCGGCAGTTCGACGACCTTGCGCACCGAGCCCAGCGGCCGCGACCACAGGAAAAGGTTCTTCACCGTCTGCATGGTGATGGTCGAGGCACCACGCGTCGCCTCGCCGGCCAGCGCATCATCGACGACCCCCCTGAGCTCGCCAAGATCGACGCCGCGATGAAAGCAGAACTGCCCGTCCTCCGACATGATGACCGAATGGGCGAGCACAGGCGCGACATCATCGATCGACACCCAGCGCCGGTCGTAGCCGGAGAATGTCGCGAGATCCTTCAGCATCAGCGTCGACACTGGATGCACGAAGGACGGCAGGTAGAGAAAGGTCAGCACCACCGGGATGAGCGCCAGCACGGCGGCCACGACGATGCCGCGCCGGACCCAGCGCTTGAGACTGCGGCGGCTCACGCCTCGCGATCTCGTCGCCATGTCCAGCTTTTCGGTCTCATGATCGACGATCGGTTCCGCCAAGCCGCCCAACCCATGCCAGAGAACTCGCTTTGAAACTGCCTCCTGGGAGTCATGTGAGGGTGTTTTCGAGAACCGGAGCGGAGCGTACATTCGAGTACGTGAACACCGGAAGCGCGGAAAACGCCTTCAGATGACCGCAGGAGATGAGTTTCCAAACGGGCTCTTACCGCCCCGGCATAATGGCGCTTGCCTTCTTGCGCAACGTCTGAGTGTCGGCTACCGGTCCCGGCCATGACGAATGACGACGAAATGGCGTTCGAAATGGCGCTCATCAGGCGCGCGGCCGCCGTCGAGGTGATGCTGCGTCGCTTGCTCGACGACCGCCCGCTTTCGGGCGAGATCGCGCGGCCCGATCGTCTGATGGCGGCGATGCGCCATGGCGTGTTGAACGGCGGCAAGCGCCTGCGCCCCTTCCTGGTCATGGAAAGCGCCGCCCTGTTTTCCGCCGATGGCGAAGCGGCGTTGCGCGTCGCGGCGGCGCTCGAATGCGTGCATTGCTATTCGCTGATCCACGATGACCTGCCGGCGATGGACGACGATGACCTGCGCCGCGGCCAGCCGACCGTGCACAAGGCCTTTGACGAAGCCACCGCCATCCTGGCGGGCGACGCCTTGCTGACTCTGTCCTTCGACATCATCGCCGGCGAAGCGACGGCGCTGCCGGCCGAACGGCGCGCAGCCCTGGTGCTGGCGCTCGCCCGCGCCGCCGGGGCCGGTGGGATGGTCGGCGGCCAGAAGCTAGACCTCGAAGCCGAGCAAGTGCGACCGGACGAGGCCGGCATCATAACACTGCAGGCGATGAAGACTGGCGCGCTGATCCGCTTCGCCTGCGAGGCGGGTGCGATCCTGGCCGGCGCACAGTCGGATGACCTGGAAAGGCTTGCCGAGTTCGGTTCGGCGATCGGCTTGGCCTTCCAGCTCGCCGACGACCTGCTGGATCTGACGGCCGACGCCGAGCAGATGGGCAAGGCGACCGGCAAGGATGCCGCCGCGGGCAAGGGTACGCTGGTGGCCCTGCACGGCGCGGATTGGGCACGCAAGCAGCTCGACGGCCTCGTCGGCCAGGCGCACGCGCTGCTCGAGCCCTATGGCGAAAAGGCTGCCCTGCTGAAGGCCGCAGCGATCTTCGTCGCAACCCGTAACAGCTGACGGCAGGCTCATGTCGGTTGCGCGGTGCACCTGCGGTCCACCAACGAAATCTTAATGTAAATGAAGCGTAATCCCAATCCTTAGAATGATGCGTATGTGTTGGGGTTGCGCATGCCGGAATATTCTTCCTTTATCCGGTCCGTCCGGATACGTTATCTTTCAGGATTGTTGGTTTTCGCGCTGGCTTCAGCCGCCATCATGGTTGCGCTCAATCGCGTCAATTCCTTGCGCCATGAAATCGATGCGCTGAGCAGCAATCTCGTCATTTTCACCCGCGATCTGCGCAACGCCACCAGCTTCGCCGAGACAACCAGTTCCGCCTGGCGGATCGAGACGCGCGATGCGCTGACGGCTTCGGCGCGCGACCATTCCGAGCGGCTGACCGGCGAGATCGAGACACTGACCGCCCAGCTCGCCGCGATCCGCCCGCGCCTGTCGGCCAAGACCGTCAGCGAGCTCGCGGCCGCTTCGGTCAATGGCGACCTGTTCTGGTCGCCGCGTGACATGGTTCGCAACTTCAACCTGATGTCGGTGGCGCAAAAGACCGATGAATGGAGCACTCGCGAGATCCGCAACCAGAACGACCTGTTCGTTCAGCCTATGCTGGTGCGTGTCCGCACCGCGATGGACGACGAACGCCATCAGGCGGACGCGTCCAGCGATCGGCTGCTTTTGTGGGCAAGCGGCTTGTTGTTTGCCGTCCTGGGCATCGTCGCTTTCTGGATCTTCCGCCCGATGGAACAGGCGATCCGTCGCGCCTTTGCCCAGTCGGCCGAATCCTTGTTCAAGGCAGAGGCCGCCGACCGTGCCAAGTCGGAATTCCTGGCCAATATGAGCCACGAGATCCGCACACCGATGAACGGCGTGCTCGGTATGGCCGAATTGCTGGCCAAGACCGAGCTCAACCCGCGCCAGAAGACGTTCACCGACGTTATCGTCAAGTCGGGCAACGCGCTGCTCACCATTATCAACGACATCCTCGACTTCTCGAAGATCAATGCCGGGCAGTTGACGCTCGACCCCGCCCCCTTCCGCCTCTCGGAAGCGGTGGAGGACGTGGCGACGCTTGTCTCGGCGCGCGTCGCCGAGAAGAACCTGGAACTCATCGTGCGCGTCGATCCCAGGCTGCCGGCCTATGTCGTCGGCGACGCCGGCCGCTTCCGGCAGATCGTCACCAACCTGGTCGGCAATGCAGTGAAATTCACCGAGAAGGGCCATGTGCTGATCGATGTCGGCGGCGAAACCGTCAACGACGTCGTCCAGCTCAAGCTGCGCGTCGAGGACACCGGCATCGGCATCCCGGCCGAGAAATTGCAGAACGTGTTCGAGAAGTTCGCTCAGGTCGATGGCTCCTCGACCCGCCGTCACGAAGGTACCGGCCTTGGGCTCGCCATCGCCGCCCGCCTCGTCGACCTGATGGCCGGCAAGATCGGCGTCGAGAGCGAGATCGGCCGCGGCTCCGTCTTCTGGTTCGCCGTGCCGCTGCCGGTCCACCGTGCCGAGGCGCGCGACGCCATCGTGCCGGTCGACGTCACCGGCGCGCGTGTGCTGGTCATCGACGACAATCCGGTCAACCGCGAGATCCTGCTAGAACAGCTCAGAAGCTGGAGCTTCGACTGCGCCGCCGCCGAAAGCGGCGCGGTTGGCCTCGCCTTCCTCGATCGCGCCTGCCAGCTCCGCGCCAGCGTCGACTGCATCATCCTCGATTATCAGATGCCCGGCATGAACGGCGCCGATGTCGCCCGGGCCATCGCCGCCGACAGCCGGCTGTCCACCATCCCAGTCGTTATCCTGACGTCGGTCGACCAGGTCGATTTCGGCAAGATGATCATCGACTTCGGTATATCGGCGCATCTGACCAAGCCGGCGCGCTCGGCGGTCCTGCTCGGCACCGTCATCTCGGTCATCCAGAAGGCGCGCTCGCAGGTCGGCAAGGCGCACTTCATTCGCGAACCGATCCAACCGATGCCTCAGCCGGCTCCGCCGGCCTTCACGGTTATCCGCGGCCCCGCCATGCCGATCGCGGCAGTGCCGGAATCGAATGCCGCGCCGAACAGCCCGATCGACATCCTCATCGCCGAGGACAATGACGTGAACCAGATGGTGTTCGGCCAAATCCTCAATGGGCTGGGCTTGAGCTACCGCATCGCAGGCAATGGCCGCACCGCGGTCGAGATGTACCGGTCGCTGCATCCGAGGCTGGTTCTGATGGACGTCTCGATGCCGGAAATGAACGGCTACGAGGCGACACGCGCCATTCGGGCGATCGAGGCGTCGTCGGGTGGCCACATCCCGATCATCGGCGTCACCGCGCATGCGCTGAAGGGCGACCGCGACAAGTGCATCGAGGCCGGCATGGACGACTATCTGCCCAAGCCCGTTTCGCCCGATCGCCTCGGCGCCAAGATCGGCACCTGGCTCAGCGAAACGGTGGTGGCCAAGACGGCCTGAACTCCGTCCGGCGTCAGACGGCTGCGTCCAGATGGTAGCGGCGCATCCAGTCGAGGCTTGTCGCGTCGGCGAGCTTCGCGACACCCGGTTTCACATCCCCGGCGTTCGGCGACTGTACGCCCAAGGCCTGACAGATGGAAATCAGCGTTGCCGCCGGGCTGCTTGAAAGCCGCTCGTAGCCAATACGCAGCGGCGTTATGTCTTGCTCGGCGAACCATGTGTTCCACGCTGAGTCATAGGCTTCGAGCTCGGCGACTTCGTCCCTGATACGCTGGAAGTCGTACCGCGGTTCTCCTGGCGATCCGACCCTTTCGATCTCCGTTCCATCGGGAGCGACGTGCCAAAGGCCGGTCTGCTCCGCCTTGACCAGGGAGACAGCCTGCGCAAGCTTGTTCTCACGCGACAGATGCACGTAGAGAACGCGACCGAAAGCCCTTTCGAAACGCGCTTTGCCCGACGCAAGCCCCGGAAAAATCCGGTCGAGGATCGCTGAAAGCTCGTCCAGGTTTTCTCGCATCAGGCGAAGACCGAAGATTTCCGTACCACCCTTGCCGGCATCGATCGCCGCATTGAGATAGGCAAGCTGGAATTCAAGCTCGCCCATCGTGTCGCGAGGCGGCAGGTTCCATTCTTCGGCCCACTCCGACACATCCTGCCGCCGATAGAATGAGTGTGGATCGCCGGTCGTTCTGGTGGCCGCCAGCAGTTTGCACAGCAAGGTGCTGCCGGTTCTGGGCGTGCCGCAGATAATGTACGCGTCGAACATCGCTGTCCCTGTAGCTGCCGAAGGCGGACCAGCCCACCGGTCCGGCGCCGCTATAGCTGAAATCGTTGCTGGATACGATGGGCACATTCCAACGGCGTGTGCCCCGTGCAGCCCAACCCTCCTCGGCTACCGGTTGCGCACCACCACGCAGGCGCCACCGATGCTTTGCAGTTTCTGGCAGATGACATTGGCGGCGGCGCGGTCGTCGACGCCGATCCGGACCGCGTAGATGCCGCGCCGGCCGATCGGCGTACGCACTCGGCTGACCACCGGATCATGCCCGGCAAGCAGGGCCGGAAAACGGCCCCGTACCCTGAGCCATTGGCTGATCGCGGCGCTGCGGCGGAAATTGCCCGCCACCTGAATGCCCCATGGCTTGATGTTGATTGAGGCCATCGCCACGGTTCTGGACATGATCACCGGCAGCTTGCGGCAGGCGACCGCGAAATCCAGCTTGGCGTCGAGTGGCTCGACTTTGCCGGCATAGGCCCGGTCGGTGAACTTGTCGACCGGCTCGCCCATCACGTCGAAGACATAGCTTTCCGTCTCCATCGGCAGGAAGCCACCGGAATTCAGCCAGCGCGACACCCGGCTCTCGCCGGCATTGTAGGCAGCGGCCGCCAGACCGAGATTGCCATAGCCGGCCTTCATTTCGGCGAGATATCTGGCCGACGCCGGAATTGCCTGGTTGATGTCGAAGGAATTTTCCAGCCCCCGCATCTTGGCGGTGCCCGGCATGAACTGGGCAATGCCTTCGGCGCCGACAGGGCTCACGGCGTTGGGATCGAACCGGCTTTCCTTCCAGATCAGGCGGGCGAAGAAATCCCGGGGCAGGCCGTTCTGGTCGGCATGCGCCTGGATCAGGTTACAGACCTTGTCGATCAGCCGCTGCTTGGCCGATTGCGGTGGATCGGCCTGGGCAAGCGTCGACCAGGCCATACCGCACAGGAATATCAGCGCCACCCACGGGAAACGCCGCATCTGGTTTACTCTGCCGCGGCCTTGCCGCCCCGACCGAAGCGCTGGTCAATATAGTCGGCGACCATTTTCTCGAAATCCGCCGCGATCGACGGCCCGCGCAGCGTCGCCGCCTTCTTGCCGTCGACGAAGACCGGCGCGGTCGGCGTTTCTCCGGTGCCGGGCAGCGAAATGCCGATATCGGCATGCTTGGATTCACCGGGACCGTTGACGATGCAGCCCATCACCGCGACCTTGAGGTTCTCGACGCCCGGGTATTTCTCCCGCCACACCGGCATGTTCTTGCGCAGGTCCGCCTGGATGTTCTGCGCCAGTTCCTGGAACACGGTGGAGGTGGTGCGGCCGCAGCCCGGGCAAGCCGCGACGATCGGCACGAACTGCCGGAAACCCATGGTCTGCAGCAGTTCCTGCGACACCTGCACCTCGCGGGTGCGATCGCCATTGGGCTCCGGCGTCAGCGAGATGCGGATGGTATCGCCAATGCCTTGCTGCAAGAGGATGCCCATGGCCGCGGAAGACGCGACGATGCCTTTGGAGCCCATGCCGGCCTCGGTGAGGCCGAGATGCAGCGCATGGTTGGAACGGGTCGCAAGCTCGGTGTAGACGGCGATCAGGTCCTGCACGCCGCTGACCTTGGCCGACAGGATGATTTTTTCGCGGCCAAGACCAATTTCCTCGGCCATCTCGGCCGACAGGATCGCCGACTGCACGATTGCCTCGCGCGTCACTTCCTGCGCCGTCAGCGGGAAACCCTTGTCCTGGTTGTCGTCCATCAGCCGCGTCAGAAGCTCCTGGTCAAGCGAGCCCCAGTTGACGCCGATGCGCACCGGTTTGTCATGTTTGATCGCCATCTCGACGATCGCCGCGAACTGCCGGTCCTTCTTATCCTTGAAGCCGACATTGCCGGGATTGATGCGGTACTTGGCCAGCGCCTCGGCGCAAGCCGGATGATCGGCCAGGAGCTTATGTCCGATATAGTGGAAATCGCCGACCAGCGGCACGTTGATGCCAAGCCGCTGCAGCCGCTCATGAATGCGCGGCACGGCGGCGGCACTTTCATCGCGGTCGACGGTGATGCGCACGATCTCGGAGCCGGCGCGGTGCAGCGCCGCGACCTGCGCGACTGTCTGGTCGATATCGGCCGTGTCGGTGTTGGTCATCGACTGAACGACCACCGGCGCGCCGCCGCCGACGACCACGCCGCCGACATCGACGCCGACCGAGGTGCGGCGGGGGAAGGGAGAAGAAAAATATCCGGTCATGCCGGCAGCCTTTTGTCTCTGGAGCGCTATGCGTCTCTCTGAAGCGCGTGCGTCCACCTGGACGCACAAGCCGGGGCCGATGCGTTGAAGTCCGGCATGAGGTGGAGGAGCAAAGATGGCTTGTCAATGGCGACAGTCGCCACTGGCAGCAATTGGTCCCGGCCGGGACCTGAAACAGCACACGAGCTGGCAGCGGCCAAGCGGGCAAGATGGGTCCGAAGGATATTAGTTTCCGCTTATGGTGCAGCGCTGAAAATCGCAATCACTGCACCGGCGGCTGGCGCCGCCGGCAAGGAAGACCGCCAGTGGTGAGCGGCTATGTCAGGTGAGGATCAATGCGTGGTTGGTTGCGCCCTCAGTTTCTCAATCGCATCCTTGAGTGCCAGCTTGCGTCGCTTGAGATTCCCGATTTCGAGGTCATCAACCGACGGGTGATTCATCGCGTCATCGATTTCGCGTTCGATGTCGCCGTGTTTCCGCTGCAACTCATCAAGATGGGATGCAAGAGACATGATTGGTTCTCCCTTTCATGGTTTTCCTCGATTGCAGCCGCCAAGGCACGTCCACCGCAGGTCGTATCTGTGACGGCACAATGACAGTGTGCCACCATCGAGCAGCGATGTCGAATGCTGCGTGGTAGCATTCCACGACAACGTGAAATGTGATATGGGCTGCGCGCCGGTGGCAGAAATTGCCGCCCCCGCCCAACCAGGCCCAGTTTTGGGCGCCGCAGACGTGCAGACGGTAGAGAATGTCCGATCAGGAACAGGCCGATACTCGCCTCGAATTTTCCCGGCTGAAGCAGGAACACGCCGATTTCGATGCCGCGATCAACGCCATGATCGCCATGAATTGCGACCCGCTGCAGATCCAGCGCATGAAAAAGAAGAAGCTGTTCCTCAAGGACCGACTGATGAAGCTGGAAGACAGGATCATTCCAGACATCATCGCCTGAGACGGAATCGCGCCGCCGGCACTTTCCGCCTATGCGCCGATCGAGAGCCCGGCGGCGCGGCCGCGCAGCAGGCCGATGAGATCGGCGGTCCGCTCCTCCGACGTATCGATCGGAACCACCAGGCACATCGTCGCCTCGACCTTGCCTGGCGCTGAAAAGACCGGCACGGCGAGGCATTTCGTATAGGCGTCGACCAGGCCCGAGGTGACGCAGTAGCCGGTCACCCCTGCCTTTGCGATGTCGGCGATGAAATCGTCGAGCCGCAGCTTGCGCCCGTCAGGCAGCACGAGATCGTCATCAGACACCATGGCTTCGATCGCAACTCTATCCAGCCCCGCAAGCAATAGCCGGCCAGACGCGGTCCAGGGCAGCGGTATCTGCAGGCCGGTGGCCGAACTGATGCGGAACGGCCTGGTACCAGGGCTGGAATGGACGATCGTATAGCGGCCGCTCTGCAGCATGCACAATTCCGAGGTCTCGCCCGTCTCGCGCGACAGATGGTCGACCTCCTGGCGCCCGCGCCGCAACAGGTCGTTGCCGCGCACATAGTCCATTCCGTAAAGGTAGAGCTTCTTGCCGAAATAGACGCGATTGCCGTCGCCGGCCATTTCAAGGAGGCCGGCATCGACCAGAGACCGCACCAGCGTGTAGGTGGTCGAACGCGGCGCATTGACGCCCTTGGCGAGATCGCCAATGCCGATCGCACGCTGCGTCGTGTGAAGGAACTCTAGGATTTCCAGGACCCGGTTGAGGCCCTTCTCACGGGAGCCCGGCGCCTTCTCGTCGGCCGAAGCAGCCAAAACACTACTATCTTGCATTGTCGATTCCCGGTGCTAGTATCTGTCTTGTACAGGATACATGCGTCTCTTGTAAGAGACAATCTTTGATAATCACTGCCGCGTGTATGGCCTGTGCATAGGGGAACACAACACGAAAGGAGGTCGCCGTGAACGACACATCCGGAAGACGTGATTTTCTGAAATTGGGAATGGCGGGACTTGCCACGGCCGGCGTGCTGGCAGCCGTCGATGCGCAGAAGGCCGCCGCACAGGCCGCATCCGACAGCCTGCTGCGCACCGTGCTCGACAGAGGCAAGCTGATTGTCGGGACCGGCAGCACCAACGCACCCTGGCATTTCGAGAACGATGCCGGCGAACTGGTCGGAATGGATATCACCATGGGCCGCATTCTCGCCAAGGGCCTTTTCGACGACCCGACCAAGGTCGAGTTCGTCATGCAGGATCCGGCCCAGCGCATTCCCAACGTGACCACCAACAAGGTCGACATCACCATTCAGTTCATGACTATGACGGCGCAGCGCTCGCAGCTGATCAATTTCTCCCGGCCCTACTATGTCGAAGGCGTTGCCTTGCTGACCCTGCCGACCGCCGAGAACAAGACCTTCGACAAGCTGCTGGCCGGTGGTTCAGCGACACGCATTTCCATCCTGCAGAATGTCGACGCCGAAAGCTCGGTCCACTATGCTCTGCCGCAGGCCCAGGTGTTGCAGATCGACACGCAGGCGAACGTGCTGCAGGCGCTGGAGTCCAAGCGTGCCGACGCCGCCGCGGTCGACCTGTCCACCGTGCGCTGGCTCGCCTCGCGCAATCCAGACAAGTATTTCGATGCCGGCAAGAGCTGGTATTCGATGCTTTACGGCGCCGCGCTGCGGCAAGGCGATTTGGACTGGCTGACCTTCGTCAACCAGACTTTCACCATCGCCATGTTCGGCCACGAATCGGCGCTCTATGACGCCGCCTTCAAGGACTATTTCGGCCAGGAGCCGCCGGCGCGTCACCCCGGCTTCCCGGTCATCTGATCCCGGATTACGGAAGGGTGGCGTTGTTGCCCTTCCGTAATCGACTCGACGTCCTTCACACCGAGGCGGATGCATGGGCTATGCCCTTAATTTCAACCTGATCTGGCGGCATTTCGACAAGCTCTGGGGCGGCCTGCTGCTCAGCCTCGAGCTTGCCGTGATCTCGATCGCCATCGGCGTCGTCATCGGGTTGGTGCTCGCGGTCTGGTACGTCTCGGCCGGACGCGTGGTGCGGGCGGTGATCGCCGCCTATGTCGAATTCATCCGCAACGTGCCGCTGATCCTGCTGGTCTATCTCGTCTTCTACGGCCTGCCGACCGTGGTCGACCTGGCCTACAGTGCACCGACCTCGTTTGTATTGACCCTGTCGGTCTATAGCGGCGCCTATCTGGTCGAGGTGTTTCGCTCCGGGCTCGAGGCTGTCCCGCGCGGCCAGCTCGATGCCGGCAAGGCGATCGGCCTAACGCCATGGCAGAGGCTGTTGCACGTGCGCCTGCCTACAATGCTGCGCATCACGCTGCCGGCGCTCTCCAACACCTTCATCTCGCTGTTCAAGGACACCTCGATCGCCTCGGTCATCTCGGTGCCCGAACTCACCTTCGGCGCCCAATGGATCAACTTCAACACATTCCGCATCGTCGAGGTCTACCTGGTCACGACGGCGATGTATCTGGTAACCGGCTATGCGCTGCTTTTCGGGCTGCGGCTCGTCGAGCGCCGGTTCAGGGCGGCGCGCTGACATGCTGAGCCAGATCCTCTACGCACTGCCCTTCCTTGCCCAGGGCTTCGCCGTGACCTTGTGGGTCTCGCTGCTGGTGGTGGTGCTGTCGCTTATCGCCGGCGTCCTGCTGGGCGTCGGCCTGATCTATGGTCCCGCCCCTTTGCGCTGGGCGGTGCGCATCTTCTCGGACACCATTCGCGGCATTCCGATCCTGGTGCTGATGTTCTTCGTCTATTACGGCCTGCCGGCGATCGGGCTGCATCTGCCATCGTTCTGGGCCGCGGTGTCCGCGCTCACCCTGTTCAAGACGGCGCAGGTCATCGAATACCTCAGGGGCGCGGTCGGCTCGATCCCGAAGGGACAGTCCGAAGCCGCGATGGCGATCGGGTTGACCTTTCGCCAGAGGCTCACCTACGTCATCTTTCCGCAGGCCTTCAGGCGCTTCCTGCCGCCCTGGATCAATGGCGTCACCGACGCGGTCAAGGGCAGCGCGCTGGTGTCGCTGCTCGGCATCACCGATTTGATGCAGGCCATCAATCAGGTCATCGGCCGCACCTATGAAGCGATGCCGCTCTATATACTGGGCGCGCTCCTCTATTTCGCGGTCAACTACGCACTCTCGCTCGCCAGCCGGCGGCTCGAGCGGCGTTTCTCCTTCATCCGGGAATAGCAACGATGTCCGAAGCCCCAAACGCCAGTCCGGCACTGCTCGACGTGCGCGATGTCTCCAAGGCCTTCGGCGCCGTCGAGGTGCTGCGCTCCGTCAGCCTTCAGGTGAAGCGCGGCGAGGTGGTGACCGTCATCGGCCCTTCCGGCAGCGGCAAGACCACGCTGCTGCGCTGCGTCAACTTCCTGGAGAGCTACGACAGCGGCTCGATCCGCATCGACGGCAAGGAGGTCGGTTTTCGCGAGGCCGGAACGCGTCAGCGCCGCAGCGAGCGCGATCTTGCCGCCATGCGCGCCGAGACCGGCATGGTGTTCCAGAGCTTCAACCTGTTCCCTCACCTGACGGCGGCCGGCAACATCATGCTGGGTCTGACCAAGGTGCGCGGAAAAAAGGACGCCGAGGCACGATCGATCGCCGAACACTGGCTCGGGCGCGTCGGCCTTGGCCACAAGGCCGACAGCCTGCCGGCCGAACTCTCCGGCGGCCAGCAGCAGCGCGTCGGCATAGCCCGCGCCGTGGCCATGGAACCGAAGATCCTGCTGCTCGACGAGATCACCTCCGCGCTCGATCCCGAACTCGTCGGCGAGGTGCTGGCCGTGGTGCGCAGCCTCGCCGAGGATGGCATGACCATGCTGATGGTAACCCACGAAATGGCCTTTGCCCGCGACGCTTCTAGCCGCATCGTCTTCATGGCCGATGGCGGCGTCAGCGCCGTCGGGCCGCCGAAGGAGATCCTCGCGGCGGAGACCAGCAACGAACGCCTCCGTACTTTCCTGGCGCGCTTCCGAGCCTCGCATTTCTAAACTCAGGCGGCCAAAGCCGCCCAAGGAGCCTTCATCCATGACGCCTTATATCAGGCTCGCCGAACTCGGCCTGACGTTGCCCGAGCCGCCGACGCCGATCGCCAACTTCGTCACCCATGCCGAGAGCGGGCGGCTGATCTTCCTCTCCGGCCAGGGGCCCCTGCGCGCCGACGGCACGCTCTGCACCGGCAAGGTGGGCGAGGACGTGACGGTCGAGCAGGCCTATCAGCATGCCCGGCTGACCGGGCTCAACCTGCTTGCCGTCATGCATGCCGCCGCCGGCGATCTCGGCCGTATCGTACGCGTCGTCAAGCTGCTCGGCTTCGTCAACGCGACGCCGACCTTCAGCGACCACCCGAAAGTGGTCAATGGCTGCTCGGACCTGTTCGCCGATGTCTTCGACAAGATCGGCGGCCATGCCCGCTCGGCGATCGGCGTCGGCTCGCTGCCTGGAAACATCACCGTCGAAATCGAAGCGGTCGTCGAGATCGCCGCCTGACCTGCCACCCACGGGATTAGCTCACATGAAAACCTCTTCCGACACCGGCTCCAACACCACCATCCGCGAACGGCTGGGATTGCGGCCGATCATCAACGTCTCGGGCACCATGACCGCGCTCGGCGCCTCGATCATCGTCCCGGAAGCGATCTCCGCCATGGCTGAAATGGCCTCGCAATGGGTGGAAATGGACGATCTGCAGCGCGCCGCGAGCACGGTCGTCGCACGCCTCACCGGCGGCGAGGCCGGCTTCATCACCGCCTGCTGCGCCAGCGGCATCACCATGGCGATCGCCGGTGCGATGACCGGAACCAGCCTGCTCGCCATCGAGCGCCTGCCCGACGACACTGGCGACCTCAAGTCGGAGGTCGTCATCCAGCTCGGCCACATCGTCAATTACGGCGCCCCGATCGACCAGTCGGTCCGCGTCGCCGGCGCCAGGGTGGTGCCCGCCGGCACGGTCAGCGTGACCCAGGACTATCATGTAAGCGAGGCGATCAACGAGCGCACGGCGGCGGCCCTCTACGTCGTGGCCCACCACACGGTGCAATACGGCATGCTGTCGCTGGAGGAATTCTGCGATATCTGCCACGCCAAGGGCGTGCCGGTGATCGTCGACGCCGCGTCCGAGTATGATCTGCGCGGTTTTCTGGCGCGCGGCGCCGATGTCGTCATCTACAGCGGCCATAAATTCCTGAGCGGGCCGACCAGCGGCATCGTCACCGGCCGCAAGGATCTGGTGCGGGCCGCCTATCTGCAGAACCGCGGCGTTGCGCGCGCCATGAAGGTCGGCAAGGAAAGCATCGCCGGCACCATGGCGGCACTCGAAGCCTGGGAGAAGCGCGACCATGCCGGCATCCGCCGGCGCGAGGAAGCAGCACTGAACCTGTGGAAGGACGCGCTGCAGGGACTGCCCGGCATCGCCGCCATCATCATTCCCGACCCCACCGCCAATCCGCTCGACCGGCTGCAGATATTCGTCACGCCGGAGAGCCGCTTCACCGCCGCCGGTCTTGCCTCGGCCCTTGCCGCCGGCTCGCCGCCGATCATCGTGCGCAACCACGAGGTCGAGCGCGGCCATTTCTTCCTCGACCCCTGCAACCTTCACCCCGGCGAGGCGGAGATTGTCGCCGAACGTCTGCGCGCCGTGCTGACGGCGAAGGAGCGCCCGGCCGACGCGATGAAGGTCGCCCGCAAGGATTCGTCAGGCGTCTTGCGCTGGCCGGATTGATCGCTAAACCGACCATGCCGAAGGCATCGGCTGATCACGCGACTGTGAACAGCCGGAATTTGCCCACGCGGGAATAAATCCTCTCTTCAACAAGTCTCCTCGACATACGCCACGGCTGGCGTTGAGGAGACTGGCATGCCCCATCATCGCGAGCACAGCGAACACGGCTGCGGCGTCAGCCGCCGTCATGCGCTGCCGAGCATGATCGTCATCAGTCCCTTCTCCATGGCGCCTCTCCTTTTCATAGCGCCCCTCCTTTTCATAGCGCCCCTCCTTTCATAGCGCTTGACACTGGTGACGCAGATGAATTCACTTTCAGCAAGGCAGACGACTTTGCCCGTTTCCGGGGGCTTTGCTCCTGCAAGCCAGGCAAAATCGCTGTCGCATCTTGAGGCGGCACGGCCTGTCCGCTCCGGAGAGGATCATGGTGCTGCTTTGAGCGACAGGGCCCTGGCAGAGCGTTTCAACGACGTAGTGCTGCCGCATCTCGGCGACGCGCTGGCGCTTGCCCGCTGGCTGACCGGCAATGCCGCCGACGCCGAGGATGTCGTTCAGGACGCCTGCATCAAGGCGCATGCCGGCATATCAGGCTACGCCGGCGGCAATGCGCGTGCCTGGCTGCTCACCATCGTGCGCAACACCTCCTACACCTGGATGGCGCGCAACCGGCCGCGCGGGATGATGGCCGTCGGCGACCTCGGCGATCTCGACGACATGGCGGCCGCCCATGGCACCAGCCTGCCGGACGAGGATGGTCCGGAAGCGAGCCTGATCGCCAGGGCCGACACGGCGGCACTGGAGGCTGCGATCGCTGCCCTGCCGCAGCCGTTTCGCGAAACGCTGGTGCTGCGCGACATCAACGGCCTCAGCTATCGCGAGATAGCGGCCATGCTCGACGTGCCGATGGGTACGGTGATGTCCAGGCTGGCCCGCGCCCGCGGCCTGCTGGCGTCCGAACTGGGGAGAGCGCCATGACCGGCCATGACGATGGACTGCCCAATGATCCCGAAGGTGTCAGACTGATGATCCACGCCCTTGTTGATGGCGAGCTTGATGCGGCGGCGGCCCTTGCGGTGGAGCGTCGCATCGCCGCCGATCCCCGGCTTGCCGCCGAACATGCCCGCATCCTTGCCTTGCGAGGCGCGGTCAGCCGCTTGCCGCGCCCCGACGTGAGCGACGCCTTTCGGGCCCGCATCGCGGCGATCGGCATGGCCAGCACCGAGCAGCCGGCGACAGCCGAGGCAGCAGAGCCGCAGCGCGGCACGCCGTCGGCGCTGCCGGGCTTGATTGCCGGCGCTGGCGTCGGCCAGCGGCGTGAAGCCGGGACGCGTCCTTCGCTGGCGCGGAGATCGCCGAGGGCAAGCCGCTTCGGCTCGTTCGACTGGCGCGCCATGGCGGCATCGATCATGATCAGCGCGGTGCTGGCCAGCGGCGCAACGCAATGGGTAATGTTCAACGGCGCCGAAGACGGCTTGGCCGCGGCCGTCGCCAGCGGCCATCGCCGCAGCCTGCTCGCCGCGAGCCCGATCGACATCGTCTCCTCCGACCGCCATACGGTCAAACCGTGGCTGGACGCCCGCATCGGCGTCTCGCCGCCGGCGCCGGATCTTGCCCAGGAGGGTTTCGCTCTTATCGGCGGCCGGGTCGAGGTGATATCGGGCCGGCCGGTACCGGCACTGGTCTACCGCCACCGCGAGCACCTGATCACCCTGGTCGCCGAACCGCAGCAGGGCGGCAAGACCACCCAGCCGGACGATCTTTCCTCCGGCGGCTTTTCGATGGTGCACTGGAGCGACGGCGCCTTCTCCTATTGGGCGATCTCCGACATGGAGCGCCCCGAGCTCGACGACTTCGTCGCTCGCTTCCGCAAGGCGGCGGCATGAGCCGGAATGTGGCCGTCGGCATCTCGCCGATGGCCTGAAATCCTTGCGGCCCCGCGCGAATTCCGCTAAGGCGCGCCTTTGTCGCCGGGGAGCAGAAGCTTGAACGATCAACGCGCCGACGTCGCCATCATCATGGGCAGCCAATCCGACTGGGCGACGATGCGCCAGGCAGCGGAGACGCTGGAGGCGCTTGGTGTTCCCCACAAACGGCTAATCATTTCGGCGCACCGCACGCCCGACCGGCTCTATGAGTTCGCCAAGGGCGCCAAGGCCGCCGGCTACAAGGTCATCATCGCCGGCGCCGGCGGTGCCGCGCATCTGCCCGGCATGACGGCGGCGATGACACCACTGCCGGTGTTCGGCGTGCCGGTGGAATCGAAGGCGCTGTCGGGCCAGGATTCGCTGCTGTCGATCGTCCAGATGCCGGCCGGCATTCCTGTGGGAACGCTGGCCATCGGCAAGGCTGGTGCGGCCAACGCGGCCCTGCTGGCCGCCGCCGTGCTGGCGCTCAACGACGACAAGCTTGCCCAGCGCCTCGATGCATGGCGCGCCTCGCAGACCGCCAAGGTCGCGGCCGAACCGACGGATACGCCGTGAGCCTGCCCGCCGGATCGACCATCGGCATCATTGGCGGCGGCCAGCTTGGCCGCATGCTGGCAATGGCCGCCGCCCGGATCGGCTACCGCACCATCGTGCTGGAGCCTCAACCGGATTGCCCGGCGGCACAGGTCGCCAACCGGCAGATTACGGCCGCCTATGACGATCCGGCAGCACTTGCCGAACTGGCGGCTGCAAGCGCCGTCGTCACCTACGAGTTCGAGAACGTGCCGGTCGCCGCCGCAACCGCGCTTGCCGCCAAAGTGCCGGTCTATCCGCCGCCGCGGGCGCTTGACGTGGCGCAGGACCGGGTGAGCGAAAAGACATTCCTCAACGGCATCGGCATCGCCACCGCCGCGTTCCATCAAGTCGACACCAACGACGAGCTGGCGGCGGCGCTGAAGGCCTTCGGCGGCAGCGGCATCCTCAAGACGCGGCGAATGGGTTACGACGGCAAGGGCCAGCGCGTCTTCCGCAACATGGAAGCCGGCGGTTTCGCCGGCACCTGCGAGGCGATGGGCAATGTGCCGCTGATCCTGGAAAGCTTCGTGCAGTTCGAGCGCGAGATTTCCGTCATCGCCGCGCGAGGGCTGGACGGCACTGTCGCCGCCTACGATCCAGCCTGGAATGTGCACCGCGACGGTATTCTGCGCACATCGACCTTGCCGGCCGGCGTTGCGCCGGCGACCGCGCGGGACGCGAAAGACGCGGCGACGAAAATCCTCTCGGCGCTCGACTATGTCGGCGTCATCGGTGTCGAGTTCTTCGTACTGGCCGACGGCTCGCTGCTGGCCAACGAGATCGCGCCCCGCGTCCACAATTCCGGTCATTGGACCGAAGCCGCCTGCATCGTTTCGCAGTTCGAGCAGCATATCCGCGCCATTGCCGGCCTGCCATTGGGAAGCTCGAACCGTCATTCCGATTGCGTCATGGAGAACCTGATCGGCGACGACGTGCTGCGCGTTCCCGCCTTGCTCGCCGAGCCCGACCTGATGCTGCACCTCTACGGCAAGGCCGAGGCCCGGCCCGGTCGCAAGATGGGTCATTTCACCCGCATCAGCCGCCGCGGCTGATACCAGACACGCCTATTGCACCTCGTCGCTGTCCGCGTCGGGGCTGGCGCAACTTGCATCGCCTTCCTCGCAATTGGCGGAGGCGGCGAGCTGCTTGATGCGATCATTGGTCAGCCTGGTCAGGCATTGCGAGACCTCCATCGCATGGATGGACCCGCCTTGGCTGGCGGCGGTGTTGTGCGCGCATTCGGCATCCCGGAAGCTGATCCAGGCGCGTTGTGCCACCTGAAGCAATCTCTTGCCATCGGCATCATCGGAGCCGATCAGCGCCTGATAGGCCGCATTGAGCCTGGCGTCGGCCGCCTGATAGTCCTCGCCGGCACAGATATTCATCATCTGCTGACTGTCGTCGGAGCGGTCGCATTCCTGCCCTCGGACAGCCGAGCTCGCCGCCAGGATGACGAGGCAGGAGGAGAGGAATATTCGGCGCATGGTCGTCCCCAAATCGCTTGCGATGGACGACATCATCCCAGCCGGCTCATGGCCGCGCAATGCCACGGGGCCGATATGGCGGATATTTGATGATATCGGGACGCGGAGCGCGCTTGCGGTTGACTTACGGTTGACATGGGCAAGTCTCCTCGTTTATGAGCCACCCACCGTTCAAAAGGCGCGTCTTCTGGCGCGCCTTAAAAATTCGACCCCGAACCGGGTCCAGACCGACAGGCAAGACCATGAAGATCAAGAATTCGCTCAAGGCGTTGAAGGCGCGTCACCGCGACAACCAGCTGGTTCGCCGCAAGGGCCGCGTTTACATCATCAACAAGACCGCCCCGCGCTACAAGGCGCGCCAGGGTTGAGTTTTCGGCCGGAGGCTTCTCGTCTCCGCCCACTGATGCTTGTCGGCCAGCCGACCTTCCCACGCTAAAATCACTTTGATGTTCCGCCGCCCGGGATTAAACTCGGGCGATGCGGATTCTTTTTGTATTCTTGACGACTTTGCTGGTTTCCGGCGTCATCTCCCTGCCGGCCCAAGCCGGTGATCGGCCGATCGCGGTGGCGGCCGCGGATGGTCAGCCGGCGCCCGCCGATGCCCAGCCAGCGGCTCCGGACACTCCGGCCACGCCGATGACGAAACAGGCCCGGCTCGACAAGTTGTTCTCCGACCTGAAGCGCGAACGCAACGAAAAGGCCGCCGAGCGCATTGCCGGCAGCATCTGGAACGAATGGTTCCAGTCCGGCAGCGCCTCGATCGACCTGATGATGCAGTGGTCGCAAAAAGCGATGAATGATCAGAAATTCGACGTCGCGCTCGATTTCCTGGACCAGGTGGTGACCTTGCAGCCTAGCTACGCCGAAGGCTGGAACCGTCGCGCCACCGTGCATTTCATGATGAAGAACTACGGCAAGTCGATGGCCGACATCGACCGCACGCTGCAGCTCGAGCCACGCCATTTTGGCGCGCTGTCGGGCCTTGCCCAGATCATGGCCGAGACCGGCCACAAGCAATCGGCGCTCGAGGCCTGGCAGAAGGTGCTGGCCATCTACCCGATGATGCGCAGCGCCCAGAACCAGGTCGCGACCCTGTCGGAAGAGCTTGCCGGCGAAGGCATTTGATAGATCAGGAAATAGCCATTAGGCGCTGGCGCTGGAGCCAGCCCTACTGCCCTACCCCACAACTTATCCCCCTCCATCCCCGTATATCCCTGCATGAACCTGATCTATGCCGCGCTCGCCTTCCTGATGGCGCTTGTCCTTGCCCTGGTCGGCGTCACCCGCGCCGGCTCGTGGCTGATCGAGCGCCGCGGTCCATCGGTCGGCGCGTTCGCCGACATCGACGGTGCTCGCATCCACTACGTCCACCTCCCCGCCCCAGCCAATGCGGATCTGCCGCCGATCGTCTTCATCCATGGCGCCAGCGCCAATTTGAAAGACCAGATGCTGCCCCTCAGGCCGCTGCTTGAAGGCCGCGCCGAAATGCTGTTCTTCGACCGGCCTGGTTTTGGCTGGTCCGGCCGCGGTCCAGGCAACAATGAGGACCCATCGGCGCAAGCCGCAACCATCGCCGCCCTAATGGACCGTCTCGGCATCAAGAAGGCAATCATCGTCGGCCATTCCTTCGGCGGCGTGGTGACGGCGGCTTTCGGCCGCGAGCATGCGGACAAGACGCTCGGGCTGGTCTTCCTGGCGCCGGCGACCCATCCCTGGCCGGGCGGCGCGACGTCCTGGTACTACGACCTGACCACCATTCCGGTGATCGGCCGGCTGTTTTCCGAGACGCTGACCTATCCTGCCGGGACGCTGTGGATGGCGGACGCCACGACCTGCGTCTTCTCACCCAACAAGGTGCCCGACAATTATCTCGCCGCAACCTCGATCCCGCTGGTGCTGCGGCCGTCGGCCTTTCGCGCCAACGCCACCGACGTTGCCGGCCTCTATCGCTATGCGCTCGCCGCCGCACCGCACTACAAAGAGATCACGGCCCCGACCGTGGTCATCTCCGGCGACCGCGACAAGGTCGTCTATGCCCGGATCCACTCCGTCGGCCTGGTGCGCGACATCCCGGGTGCCGAGCTCGTCTGGGTGCATAATCTCGGTCATAAGCCAGACTGGATCGCATCCGACCTCGTCGTCGGCGCCATCGAGAAAGTCGGCGGCAAGGATATCGATCTGGAAGCAATCGCCAGGACGGTGGAGGCACGGATTGCCGGCGACACATATGGCACGGGCAAATGCGCCGACATCAAAGAACCTGAGGCGGAGCTCGCGCCGACCTGATGCGTGCCAACCGAAAACGGCCATCGCAGCCCGCCATTACGGCGAACGGATCATTCCTAACGAAGGTTTTTCAGGAAACCATATCTATGTGACGAACGGCCTGATCGCTTTCGACTACCACGGCTATTGCGCCCGAGAGCGGTTGCTCGAACACCATGAAAGAAGCTGGGCTTCGCGCAACGCCGGATGGCGTTGCACGATTGCGAAAGTGGATTTCGATCTGCTCGATAAGACCGAACTCAACCGGCGAAAGATGCTCGGCCCAAATCAATATCTGCATGACCCCATTCCTCGCGCGCGACGGTTCCTCCAGCGAAGAAACCACGCGGAAGCCGCGGTAAGAGCGCTGGGACTGCAGCGACGCTGGCGCCGACTACCGGCCGGCTGTTTCCGATCCGACATAGGCGATGCGCAGCATGTTGGTCGATCCCGGAGTCCGCAGCGGCACGCCTGCGGTGATGATGACCCGGTCGCCCGGCTTGCCGAAGTCTTCTTCCAGCGCGATGCGGCAGGCGCGGTTGACCATGTCGTCGAGATCGGTGGCATCGGGCGAGACGACGCAATGCGTGCCCCACAAAAGCGACAACCGTCGCGCCGTGTTGAGGATCGGCGACAGCGCGATGATCGGCACCTGCGGACGCTCGCGCGCGGCGCGCAGGCCGGTGGTGCCCGATGCCGTGTAGGTGATGATCGCCGACAGTTTCAGCGTCTCGGCGATCTCGCGGGCGGCCAGCGAAATGGCATCGGCGCCGGTCGCTTCCGGCTCCGAACGCTGTGCGTTGATGATGCCGGCATAGGTCGGATCGGTTTCGACCTTGGCGGCGATGCGGTTCATCATCGCCACCGCCTCGACCGGATAGGCGCCCGCTGCCGATTCCGCCGACAGCATGATCGCGTCGGCGCCTTCGAAGACGGCAATCGAAACGTCGGACACTTCGGCGCGGGTCGGCACAGGGGCGGTGATCATCGATTCCAGCATCTGCGTGGCGACCACCACCGGCTTGCCGGCACGGCGCGCGGCGCGCGTGATCTGCTTCTGGATGCCGGGCACCGCCTCCAACGGCATTTCGACGCCGAGATCGCCGCGGGCGACCATCAGCGCGTCGGACAGTTCGATGATCTCGGCCAGCCGGGCCACGGCCTGCGGTTTTTCGATCTTGGCCATGATCAGCGCCCGGCCACGGGCGATCTTGCGCGCCTCGGCCAGATCTTCCGGCCGCTGCACGAAGGACAGCGCGACCCAGTCGACGCCCGTGGCGAGCACCGCGTCGAGGTCCTTGCGGTCCTTCTCGGTCAGCGCGCCGACCGGCAGGTCGGTATCTGGCAGGCTGACGCCCTTCTTGTCGGAAATGGTGGTGCCGGCAATAACGGTGCAGACGATCGACTTGCCGTCGCTCTTTACCGCCTTCAGTTCGAGCTTGCCGTCGTCGATCAGGAGGCGATGGCCAGCCTCGACCGAGCTCAGGATTTCAGGATGCGGCAGGTAGACCCTTGTCGAGGTGCCGGGCTCGGGATTGTCGTCGAGCGTGAAGGTCTGGCCCAGCGTCAAGACTTCCTTGCCATTGGCGAACTTGCCGACGCGCAGCTTCGGGCCCTGCAGGTCGGCCAGGATGCCGATCGGCCTGCCAACTTTTTCCTCGACCACGCGGATGCGGGCGACCAGCGTGCGCATCAGCTCATGATCGGTATGGCTCATATTGATGCGGAACACATCGGCGCCGGCTTCGAACAGCTTTTTCAGCATCTCCTCGGAGGAAGATGCCGGACCGATTGTGGCTAGGATCTTGACCTTGCGGCTACGTCTCATTGACTATTCGTTCCCGGGGCGGCTGGAGCGCCTCCCGTTGCGGGCTCGTCGGTGAGCTGGACCATCCAGCTTGCCTGCTCGCCCGTGTCATATTCCTGGAATCCGGCGCGCTGGAAGCCCCTGGCGATGCAGTCGCTTACGCCGGCAATCTTGAACTCTTTTTCAGCCACGCACATGTTGATCGGGCCGTCCCAGCGTCCACCGCGCTCGGCGTCTTCTGCATAAAGATAGTAAAACCTTGATGACAGCGGTCCTTCGATCAACGTCTTGCAACTCGATCCCTCGATGTGCCACCAGCCCTCGGTGATCCAGCCGGCCTTGGCCCGATAGCCGATACCGACGCCGACCAGGTTCTGCGTGGCGTTGCAGACGCGAAAGTCGGCGCGCGCCGGTGAAGCTGTGACCATCGCTGACAGTCCCACGGCGAGCGTCAGGAGCGGCATGGCTAAGGCAAAGCGCGCGCGCTGCCCGCCGTCGGAACCCATCCTAAAACCCCTCAAGAACCACATCAGCATCTCTCTGCGCCCCTTTTCGGAAAAGTCCGGGCGCATGTCAACGCGCCGTTTTGACCAATTCCAATCGATTTAGGAAGGCTACCGGCGCACGACCGTCGCCCCGTGCCAGATTTCCCGGGAAACCTTGGCTAAACAACGGCATTGCGTACACGTCGTCTTCGTGGAATGACGATAGCATCCTCCCCGAAGGCCAGCGAACGACCATTTTCCGCCAATGACCCGGTCCACAGTTTTCGCGCCCTTCGACATCGTCGAGGGCGACCGCAAGCGAGGCATCGTGCTTCTGGCCGATCACGCCCGCCGCGACCTGCCTGAAGAATATGGCAGCCTGGGGCTGCCGGCGGCCGAATTCGACCGCCATATCGCCTATGACATTGGCGTCGAAGCGGTGACGCGCGAACTGGCGGCCCTGCTCGATGCGCCGGCGGTGCTCGCCAATTTCTCGCGGCTGCTGATCGACCCCAACCGAGGCGAGGACGATCCAACACTCATTCGCCAGCTTTACGACGGCACCATCATTCCCGGAAATTATCCCCTGGCGCAGGAGGAACGCGAAAGGCGGCTCGATCGCTTCTACCGCCCTTATCACGACGCGGTCGGCGCCATGATTGCGTCAGTCGCGCAGGCTTCAGGGCAAGCGCCTTTCATCTTCTCGGTGCATTCCTTCACCCCTGCCATGCAGGGCAAGCAACGTCCGTGGCATGTCGGTATCCTGTGGGACAAGGACGACCGGGTGGCGCGACCGCTGATCGATATGCTGGCTGAGGACAAACAACTCGTGGTTGGCGACAACGAACCGTATGATGGCGCGTTGCGCGGCGACACCATGTTCAGGCACGCCATCGTCAATGGCTATGCCCACGCGCTGATCGAAATCCGCCAGGATCTGATAGCGGACCAGAAGGGCATTGTCGCCTGGGCCGGGCGGCTCGCACCGATCGTTGACGCGATCGACCGCCGTCCCGATATACATGCGGTAAAGATGTTCGGCTCGCGCACCGGGCCGCTATGACGGAGGTTTCGATGACCGAACTCAGCAACGAACAGAAGCGCGACTTCGAGGCCGCCGCCTTTCGGCGACTGGTCGAGCATTTGCGTGAACGGGGCGACGTGCAGAACATCGATCTGATGAACCTCGCCGGCTTCTGCCGCAACTGCCTGTCGAACTGGTACCGCGAAGCAGCCAATGCCGAAGGCGTCGAGCTCGGCAAAGAGCAATCGCGCGAGATCGTCTACGGCATGCCCTATGCGCAATGGCAGGCGCTCAACCAGATAGAGGCTTCGGACGCCAAGAAGGCGGAATTCGAAGCACGGCGCCCCAAGGATCACTGAGCCCGTTTAGCCCAAATGCTTTCCCACAACAGCGCTTGACTGAAAATTGAATCGATCTAATTTGCCGCGCAAAGCCATTTTCTGACCGGATTCGTGCCATGAACGCTTCGAACGCCATGCAGACTGCCATTCGCGGGCGATGGGCCGTGGCGGCCATTTTCCTCGCCAATGGTTTCCTGACCGGCAGCTGGGCGCCGCAGATTCCTGTCTTCCTGACCCGGCTCGACATCTCGAAATTCACGCTCGGCCTGCTGATCCTTTTGTTCGGCGCCGGCGCGGTCACCGCCATGACATGGTGCGGCCACCTGATCTCCAAACACGGCTCGCGCACCGTGCTGCGCTGGTTCGGCCTGTGCGGCAGCCTCGGCCTGCTGGTCGTGGCGCTGGCACCCGACGTGCCGCTGGCGGCCATCGCCATGTTCATATTCGGCGGCTCCATCGGCGGCATGGATGTCGCCATGAATGCGAATGCGGTGGTGGTGGAACGGCGGCTGGGGCGCGCCATCATGTCCTCGTCGCACGGCTTCTGGAGCCTCGGCGGTTTCGCCGGCGGCGCCCTCGGCGGCTTCGCCATCCAGACCTATGGCCACCTCGCCCATGCCGCGGTGGTGACCGTGCTTGCCTTCGCGGCAATCGCCGCGGCGGTGCCCCACATCGTGGCCGAAAACAAGCCGCAGGCGGTCGAGCATCATAAATTCGCTCTGCCGGCAAACCCATTGGTCTACCTCATCGGCCTAATGGCCCTGTTGACGATGATTTCAGAGGGCGCGGTGCTCGATTGGGCGGCGCTGTATCTGCGGCAGGAACTCGGCGCCGACCTCGCCGTCGCCGGTCTTGCCTATGCCGCCTTCTCCGGCGTCATGGCGATCATGCGCTTTTTCGGCGATGGCGTCCGCAACCGCTTCGGCGCAGTGATGACACTGCGCGGTTCGGCCATCGTCGCGGCCGCCGGCATGCTGATCGCCGGCCTGTCGCCTTCGCCTTGGCTCGCCATATCAGCCTTTGCGCTTTGCGGCTTCGGCATCGCCAACATGGTGCCGATCATCTTTTCCGCCGGCGGCAACCAGGAGGGCATGTCCTCGGGCACCGGCATGAGCGTCGTCACCACCATGGGCTATTCCGGCATTCTGGTGGCGCCGTCGGCGATCGGCTTCGTCGCCGAGCATTCCAGCTTCGGCCCGATCTTCATCGCCATGTCGGCTCTGCTGATCGTCGTCTTGCTGATGGCCGGATTGGCTCACCGCGCCGAATTCGCTCCGGATGCCGCCCCCGCCGAATAACGTTTCAATTCCTCGTGGAGAAAATCCGCCACGCGCCGGATGCGCACGCTGGTGCGCACGTCGCGATGCATGGCCAGCCATACCGGCAGAGCAGGCAAGGGCAGGCCGGGCAACACTTTTTCGACCAGCGGATCGCGGTCTGCCAGCGGCTCCTGGCCAAGACCAATGCCGTTTCCCGCCCGCACCGCTTCCCAGAGCACGATCTGATTGTCGGCCCTGAAACGAAAGCTGTTTCGGGTGACCGGGATGCCATACTGGGAAAAGGCCCGGATCATCTCGTCGCTGCGATCGAAGCCGATCAGGGCGTGATTGACGAGGTCGGCCGGTCCCAGCGGGCGCCCGCGCCTATCGAGGTAGGATATGGCTGCACAGGCGCAGAGTCCGATATCGCAGACCTTGCGCGCCACCAGTTCGTTCTGCGCCGGCTTGACCATGCGGATGGCGATGTCGGCATCCCGGCGCAGCAGGTTCTCGACCTGGTTCGAGGCAACGATCTCGACCTCGATGCCGGGCTCATCAATGCCGAGCCGCGCCATCATGTCGGGCAGCACATAGGCCGCTACCACCTCACTGGCCGCGATGCGCACAGTGCCTTCGATCGCCTCGACCGAACCCAGCGCGAGCCGTGAAAAGGCGCTTGCCTGCTCGCTCACCGTCTTGCCGCGCTCGAACAGCGTGGCTCCCGCTTCGGTCAGCGCATAGCCGCTTCGCCCGCGCCGGAAAAGCGTGACGCCGAGCGCCTGTTCCAACTCCCCGATGTGACGGCCAAGCGTCGGCTGGCTTGCCGACAGCTTTCGCGCCGCGGCCGACAGGCTGCCGGTTTCCGCCACGGTGACAAAGCTCTTGATCAGGTTCCAGTCAATGTCTTCCATTCAATAATGAATATCAAAACTGCATTCGTAGTCAATTTTAATTCATTGATGAAGCAATCATATTCACCCTGCAAATACCGATACCGACTGCAACAACCAATCAGGAGTAATCCAATGACCAAGATCGCAATCGCAACCGCCGCCCTCCTCATCGCCGCCAACACGGCTTTCGCCGGCAGCGACAAGTTTGGCTCGGACAATGCCAGCCAGACCGTCGCCACCACCGACAATGTGACCACCTCGTCGATCAGCAAATCCGAGGCGACCAATCAGAAGCCTGTCGTCCAGGGCAGCAACCGCGACCTCTTCGGCAGCCGCTGAACGGTGGTCCTCGAAAATCCAGAAGCGGCGGGCTCGTCCCGTCGCTTCTAGGCAAACCCCGCACTTGAAAACGAATAAGGAGACGAAGAATGACCAAGATCGCAATTCTCGGCGCCAATGGCCGGCTCGGTCGCGTGGTTGCCAAGGCCTTCATCGACGCCGGCTTCGACGTCCGCGCCGTCACCCGTACCGGCATGGTGCCGGCCGAGCTTGAGGGCGCCACGGCGGTTGCCGGCGATGCGCTGGACCGTCAATCGCTGATCCAGGCCACCGAGGGCGTCGACATCATCTTCAACGGCCTCAACCCGATCTACACCGACTGGGGCAAATGCCTGCCAATGGCCGAAAATGTCATGGCCGCCTGCCATGCCAACGATGCGCAGCATCTCTTCCCCGGCACCGTCTACAATTACGGCTCGCCCATGCCGGCGGTGATCACGGAAGACACGCCGTTCCATCCGACGACCGAGAAGGGCCGCATCCGCTGTGCCATGGAGGATCTGTTCCGCCGTGAGGCCGAGGCCAGACGGGTGCGCACCATTGTTCTGCGGGCCGGCGATTTCTTCGGCGGCACCGGCAGCGGCTCCTGGTTTGACCTGATCGTCGCCGCCAAGATCAACAAGGGCATCTACACCGCGCCCGGTCCGGCCGACCTCGTGCATGAATGGGCCTATTTGCCGGATTTCGCCGTCGGTTTCGTCGCGCTGGCCCGCAATCTCGACAAGCTCGGCTTCTATGAGGCGCTGAACTTTCCGGGCCATGCCGTCACCGATCTCGAGATCAAGGTGGCCGCCGAGAACGCCGTCGGCCATCAACTCAAGATGACTTCCATGCCTTGGTGGGTGCTGCGCGCCGGCAGCCCGTTCGTGGCGATGTGGCGAGAGATCGTCTCGATGTCATACCTGCGCTTCGAGCCGCACCGGCTGGCCTCGACGCGGCTGGAAGGCATCATCGGCGAAATCCCGCATACGCCGCTCGATCAGGCGGTGACCAAAGCCTTGCAGGATATTGGCCTCGCCGTCGCTCCCGCCCGTCGCCAGGCCGCCTGATCGAGCTTGCTGGCAGGTGAGAACAGCTGCGCTCGGTAAGGGTCCGGCGGCGGATCGTTGCCGGTCAGATCCTGCCCAGCACAAGCAGGATCAGCACCACGACCAGTATGACGCCGACAATGCCCGATGGTCCGTAGCCCCAAGAGCGCGAGTGCGGCCATGCCGGCACAGCGCCGATCAGGATCAGGATCAGGATGATAACGAGAAGTGTGCTGATCGTCATTTTGAGCCCTCGCCGTCTGGTTGCATTCGAGGGAACAATGCAAAAGGCCGCCCGGTTGTTCCCGGACGGCCTTTGTTGCTTGGCCTGCGAAACGCTCTATTCCGCCGCCTTCGGGAAGCTGACTGCCGGCTCGGCGCCGACATCTGCCAGAGGCCCTTGGGACGAGATCTCGCCCTTGCCGCGCCGGAAGAGACGGCTGATTAAGCCGCGTCGCGCGCCGGGTTTGATCTTGGCGCGGGTGAACACCATCAGCATCGACGGCGTCACGACCAGCGTCAGAATGGTGGCGAAGGACAGGCCGAAGACGATCGCCGAGGACAGCGAAATCCACCATTGCGTCGACGGCGCATTGATCGTCGTCTCGTGATGGAAGATTTCGAGCCCAAGGCCGAAGGCAATCGGCAGCACGCCGAGAATCGCCGACACCGCCGTCAGCACAACCGGTCGCGCACGCTCGCGGCAGGTCTGCAGCACCGCGTCCATCTTGTCCCAGCCCTCCTCACGCAACCGGTCGTAGGTGTCGATCAACACGATGTTGTTGTTCACCACCACGCCGGCCAGCGCGATGACGCCAATGCCCGACATGACGATGCCGAACGTCTCGCCCGTGATCAGCAGTCCAAGGAACACGCCGATTGTCGCCATGACCACGCAGGACAGCACCAGCCATACGCTGGTGAACTTGTTGAACTGCGCCAGCAGCACCAAGAAGATCAGGAAGATCGCCGCGCCGAAGGCCTTGCTGAGGAAGGCGCTGGCTTCCGCGCTGTCCTCGTTCGATCCGGCGAGCTTCCAGCGTATTCCGCTGCCCAGATTCATATCGGTGACGGCCTGAGTGACCTGCTGCTGGACTGCCGCGACCTGTTGGCCGGCGGCAACATTGGCCTGCACCACCACGGTTCGGGCACCGTCGATGCGGTTGAGGATGCCGACCGTCGGCTCGGGTTTGCGCACGACGAAGTTTGAGATCGGCACCGACCCTTGCGAGGTCTGCACCCTGAGCTCGTCCAGCGTCGACAGCGTGCGCCGGTCTTCCGGAAGACGCAGGCGGATGTCGACGGCGTCATCGGCACCAGCAGGCCGGTATTCGGAGAGCTTCAGTCCGTTCGTCACCAGCTGCACCACGGTGCCGACCGAAGTCGGGCTGATGCCGTATTGCGCGGCCTTGGCGCGGTCGACCTCGAGAGCCCAGTCGACGCCGGGCGGCGGCAGGCCATCGGAAATATCGATGACGCCCGGCACCTTGGCGATACGCGCCGCGACGGCGCGCGCCTTGTCGTCGAGGCCGGCTGGATCGACGGCCGATAGCCTGATCTGGATCGGTTTGCCGGTCGGCGGACCGGCTTCCGGCACGCGCACCTCCACGTCGACCCCGGGAATGCCGGCCATCACGCCGCGCAGATCGCTTAGGATCTGGTTGGCGGACTTGCGTTCGCGCCAGTCGATGAATTCGTACTGGATGACGCCGACGACGTCCTCGGGCACGTCCTGGCCGCCGCCCTGCGTCTTGCCGACGCGGGTGTAGACCGACTTCACGCCAGGCCACCCGAGCAATCGGCTCTCGGCGATCTTGGTCGCCGTATCCATTTCGGCCAGCGAAAGGTTGCCGCGGGCATGCACGTAAAGCAGGCCGTAGTCAGGTTCGACGCTCGGGAAAAACTCGACGCCGGCACCGTACTTTGAATAGCCAACGAAAATACCGGTCAGCAAGACGACGGTGAGCACCATCACGGTGATGGGAAAGCGCACCGCCTGCTTGACGACAGCCATGTACCAGCCGTCGCGATTGCCATCCTCGTGATGCTGCGGCGCCTTGGCGAATATAGCGCCCAGCGTCGGCGCGAAGACCAGCGCATAGAGCATCGAGGCCGACAGCGTGACGATCAGCGTGATCGGCATGTACTTCATGAAATCGCCGATGATGCCGGGCCAGAACAACAGCGGCGAGAAGGCGGCGATACGCGTCATCGTCGCGGCGATGACCGGGCCGGCCATGCGCTTGGCGGCAAGCGCGAAGGCTTCCTGCTTCGGCATGCCTTCGCTCATCCTTCGTTCGGCGAACTCGGTGACAATGATGGCGTCGTCGACCAGCATGCCGACCGCCAGGATGAGGCTGAACAGCACGATCATGTTGATCGTGTAGCCCATCATGGCAAGCAGCAGGATACCGATTAGGAAGGACGACGGAATGGCCAGGCCAATCAGCAGCGAGGCACGGCCGGACAGCGCGTAGAGGATGACGATGAACACCAGGATGACGGCGATCATCACATGGTTCTGCAAGTCCCCCAGCAGCTGGTTGACGAAGACCGACTTGTCCTGCGTGTAGGTGACGTGCATGCCCTCGGGCATGGTCTTGACGAAGGCATCCGACACCTCCCTGACCTTGGTCAGCGTATCGATCAGATTGGCGCCGATGCGCTTTTTGACTTCGATGGCGATGGCCGGCTTGCCGTTGAGGCGCGTGATTGTCGTCGCGTCGGCGAAGGTCGAGCGTATCGTCGCGATGTCCTTGGCCTGCACCACGGCATTGGGCCCGGCGACCACGGGAAGTGCCGCCACATCCTCGGGTGTCTCGATCAGCGACGGCACCTTGACGGCATATTTGCCTTCCGAGCCCTCGATGTTGCCGGCGGCGACCAGGCTGTTGGAAGCACCGACCGCGCCGATCAGCTGGTCGAGCTGCAGGCCATAGGACGACAGCTTCATCGGATCGATGACGACCTCGACCAGATCGTCGCGCGAGCCCTGCAACGAGCCTTCGAGCACGCCGGGCACTTCCTCGATGCGATCACGCAGTTCGCGCGCCGCGGCCGCCAGCACGCGTTCGGGCAATTCGCCGGACAGCGTGACGACGAGCACCGGAAATTCGGAAATGTTGACCTCCGTGACGACAGGCTCCTCGGCCGCCTGCGGCAGGTCGGCCTTGCCGTCCTGCACCTTGGAGCGTGTGTCCTGCAGTGCCGTCGCCAGGTTCGTCTGCGGCTGGAACTCGACCAGAACGTAGCCGCCGCCCTGGAAGGCGGCCGAGCGCATCTCCTTGAGGCCCTTCAGGCTTTTCAACTTGCTTTCCATCGGCCGCAGCAGAAGACGCTCGGAATCCTCCGGCGAAATGCCTTGATAGATCAGGCTGACATACATCATCGGAATCGGAACGTCGGGTTCCGCTTCCTTCGGTGTCGATTGATAGGCGACCCAGCCTGCAATCAGCAGGAAGACCAGGACCGAGATGGTCAGGCGGGCATTGTTGATTGCGAGTCTGACGATATGCATGACTTATGCCTGCTGTTGCTTTCGGGAGTGGCGAACGGACATGCTGTCGCCGGACAAGGCCCGGCGCCGGCGCCCATGCGCTACTGCGTCCCAGCGGTGGCTTCGCCGATCAGTTTTTTGATGGTCGCCTGGTCGGCCTCGACCGGATGGACCTCGTCGCCTTCCTTCACCAGTTCCTGGCCGGCAACGATGATGCGCGCATCGGCCGGGATGCCCCCAAGCACGAGACCGGTCGGCGTATCGTCGACCAGATCGATCGGGAAGAACGCCACCTTGTTGTCCTTTCCGACGGCGCGGATGCCGAGGTCGCCCTTGTCGCCGAGCGTCACCACCGAGCGCGGCAAAAGCACCGCGTCGGTCGGCTGCGCGCTGAGCTGGATTTCGGCCGTCATGCCGGCCGGCACCGAGCCATCGGCATTGGGGATGGCAATCTCGACACGGAAGGTGCGGGTCGCCGACGAGGCGTCGCGGCTGATATAGCGCACGGTGCCTTCGATGGTCTGGCCGCTGACCAGCCGAACGCTGGCCTTGTCGCCGATCTTGAGATAGCCGAGGTCGCGCTCGCTGATTTCGCCGCGCGCGATCACCGGATCGAGCTTGAGGATCGTCGCCACCTCGCCGCCCTGCATGACGGAGCTGCCGAGTTCCACCGGCACCCGGTCGATGACGCCGTCGAACGGTGCCTTCACTTCGTTGCGGTCGAGCTCGGCCTGTGCGGTGTCCAGCTGGGATTGCGCCTGGGTCAGGTTGGAGCGGGCGGTGTCGAGCTGCAGCTTCGGCAAATTGCCTGTCTTGGCCAGACGCTCGGCGGCGTCGAGTTCGGCCTTGCGCTGCGCCACAAGCTGCTTGGCGTTGTCGACCATCGAGATCTTTTCCTCGGCGGCGAGCATCAGCACCAGGTCGCCGGTCTTGACGTGGTCGCCCTGCTTGACCGGCAGCTTGTCGATGACGCCGGCGACGCGGGTTGCCAGCACCGCGCGCTTGTCGGCTTCGGTCAGCCCGGAAATGCGGATGGCGCGCGCATAGGTCTTTCGCGGCGGCGTCACCACAGCGACGGTACGCAGCGGGGCCTTCGGTTCGGCTTCCGCCGTCTTCGGCTTGCTCGCGTCCGGCATCTTGCCCTGCTCGGCTTCGGCTGCCTTGGCCTTGTTCGCCGCTACGCTGCCGACCGACGAGAACTCGCCTGTCGCCATCCACGCCGCGAAACCGATGAGCACAACAATGGCTGCAAGCTTGTGAAACCTGATTTTAGGCATCGTCATTTTTCCACTGCGGGTTCGGCCAGCACCGCGTCTGATGACGCGGGCGCGTCGCCGATATGGGTGCGCGCTCGACCGTGTTCAAATTGCCGTGATCGGCGAGCGCGCTTCTACATCAAAGTTGCATCGCAATATAGCCCCAAAGTTGCAGCAGCATTGCGTAGCCGAACAAGGTGTGGCCGCCATGAAACGGTACTTCGTCACTTGCCAGGCTACTTGGTGAAGCCGGCCGCCGGCTCACGATCCGGCTCTGAAACATCGTCCACCGGAGACCAGCGCGGCTCGCCACAGGCCCGTCCGGCCGTCACCGAAATATAGCCGCGATCCGCATTGCGTCGCCGATCGAAGTGCAGGCACAAACCGACGATCCGCGTCAGTGTGATCGGCGAGGGAAGACACCACAACACTCGGCCAAGCCGCTGGAATCCCTCGAAAAAAGGCACGGCAACCTTTCAGGTCAGGTTTGCCGCCGCCAAGGCCCCGAGGTCGAACCTGATGCTGAAAAACTCAACGCGCCCGCATTCTTACGCCTTGGACCATCGCGTCGCGATACGCGCGACATAGGGCTCGGCGCGAGACAGGTACGGGAACACCGGGTGTGTTTCGTCCCATTCGCAATTCGGGATCGAGCATTGCGCCCGATTCCTTCGGACGTCTTCCGCCCGGCGTCATCTGACCGTTGGTGGCAACAGGCGTCAGCATGATGACGGCTCTTCCGCACGCCAAGGTTGCTGTCACGCCAGCAGCGCTGGACTACGCGCTGCTGCGGAGACCCCGCCATGCCGCCGGCGGGCTCAGGCCCGACGGCGCTCTGCCTCCGGATTCTTGCGAACGGCGAGAAACTCCTTCACGCGACGGCCCGGTGCTGGACCGCGGACCGGCTTGAAACCGTCGTCGAGTTCGCCCGAGAGATCGAGCGTGGCATGCTTGCCGACGGCAGCGTAATTCTCTTCAAGCCAGTCGCTGGCGGCGGTGCGGCCGAGGTCGCGCAGATAGGTCAGGAAGGCCCATTCGGCATTGACCTTCGAGGATGCCGACAGATCCTTGAACGCCTCGTCGGCATCGATGCGGTGCATGCGGATGTCCCGGTATTCGCCATGCGGCAGACGCCCGGCGGCGATCAGTTCCTTGACGAAGGCGATCGAGCGGAATTCGCGCAGCAGCCCGGCATTGAAGCTCGTTGGCGCTTCTCGGTGTTCCCTCGCGCACCACCGGGTTGATCTGCACCAGAAGCACGTCCTCGGTCGCCGCCGTCTTGAAGAACGGATAGAGCGCCGGGTTGCCGCCATAGCCGCCATCCCAATAGGGCACGCCCTTGATCTCGACAGCACGGAACAGTTGCGGCAGGCAGGCCGAGGCCATCACTGTGTCGAGATCGATCTCGCCGTCGGAAAACACTCGCAACTGCCCTGTCTCGACATTGGTGGCGGAGATGAACAGTTCCATCGGCTTGCAGGCATGGACATTCCCGAAATCGATCTCCTGCGCGACGACGTCGCGCAGCGGATTGAGGCCGAGCGGGTTGGCGACATAGGGCGAGAATACCCGCGACATGGTGTCGAAGAAGACATAACCCGGCGTGTTCTCGATCGACCAATTGCCCCAGGCGACATCCCACGGCATGCGTTGCACCGGGCTGAACCGTCCCTTCGCCGCCACCGCGCGCCAGAAATCGTCCAGCTTCTTGCGCGCGCCCTCGACCCCGCCTCTGACAAAACCGTCAGCCAGCGCCACCGCGTTCATCGCGCCGGCACTGGTACCGGACACCGCCGATATCTCCAGCCTGCCATCCTCCAGCAGCCGGTCGAGCACGCCCCAGGAAAAGGCGCCATGCGAGCCGCCACCCTGGAGAGCGATGTTGATCTTCTTCTTTTCCTCCGCCTTGCCGTTCTTCGTCATGGCGTTCCTGTCATCCTGATACGCCAGCCCGCCCCCCAACGTCATTCGAAGGAAGCAGCTATCGCCAGCTTATGTTGCAGTGCAGCATATAAGGATGGGCCAAGGCAAGAACACGAACACGCTCGCGTGATCACATGAAATTTCGGTCATGCGAAAGCCAATCGCTGCATGCGGAGAGACCGCGGCTTTCGAAACAGACATGAAGCCAGGCAAATGGGAGCTAGGCGACGAGGTCCGGCACAGGCCCGATATAGCGTGACTGCGGACGGATCAGCCGTCCGGTGGTCTGCTGCTCGCGCGCGTGCGCGACCCACCCGGCGACGCGTCCGGCTGCGAAGACATTGCTGAACGCCTCGGGCGGAAACCCTGCCGCTTCCAGCACCAGTGCGGTGTAGAATTCGACATTGGTCTGCAGCGAACGCTGCGGCTTGGCGACCCGGAGCACGTCGAGCGCGGTTTGCTCGACCGTCTCGGCGAAAGCCAGCCGCCTGCCGGTGTCGCCCTCACCGCCAAGCTTGCGCACCACCGCTTTCAGGACATCGGCACGCGGATCGCGCACGCGGTAGATGCGGTGACCGAAGCCCATGATGCGTTCGCCATGCGCGATCTCGTCGCGCAGCCAGGTGGCCGCATCGCCATGCGCGGCGATGGCGTCGAGCATCTCGATGACCGGGCCGGGCGCGCCGCCATGCAGCGGCCCCTTGAGCGCGCCAAGCCCGGCCAGCACCGACGATGTCAGGCCCGCCAGGGTCGAAGCGACGACGCGGGTGGCGAAGGTCGAGGCATTGAGGCCATGATCGCAAACGGTCACCAGATACGTGTCGAGCGCGTTTGCCAATGCCGGCGACGGGACCGATCCCCTGAGCATCCGCAACATGTCGGTGGCATGATCCGCCTTGCCGTCGGGTGCGATCGGCTGCTCGCCGCGCCGCAGGCGCAGCAAGGCCGGCGTCAGCACCGCCGGCGCAGCAATCAGCCGCAAGGCGTCCGCCAGCGTTTCGCCATCCGGCAGCAAGGCCATGCCGGCGCGCATGGCGCTGTAGATTTCGAGCGGCGCCAGCAGGGGCAGCGAAGACGCGAGCCGGTCGAAGACCTCGGTGCGTGCCCCGCCCAACCTTGCCGCCAGTTCGGCGTCACCGGGCAGATCGTCGAAGAAGCCGTCCAGCAGCAGGCGGACGACCCGGGCGTAACTCCATCGTCCAGCCAAGTCCCCAAGCGAATGGCCTCGGATCGTCAGGTGGCCGCCCAGGCCATCCACGTCGGACAGCACGGTTTCGGCCGCCACCACATCATCGAGGCCATTCGCCATGGTCTTGTCTCCTTGAAGCTTTTCCCGGTGGGAGATAAGGATGGGCGCCATAAGCATCAATCTTGATCAATAGAATCAATATCTGAGCTCGATATGTCCGAATGGTTGTCGCGGGAAGAGGCGCTGGAAAGGCTCCGGGTGAGGCCGCAGACGCTCTATGCCTATGTCAGCCGCGGTCGCATCGGCATGCGCCCGGATCGGGCCGATCCGCGCCGCAGCCAGTACCGCGCCGACGACATCGCGGCGCTGGCAACGCGAAGGGCGCGCGGGCGCAGCCCCTCGGCCATTGCCGAAAGCGCGATCGCCTGGGGCGAGCCGTCGCTCGTCACCGCGATCTCGACCGTCTCGCACGGCAACCTCATCTATCGGGGCCGGGATGCCGTTGCGCTGTCCGATCATGCCACGCTGGAAGAAACCGCTGGACTGCTCTGGGCTCTGTCCGGCCCGGTCCATTTCGAAGCGTCGCCACCAGATGCGCCGCGCCCGACCGGCCGCGCCCAGGCGTTCGTGCAACTCGCTTTGCTTGCCGGCCAGGCGCGGTCTTCGCTTGGACGAAATGCTGCCTCGCTGTGCACTGATGCCGCACGCGCGATCGGTGTGCTGGCCAGCGCCCTCGGTGCCGAGGCGGGGCCGGAACCGGTGCACCAGCGATTGGCGCGGGGCTGGTCGGTGGACGATGAAGGCGCGGATGCGATCCGGCGTGCGCTTGTGCTGCTTGCCGATCACGAACTCAATGCGTCGACCTTCGCGGCCCGCGTCGCCGCCTCGACCGGAGCCTCGCCCGCCGCTTGTCTGCTGGCCGGCCTGGCGACACTGTCAGGTCCCCGCCACGGCGGCGCCGGCGAAGCGGTAATGCAACTCGCCGAAGACGCGGGACGGCATGGTGCCGATGCCGCGATCCGGCGCTGGCTTGGCCACGACCGGCCACTGCCGGGATTCGGCCACCAGCTCTATCCCGAGGGCGATCCCCGGGCCACGGCGCTTCTGGCGGCCTTCGACAACACCGATGAAACATTGCGGTCGCTGGAAACCGCCGCCATGGCGGCGACCGGCGCCCAACCGAATATCGATTTTGCCTTGGCCGTGCTGGCGCGCAGCCTTGGCTTGCCGCGCGATGCACCGTTCCACCTCTTCGCGCTTGGACGCAGCGTCGGCTGGGCGGCACATCTGGTCGAACAGATCGTGAGCGGCAGCATCATCCGGCCGCGCGGCCGCTATGAGGGATTGCTGCCGTAAATCGCGTGAGCGCTATGCGCTCATGACATCGTGTCGAGCTTGCGCTGCATGGCCGCGATCTGGTCCTTCAACTGCTGCAGATCGTCGGACTTCTCCGGCGCGTCCTTCCTGGCCGGCTCGGCGGGGGCCGCTGCCGGTGCCGGGCCCGCGGGCGGAAAAGGCGTGAACAGCCGCATCGCGTTCTGGAACATTTCCATGTTTCGGCGCGTCTGTTCTTCCAGCGCCTTGATCGGTGTCGCCATTTTCATAACGTCCAGTGGCGACTTGCCGATGGCGCCCTTCATCTGCTCGCGGAACCGCTCTTGTTCCTTGGAAAAGGCGATCATCGATTGCTCGAGGAAACTCGGCACGATCATTTGCATCTGGTCGCCGTAGAAGGCGATCAGCTGGCGCAGGAACGGGATCGGCAGCATGTTCTGCCCGTCCTTGTTCTCCAGCTCGAAGATGATCTGGGTCAGCACCGGATGCGTGATGTCGTCGCCGGTCTTGGCGTCCTGGACGGTGAACTCCTCGCCCTTCTTGACCATCTCGGCCAGATCCTCGAGCGTCACATACGTACTCGTCCCCGTATTATAGAGGCGGCGATTGGCGTATTTCTTGATAATGATAGGGTCGTCTTTTGCGGCCATCTGCATCCTCCCCGGACACCGGCGCGCCTGAGTAAGCAGCCGGTAACGATTGCGCCTTTTTCGAGGATATGCGCAAAAGCCTCATAATTCCAAGCAGTTTGTGCACTGCGGGATCACATAATGCTGCATAGCAGGCAAAATATGCTGCGCGGCAGCGACCGGACCGCCGACACCGCGATGCGCGGCCCGCTTGCGGCGCATCGGCGCCATGCCGATTTCCGGTTTGACTTGGGGTTGGGAAAGGGCAAAAAAGTCCTCAACGGCACAACAACACCCTTGAAGTCTGGAGAAGAAAATGTCCGCTTCCATTGTCATTGCCAGCGCCGCGCGCACGGCTGTAGGCTCCTTCAACGGCGCCTTCGCCGCCACGCCCGCGCATGAGCTCGGCGCCGTCGTCGTGCAGGAACTTTTGGCGCGTGCCGGGGTCGAACCGGCCGAGATCGACGAGGTCATCCTCGGCCAGGTGCTGACCGCGGCGCAAGGCCAGAACCCGGCCCGCCAGGCCTCGATCCTTGCCGGACTGCCCAAGGAGACCACCGCCTGGGGCCTCAACCAGGTTTGCGGTTCGGGCCTGCGCGCCATCGCGCTCGGCATGCAGCAGATCGCCACCGGCGACGCCAAGGTGATCATTGCCGGCGGCCAGGAATCGATGTCGCTGTCGCCGCACGCCGAGCACCTGCGCGCCGGCGTCAAGATGGGCGACTACAAGATGATCGACACCATGATCAAGGACGGGCTGTGGGACGCCTTCAATGGCTACCACATGGGCAACACCGCCGAGAACGTCGCCCGCCAGTTCCAGATCACCCGCGACGACCAGGACCAGTTCGCACTGGCCTCCCAGAACAAGGCCGAGGCCGCGCAGAAGGCGGGCAAGTTCAAGGACGAGATCGTCGCCTTCACCATCAAGGGCAAGAAGGGCGATACGGTTGTCGATCAGGACGAATACATCCGCCACGGCGCCACGATCGATGCCATGACCAAGCTGAAGCCGGCCTTCGACAAGGATGGCACGGTGACCGCCGCCAATGCCTCCGGCATCAATGACGGTGCCGCCGGCGCGCTGCTGATGAGCGAAGCGGAAGCCGCAAGGCGTGGCATCACCCCGCTGGCGCGCATCGCCTCCTGGGCGACCGCCGGCGTCGATCCGGCGATCATGGGCACCGGACCCATTCCCGCTTCACGCAAGGCCTTGGAACGGGCCGGTTGGTCGGCAGGGGATCTCGACCTTGTCGAGGCCAACGAGGCGTTCGCCGCACAGGCCTGCGCCGTCAACAAGGACATGGGCTGGGACCCCTCGATCGTCAACGTCAATGGCGGCGCCATCGCCATCGGCCACCCGATCGGCGCCTCGGGCGCCCGCATCTTCAACACGCTGGTCTTCGAAATGCGCCGACGCGGCGCCAAGAAGGGACTGGCCACCCTATGCATCGGCGGCGGCATGGGCGTCGCCATGTGCGTGGAGGCTTTCTGATAGACTTTGGACGGGCGGCGCAAGCCGCCCGTTTCACATGTGGTGCCTGTAGCAAATCCAGTGCCTGCCAAGCCCGACAACAGGGCGATTTCAAAAAGGGGAAATGCATGACCAAGGTTGCAATCGTCACGGGTGGATCGCGTGGCATCGGCGCGGCGATCTCGATCGCTTTGAAGAACGCCGGCTATTCGGTTGCCGCGAACTACGCCGGCAACGACGAGGCGGCGGCGAAGTTCAAGGCGCAGACCGGCATTCCGGTCTACAAATGGTCGGTCGCCGACTATGACGCTTGCGCGGCTGGTATCAAACAAGTCGAGGCCGACCTCGGCCCTGTCTCGGTGCTGGTCAACAATGCCGGCATCACCCGCGACGCCATGTTCCACAAGATCACCCGCGAGCAGTGGAAAGAGGTGATCGATACCAATCTGTCCGGTGTCTTCAATATGACCCATCCGCTGTGGGGAGGTATGCGCGACCGCAAGTTCGGCCGCGTCATCACCATCTCCTCGATCAACGGCCAGAAGGGCCAGGCCGGTCAGGTCAATTACTCCGCCGCCAAGGCCGGCGACATCGGCTTCTCGAAGGCGCTCGCCCAGGAAGGCGCCCGCGCGGGCATCACCGTCAACGTCATCTGCCCTGGCTACATCGCTACCGAGATGGTCAAGGCAATCGACGAAAAGGTGCTCAACGAGCGCATCATCCCGCAAATCCCCGTGGGCCGCCTTGGCGAACCGGAAGAGATCGCGCGCTGCGTGGTCTTCCTCGCTTCGCAAGATGCCGGCTTCATCACCGGCTCGACCCTCACCGCCAATGGCGGCCAGTACTTCGTCTGAGACGTCTGCTCGCGCAGTCCAACGCTGCGGATTCATGCGTACCCTGCGATAGGCGGACCGGAAAATCGGTCCGCTTCCAAATGGCCTGACTCTTGGGAGACATCGCTGTGACGCAATGCCCCAATGCGGCACGCAAAGGTTAATGCCGGTTGGCGCGTCTGTGCGAACCCTGTGGTTAAGCCTGTGGATTCTCGGTGGATAAGCTGTTCACAACACAAGATATTGAGGGAACAAAAAGAGAAAATACGTGCGGCGCTACTTTGTCTCCGATTCGTTCCGGCTTTGAGCCCAATGTTAAGATTAATGGCCGCGATAAGCTGCTGTTCTTTAACGCCGAGTTTAGAAAGATTAACACTTTCATAAGCTTAACGGGGCGCGCACCGAATCGCCCCCATCGTTCCCGGCGAAAGTAACGGCAGGACCCGCCCAGCATAAAACGGGCCAGTTCGGTGATTCAGCATGTGGTGAGACTCGTGGTCACGAAATCCATATCTAGCCGTGAACAAAAGCTGAATCTGACGGAGTCGCCGATTCGTCGCTGATTCGTTCCAGACTCGTTCCAACTGTTAAGCAGGGGCTGATTTGCGGAGTGAGGCGGGCGTCTCCGGAACCCTGCCGGAACATTCTGCTTTCGCTTCGCGCCCGAAATCCCTATGTGTCGGCTGTCATACGCGCCGTCCTGGCACGCTCCCGACCACGAGAGGCCAGAAAGCCTTATTTCCGAGCCGATGAACATCCAGCCGAAACACAACGAGCCGCTGATCCTGTCGGGCCGCGACGTGACCGCCGTGCTTGGGCCGACCAATACCGGCAAGACCCATCTCGCCATCGAGCGGATGGTGGCGCACGAAACCGGTGTCATCGGCCTGCCGCTGAGGCTGCTGGCCCGCGAGGTCTACACGCGCGTCTGCGAAAAGGTCGGTGCCAACAAAGTGGCGCTGATCACCGGCGAGGAGAAGATCCAGCCGCCGGGCGCCAGATATTCGGTCTGCACCGTCGAAGCCATGCCGCGTGAAACCGACGCCGCCTTTGTTGCCATCGACGAGGTACAGCTGGCCGGCGACCTCGAGCGCGGCCATATCTTCACCGACCGCATCCTGCATCTGCGCGGCCGCCAGGAGACGCTGCTGCTTGGCGCGGCCACCATGCACGGCATTCTCCAGCGGCTGCTGAAAGGCATCTCCGTGGTGACGCGGCCGCGGCTGTCGCACCTCGCCTATGCCGGCTCCAAGAAACTGACCCGCCTGCCACGGCGCACCGCGATCGTCGCCTTCTCCGCCGACGAGGTCTATGCCATCGCCGAACTCATCCGCCGCCAGCAGGGTGGTGCGGCCGTCGTGCTCGGGGCGCTGTCGCCCCGCACCCGCAATGCTCAGGTGGCGCTGTTCCAGTCGGGCGATGTCGACTATCTCATTGCCACCGATGCGATTGGCATGGGCCTCAACCTCGACCTCGACCATGTCGCCTTCGCCCAGAACCGCAAGTTCGACGGCTACCAGTACCGCAATCTGACGGCGGCCGAACTCGGCCAGATCGCCGGCCGCGCCGGCCGGCATCTGCGCGATGGCACGTTCGGCGTCACCGGCCAGGTCGATCCGCTGGACGAGGACCTGGTGCAGAAGATAGAGGGCCATGACTTCGACCCAGTGAAGGTGCTGCAGTGGCGCACCGCCCAATTCGATTTCGCCAGCCTCGATGCGCTGAAGCGCTCGATCGAAACCAACGCTCCGGTCGAGGGCCTGACACGCGCGCTGCCGGCCGTCGATGCGCAAGCGCTCGAACATCTCTCCCGCGACGAAGACATCCGCGCGCTCGCCACCAACGCCAAGCGCGTGGCGCTGCTGTGGGAAGCCTGCGCCCTGCCCGACTATCGCAAGATCGCGCCTGCCCAGCATGCCGACCTCATCGCCTCGATCTACATGGACCTCGCCCGGCAGGGCCATGTCGACGAGAACTACATGGCCGAACAGGTGCGCCGCGCCGACACCACCGAGGGCGACATCGACACGCTGTCCCACCGCATCGCCCAGATCCGCACCTGGACATTCGTGTCGAACCGGCCCGGCTGGCTGGCCGATCAGGCACACTGGCAGGAAAAGACGCGCGAAATCGAAGACAGATTGTCGGATGCGCTGCATGAGCGGTTGACGAAACGCTTCGTAGACCGCAGGACTTCCGTCCTCATGCGGCGCCTTAGAGAAAATACCATGCCTGAAGCCGAAATCAGTCCTACCGGAACCGTCCTTGTCGAAGGCCATCATGTCGGCGAGTTGCAAGGGTTCCGCTTCACCGCCGACCAGACCGCCGGCGGCGAAGACGCCAAGGCCGTGCGCACTGCCGCGCAAAAGGCGCTTGCCGCCGAGTTCGAGGCACGCGCGGAGCGCTTCGGCGCCTGCGCCAATGGCGATCTCGCGCTCGGTTCGGACGGCACGCTGCGCTGGATCGGCGCGCCGATAGGCACGCTGGTCTCGGGCGAAGACGCGCTGAAGCCGCGCCTGGTGTTGCTGGCTGACGAACAGCTGACGGGCCCGGCGCGCGACAAGGTCGCGGCGCGCGCCGAACGCTTCGTCAATTTCCAGATCGAGTCGTTGTTGAAGCCGCTGGTCGATCTGAAGAACGCCGAGCAGATTTCCGGCATCGGCCGTGGCATCGCTTTCCAGCTGGTCGAGAATTTCGGCCTCATCAACCGTCGTGACATCGCCGAAGAGATGAAATCCTTGGACCAGGAAGGCCGCGCGGCGCTGCGCCGGCTTGGCGTCCGCTTCGGCGCCTACCACGTGTTCGTGCCCGCGCTGATCAAGCCGGCACCCGCCGGGCTGGTGACGCTGCTGTGGGCGTTGAAGAACGACGGCAAGGACAAGCCAGGCTTCGGCGACGTCGTCCACGCGCTGGCCTCGGGCCGCACCTCTGTTGTCATCGACCCGGCCTTCGACAAGGCCTTCTACAAGCTCGCTGGCTACCGCAATCTCGGCCGCCGCGCCGTGCGCATCGACATTCTGGAGCGGCTGGCCGACCTGATCCGCCCGGCGACCAACTGGAAGCCCGGCCTTGGCCAGCGTCCGGACGGCGCCTATGACGGCCAGTCCTTCATGGTGACGCCGCCGATGATGTCGATCCTTGGCGCCACCGCCGACGACATGGAAGAGATCCTCAAGGGTCTCGGCTATCGCGCCGAGCCGAAGCCGGCTGCGGAAGTCAAGGCACGGCTGGAAGCACAGGACAATGCCGCGCGGGAAGCCGCTGCGGCCAGGCAGGCAGCCGAAGAAGCAGCCCGCGCGGAACAAGCCAAGGCGGCGGAAGAGTCGGCCGCCGAGGGAGTTGAACTGGTGCCGGATGCGGCAACCGACGTGGAGACGGAGGTTCCAGCCGAAGTCGCCGCCGACGCGCCGGTGGAAGCTGTCGCGCAAGAGCAGGCGGAAGCCACCGCTGAAGTTGCGGAGGAACCTATAGCCGAAGCCGCTGTTGAAGCCGCCGAGCCGGCGCCGGTTGAGCCGCGGGCCGAACCTGAAACTGCCGAGGTGGACGCGGCACCCACGGAGGAAACCGCAGCGGCGGAGCCCGCCGTCGAAACCTCCGCGTCGACGGAAGCCGCCGAACCGGCTGCCGTGGCGGAAGCCGCCGGCGAACCCGTGCCGGAAGCCGAAGCGCCAAAGCCGATCCTGCTGTGGCGCCAAGGTCGCTTCGACCAGCGTCCGCGTCATCGCGACGGCCGCAACAACCGGCCGCAAAACGGACAGGCGCGCGGCCGAAGCAACGCGCCGGCCGGCGGTGAACAGGCAACAGCCGCGCCCGCGGACCGTCCCACACACGAAGGACGCCGCGACGGCGCCGGAAAGCCGCGCTTCGACCGCTCGAAGTTCAAGCCCAAGCCGCAAGCTGAGGGTGCTGAGCGCCGCGACGGCCGCCCGCAGGGCGAGCGTCCCGAGCGCCGCGAAGGCCGGCCAGACTGGAAGGGCGGCAGGCCGGAAGGCAAGGGTGCCGATCGCGGCGGAAAGCCCGCTTTCCAGCCCAAGCCGCGCGAGGAGCGCCCGGTGCGTTTCGATCCGGACTCACCCTTCGCCAAGCTCGCCGCATTGCGCGACCAATTGAAGAAGTAAACTCGCTTCGATGGTTGCTGAAGGCCGTCAGCGCATCGACAAATGGCTGTTCTTCTCGCGCGCGGTGAAATCGCGCTCGCTGGCGGCCAAATTGGTGGTCGCCGGCCGCGTGCGCATCAATCGCGACAAAGCAGCGCAGGCTTCCGATCTGGTCAAGCCAGGCGACGTGCTGACCATCACACTCGACCGGCGTATCTTCGTCTGGAAGGTGCTCGGCGCTGGCGCGCGGCGCGGCCCGTCCGAGGAAGCCCGCACTCTTTATCAAGACATGTCGCCTCCGCCCGCACCAAAGGGCGACGCCCCGCCCGACGCTATCGCGGCGCCGCGCGAGGCAGGCAGCGGCCGCCCGACCAAAAAAGAGCGTCGCCAGACCGACCGATTGCGCGACGAAGATTGAGCCTGCCGATCGACGCAGATGTGCGCTCCCGCGGCAACGGCAACTAAAAGGGAATTTTTGCACGGCAAACCAACGTCGGTGAGGGATGCGGGACCGTCGCGGCACCGCCGACCTGAAATTCAATTCCCAAACTCTGGCGCCGCTGGGAATGGCTACCCTTGCAAGCAGCCCATAAAGGCGTTACCTCACGGAAAAAGCCAACAAAAACGGGACGTCCCGGAGCCGACCGATGACCTATGTCGTGACCGACAACTGCATCAAATGCAAATACATGGACTGCATCGAGGTCTGTCCGGTCGACTGTTTCTACGAAGGCGAGAACATGCTCGTCATCCATCCCGACGAGTGCATCGACTGCGGCGTCTGCGAGCCGGAATGCCCGGCCGACGCGATCAAGCCCGACACCGAGTCCGGCCTCGACAAATGGCTGCAGATCAACACCGAATATGCCGATAAATGGCCCAACATCACCGCCAAGAAGGAGCCGCCGGCCGACGCCAAGAGCTTCGACGGCGAGGCCGGCAAATTCGAGAAATACTTCTCCGCCGAGCCCGGCGAAGGCGATTGACAACACCGCTGTAAAGGCTTGTATGACGCAGCGTAACAGGCACGCCGGATTAACCGCCTTGACAGGCGGCGATTGGTTGTGGCCTTCGCTTACGCAGCAAAACCTTGATTCTTCCGACTTTTTGTGTTACATCAGCGAAACATGCCGGTGACACAACGTCGATTTATGGCGCAGACGCCCCAAATCACTGAAAGGTGAAAATCCCATTCCGGACCAGAGCGATCTGGGCCAGGCGGTCGCAGTTGTTGCGGTTTGCCGGTCCCGGCTTTTCCGGTGGGTTCATCTGTTGTGCGGCTAATGATCGGTGACCCCGATCACGTGAGTTCAGCCGGCACCGCCGCCGGCCCACAACAAGGAGTTCAGGGCGTAATGGCAACGATCACCCCGCAGAAGAAGTCCACAGCTGCACGTCACGGTTTCAAGACCGGCGAGTTCATCGTCTATCCGGCGCATGGCGTCGGCCAGATCGTCTCGATCGACGAGCAGGAAGTGGCCGGCCACAAGCTGGAACTGTTCGTCATCGACTTCCAGAAGGACAAGATGCGCCTGAAGGTGCCGGTCGCCAAGGCGACCTCGATCGGCATGCGCAAGCTGTCGGAAGAGGATTATGTCGAGCGCGCGCTGAAGGTCGTGCAGGGCCGCGCCCGCGTCAAGCGCACCATGTGGTCGCGCCGTGCCCAGGAATATGATGCCAAGATCAATTCGGGCGACCTGATCTCGATCTCGGAAGTCGTGCGCGACCTCTATCGCGCCGACAACCAGCCGGAGCAGTCCTATTCCGAACGCCAGCTCTACGAGGCGGCACTCGACCGCATGGCCCGCGAGATCGCGGCCGTCAACCGCATGTCGGAAACCGAAGCCGTGCGCCTGATCGAGGTCAACCTCAACAAAGGCCCCAAGCGTGGCGCCAAGGCCGACAATGAGGAAGCCGAGCAGGAAGAAGCTGCCTGAGCTTTTTCGCATTCAAGTTGACGAAAACCCGGCCTCGCGCCGGGTTTTTGTTTTTGGGGAAGGCCGCGATTGTCGCGCCTATGCGCCTCCCTCTTCCTCCGCCTCCTGCTTCAGCGTGGCGATAAACCGCTTGGTGCGTTCGCGCTCCGGATTGCCGAACAGCTTGGCGGATGCCCCCTGCTCGACGATGACGCCGGCGTCGAGGAACACCGCCTCCTGGGCGATCTTGGAGGCCAGGCGCAAATCATGCGTCGCCATCACCATGGTCGTTCCCTCGCTGGCGAGCTGACCCAGCACATCGACCACCTCCTGCGCCAGTTCCGGATCGAGCGCCGAAGTCGGTTCGTCGCACAGCAACACCTTCGGCGACGGCGCCAGGGCGCGGGCGATCGCCACGCGCTGCTGCTGGCCGCCCGACAGCGTCGCCGGCCAGGCATCGGCCTTATGCACCATGCCGACCTTCTCCAGCAGCGCGAGTGCCCGCTCATGTGCCTTCTGCGGCGACCATTTGAGCACCGTAACCAAGCCTTCCATGACATTTTCGATGGCGGTGCGATGCGGAAACAACTGGAAATTCTGGAACACCATGCCGGTCTGCAGGCGCAGACGCCTTATGTCCGCCGCCGGCACCTTCCCGCCCGGGCGGAACTCAAGCGTCTCGTCACCGATCCGCACCGTGCCCGAGGTTGGGATCTCCAGCAGGTTGATGCAGCGCAGCAGCGTGCTTTTCCCCCCGCCGGAAGGGCCGACAAGCGCGGTGACGCTGCCTTCGGCGATGGCGACAGTCACCCCTTTCAGCACGAGATTGTCGCCGAAACGCTTTTCGATGTTGGTGAGGCTGATCATGAGCGTGCCTCCAGGAAGCCGCCATAGCGGTTGAGCCGCTCCTCCAGTCGCGTCTGCAAGGCCGACAGTACCGAACTCATCGCCAGATAGAGGATCGCCGCCTCGACATAGAGGATGAGCGGCTCATAGGTGGTGGCGACGATGCGTTGCGCCGCCTGGAACATTTCCGGCACGGTGATGGCGGCGGCCAGCGACGTGTCCTTGACCAGCGAGATGAAGGTGTTGGAGAGCGGCGGCACCGCCACCCGTCCGGCTTGCGGCAGAATGGTGCGCCGCATCGCCTGGCTCCAGGTCATCCCGATCGAATAGGCGGCCTCCCACTGGCCCTTGGGCACCGAGCCGATGGCCGCCCGGATGATTTCCGACGTGTAGGCCCCGATGTTGAGCGTGAAGCCGATCAGCGCCGCCGTGAAGGCGTCAAGCAGGATGCCGACCGACGGCAGGCCGTAGAAGATCAGGAAGAGCTGCACCAGGAGCGGCGTGCCGCGGAAGATCCAGACATAGAAGCGCACGAGCGCCACCAGCGGCTTCGGGCCGAACAGCCTGCCGAGCGCCGCGCCCAGCCCTACCGTCAGGCCGAGCACGAAGGACAGCAACGTCAGCGGCACGGTAAAGATCAACGCTGCCCACAGCAGCGAGGGCAGCGAGTCCAGCATCAGTTGCAGCCAGTGCGGCACGAAAGATCCTCCGGAATGGACGGGGAACGTCATCGAAGCGCGAATGCGCCAGCCATATCACGACAAAAGCGGCGAGCCGTCAAAGACGACTCGCCGCTGGATACGTCACAGGGCGACAGCCGGCCCCCGCTTGGTGAATTACTTCGAGACGTCCTGGCCGAAATAGGTGTTGGCGATCTTCTGGTAGGTGCCGTCCGCCTTGATGTCGGCCAGCGCCATGTTGATGGCCGCGACCAGCTCCGGATCGCCCTTGCGCACGATGACGCCGGAGTAATCGGCATTCTCTTCCTGGGCGGCGATCTTCACATTGGCGTCGGGCTTGTGCTTCTTGAAGTCGAGGAACGACAGGCTGTCATTGATGGTAGCGTCCGCACGGCCGGTCAAAAGCAGCTGGATCGACTGGTCGAAGCCGTCGGTGCCGACCAGTTCGGCGCCATTGGACTCGGCCAGCTTGCCGAAATTGGATGTCAGCGACTGCGCCGACTTCTTGCCCTTGAGGTCGGCGAAGGTCTTGATGTCGGTGTTGTCGCCGCGCACGATCAGCACTGCCTTGGAGGCGATATAGGGATCGGAAAAGTCGTACTTGGCCTTGCGGGCGTCGGTGATGCCGACTTCGTTAATGACGGCATCATAACGGTTGACGTCGAGGCCGGCGATCAGCCCGTCCCACTTGCCTTCGAGGAACTCAGCCTTGACGCCGAGCTTATCGGCGATCGCCTTGGCGATCTCGACATCGAAGCCAACCAGCGCGCCGGAAGCGTCATGGTAGGTGAAGGGAGCGTAGGTGCCCTCCGTACCGACCTTGATGATTCCGGCCTGCTTGATCTGGTCGAGATTGGCGCCGGCGTGGCCCGATGCGACGGCCAGGGCCTGCAACGTTCCGGCGATGATGAGTGACTTGAGCCATTTCATTTTTCTGTGATCCCGTCCTTGGCCGGTAACCCGGCATGTTGTGAGGGCTGGAAAATGACAGATGCAGGTCGAAAAAATAAGGAATGAAATTTCAAAGAGAGCGTCTTCCAGAAATCAAATTCTCCGAAAGGAATTCATTCGCAGGCTCGGAAGTTGCAGGCAGCTGCGCGGACGCTAGCGCTCGCCCTGCCCGCACCGGCGGAACCTTTCTCGCGCATGACAGTTTTGGCTGTTGTAGGGCACGCCGCCGTCATTTCAAGCCGGTGTCTGCCATTTGCCTCGCCGAGCCACGGAGCGCCTTATGATGGAAGACACGGCAGGACGGATCATGGTCCGCGCGGCAATGAAGGCACCCTATCTCGAGCGCGAGGAGGAGCATCGGCTGGCATTGCTCTGGAAGGAAGACAACGACCAGAACGCGCTGCACAGCATCACCGTCGCCCACATGCGGTTGGTCATTTCCATGGCCTCGAAATTCCGCCATTACGGACTGCCGCTCGGCGATCTGGTTCAAGAGGGCCATGTCGGACTGCTCGAGGCCGCCGCCCGTTTCGAACCGGAGCGCGAGGTGCGGTTCTCGACCTACGCGACGTGGTGGATCCGCGCCTCGATGCAGGACTACATCCTGCGCAACTGGTCGATCGTGCGTGGTGGCACCAGTTCGGCGCAAAAGGCCCTGTTCTTCAATCTCAGACGCTTGCGTGCGCGTCTCGCGAACGGCGCCGAGCCGATCTCCAACACAAATCTCTACCGCGAGGTTTCGGTTGCGCTTGGTGTATCCGAGGCTGATGTGGCGATGATGGATTCACGGCTGTCGGCTCCGGATTCTTCGCTGAACGTGCCGCTGGCCGACGACGCGGGCGGCACCGAGCGGATGGATTTCCTGGTCTCCGACGATCCCTTGCCGGACGAAATTGTCGGCGACAAGATCGATGTCGCGCGCCGCTCGCTTTGGCTGAAGGAAGCGCTTCACGCGCTCAACGCGCGCGAACTCAGGATCATCGAGGAACGCCGGCTGAATGACGAGGGGGCCACGCTCGAGGCGCTCGGCGAGACGCTCGGCATCTCCAAGGAACGTGTCCGCCAGATCGAGGCGCGCGCCATGGAAAAGCTCAAGGTCGCGCTGGTGAAGCAGAATCCGGAATTCATGGCGACCGCCGCCTGATCTCCCGCTCGGGCTTTTATTTGTCGGTGACGATCTTGACCTTGTCGCCGGCCGAAACCGCGGCCCCCGGCGACAGCGCATTGAGCACGCGGAACAGGTCGAGCTTGCGGTCGACGCCAACCATCTGCGCGGCAAGCGACCCCATGGTCTGTCCCGGCTGCACGGTGAGCACACGAATATGCAGTGGCTTCAGTGCCGCCTTCTCGGCGGGGCTGAGGATGCGGAAGGAGCCGCTGACCGAGCGCGCCACCGTTTCAAGCGAGGTGCTGGCCGAGGGGGCCGCGGTCAGCAATCGGTAGACCTGGCCGCCGGCGCGGATCACAGCGATATCGAACTGCCAGCCTTCGGCGCCTGCATGCGCGGTCGCCGCCTCATTGCCGTTGATGGTTTCCTGCTTGACGGTGCTGTCGTCGAGGCCGGCCACCCAGCCGCTTCTGATATAGTCGGTCAGGGCGCGGTTCTTGTCGATCGAAACGCCGTCGAAGCGGATCGCTATGTCGCCGGGACCGGTCGCCGTCACCGCCGCCGCCGAATTGTCGATGATGAAACCGTCCGGCACCGTGAACGACACGCCCAAGCCTGGATGCAGGAAGGTTTCGCCGCGCACATAGCCTTCTTCCGGCGTGTCGCCGTAAAGCAGGCCGTCTATGCCGGCGAGGAAGGAATCGCGGTCGCGTGTACCGAAGCCGGGCGCACCGAACTGGCGGGCGTGCCGCTGTGCCAAATCGATGCGTTGCGGCGTGTTAGGGTGCGTCGCCAGGAAGTCGAGGCTGGCGTCGGTGGCGCCGCTGATCGAGCGGAAATCGGTATAGGCCGACATCGACTGCAGGAAGCGGCCGGCGGCATAGGGATCATAGCCGGCTTCGCCGATCGACTTTATGCCGATGGCGTCAGCCTCAAGCTCCTGGTTGCGCGAGAACTGCGCCAGCCTGAGCTTGCCGCGGATGAGTGCAGCCTTGGCGGTCGGGCTGTCGCCAAGCACATCGGAGACGACCTTGGTCGCCAGACCTTCCTCGGCCTCCAACTGCTGGCGCTGCAGCCCATGATTGGCGGTGACGTGGCCCATCTCATGCGCGATGACGGCGGCGAGCTCGGACGAATCATTGGCCAGCGCCAAGAGGCCGCGCGTTATGTAGAGATAGCCGCCCGGCAGCGCGAAGGCGTTGACGTTGGGCGAATTGAGGATGGTGATGCGATAGGTCTGGGTCGGGTTCGCCGACACCACGGTCAAATTGCCGACCACCTTGGCGACCATGCGTTCGAGCTTGGGATCGGAATATTCGCCGCCATAGGTCGCCAGGATGCGCGGATGCTGCGCCTTGGCGAGCTCCGCGAGCTTGTTGTTGGCGGCGACATTGTCGACCGTGATCGGCTTGTCGGATGGCTGGAAGCCTGATTCCTGGACTTCCGGAGGCGTGAACATCTGGCAGCTTGCCAGCGCCACGGCAAAGCCGGCCAGCGCCAGAAAGCGCGCCAGCGGGTTCATTCGTAGCCTGTCAACGCCGATCGCCAGAACGGCTTCCTTTCAGGTCCCTGCGCATGACCACATGCGCAAAACAAACTGCTACAGTATCCGTCACGCGCCCCTCGGAGCATGCGGCGGAAGCTGTAGGCAAATCACGGCCTGTGCCGGACCGGTATCGAGCGGACCTAGCCACACTACTTCAGTCATGGCAAGCAAGCGCCACATCGCATCGAGCCGGTTTGAGCGTAAATTATGTCCGCTTCCGGGCAATATCTCGTGATAAGGAATCCCCGGCACCGGCTCCGATATAGCGCCGGAATGCCTCCGGACCAGCCCCGGCAAAAAAATCATCCGCCGTGCCGATAGCGGCGACGGCGCCGTTCTCGAGAAACACCAGCCTCTGACCGATGCGGCGGGCATCTTGCGGCTGATGCGTGACGAGCAGCACCGTCATGCCACGCTCGGCATGCAGGCTGGCAACCAGGTCGAGCATATCGTCTCGCAAGGCGGGCCCAAGCGAAGCGAAGGGCTCGTCGAGCAGCAGCACCGGGCGGTCACGCACCAGCACGCGAGCCAGGGCAACGCGCTGGCGCTCACCACCGGAAAGTTCGCGCGGCAGCCGCTTCTCCTTGCCGGCAAGGCCGGTGCGCGCAACCGCGTCGGCGATCGCAGCGCGATCGGCTTCGGCCAGCCGCAACGATGGCGAACGGCCGAGCCCGACATTCTGCTCGACGGAAAGATGCGCGAAAAGGTTGTTTTCCTGAAAAACCATCGACACTGGCCGCGTCGCCGGTGCCGCGGTGCTGACATCGGCCCCGCCGATCAGCACGCGACCGGATCGCGGCGGCTCGAACCCGGCCACCAGATTGAGCAGCGTCGACTTTCCGGAGCCGCTCGGTCCCATGATGGCGGTGATTTGCCCCGCCGTGAACTCGGCATCGAAGGTGAACAACGTCTCGCCATAGCTGAACGAAACCTTGTCCAGCCGCACCGAAACCCCCTTGCCGCCAGCCGCCCCGTCAGACATTGCGGGCCGTCTCCTTTCCCAGCCGGTCCGCTGCCAGCACCAGTGCCAGGCAGACAAGGCCGAGCAGCAGCGCCAAGCCGGCGGCGTCCTCGGTTCGGTAGCTGCCCATGCGCGCCAGGAGAAGGTAGGGCAAGGTCTGCACGGAATCACTGCCGAACAGGGCGACGACGCCGAGATCGCCGAGCGACAGTGCCATGGCGAAGGCAAAAGCGGTGGCCAGCGGGCGCCGCAACGTCGGCCAGTCGACCAGCCACAGTCTTGACCAGCCGGAAATTCCGAGCTGCGCGCAAAGCCGCTCGTGACGCTCGCTTGCCGCATCATAGGCGGGACGGATGGCGCGCAGCGCAAAAGGCATCGCCATGACAGCGTTGACGGTGACGACCATGAGCGGCGCGATGGCAAAGACATCGCCGACATGGCGCAGCAACAGGAACCAGCCGGCGCCGACGACGATCGGCGGCACGACCAGGACAAACCCGGCGCCCGTATCGGTGGCATGTTCGAGCAGTGTCCTTGCCCCGAAGCGGCGGTTCGACGCCAGCGCCCTGCGCGCCATGGTCAATGCCAGCGAAAGCATCACCGAAAGCCAGGCCGAAAGGAAAGCGAGCACAGCACTGGTCAGCGTCGCCTGACGGACAGTGGCCTCGCCGGCAAGCCGGCCGAGGTCGGCGCCAAGTCCGGCCGCCACGGTCGCCGCCATCGGCCCGGCAACGAAGAGCAAGGCCAACACGATGAGCGTCGCGTTCAGCCACGCTTCGGTCCTGTTGACGGAGAGGTAGCGGCGCGGCGCGACCGGCAGGTTGATGTCGCCGACGACGTCGGCTCCGAGCCGGGTCAACGCCAGCACCATGATGAAGGTCAAGGCGATCTGCAGCAGTGTCAGCGCGACAGCCCTCGCGGGATCGAAATCGAAGCGCAATGCCTGATAGATGCCGACTTCGAGCGTCGTCGCGGCCGGCCCGCCGCCGAGCGTCAGCACGATGGTGAAGGATGTGATGCACAGCATGAAGACAAGTCCGGCGACACCGGGCAGCGCGACACGCAGCGTCGGCCACTCGATCAGCTGGAATGCCGGCGGCGCCCCCATGCCGAGCTGGCTCGCCAGCCGCCACTGGTCGGAGGGAATGGTCTGCAGCGCCTCGAGGAACAGGCGGGTGGCCAGCGGCAGGTTGAAGAAGACATGGGCGACGAGAATGCCGGACAGGCCATAGATGCCCGGCCAACCCTGGCCGCCGACGGCGCTGAGAAAGCCGGAGAAATAGCCGGCGCGGCCATAGAGCGCCAGGATGCCGAGCGCCGCGACGATCGCCGGCAGCGCCAGCGGCACGGCGAAGAGCTGCAGGATGAAGGCACGGCCGAAAAACCGTGGATGCCGCGACAGCGCCCGCGCCACGAACAGGGCCGGCCCGACCGAGAGCAGCGTCGACAGGGCCGCCTGCCAGAGCGTGAAGCGCACGACCCGGAACAGGTAGGGATCGAACGCAGCCCAAGCGCCGGAAAAATCGCGAGCGCCTTCGACAAGCAGCCCCGCAAACGCGCCGCCGATCAAAATGGCGATGGCGGCGAGCCCTATCACGCCGGCTGTGATGCGGGGATCAGAGCGGGTTTGCACACCGCACCCTCAACGATTGGGTGAAGCTTAGGGAGCATCGCCGGAGAGCGTTCATCTCACGAGATTAGCCCACAAAACCTACTTGCTCATCACCGCCAGCCATTCATCGACCCAGGCTTTGCGGTTGGCCGCGACCTCCTCCGGGCTGAACAGCAAGGTCTTGGTCGGCTTGACCAGCTTGTCGAAGGCGGGGTTGAGCGGCTTGTCGGTCTTCCCGGCCGGGAACATCCAGTTGGTCTCGGGGATGGCGTCCTGGAATTTCGGCCCAGTCATGAAGGCCATGAACTTTTCCGCCAGCGGATTCTTGGCGCCGGTCGTGGTGATGCCCGCGACCTCGATCTGCAGATATTCGCCTTCCTCGAACGACGCCGCCTGATAGCGCTCGGTGTTCTCGGCGACCATGTGGTAGGCCGGCGAGGTGGTGTAGGACAGCACCATCGGCGCCTCGCCCTTGGTGAACAGGCCATAGGCCTCGCTCCAGCCCGGCGTCACGGTCAGCACCTTGGTCTTGAGCTTGGCCCAGGCCTCCGGCGCCTTGTCGCCATAGACCGACTTCACCCACAACAGCAGGCCAAGACCGGGCGTCGATGTGCGCGGGTCCTGGATGACGATCTTGTCGTCGGCGCTACCCTCGACCAAATCCTTCAGGCTTTTCGGCGGCGATTTCAGCTTCTGGGTATCGTAGACGACGGCGAAGTAGCCATAGTCGAAGGGAACAAAAGTATCGTCGCTCCAGCCACCCGGCACGTTGACGTCCGTTATTGCGCCATGTGGCGCGAACAGGCCCGAGGCCTTGGCATCGGCGGTGAGATTGGTGTCGAGACCGAGCACGATGTCGGCTTTGGTCGAAGCGCCTTCCAGCTTGACGCGGTTGAGCAGCGCCACGCCATCGGCGACCGAGACGAACTCGAGATCGCAGCCGCATTCTGCCTCGAATTCCTTCTTCACCACGGGACCTGGACCCCAGTCGGCGGTGAAGCTCTCATAGGTGTAGACGGTGAGCTTATCCTTGGCCAAGGCCGGCCCGGACAGGGTCACTGCCGTGGCGGCGATCAGAAAATATAAAAGCGTGCGCATCGGCGCCTCCTTCGTTTGCGTTGAAAGGAATTGAGGCGTCGGAGTGTCCGAAACGTCTAATCCCTCCGCCGGTACAAACCGGATCAGGTTCAGCGGGTTGGCGACACTGCCTCTCAGCCGGCCCGCGAAATTCGCGTCCGGCACCCCGTTAGAGCGTTTCGACACATAGGCCGGGCCGATGACCCGCGCAAGTGGGACTTTGCCGCCTTCCGTTTCCCGTGCCGGGCTGGTAAGGCGACGGGATATGAGCACATTCACCATCCTGCTTGGCGGCGACCTCATCCGCACGCCTCGGCTCGACCGCCAGGTCGAAGGCTCGCGCGTCATCGCCGCCGACGCCGGCATCGGCCATGCGCGGATGCTGGGCCTCGTGCCGGAACTGTGGGTGGGTGATTTCGACTCGGTCCCGGCTGATCTGCCCGCCGACCTCGCCGCCGTGCCGCGGCAAACCTTCCCGGCGGAAAAGGACAAGACCGACGGAGAACTGGCGATCGCGGCCGCACTGGAGCGCGGGGCGACCCGCCTTGTGCTGGCGGGCGCCTTCGGCGGCAAGCGCGCCGACCACGCCTTCCTGCATCTGGCGCTTGGCCTGCGGCTGGCCGAAGCCGGAATGGATGTGTTTCTGACCAGCGGCGCCCAGGAAGGTGTTCCCTTGCTGCCCGGCAGGGCCGGCTTCGATTATGCCGACGGCACGCTGTTCTCGATTCTCGGCTTCTCCGAACTCTCCGGCCTGACCGTCACCGGCGCCAAATGGCCGCTCGACAAGGTCGAGGTGGCGTTCGGTTCGTCGCTGACCATTTCCAACGAGGTCAAGTTCGGCAAGACCGGGGGCCGCCTCGACATCGCGCTCGGCCATGGCCGCGCGCTGCTGCTCGCCCATCCCTATCCATTGCCCGAAAGCTGACATGGCCCCGCCTCTTCTCAATCTCGACGGGATAAGACTGACCTTCGGCGGCGCGCCGCTGCTCGACGGCGCCGCCTTGACCGCTTCGGCCGGCGACAAGATCGCGCTGGTCGGCCGCAACGGGTCCGGCAAGTCGACGCTGCTCAAGATCGCCGCCGGCCTGATCGAACCACAGGACGGCGAGGTGTTCCGCCAGCCTTCGGCGACGGTGCGTTATCTGCCGCAAATGCCCGACATGGACGGCTTTGCAACCGTGCGCGCCTATGTCGAGGCCGGGCTCGGGCCCGCCGACGATCCCTACCGCGCCAGCTATCTGATGGAGCATCTCGGCCTGTCGGGCGAAGAACGGCCTGGCGACCTGTCCGGCGGAGAGGCCAGGCGCGCCGCGCTTGCCCGCGTCATGGCGCCGGAGCCCGACATCCTGCTTCTTGATGAGCCGACTAACCATCTTGATTTATCTGTCATCGAATGGCTGGAAGAAGAGCTCGTCCGGACCTCCTCGGCGCTCATCGTCATCTCGCATGACCGCCGCTTCCTCGAGCGCGTGTCGCGCGCCACAGTCTGGCTCGATCGCGGCCAGACGCGCAGGCTGGACAAGGGCTTTGGCCATTTCGAGGAATGGCGCGACCTGGTGCTGGAAGAGGAAGAGCGCGAACAGCACAAGCTCGGCCGCCAGATCGTGCGCGAGGAGCACTGGCTGCGCTACGGGGTGACGGCGCGGCGCAAGCGCAACATGCGGCGCCTAGGCCAGTTGCAGACCATGCGCCAGCGTTTTCGCGGCCATCGCGGCGCCGAAGGCACCGCGATAATGGTGGCAAGCGACGCCGCCGAATCCGGCAAGCTGGTGATCGAGGCCAAGAACATCGAGAAGAGCTTTGGCGACCTCACCGTCGTCAAGGGGTTCTCGACCCGCATCCAGCGCGGCGACCGCGTCGGCCTTGTCGGGCCGAACGGCGCCGGCAAGACGACACTTCTGAAGATGCTGACCGGCGAATTGGCGCCGGACGCGGGTTCGATACGGCTTGGCACCAATCTGGAGATCGCCACGCTCGACCAGAAGCGCGAGGCGGTCGACCCGCAAGAGACGCTGGCGCAATATCTGACCGACGGGCGCGGCGAGAACCTCGTCATCAATGGCGAGCAGCGCCATGTCGTGTCCTATATGAAGGATTTCCTGTTCAAGCCGGAACAGGCCCGCACGCCGGTGCGCGAGCTGTCCGGCGGCGAACGGGCGCGGCTGATCCTGGCGCGCGTGCTGGCACGACCAGCAAACCTCCTGGTTCTCGATGAGCCGACCAATGATCTCGACATGGAGACGCTGGAACTGCTGCAGGAACTGGTCGCCGGCTTTGCCGGCACCGTCATCCTGGTCAGCCACGACCGCGATTTCCTCGACCGCACCGTGACGAGCGTGATCGCGCCGGAGGGCGGCGGCCGCTGGGTCGAATATGCCGGCGGCTATTCCGACATGCTGGCGCAGCGTGGCGGCACCAGGCTTGACGACCGCAAGGCGCGCGCCAAGGCGGAAGCCGGCGATGGGCCGACACCGGGCAAGAGCGATCCGGCGGCGCCAAAAGGGCCGGCGAAGAAATTGTCGTTCAAGCAGAAGTTCGCGCTGGAATCCCTACCCAAGAAGATCGAGGCAGTGACCGCGTCGATCTCGCGGCTGGAGAACAACATCGCCGACCCGGCCTATTACGAACGCGACCCGGCCTCGTTCCAGAAGACGATCGCCGCCCTCGACAAGGAGCGTGCGACGTTGGCCGCGCTCGAGGAAGAATGGCTGGAACTGGAGATGCTGCGCGAGGAGATGGAAGGGTGAAGAGCGGTCGGCCGTAGGCCGATCGATTGACAACGATTTGTCGATTGAAGCGACGAGCGCCCGGAGCCATAGTGGGGCGCTCCTTGCTGCGCCTGAGCATTGCCTCCACATCGGAATGCGCATACATTATGCGCATGTTGCGGAGGCCGTTATGCGTAAGATTGCCTTGAATGCGATCCGTCAGCCAGCAAATCTGTCGATCGACTCGAACCTCATGCGGGAAGCCAAGGGGCTTGACGTGAATGTCTCGCGCGCTGCGGAAGCCGGCATCGCGGAGGCGGTGGCAGCTGAAAAGGCGCGGCTTTGGAAGCTTGAGAACCGTACCACGATGGATGCGTGGAACGACTACATCGACAAGAACGGCATCCCATTGGAAGAGTATCGGCAGTTCTGATGCCCCGCTATGATGTCTTCGCCGGTCGCGTTGAAGGCAACTATTTGCTCGACGTCCAATCCGACCTGCTCGACAATTTCAAGACGCGGGTTGTCGTTCCGCTTCTGCCGGTCGCAACGGTGCCGCCGCCGATGCGAAAGCTTCATCCGATCTTCGAGATCAATGGACGGAAGCTGGTCATGGCGACACACCTGATCGCCACCGTTCCCGCAAGCGAATTGGTTGAAAGTCGGCTGAACCTGGCGAAGCATCACGATGACATCGTTGCCGCGCTCGACATGCTGTTCCAGGGATTCTGAACGGAGGCGACCGTTACGCCGCCCGTCTCAACCCGCCGTCTTGGCCTGCCAGGCCTTGATCGCCTCGTCGAACACCTTCTCGCCGGGAATGCCCTTTTCCATGGTCAGCAGTGCCCGCCGTCCGGTCTTGTAGACGACCGGCACGTCGATCCAGTCCTGGCCGCGCAACAGGGTCATGTTGGCGTCTTCGTCGGCCTTGGTGTCGTTGAGCGCGACGAGGAAGAAGCCGTCGGCGATCTTGGCCGGGATGCCGATCAGCGGGCTGCCGGCGTCCTGTTCCGAACTCTTCATGGCAACGCGCAATATGTTGTCGACGCCGCCGCCCTCGAACCCGTCGGGGGTCAGGAAGATCATCTCGATGATATGGCTGGCCGGCAGGGTCTGGTCGGTGTTGCGACGGATGGTCATGCGCAACTGGATGTCCTTGCCGGGAATGGTCGCCTCGGCACGGATCGCAGGCTCTGGCGGCAGGTCGCCGCCGGGCGATTCCTGCACCAGCGACCAAACGATGCTGCCGGGCTCGGCTGAACCCTGCGCGGTGCTGGTGCGCTCCTCATAGAAGATCGCCTTCTGGCCGACCGGAACCGAGGTTGGCGCCACGGCCGGAGCCGGTGCCGCCGGCGGCGTTGCGGCTGCCGGTGCGGGCGGCGGCGTGGCGGCGGCATCGGCCGGGGCCGCGGGCACGGTTCCGTTGGTGGGCGGTGTCGCGGGCGGGGTGCCCGCCGCGGGCGTGGTCGCGGCTAGCGCGCCTGCCGCGGGCGTACCGGCAGCAGGCGTATTGGCAGCCGGCGTATTGGCAGCCGGCGCGGGAACCGCCGGCGCTGCCGTGGCCGGCGCATTCGTTGCCGTTGGCGGTGTCGTCAGCGCGGCGACGGATTCGCCCTCGCCTACGCCGCTTTGCCCGCCGGCTGGGCCGGGGTCGGTCTCGCCGCCTTCAGGCGTCAGCCGCTGCGTGAACTTCGTGCCTTCCGCGCCGGTCGCGGGCGCCGGCGGCGTGGCCGCGGCATCGGTCGCCGGCTTGGCCGGCGTCGTTTTCACCGGCTCGGTTTTGGCAACAACCTTGCTGCTCTCCAGGCCCAGCATCTTGCCGAAGGCATCCTTGTTCAGCCAGATGCCGTAGCCGCCGCCGGCAACGACCAGCAGTGCGACGACGGCGGCGATCAGCCCGCCATAGCTGCGCTTGCGTTCGGCCGGCCGCAAACGCTCGAAAGTGTCGGTGGCGGCAGGCGCTTCGTCATCGGCAAAGACGTCGTCCTGATCGTCGTCCCGATCCGCGTCCATCCCCGGCAAGGTCTTCTCGGAAAAGTCCGGAGCGGGCTGCACCGGCGCCGGCCTTTGCCAGCCAGGCTCGACCTTGGCGGCTGGAGCGGGCCGGTAGGGTTCGGGGTTCGCCGCCGGCTGTGCCGGCTTGTACGGCTCCGGCCTGACCGTGGCCGGGGCGGGCCGATACGGAGACGGAGCAGGAATTGCGGCAGCCTCCGCCTTGGCCGGCTGCTTGACGTGGTTCGACTGGTTCTTGTTGCGGTCGATGGAGGAAAAGATGTGTTCCAGTTCCGCGAGCGGATCCGGCTCGGGCACACTCTTGACATAGTCCCGCTCGACGCCGGCAATGGCGTCGTCCAGCGCGCGTTTCTGTTTGTCTATGGCCTCGGAAGCCAGCGGCGGCGAATATTCCGCCAGCTTCTTCGCCAGCATGGCGCGCACGCTGTTATAGATGCGCGTACGCTTCTCGGGCGTCTCGTCGCCGTGCTTCTCGAACGCGTTTTTCAGAACAGCAACGAAATCTGCCATGCTTCAGTCGACCTGTATTTTTTTGCCTCCGCGCCGGCCCCCGCAAATCAGCCGCGATGCCCGGAAAGGCCTCAGAAACTAGTCTTGAAACGGATCGGTCACAAGTATCGTGTCGTCCCGTTCCGGGCTGGTGGAAAGGAGTGCGACCGGCGCGCCGATCAACTCCTCTATGTATCGGACATATTTGACGGCCTGGGCCGGAAGATCATTCCAGCTGCGTGCGCCTGCGGTGGTGCCCTTCCAGCCTTCCAAGGTCTCGTAGATGGGTTCCACGCGGGCCTGGGCGCCCTGGCTTGCCGGCAGATAGTCGATCGTCTCGCCGTCCAGCCTGTAGCCGGTGCAGACCTTGATCTCATCCAACCCGTCGAGCACGTCGAGCTTGGTCAGCGCGATGCCTTTGATGCCGTTGACGGCAACCGCCTGGCGCACCAGCACCGCGTCGAACCAGCCGCAGCGGCGCTTGCGCCCGGTGACGACACCGAATTCATGGCCGCGCGTGCCGAGGAATTCGCCGATCTCGTTCTTCTGCTCGGTCGGGAACGGACCTTCGCCGACACGCGTCGTGTAGGCCTTTGTGATGCCGAGAACATAGCCGATGGCGCCCGGGCCGACGCCGGAGCCGGCGGCGGCTTGGCCGGCGACCGTGTTGGACGAGGTGACGAAGGGATAGGTGCCGTGGTCGATGTCGAGCAGCGTGCCTTGCGCGCCCTCGAACAGGATGCGCTCGCCGGCGCGGCGCTTGTCGTCGAGCACCTTCCAGACGCGGTCCATGTAGGGCAGGATGTCGTTCGCGACCGAGGTCAATTCCTGCATGATCGCATCATGCGTGACTTCGTCATGGCCGAGCCCGCGACGCAGCGCATTGTGGTGCGTCAGCAGCCTGTCGACCTTCAGGGGCAAAGTTTCCAAATCCGCCAGATCCATCACCCGCACCGCGCGCCGGCCCACCTTGTCCTCGTAGGCGGGGCCGATCCCGCGTCGGGTCGTGCCAATCTTTGTTCCGGAATTCGAAGCGGCATCCTCGCGAAACCCGTCCAGCTCCCGGTGTACGGACAGGATAAGCGCCGTGTTTTCGGCTATTTTCAGGCGATCCGGCGTCACGTCCACGCCCTGGCCTTTCAGTTTCTGCACCTCGGCGACGAAAGCATGCGGATCGAAGACCACGCCATTGCCGATGATGGACAGCTTGCCTTCCCGCACGACGCCCGAAGGCAGCAGCGACAGCTTGTAGACCTTGCCGTCGACGACCAGCGTGTGGCCGGCATTGTGGCCGCCCTGGAAACGCACCACGACATCGGCGCGCTCCGACAGCCAGTCGACGATCTTGCCCTTGCCTTCGTCGCCCCACTGCGAGCCGACGACCACCACATTGGCCATGTTTCTTTTCCCTTGAGACGCCGCCGCGCGGCTTGGATATGGTTCGAAACGACAGGCCTCTATAGCGTCAAGACCTCGCGAGTGCGACCTTTCTTTGCCGCCGAAAATGCCCTGAGGCACAACAATTTTCGGCTTTGACATCATTTACTTGGGCTGACCGGGGCAATAGGCCGGCAAACACCGCGGCCCATCCCGCGGCCGGAAGCCAGCGATGCATCGAAACGCCTACATGTTCCTGCTGCTCACCACCTTGCTGTGGGGCGGCAATTCGGTGGCCGGCAAGCTGGCGGTCGGCCACGTCTCGCCGATGACGCTGGTCTTCCTGCGCTGGATGCTGGCCGTGGCGATCCTGCTGCCGATCGGCTGGCGCACGATCCAGGAGGATTGGCCCGTCGTGCGCCGGCACTGGCTCGTGCTGGCGGCGCTTGGCGCCAGCGGCTTCACCCTGTTCAACACCATCTTCTACACCGCCCTCAACTACACCACGGCGATCAATGTCTCGATCGAACAGGCGGCGATGCCGATCCTGATCATGACAGCCAATTTCGTTTTCTTCCGCCTGCGCGTGAACTGGGCGCAGATCGCCGGCGTGGTGCTGACCGTCTTCGGCGTCATCCTGACCGCCTGCCATGGCGATCCGCGCCGGCTGCTGACGCTGGAGCTCAATTTCGGCGACGCCATCATGCTGGTCGCGGTCGTTCTCTACAGCAGCTATTCGGTCGGGTTGCGGCTGAAGCCGGCGATGCGCTGGCAAAGCCTGATGCTGGCCATGTCGTTCGCCGCGCTCATCACCTCACTGCCCTTCTTCCTGTGGGAAGCCGCCGCCAGCAAGGTGATCGTGCCCGACGCCCGCGGCTGGGCGGTCATCGTCTACACGGCGATCGGCGCTTCGGTCATCTCGCAGATAACCTATATCAGGGGCAACGAACTGATCGGCGCCAATCGCGCCGGCTTGTTCATCAATCTGGTGCCGATCTTCGGCACGCTGCTTTCGGTGCTGATCGTCGGCGAGACCTTCCAGCTCTATCAGACGCTGGCGCTGGTTCTCGTTCTGGGCGGCATCGGGCTCGCGGAATACAGCGGGCGCAAGATGGCATCCGGCGTTTAACGTGCGCCTAAATTACTGCACCAATTCCTTGCGCACCGCCGCGATATCGTCCGACGAGACCGCCGAAGCGGAATTGCCCCAGCTGCCGCGCACATAGGTCAGCACGTCGGCGATTTCCTGGTCCTTCAGCCGCCATGCCAGCGAGGGCATCGAAGGCGTCGTCGGCGCGCCGGCCGTGTGCACGGCCTGGCTTCCGGCGAGAACGACGCGGGCCAGGGTCTCGGGATTGCCCTGCGCGACGATCGAGTTGCCGACAAGCGCTGGGAAAAGCGCTCCGGCCCCGGCGCCATCGCCGCCATGGCAGGCTGAGCAATTGTCATGATAGATCGCCGCGCCCGCCACCATCCGCGCCTCGTCGGGCTTGGGCGCCTGCGCATTGCCGGTGTCCGGCCCCAAGCTCTTAAGATAGACGGCCACGGCCTTGAGGTCGGGATCCGTCATTTTGGAGGTCGAGTTCTCGATCGCCTCGGCCATCGGACCGGATGCGATCGAATGCGCGTTGACGCCGGTCCTGAGGTAGGCGACCACATCCTCTTGCGACCATTTGCCCAGGCCGGATTGGGCATTGTTGGTGATGTCGGGGGCGAACCAGCCTTGCAGCGAGGCGCCTTGCAGGAAGCCGCTGTCTTGGTCCGCTCCAAGGAACGATTTGGGCGTGTGGCAGGTGCCGCAGTGCCCGGCGCCCTGGACGATATAGGCGCCGCGGTTCCATTCCGCCGATTTGGAGGGGTCGGCCTGGAAGCTTGCCTCGCTGAAGTTGAGGAGGTTCCACCCCCACATCGCCAGCCGGATGTTCAGCGGGAACGGCAGCTGGTTGGCTTCGACCTTGTTCGAGACCGGGTCGACCGTGGTCATGTAGGCCCACAGGTCGGAAATGTCCTGCTCGTTCATCCTGGTATAGGCGGGGTAAGGCATGGCGGGATAGAGCCGCACGCCATTGTGGCCGACGCCGGTCTTCATCATGTTGCGGAAATCGGCCTCCGACCAATTGCCGATGCCCGTCTCGTGGTCGGGTGTGATGTTGGGCGGCACCAGTGCGCCGAAAGGCGTTTCGAGCGGCAGGCCGCCGGCCAGCGGCTTGCCGCCCGGCCTGGTATGACAGCCCGCGCAATCGCCGAGCACGGCCTGATACTGGCCACGGATGATCTGGTCGGCCTGGTCGGCGGCGAGCGCCGGCGTGATCGCCAGCATAGCGGCGCCGGCGGCGGCGGCGGCGGCGAGCGTCCTCATGCCTGCACCAAGGGGGCGCCGGGATTGCGCAAATAGTGATTGCGGATGCCGTCAGCGGCGCGGTAGGCGAGCGCGCCGACCGTTCCCGTCGGATTCTTGCCGGCATTCTGCGGAAAGGCCGAGGCGCCGATGACGAAGACGTTGGGCACATCCCAGCTTTGCAGGAAGCTGTTGACCGCACTCTTCCTAGGGTCCGTTCCCATGATGGCGCCGCCCGTATTATGGGTGCTTTGATAAGGGACGCTGTCCCAGCCCTTCTTGCGGCGGCCGACATTGTACTGCTTGCCCCCAAGCGTCTTGGCGATCTCCTCCATCCGGTCGCAGAGATAATTCGACATCCGGATATCATTGTCGGGAAAATCGAAGGTCATGCGCATGAGCGGCCGGCCGAAGCGATCCTTGTAGGTCGGATCGAGGTCGAGGTAGTTGGTGCGCGTCGCATAGCTGCTGCCCTGCGAGGAGAAGCCAAGCGTGCTTTTGTAGCCCGCGACGGTCGCCTTCTTCCAGGCGCTACCCCATTTCGGCGTGCCGGGCAGCGTCGGCCTCGTCCCGATCGGACGTCCATTGGTGGGAATGCAGTTGATGCCCGCGCCGCCGACGAAATCGAGGCCGCCATGGTCGAAGGCGTCGCCATTATAGTCGTCGATCGTCTGTCCGAGCGCGCCCGCGGCAATGAACGGGTTGAAGTTCTTGTCGTCGAAGAACACCTGCACGCCGGCATTGGTCTGGTAGCAATAATTGCGCCCGACGGTGCCCTCGCCGGTAGCGGGATCGTAGATCTTGCCGATGCCCGACAGCATCATCAGCCGGGCATTGTGCAGGCCGTAGGCGCACAGAAGCACGAGATCGGCCGGCTGGAAGAATTCCTGCCCCGACGTATCGACGTAAGTGACACCTCGCGCGGACTTGCCGCCGGCGGCGAGATCGACATGCAGCACCTCGCTGTCGGTGCGCACCTCGAAATTGGCCTTCTTCATCAGCACGGGAAGGATGGTGGTCTGGGCGCTGGATTTGGAGTAGTTGGCGCAGCCGAACCGCTCGCAGAATCCGCAGTAGGTGCACTGCCCCATGGTGATGCCGAGCGGATTGACATAGGTCCGCGACATGTTGGCGGACGGTGTCGGGAACGGGTGCAGTCCCATGGACCGGCCGGCATTGGCGAACAGGGTCGGCGCGTAGGTCATCTCCATTGGCGGATTTGGGTAATCCCGGGACCTCGGATCCTCGAACGGGTTGCCACCTTCCTGTATCTGCCCCTTGATATTGCCGGCCTCGCCCGAGATTCCCGCCAGATATTCGAACTGGTCGTAATACGGCTCCATCTCGGCGCCGGTCACGCCCCAGTCCTCGACCTGGAGATCGGCGATCCGCGCCGCGCCATACTTCTTGGTCAGGTTGGTCTTGATCTGGAAGTCGGAGTCCCAGAACCGCCAAGTGTGGCCGTTCCAATGGACGCCTGCGCCGCCGACGCCGTTGCCGGGCAGGAACGAGCCGAAATCGCGCATCGGCAGCGCCGTCTGCGAAGGGTCGTTGCGCATCGTCATGGTTTCGACTGCTGGCTGCAGGAACAGGTCGCGCCGCACGCTGTAGCGCAACTCGTCCTGCGCATAGCCGATGTTGAAATCGGTCGCCGTGTCGCGCCAGGGACCACGCTCGATGGCCAGCACGTCCAGGCCCTGATCGGTCAGTTCATGAGCAAGGATGGACCCCGTCCAGCCGAGGCCGACGATCACGACGTCCTTGCGGGGCAGTATCGTCGTCATGGTCAGCTCCTTTTCACGAGCCATTCCGGGCTGCCCTCGATCGAGACGGGCGGCCGCGGATAGGGCTGATTGTGCTTGCTGACGTGATCCCGGTAGTCATAGCGCGCGCCGGGGAAACCAAGCATGCGCCACGACACCATGTCCTTGTTGCCGCCATAGACCGGATCGGCAAAGAACCCTTCCATCGTGTTCTGCAGCAGAAGTCCGAAGAAGCCGGCAGCCTTGACTCCATTGGGCAAGTCGACCTTTCCAGCCTCCATCGCGGCCAGGAACGTATCCTGATCGGCCGGCTGGAGTTCGGTGAATGCCTTGCCATCGCGCTGTTTCAGGAAAGCGTCTATGGCGGCCAGGCCGGAGCGGTAGCGCTGGGCCGGGTTTGCCTCGCCCTGGTAGCCCTGCGTCGGCAATGCCGGCAAAAACGGTCCTTTTGTGTAGAGCCGGCTCGACGTTCCGAACGCGCCCGTCAACTGACGGTCTATATAGACGGCGCAGCCGGCCTCCTTGCCGCCCATCGACAGATCGTCGGCGGGGATGATGCGGTCGACGATAGCCTCGACCAGCGCGGCTTCCTGCGGCGTGAAGAACTGCCAGCCGCCGGACACCACCTGCACCGGAGGATCGGAAGACAGCGGCGCCCAGGGCAGCGAGCCAGACAAGGATCGGGCAAAACCTGCCGATGTTGCCGTCACTGTAAACATCGCAGCCGAAGACAGAAAAAGACGCCGGCTCAGTCGGACAGTATTGCGATGATCCATCGAAGGCACCCCGACAGCAACAGAGGCGCGCCGGATGTTACGCGCAAAATCATGACCAACTCAGTTAAGTTTAGATCGCATCCATCAATTGACCGCAGCGTGCGGAAAGAAACCGGGATCGTCAAGCAGATCACAAAATCGTTAGATTGGGCCAGACCTTATGCTTATCTACATCCGCTAATGTACTGACGGCTAAAAAGGATATCTTGCAGCAGCTTGACGCAAGGACGCCGTTGGTGCGACGCCTGCTGCGGCGCCCGCAACGACGCAAACCGTCGGGCGGCGCCAGCGGTCGTGGAAACGCCCCGCATGCATGCCGGCAAACGGGGCGTCTGATGTATGGCTTGTCACCTCAGAGGATGTGGAGAGCTAGATCCCGCCCACATCGAACCGCAGCCGCTTTGCCGAATCGATCGACTTGTGGTCGCGCACCTGCTCCAGCACTTTCTCCGGGAACGGGGCGTCGAGATAGAGCAGTGCGATAGCGTCACCGCCCGGCCGGTTGCGGCCGAGCTGGAAGTTGGCGATGTTGACGTCGTTCTCGCCGCAGACAGTGCCGAGCAGGCCGATAATGCCGGGCGCATCGGCATTGGTCGTATACAGCATGTGTTGGCCGACCTCGGCGTCGAGATTGATGCCCTTGATCTGAATGAAGCGCGGCTTGCCGTCCGAAAAGCAGGTACCGGCGATCGAGCGCGTCATGTGCTCGGTCTTGACGGTCAGCTTGATGTAACCGTCGAAGACGCCAGATTTGTCGCGCTTGACTTCGGCGACGATGATGCCGCGCTCCTTCACCATGATCGGCGCCGACACCATGTTGACGTCGGCGACCTGCGGCCGGATCAGTCCGGCCAGGGCGGCACTGATCAGCGCCCGCGTGTTCATCGTCGCGGTCGAGCCGTCGAACAGGATCTCGACCTCGCTGATCGGATCCTCGGTGACCTGGCCGACAAAGGCGCCCAGCACTTCGGCGAGCTTGACGAAAGGCTTCAGCCGCGGCGCCTCTTCCGCCGTGATCGAGGGCATGTTGATGGCGTTGGAGACCGCGCCCTTGATCAGGTAGTCGGCCATCTGCTCGGCGACCTGCAGCGCGACATTCTCCTGCGCTTCCGCCGTCGAGGCGCCAAGGTGTGGTGTCGCCACCACGTTCTCCATGCCGAACAGCGCATTCTGCTCCGCCGGTTCGACCTCGAACACATCGATGCCGGCGCCTGCCACCTTGCCGCTCTTCAGCGCCGCGACCAGGTCGGCCTCGACCACCAGCCCGCCACGCGCGCAGTTGATGATACGCACGCCATTCTTCATCTTGGCGATCGCCGCCGCATCGATGATGTTGCGGGTCTTGTCGGTCAACGGCGTGTGCAGCGTGATGAAGTCGGCGCGGGCGAAGAGTTCGTCCAGTTCCACCTTGTCGACGCCGAGCTCCTCGGCGCGCTTGTCCGACAGGAACGGATCAAAGGCGACGACGTGCATCTTCAGCCCGACGCCGCGTGTGGCGACGATCGAACCGATATTGCCGCAGCCGATGACGCCCAGCGTCTTGCCGGTGATCTCGACGCCCATGAAGCGGTTTTTCTCCCATTTGCCGGCATGGGTCGAAGCGTTGGCTTCCGGGATCTGGCGGGCGAGCGCGAAGATCATCGCCACGGCGTGTTCGGCCGTCGTGATCGAATTGCCGAAGGGCGTGTTCATCACGATGATACCCTTGCGGCTTGCCGCCGGGATATCGACATTGTCGACGCCGATGCCGGCGCGGCCGACGACCTTGAGATTGGTGGCCGCGTTGATCAGCTTCTCGGTGACCTTGGTCGCCGAACGGATGGCGAGACCGTCATACTTGCCGATCACTTCGAGCAGCTTTTCCTTGTCCTTGCCGAGGTCGGGCAGATAGTCGACCTCGACGCCGCGATCCTTGAATATCTGCACGGCAGTGGGAGAGAGTTTGTCAGAGACGAGAACGCGGGGCGCCATGGCGGCCTCCTTGAAAATGAAATTGATCCGGGAACGGACGGCCCTCGGGGCCGCCACGGAAACTCTCAGGCGGCCGCTTTGAGCGACGCCTTCTGGCTGGCAAAGGCCCAGTCGAGCCAAGGCAGCAGCGCTTCGACATCGGAGGTCTCGACGGTTGCGCCGCACCAGATGCGCAATCCCGGCGGGGCATCGCGATAAGAACCGATGTCGTAGGCGACGCCTTCCTTGTCGAGCGTCGAGACCAGGCCCTTGGCAAACGCCGCCTGTCCATCAGCGTCGAGCGCCGCGATATCGGGGTCGGTGAAGGACAGACAGACCGACGTGTTCGAGCGTGTCGCCGGGGCCACCGCAAGATGGCCGAGCCAGGATGATCTTTCCACGAACCGGTCGAGCACGGCGGCATTGGCATCCGCCCTGGCAATCAGCGCATCGAGGCCGCCGACCGACTTAGCCCAGTTCAACGCGTCGAGATAATCCTCGACGCAAAGCATCGACGGCGTATTGATGGTTTCGCCCTTGAAAATGCCCTCGATCAGCTTGCCGCCCGAGGTCAGGCGGAAGATTTTCGGCAGCGGCCATGAAGGCTTGTAGCTCTCCAGCCGCGCTACGGCGCGCGGCGACAGGATCAGCATGCCATGCGCGCCCTCGCCGCCCAGCACCTTCTGCCAGGAGAAGGTCACGACATCGAGCTTCTCGAAGTCGAGCCTTTGCGCGAAGGCCGCGGAAGTAGCGTCGCAAATGGTCAGGCCCTTGCGATCGGCGGGAATGAAGTCACCGTCCGGCACGCGCACGCCCGAGGTCGTGCCGTTCCAAGTGAAGACCACGTCGCGATCGAAATCGATCTTGGTCAGATCAGGCAGCGCGCCATAACCGGCCTCGATCTTTCTGATATCGGCGAGTTTCAGCTGCTTGACCACGTCGGTGACCCAGCCGGAGCCGAAGCTTTCCCAGGCGACCATGTCGACGCCGCGTTCGCCGAGAAGAGACCACAGCGCCATCTCGACGGCACCTGTGTCGGAAGCCGGCACGATGCCGATCCGGTAGTCGGCCGGGACCTTGAGTATCTCGCGCGTCAACGCGATCGCCTGCTCGAGCTTGGTCTTGCCGATCTTGGCGCGGTGGGAACGGCCGAGCGCGGCAGCTTTCAGCGCCTCGACCGACCAGCCGGGACGTTTTGCGCAGGGACCAGAGGAAAAATTGGGATTTGCCGGACGGAGTCCGGGCTTCGTAAGCGTCGTCATCGTGGTCTATCCTTCCAGATAGTGGCCCCTCGTTGGGGAGGGGTGGCCCACGGACGGCGATATGCGTTCAGGCATCGGGCGTCAAGAGGAAAGTTTTTGTCGCTGCCGGGATACCGGATGCATGTCGCCAAAAGGTGCGCGGCGGTTTTGGGGCTACGACATGCGTCAAACAGGAAAGCGCCGCGATCAGGATCGCGTGACTTCAAATGCAAACGGCGGACCCCGAGAGATCCGCCGTCAAGAGCTGGTGTGCCCAGTCTACCAGAGATCGTAGCGCAGCCCGAGCTTGATCTGGTGATTGCTGATCCCTTTCTCGACCGGAAAGGAAGTCAGGCTCGCGGCGGTCGCGTATTCGACGCTAGGCGCGGAAAAATACTGATAGCCGAGATCTACGGAAACATTCTTGGACACTTGATACGCAAGACCGGCATTCAACGTATAGGCGAGGGAATACTGCGTCTTGCTGTCATCAAGCGTGAAATCGTTGGCGGGGGTGGCCTCGTCGGCATAGCTGGCGGAGAGGCTGCGTTTGCTCACGACGACGCCGACACCCGCACCGACATACGGTGTGATTCCAACATAGGTGCCAAGGTCAACATAGCCATTGAGTATGCCTGAGAACGCATAGTTCTTCAGGTTTCCCGATCCCACGATCGACGTTCCAGCCGGTGCGGTAGCAGTATCGTCATAGCCGAAGCTTGCCTTGTTACCCGGCAAATAGCCGAAGTTGAGATCGGCGCGGAGGTAATCGTTGAAATGATATCCGAAGCCGACGCTCGCAAAAATTGCATCTTCGCTCTCGCTAAAGTTTTCGTTGTTGATCGCCGACGGGAAGGTGAAGTCCCCATTCTTGAAACTCTTCTGCGCCAGGTAGGAAACATCGCCGCGCAGGTACCAGCCGGAGCCGACCTCGACCGGCACATAATCCGGCGCCTGGTCGACATAGATCGGCGGATCGTAGTCGGCGGCGATTGCAGGCGTCAGCGGCAACAGCAGTGCGGCAAGCGCCAGCGCCATACGCGATATTGATATCATGGTCCCCGGCTCCCGAATTCGGCGCCGTCAAACAAGCAACGGCGGCCAACGTTTCATGAGCCATTGTTAACCATAGTGGTTAAGTGCCGGTTAAGGCTAACAGAGGGTTAGCGAATTGATTTCGAACGGGCTGACCTCGGCTCATCTCAAACGAAAACCGCCCGGCTGATGCCGGGCGGTCGACGAATTCCTGGAAACTTCGAAGCGATTACTTGGTGTAGATCGGCTCGGGCTCCGGCTGATAGGCCACCACCGGCGCGGCGCAACCGTTGTTGCCGCCGAACTGGTAACGCAGACCGCCGCGCACCTCGTGGGTGTTGAAGCCGTGATCGAAGCCCGGCCCGGCGCCCGGCGTGGCGCCGGCTGGACCATACTCGAACATGCGACCGCCTTGAATATGGGAGAAACGGTAACCAGCATCGAGGATGACTTTGTCGGTCAAGCAGTAGGAGGCGCCGGCCATTACCGCGTACGCGAAGCGCCAGCTGGATGTTCCGGGGTTGGACTCGGTTGCGCCCGGGGTCGGGTCGTAGACAGTATCCCATTTGACGCGCGCTCCGCCGATACCGGCGCCGACATAGGGCGTGATGCCGTGCCAGGTGCCGATATCGACATAGGCATTTGCCAGAAGCAGCAAGGCGCTCATCTTCGACGACTCGACCGAGACCGTGGTGAGATCCGAGGTGCCGCCGTTGAAGTTCGACTTGAACCAGTAGTCGGCGGTCAGGTCGGTGCGGAAGTGTTCATTGATCTTGTAGCCGACGCCGCCGCCAAGCGAGAAGCCGCCCTTGAGCTTGCCATAGTCGAAGGACTTGCTCCCGGCGACCCCGACAGGAGGCCCGCACGGGCAAGGCGCGGCGCCGTAGGTGATGTAGTCGATGTCACCGACCTTCGACTTGTGATAGTCGAGGTCGCCACGGATATACCAGCCGCCGACATCGACCGGTTGCTCATAGACCGGCGGCGGCGCTTCTTCGACTTGCGGCTCGGGCAGGTCAGCTGCGAACACCGGCCAGGCCAAGCCCGCGAACAGCAGCGCGAACAGGGCCTTTCTTGCTGTATTGAACATGCTTGTCACCCCTAGAAAACTCGGAACGGCGATCGCGTCCGAATAAGATTGGCTTTCAGGCGTGGATAATGAATTGCAAAAGTTAAAAGGCGTTTAACCCTGTCGATTAACCACGAATCTCCAGAATCCCGGAGATCTGGCAAGGATTTCGACAGAAAGAGACCGATCCTTTGCCAACAAAAAAGCCCGCCGGAGGGGCGGGCTTCGATGCAATGAAGGCGGCGGCGTGACGCCTTCGAGGCTGGCGGGGATCAGGCGGCGCTGCTGCGGGTTTCCGAGATGACCCCGACGATGTCGTTGACGACGGCCTCGACCAGTTGCGGATCGTCGCCCTCGGCCATCACACGGATCAGCGGCTCGGTGCCGGATGGACGGATGACCAGCCGCCCGGCCTTGCCGAGACGATGGCGGGCGTCCTCGATCGCGGCCTTGACCGGGGCTTCCTCCAACGGTTTTCCGCCGGCGATGCGAACGTTCTTCAGCAGTTGCGGCACCGGCTCGAACTTCTTCGACAGTTCGCTGACCGGGCGGCCTTGCCGCTTGATGCAGGCCAGCACCTGCAGTGCCGAGACCAGCCCGTCGCCGGTGGTCGAGAAGTCGGACAGCACGATGTGGCCCGACTGCTCACCACCGACATTGAGCCCATGCGCGCGCATATGCTCCACGACATAGCGGTCACCGACCTTGGTGCGATGCAATTGCAGCTTCATGTCGCCGAGAAAGCGCTCGAGGCCGAGATTGGACATGACCGTCGAAACGACGCCACCGCCAGCCAGCCGCCCGCTCTGGTGCCAGGACTCGGCAATCAGCGCCATGATCTGGTCGCCGTCGACGATGGCGCCGTTCTCGTCGACGATGACGACCCGGTCCGCATCGCCATCAAGCGCGATGCCGATGTCGGCGCGCACTTCGTGCACCTTTTTCTGCAGATCGGCGGGATGGGTCGAGCCGCATTCCTTGTTGATGTTGAAGCCATTGGGTTCGACATTGATGGCCACGACTTCGGCGCCCAGTTCCCACAGCGCCTCGGGCGCCACCTTGTAGGCCGCGCCATTGGCACAGTCGACGACGATCCGCAGACCCGAAAGCGACATCGAGCGCGGCAAGGTGCGCTTGGCGAATTCGATGTAACGGTCATGCACGCCGTCGACGCGCTTGGCGCGGCCAAGCCCGTCGGAATCGGCGAGCGCCAGTTCGATATCCTTGTCGAGCATGCTCTCGATGCGCTCTTCGATCTCGTCGGACAGCTTGTAGCCGTCTGGGCCGAACAGCTTGATGCCGTTGTCGTAGTAGGGATTGTGAGAGGCCGAGATCATGACGCCAATGTCGGCGCGCAGCGAGCGCACCAGCATGGCAACCGCCGGGGTCGGGATCGGGCCGAGCAGAAACACGTCCATGCCGGCGGCGCAAAGGCCGGCCACCATCGCGTTTTCGATCATATAGCCGGACAGCCGGGTGTCCTTGCCGAGCACGACACGATGGCGATGGCTGCCGCGCTGGAACGAAAGGCCGGCGGCCATGCCGACCCGCATGGCGATTTCCGCGGTCATCGGAAACTTGTTGGCGCGCCCGCGAATGCCGTCCGTGCCGAAGTAATTCCCTGCCATGCCAGTCAGTTTCCTTGGTTGTCCTTAGCCGGCACGTCATGCCACAATTGGCCGTCGTGCCTCGATCACATTGTGTGATTATATGTTACCAATCCTTAGAAAATCATTGTTGTGCGTTGCACACAACATGGCCGCAGCCTAGCACGGAGACGCTATGGCGTCACATATACCAGTTTTGCCAGCCATTCGGCGCGGATACATCCCGAGAATTCTTGCCTCGGCGGCAGTCAGGCCGAATGATTTCATCACCTTGTCGTTAGAAAGCGATTTCGGCGATATATAAGCCGCCTGGCATCTGGCGCAACCGACCGTTGAGCGTTATTGATTCGCTGGGACGTATAATGGGCTGCAGCCACGGAGAAACGCTATGCTCATCCACCGAATTGCTACTCTGACCGGCCTTGCGGTCGCGACGTTGTTCCTGGCCGCGCCAGCCAACGCGCTGACGATGGCCGAGTGCAGCACGAAGTACAACGCCGCCAAGGACGCTGGGACACTTGCCGGGGCGACCTGGAACCAGTTCCGCAAGGCACAGTGCGGCACCGACGCCGCCGCCACCACCGACACCAAGGCGGCCACGACCAAGGCTGCTGAAACTAAGCCGGCCGAAGCCAAGCCGGCCAAGACCACCAAGGCCGCCGCAGCGGCCAGCGACAGCACGGCCAAGGGCCTGACCGCCAAGGAATGCAGCACCAAGTACCAGGCGGCCAAGGCCGCCGGCACATTGAACGGCATGAAGTGGAACGACTTCCGCAAGGCCGAATGCGCCGCTGGCGCATCCGCCGCCGCCGACACCGTCAAGCCGGCGACCACCAAGGCTGCGACCACGACGGCCGCAGCTTCTGGCAAGGGCCTGAGCATGGCCGAATGCAGCACCAAGTACCAGGCTGCCAAGACGGCGAACACGCTGAAGGGCATGAAGTGGAACGACTTCCGCAAGGCCGAATGCGGCGCCAGTGCCTCGGATGACGACAGCGTGCCCGCTCCTAGCGAGGCGAGCTACACCAAGGAACCCGCAAAGCCGACGACGGTTGCCCCCAAGGGCGTCACCTTCCCGTCCGCGATCTCGGCGAAATATGCCAGCGAGACCCCCGGAAAAGGCCGCATGCATACCTGCCTTGACCAGTACTATGTCCTCAAGGACGCCAACGCACTCGGCGGTCTGAAGTGGATCCAGAAGGGCGGCGGCTTCTACAGCCTCTGCAATGCCAAGCTGAAGGGCTGAGCCGCGCATAGCATCCCCCCCGGGATCGGTGGGGCATGACGGTGAATTGAATTAGATGAAATCTGGCAAGGCCAGGCAAAGGCCCGCGATGCATCTGCTTCGCGGGCCTTTTGTTGCGCACGAAGACGCCAGGGTCTTGCTCGCGTCTGCATATCGCGGAAGCTGCCTGCAACTCATGAAAATTCCGATTGAACATATCAGGAACAAACAGTATACAAAAGACGTCTGAACTTGTCATCAACCAGGAGGATCTTATGCCCAGTTTAAAATTGGCGGTATTGGCTGTGACGGCATTGGTTGCTTGCGGCGTCGCCCCTGCAAGCGCATTGACGATGAAGGAATGTGGCGAGACCTATCGGACAGCCAAGGAGAGCGGCACTCTGAATGGCATGGACTGGGCCGCTTTCCGCAAGGAGAAATGCGCGACGTCGGCTGCGGAGAGTGTCAGCGCGGATAAGGTCGAAACCGCACCGCAGCCGAAAAAAGAAACCAGCGCGGCACTTGCCCCCACTGTAGCGCCAGCGGGCGTAACATTCCCGACCACCCTCGCCGCCGAGTTCGAGACCGAAAAGCCCGCGAAGGCACGGATGAAGACCTGCCTGCAGGGTTACCATGGCAACAAGGAGGCAGGTACGTTGAACGGCCTTCGCTGGATCCAGAAGGGCGGTGGTTATTACAGCCTGTGCAATGCGCGGCTGAAAGCTGAATCATAAAAAGCGATAACGGCGGAAAGCGGTTCACCGTTTTTCCCGCAGACGTGGCCGTTATCCTCAGGCTGTCCCGAGGATCTGCTGTCGGGCGACATCTGGACCTCGGGCTAGCCCGAGGTTGACGTTCCAAATGTACGTCCGGCCAGCCTCCTGATGCGATGTCGCCCAAAGGTGGTTTGGGGGCGACGACATACTTAGAAGCAAAGACTTAAAGCGCGTCGGGGATAGCGTCAAAGAACAGAGCGGTTCTGCTTCCGTGAAACGGTGAACCGCTCTGGTCTAGCTTGACGGCTGTGGCTCCATGCCGCCTTCGGGCTCGGGACCCTTCTTGCGGCGGCCGCCGGACTTCGGCACCGCCGAGCCACGGCTCGGCGGCGTGTCGTCGCCGAGGTCGCGCGAGGGCTTGTTGCCCGCGATCAGCTGCTTGATCTCCTCGCCCGACAGCGTCTCGTATTCGAGCAGGCCCTGCGCCAGCGCGATCCATTCCTTCTTCTTCTTGGTCAGCACCGACTTCGCCGTCGAATAGGCCTCGTCGATCAGGCGGCGCACTTCGCCGTCGATGATCTGCGCGGTCTCTTCCGAAATGTTCTGCGTGCGCGCCACCGAATGGCCGAGGAACACTTCCTCCTGGTTGTCGCCATAGGCGACATGGCCGAGCTTGTCGGAGAAGCCCCAGCGCGTGACCATGGCGCGCGCCAGCTTGGTCGCCTGCTCGATGTCGGAGGAAGCACCGGACGTGATGTTCTCCTTGCCGAACTTGAACTCCTCGGCAACGCGGCCGCCCATCATGATGGCGAGGCGCGAGACCATGTATTTGTAGCTCATGGAATAGCGGTCGCCTTCCGGCAACTGCATGACCATGCCGAGCGCGCGGCCGCGCGGGATGATGGTCGCCTTGTGCAGCGGATCGGCCGACGGCACGTTGAGCGCCAGGATGGCGTGTCCGGCCTCGTGATAGGCGGTCAGTTCCTTCTCGGCCTGGGTCATGGCCGACGAGCGGCGCTCGGCGCCCATCATGATCTTGTCCTTGGCGTCCTCGAACTCGGCCATGGTGACGAGGCGCTTGTTGCGCCGCGCCGCCATCAGCGCGGATTCGTTGACCAGGTTCATCAGGTCGGCGCCGGAGAAGCCGGGCGTACCACGGGCGACGACCTTGAGGTCGACATTGGGCGCCAGCGGCACGTTGCGCACATGCACCTTGAGGATCTTCTCGCGGCCGACGATGTCTGGGTTCGGCACCACCACCTGGCGGTCGAAACGGCCTGGACGCAGCAACGCCGGATCGAGCACGTCGGGCCGGTTGGTGGCGGCGATCAGGATGATGCTTTCGTTGGACTCGAAGCCGTCCATCTCGACGAGCAGTTGGTTCAGCGTCTGCTCGCGCTCGTCATTGCCACCGCCGAGGCCGGCACCGCGATGGCGGCCAACGGCGTCGATTTCGTCGATGAAGATGATGCAGGGCGCATTCTTCTTGGCCTGGTCGAACATGTCGCGGACACGGGACGCGCCGACGCCGACGAACATCTCAACGAAATCCGAACCCGAAATGGTAAAGAACGGCACGTTGGCTTCACCGGCGACCGAACGGGCAAGCAGCGTCTTGCCGGTGCCGGGAGGGCCGACCAGCAGCACGCCGCGCGGAATCTTGCCGCCGAGGCGCTGGAACTTCTGCGGATCGCGCAGGAATTCGACGATCTCTTCGAGGTCTTCCTTGGCCTCGTCGACGCCGGCGACGTCCTGGAAGGTGACGCGGCCATGCGCCTCGGTAAGCAGCTTGGCCTTCGACTTGCCGAAGCCCATGGCGCGCCCGGAGCCGGACTGCATCTGGCGCATGAAGAATATCCACACGCCGAGGATCAGGATCATCGGCAGCCACGAGATCAGATAGCCGAACAGCGAATTGGAGCCGTCGGTCTCGGGCCGCGCATTGATGGTGACGTTCTTGTCCTGCAGCCGCGAGACCAGCTGGGGATCGCCGGGCGAATAGGTCTGGAAGCCGCTGGAATTGTCGGTGTAGTTGCCGGTGATGCGGGCGCCCGCGATGGTCACCGTCTTGACCCGGCCGGCCGCGACATCCTGCAGGAACTGCGAATAAGGCACATCGCTCGAAGCCCCGCGCGTCTGCGGCGTCTGGAACAGATTGAAGAGGGCGATGAGCAGGACCGCTATGATCGCCCAGAGCGCGAGGTTGCGATAGTTCGGATTCATCAATTGTCCCGTTGGCGTCCGCGAGCGGACAGCATCATGAGAGGAAACTTGGGCCTAACATAGGGAGAGCGTACCCCCTTGCCAAGCAGAACAGCATGTCTGGGTTAAGCTTTCGCCCAGCATCAACCGGCACTAGGGCCACGCAATGGCAGGGCGGGAAGCGGCGCCGCGCCGATCAACCCGGCGACGGCGCGCGCCGGGGCCAGGTCGAAGGACGGCAGGAAGCGGGCAAAGGGAGCAACGACCGGCGAGGCCGCGAACCCTTGAGATGCCGGCCTATCAGGCTCCGGACCCACCTTCTCGACGGCTTGCAGCCATCCTGGTTCCGCCGCCAATGCCGCACGCAGCAGGCTTGGCGGGGTTTCGTCCCGGCCTACAGCCAGCCGCTTCGCCGCCATTGCCCCGAATGGCGCGATCAACAATGCGCCGCCGGCGTCGTTCAATGTGATTTGGCGGCGCCCATCCCAGATGGCGCCGTCGATCGTTGCCGCCGCCGCCGGCAAACCGCGCATCTCCCGACGCAGGAAGATGCCGGGGCGCCGGAAGTCGACCACTGTCCGCGACAATGTAGCGCAAAGAAATCCGGCTTTCAGCCGGACGAACAACGCCTCGCCGCGGGCCTGGTCCGGCAGGAAGGCAATCCCGCCTGACGTCGCAAGGAGAACGCGCAGTGCGTATACGGCCGCCCGATCGGCGCCGGCGCCGAGCAGGGCCGGATCGAGCCGGATGAGGCCCGCCGCCGGCTGGCTGGCAAAGCGCTCGATCAGACGGGCGGCCTCACCGCCAAGCCGCGTCCGGTCGCCGGCCTGCCGCGCGGCCAACGCCAGCGCGTCGTTCACGCGTTGCGCGCCGGCCTCCCCGGCAAGGGCTGCGCGCATGCGCGGCCGCTCGAAGGCTTCATCGGCATTGGTCGGGTCCTCGGCCCAGCCGACCTGTTGGCGCCCCAGGAAATCGCGCAGCGCATGGCGCCGCACGCCAAGAAGCGGTCGCACGATCCAGTCGCGCCAGTCATGCAGGGTGGCGGGCGCCATGCCGGCGAGGCCCCGTCCCTCGTCGCGGGTCGCATCGTTGCGATCGCGCCGCATCAGCACCGTCTCGGCTTGGTCGTCCGCTGTATGTCCGGTCACGATCAGGCCGATGCCTTCCGCCCGGGCGGCGCTGGCCAGCAGCTGGTAGCGCGCCTCGCGCGCCGCCGCCGGCAGGCCGGTCGACGGCTTGGCGCCGGACCAGGCCAGCATGCGGTGGGCGATGCCGCGATCCGCGCAAAGCTTCGCCACGGTCCGCGCCTCACCGGCCGAACCTTGCCGCAGGCCGTGGTCGATCGTGACCGCGAGCAGCTTCGCGGATGGTGCGGTTTTGTCGAGATGCTGTTTGAGAAGGAGAAGGAGCGCAGTCGAGTCGCTGCCCCCGGATACGGCCGCTACGGCGCCGTTGGAAAAATCGATATGCGAAAAGAGTCCGGTCGAAAGATCAGGCCCGGTGTCGAGCATCAATCCATGTCGCCAAAAAGCGGTCCCGGCTTTGGGACTGCGACACCCCCAGAAAAGATCAGCACGCAGCCAGGGCCTTCTCCTGCTTGACGCGTTCCTTGAGTGTGCTGGAAATATCGGGATAGCGCTTGCCGACCTCGCTGAAGGTGGCGCAGGCAACATCGTGCTGCTTGAGGCCGACCAGCGACACGCCCAGCTTCAACAGCATGTCGGGCGCCTTCTTGGCTTTGGGATAGTCCTTGCTGGCGGCGAGGAAGACTTCCGCCGCATCGCGATATTTCTGCTGGCCAAGCAGCGATTCCCCCAGCCAGTAATGCGCGTCCGCCGCCTTGGCGTCCTTGGGGAAGCGCGAGATATGATCGCGGAAACCCTGTTCGGCGGTGCCGTAGTCACCCGACAGGATGAACTGGTAGGAGTTGCGATAGAGCTCTTCGGGATTGTTGGTCGCGGGCAGCGCGGCGACCACCGTGCCGCCGGACTTGCCGGCTTTGGCCGGCGCGCTGGCGGCTGGTGCCGTGTCCTGTGCCGGCGCGGTTGCCTGCGTGCTGCCGCCGGCATCGATCACATTGCCGTTCTTGTCGACAGTGATGGACCCAAAGGTCTTTTCGGGCGCTCCGTTGCCGGGGATCACCTTGCCGGGGTCACCGTCGGGTGATTCGACGATGACGTCCTCGACCGTCTTGCCGCCTGTGGATTGATCGCCGCCCGGCGCGGCGCCGGCATCGGCCGGCGCCTGGGTTGCCGGGGCCGAGGCCACGTCGGTGTTGGTCCCGGTGGTGGCATCTGATTTCTTCTGCGCCGGCGGTTGACCACCTTGCGAGCCGCCTTCAAGCTGCTGGAAGCGGAACTCGTTGTCTTCCTGCTGTTTGCGGATCTGCTCCTGCATCTGCAGGATCTGGAAATTGAGTTCCTCGACCTTGCCGGTCAACTGCCGCATTTGGTCCTCGAGCCCGGTCACGCCGGCGCCGCTCGACTGGGCGAGCTGGACCTGATCTTGCTTTTTCTTCTCGCCGAAAAGGCTGGGCAACTCGAGTGTCGGCAGATGAAAGGAAAAGCCGGTCTCGGCTGATTGCCCTGTACCGCTCGCCGAAGCGGTTACGCCTGATAGGAGCAGCAGCGCCAGCGTGCCGCTCAGAACCGATCTCAAATGCATGTGTCTCTCGCCGTCCAATCGTTAGCTTGTTCGCGCCTTCCAATCGATGTGAGACCAGCCAAGCGCCCTCGGCTCATAGCAGGGCGCGAGACTTCGGCCAAATTTTGTTTCGGGTGTCAGGAGATGAAAAAGGCGGCCCGAGGACCGCCTTTCGCAAAGAGGTGTTGTATTTTTGCCATCTGTGCCGTGCGCGCCTTTCGGCGCGCGACGCCTCAGGAACCAGCGCCGCTGAGCGTGGTGACGGCGCGGCGGTTCTGCGACCAGCAGGAGATGTCGTCGCATACGGCGACAGGACGTTCCTTGCCGTAGGAAATCGTCTTGAGACGGCTCGCCGAAACACCCTTGGAAACCAGGAAGTCGCGCGTGGCGGCGGCACGGCGGGCACCGAGCGCCAGATTGTATTCGCGCGTGCCGCGTTCGTCGGCATGGCCTTCGACGACGATGGCATACTGCTTGTACTGGTTCAGCCACTGTGCCTGGCGCGACAGCGTCGTCTGTGCGTCGGCACGGATCGAGGTCGAGTCCGTATCGAAGAAGATACGGTCGCCGATGTTGACGGTGAAGTCCTGTGCCGAGCCGGGTGTTGCGGCACCCGCGCCATTGAGGCCAAGGTCAGCGGCGCTGTTCGGGGTCTTCTTCGAAGCGCAACCGGTGATGGCGAGCATCGCCACCAGCGCGATCATGGCCGGGTTTCTGGTCAGTGCTGCGATACGGCCCATGCCGCCTCTCCTTCGTATTCGAGTGATCATGTTCGAGTGATTTCGTTGATCACCCAGTAACCACGTTTGGGTTAACCGGCATTCAAGAAACACGGTTAAAATTTGGTTTAGGCTGCCCGTCCGCAGCTGTTTTGTCATAGGCCACAGTTGGCGCGGACCCTAGGCGGAAATGCGGCCAAAACGCGACGAAGGCATGGAAAAGGGGAATGTAAGAGGGGAATTGAAGAGTTGGAGAACTGAAGAATTGAAGAAGGATGTTCACCCTAGCTTCACTCTGAGGTTCACCAGCATTCCGTACACCTGGCCATACGATTGTAGCCACTCGTCCCGTTGCGCCTGCGAGATGTATTCGAGATCGAACGCGTATGAAATCCACGTCTCCACTTCACTGCACGATCCTATGGCCATCGAAATGAACCGGGCAAATTCAGCTTTGGAGTGGGTCTGTTTGGCAAATCCCTCGGCCAGATTGGCGCAAATCCCTTTGCTGGAACGCCGCAACTGATCGGCCAGCGCGTATTGCTCTATCTTGGGAAAAGCGAGGGTGGCCTTGTGAACCGCCAGAGAGACCACGTAAGCGCGCTTGTAGACCTCTAGATCCTTTGCTCGCTTAACGTAGCCCTCTGCTTTCACCATCTCTTCAATTCTTCAGTTCGCCAATTCCCGTTCTATTCCAGCAGCGGTGACCAAGCCGGATCCGAAGCAAAATTCGTCGTCGGGATCGGCTGCTCGTTGCGGCCGGTGAGATCGACGGAAACCAGTTTCGGGCCGCCATTGGCGTCGCGGAAGAACATCAGCACGCGGCCATTCGGCGCCCAGGTCGGGCCTTCCTGCTGGAAGCCGGACGACAGAATGCGCTCGCCCGAGCCATCGGTCTTCATGACGCCGATCTGGAATTCGCCGCCGCTCTGCTTGGTGAAAGCGATGAGGTCGCCGCGCGGCGACCAAACCGGCGTCGAATAGACGCCGTCGCCGAAGGAGATGCGGGTCTGGCCCGATCCGTCGGCGCCCATGACGTAGATCTGCGCGCGACCGCCACGGTCGGAGGTGAACACCACCTTGCTGCCGTCGGGCGAGTAGGAAGGCGAGGTGTCGATGGCGGTCGAGTTGGTCAGCCGCGTCGTCGAACGGCTGCGCAGGTCCATGGCGAAGATGTTGGAATTGCCGTCGTCGCGCAGCAGGCTCATGATCACCTTCTGGCCGTCGGGCGAGAAGCGCGGTGCAAAGGTCATGCCTGGAAAATTGCCTACCAGTTCACGCTGCCCGGTCTCGATCTGCAGGAGATAGACCCTGGGCTGGCCGCTCTCATAGGACATGTAGGTGATTTCCTGCCGGTTCGGCGAGAAGCGCGGCGTCAGCACGATCGACCTGCCGTCCGAAAGGTAGCGGACGTTGGCGCCGTCCTGGTCCATGATGGCGAGGCGCTTCTTGCGCGCGTTCTTGGCGCCGGACTCGTCGATGAACACGACGCGCGTGTCGAAATAGCCCTTCTCGCCGGTCAGCCGCTCATAGATGGCGTCGGCGATGATATGGGCGACGCGGCGCTGATTGGCGTCGTTGGCGAAGAACTGCTCACCGGCCATCTGCTGCCCCGCGAATGTGTCCCACAGCCGGTACTGGGCGCGGATGCGGCCGTCTGCTTCCTTGCTGACGCTGCCGGTGACCAGAGCCTGCGCATTGATCACCTTCCAGTCGTCGAAGCGGGGGGTTGCGTCCGGATTGGCGATCTTCTCGATGAAGGCGCTCTTGTCGATCGGCGCGAACAGGCCGGAGCGCTTCAAGTCGGCGGTGACGATCTGGGAAATCTGCGCGCCAAGTGCGTCGCCGCCCTGGAAATCGGTGATGGCGATCGGCAACGGCTCGACATTGCCCTTGTTGACGTTGAGTTCGACCAGCGCCCAGGCAGGCATCGGAACGATGGCCGTCATGCCCAGCGCCATGGCTGCAATGGTCAGGAGCGGCTTGAGGATTGATTTCATGTCTTCTCGCTTCTCATACTGATCTTCGGATATCAGGGCCTAGAGGCCGAGCATCTCCCTTGGGTCGAATGTGACCCGGATGTCGTTCCAGATGTCCTGCTTGCCGGCGGGAACCTGCAGGCCGGCCATGTCGCATTTCTGAACCGCGCGCACCGCGCTCTCGTCGAACTGCCTGTTGCCGCTCGACGTTTCAACGGAAGGACGGCCGTCGAGCTTGCCGGAGTTGTTCAGGTTGAAACGGACGACGACGACGAAATTCTCCGAACCTTCAAGCCCGGCCGGCAAGGTCCAGCAACCGCCGAGCTGGCTTTCCAGGGCGCCCTGCTCCGACTTCGACAGCTTCTGGCCCTGATCCTTGTCGCCGCCGAGCGACGCTTGCTGCGTCGAGCGCTTGGCGCCGCCGCCGGACGGCTTCTGCTTGTCGAGCAGCGCCGAAATCTCGTTGGCGTTGAACTGCTTGTCGTCCGACTTTGGCTTGGACGAGGCTTCCTTGACCGGCTTGTCGGCATCCTTGCGTTCAGGCGCCTTGGCGCTTTCGGCCTGTGCCGGCTGCGGCTTCGGCCGGGCCTCCGGCGCGGGCGCCGAATTCGGCAACTGCGTCTCCTCGGTGGGCGGGTCCTTGGCTATGGCCTCGGCGACGGCGTCGGGCTTGACCTCGGGCGTCGGATCGATGGCGGCGGTCTTGTCCTGCGGCGGCGGTGTCGGCGCGGGCTTTGCCGGAGTGGGCTTCGGCTCGGTCTGCTTGACCGGCTCAGGCTTGACCTCTTCCTTGGGCGTCGGCGCTGGCGCCACTTCCGTCGCCGGAATGGGCTTGGGCTTTTCCTGCGGCTTCGGCACGTCCTCGGTCTTCGGGATTTCCTTCGGGGTCGGCGCGGGCGCCGGAGCCGAGGTCGTGTCGACGGGTTTCGGCTTGGCCTCAGGCGTTATCGGCTTGTCGGTGTCGACGCTGTTTTCGCCGACCTTCTGTGCATTCGGCACCATATCGGGACGCTGCGTCGGCAACGGCGCCGGCTTTTCATGCATCACGGCCTTCTTGTCGCCCTGCAGGGTCTGCGCAATGGCTTCCATCGGCACGATATCGACCGCGACGGACTCGACATCGGCGGACGGAAGCGCGGCCGGCGCCGACAGCGTGAACAGGCCGAAGGCCAGCACCGCCGTATGCAAGATCACCGATGTGGTGAGGCCAGTCCTCATCGTGCGTCTATTGATCCTGTTCCTGCAGTGAAACCAGGCCGATGTTCTTGTAGCCAGCGGCCGAAATGCGGGCCATCACCTTCATCGCCGTGCCGTAGTCCGTCGACCTGTCGCCGCGGATGAAGATGCGCTCTTCATAGCCGGTCTTCGAAATCGCCTGCAGCTTGGCCACCAGCTCCTCGATCGGAATCTCGGTTTCCTGCAGGAAGATCTTGCCGGTCGCATCGATCGAGACGGTGATCGGCTGGGTGTCGGCATTCATCGCCTTGGCCTGCGTGTCGGGCAGGTCGATCGGCACGCCGACCGTCAGCATTGGCGCCGCGACCATGAAGATGATCAGCAGCACCAGCATCACGTCGACCATCGGCGTAACATTGATCTCCGACATCAATGCATGGTGACGGCCGCGCCGTCGATGACCCCTGCCGCCACGTCCACCACCTGCGCCTACAGACATTCCCATGATCGTCCCTCAGGCCTTCGGCGCGACTTTTTCATCGATTTGGCGCGAGAGTATGGCGGAGAACTCGTCGGAGAACCCCTCCATCCGCACGGCGATCTTGCTCGCATCCGATGACAGCTTGTTATAGGCGATGACCGCCGGAATGGCGGCGAGCAGGCCAATGGCCGTCGCCAGTAGCGCCTCGGCGATGCCGGGCGCGACCACCGCGAGACTGGTGTTCTTTGAGCCGGCGATGGCCTGGAACGAGGTCATGATGCCGATGACGGTGCCGAACAGGCCGATGAAAGGTGCCGCCGAGCCGGTGGTGGCGAGAAAGCCGAGGCGGCCCTCCAGCTTTTCCATCTCACGGGTCAGCGCCAGGTCCATGGCCTTGTCGATGCGGGTCTGCAGGCCGAGCGGCGACTTGGCGCCTTTCTCGAAACTCTTCTTCCATTCGCGCATGGCGGCGACGAAGATGGCGCCCATGCCTGTCGTCTTGCGGTCGGCAAGGGTGCGATAGAGCTCCTCCAGCGACTGCCCGGACCAGAAAACCTGCTCGAAGCGGTTCAGCGCCAGGCGCATGCGGCCATAGGCAACCAGCTTGTCGACGATGATCGCCCAGGTCCACACCGAGGCGCAGAGCAGCCCGATCATGACCAGCTTGACCACCCAGCTGGCCTGCATGAACAAGGCCCAAATCGACAATTGCGCGCCCGGTTCGGCGAGTGCGATATTTTCCATCGTTACGTCCTTAAGATTTTCCGGGCGAAGCTGGCGGCTGGCCCATGGCATCCCTTGTGGTCGGTTCGCACGAAGCTACCGGACACCCCAAACCGTGCCGTTAGCGGCCTTTTCGGGGCAAATATTGGTGAAAGGAAGGCGCTCGATAACGCCAATCTTCACCAATCTCTTCATGAACCGTTATGGTTAAGGATGGGTTAGTCCATAAGGCGCGGCGCATTGCCGCGCCCCGGCACCGGCGCTGGCGAAGTCGGCACGCGATCCGTCCAATCAGTCCTGGGGAACGACCTTGGGCATGAACGCCGCCACCCATTCCCTGGGAAAACGCCTCGGCCGGCCGTTCTCGCCGATGATCGCCGCCTCGACCTTGGCCTCGACCAGCACCTCTTCGCCGCGCTTGAGCTGCTGCGCCATGAAGATACGCGCGCCGGAAATGGTCTCGGTGCGGGTGTCGACGGTCAGGATGTCATCGATACGGGCGGGGATGCGGAAGTCGATCTCCATGCGGCGCACCACCCACACGATCTTCTCGCCGTGCTTGCCGTCGGCGAGTTCGGTGTGATGCACGCCGGTGAGCCTGAGATAGTCGGAGCGGCCGCGCTCGAGGAATTCCAGATAGCGCGCGTGATAGACGACACCCGAGAAATCGGTATCGGCATAATAGACCCGCGCCATCAGCCGGTGGCCGAACGCGGTCAGCGCACCGGAAAGCCCTGCCAGCAATGCCGCGGATTCACCATGATCGCCCATTGCGCTTCCCTTTTGGATGCCGACGCGGCAGGTATTTTTGGCGCATGAACCCGATGGCACTGTTAACGACGATGATCAAGAGCTTGATGGCGGTCGTGCTGGCGCTGGCCGCTTCCACACTGTCGGGTGAGGCGGCGACCTTCACGATGAAGCGCGGTCTCAATCTCGACCAGTGGGTCACCTGGCCCGGCGAGGACCAGTGGGATGCCAAGGCCATCCTGCCCTACCCGGAATGGCGCAAATTCCTCAACGAGGACGACCTCAAGGCGCTGAAGGATGCCGGCTTCGATTTCCTGCGCATGCCGGTCGATCCGTCGCCTTTTCTCTCGGACAAGACAACGGACCTTCGTGACCAACTCTATGCCAGCGTGCTGGACTCGGCGCGCATGATCAATCGCGCCGGACTGAAGGTCATCGTCGACATGCACCTGATCCCGGCCGGCGGCGGCCGCAAGATCGGCATGGGCGAAGTGATGGACGACCCCGCGACCTTCGACCGCTATGTCGAGGTGGTTCGCGGCATGGCGCGCACGCTGGCCGCCGAAGATCCCGAGAAGGTCGCTTTCGAACCGATGAACGAGCCGATCGTCGATTGCGACAGCGACGGCACCAGCCTGTGGCCCGACCGCCAGCGCAAGCTGTTCGCGGCGGCGCGCGCCTCGGCGACGAAACTGACGCTGATCCTGACCGGAGCTTGCTATTCCGCTGCTTCGTCTCTGGAAAAGATCGACCCGAAGACGATCCCCGACGACAACGTCATCTGGACCTTCCACTCCTACGACCCGTTCCTGCTCACCCATCAGGGCGCGACCTGGGCCGGCGACTTCATTCCCTATGTGACCGGCCTGCCCTATCCTTTGACCGCGGTGCCGAAGGCGCAGCTTGATGTGACGCTGGACACCATCCGCGCCCGGATCAAGGCCGAGGCGCCGTGGACACGGCAGAATGGCCTGCTTGCCTATCTCGACGAGCAGGTCGCCAGCATGGACAGCGCCGACAAGCTGCTTGGCCTGATGGATGCGCCGTTCAAGGCTGTCGAGGCTTGGGCGAAGGCCAACGGCATCAAGCCGGAAGACATCACGCTGGGCGAGTTCGGCATGATCCGCCAGGAGTATGGCAATGCCTATGTGGTGCCGGCCGAATATCGGGCCGCCTATGTCAGGGACATGATCGCTCGGGCCGAAGCGCATGGCTTCTCATGGTCGGTGTGGAGCTATGGCGGGGCTTTCGGCATCGTCGACGCATTCAATGGCGACAAGGCCGAGCCTGACGTGCTGGACGCAATCCGAAGCCTGCCATGACCCGAAGCCTGCCATGACGCGCCGGTCAGCCGAGGTCTATCTGCAGGATTTCCGGGCGCATTCCGAAACGGATCGGCAAATTGCTGAAGCCAAGCCCGCCCGAGACGATGAGGTTGCGGTCGTTCTCGACGACATGGCCATAGGCGTAGCGATTGCCGAACTGGGATGGCACGATCGGCGAATAGCCGAACAGCCGCACCTGCCCGCCATGGGTGTGTCCCGATAGCGTCAGCGACACACGCCACGGCACTTTTGGAAAAATGTCCGGTTCGTGCGCCAGCAGGATGACGGGCGCGGCATCGCTGATCTTGGCCAGCGTGCCGTCGAGATCGTCCAATCCCCTGGGAGGCTCGTGTTTCTTTTTCGGCAACAGCGCCAACTGATCGGCGAGGCCCGCGATCCAGACGCCATGTCCGTCCTTTTCCAGACGCACGGCGTCGTTCTCCAGCACCGGGATGCCGGCTTTCTCCAGAGCCTTGCGCGCGATCGTCGGGCCGACTTCGGCACGCTGCGCAAAGCCGTCGGCCCACCAGTCCTGATTGCCGAGGATCGACACCACGCCGAGCGGCGCCTTGAGGCCCGACAGGGCGCCAGCCCATTCCGGCGGCGTCACCCTTTGCGACACCAGGCGCATGCCGGCTATGTAGTCGCCGAGCAGCACGATCAGGTCCGGCTGCAAGGCATTCGCCTCTTCGGCAAGCGACGCGATCCGCTCCGGCGTCATCCACGGCCGGCAAGCATGGATGTCGGCGAGCGCGACGACGCGCAGCTTCAATCCGGCGGGCCAATGCGGTGGCGTCAGCGCATAGCGCTTCACATGCGTCAGCAGCATCGGCTCGATACCGACGGCGTAGGCGCTGAAGGAGGCGACCGACAGGAACGACCCGCCGATAAAGCGCAGGAACCCGCGTCTGGTTATCATCAAGTGGCTCCGGCACCTCATTTCGGCATGCGCTGCTACATGTCGCCCAAAAGCGATCTCGGTCGGGAGGAGGACATGCATGGATGCAGCGAACCCGATACAATCCAGCAATACGCCGGTAAGCCGGCGAAGATGAGGAGAATTTGCGCAGGCCCGTTCACTGATGCTTGATCGCTAGTCCGCGAAACCCGCGCCTGATCGCTTGCGTGGCTATTCTTCCTGGAACAGATTGATCTGCTGCTGCGCCAAATCCTTCGGCGCATCGAGGCCGAGATGGCGCCAGGCATTGGCGGTCAGCATGCGTCCGCGTGGTGTGCGCTGGATGAACCCCTGCTGGATCAGATAGGGCTCGATGATGTCCTCGATGGCATCGCGCGGCTCGGACAGGCCGGCGGCGATGGTCTCGATGCCGACCGGACCGCCGCCGAAATTACGGGCGATCATGCTGAGATAGCGGCGGTCGAGGGCGTCGAGGCCAAGCGCGTCGACTTCGAGCCGGGTCAAGGCCTCGTCGGCGATCAGGCGGTCGACATGGCCGTCGCCGGCCACCGAGGCGAAATCGCGCACGCGCCGCAGCAGCCGTCCGGCAATGCGTGGCGTGCCGCGCGCGCGCCGCGCGATTTCCAGCGCACCGTCGTCGCCGAGTGGCATCTGCAGGATGCGCGCGCCGCGCCGCACGATCTGCTCCAACTCCTCGACGGTGTAGAAGTTGAGCCGCACCGGGATGCCGAAGCGGTCGCGCAGCGGATTGGTGAGCAGGCCGAGCCGCGTGGTGGCGGCGACCAGCGTGAAGTGCGCTAGGTCGATCTTCACCGAACGCGCCGCCGGACCCTCGCCGATGATCAGGTCGAGCTGGAAATCCTCCATCGCCGGATAAAGGATTTCCTCCACCGCCGGGTTGAGCCTGTGGATCTCGTCGATGAACAGCACGTCGCCTTCTTCGAGATTGGTAAGCAATGCCGCGAGATCGCCGGCCTTGGCGATGACCGGCCCGGAGGTCGAGCGGAAATTGACACCGAGTTCGCGCGCCATGATCTGCGCCAGCGTCGTCTTGCCCAGCCCCGGCGGTCCGACGAACAGCACATGGTCGAGCGCTTCCTTGCGGCCCTTGGCGGCCTCTATGAAGACCTTGAGATTGGCCCGCACCGCCGCTTGGCCGACGAAATCGTCAAGCGTTTGCGGCCGCAGGGTCTGCTCGGCATCCTCGCCGCGCTTTTCCGGTGCAATGAGGCGGGGGGAAAGGCTCATGGGACCTTCCTTGCACAGGGCAGCGCCCCGGACAAGCGATGGCTCACCGTGCCAGTTCCTTCAACCCAAAACGGATCAGTTTGGACGCATCGGCGCCCTCGCCCGCCGTCTTCAGCGCTGCTGACACCGCATTGGCGGCGGTGTCGCGGGAATAGCCGAGATTGACCAGCGCCGAGACGGCGTCGGTGATCGGCGCCGGCGCTACGCCTTCGCCGAGCTCCTGCTTGAGCCCAATGGTGCCGGTGGCGGTGCCCGCATAGGCCGGCGCCTTGGCCTTCAATTCGGTGACGATGCGCTCGGCCACCTTCTTGCCGACGCCGGGCGCGCGGGAAACCATGGCGATGTCGCGCAGTGCAATGGCATTGGCAAGGTCAGCCGGCGCCAGCGTCGACAGGATGGCCAGCGCCACCTTGGCGCCGACACCCGGCACATTGTTCATCAGCAGCCGAAACCATTCGCGCTCGAGCTGCGACTGGAAACCATAGAGCCGGATCATGTCCTCTCGCACATAGGTCTCGATGAACAGCACCACCGCTTCGCCAGGCGAAGGCAGCGCGGCAAGCGTGCGGGTCGAGCAGTACGCGACGTAGCCGACGCCGTGGATATCGACGAGACAATGGTCTTCGTCGACCTCGTCGAGCGTACCCTTGAGCTTGCCGATCATGCCAGATCTTTCATGGGAGATAAGCCCCTCATGGGTGCGTTTCCGGAGAGATGATATCGAGATCGGGGAAATAACTGCGATAGCGCGCGGCGTCGCGGGTCAAAAGACGATGTCCGGCAACAGCCGCATGAGCACCAATAAAGAAATCAGGCAAGGTGCGTTCCCGAACGCCGCCGGCCCGGCGATAGCGGGAATGCGTGACGCCCGCAAGGAATGCCGCGTCCCAAGGTACAAGTTCGCGATCCATTTCGAGCATGTCGACGGCTCTTCGAAGCGCCGTCTCCGTCGGGATCAGCGGCGCGAGCTCAGACCAGACGATTGTATTGACGACCAATGCGCCGTCGCTACGGCATGAAACGATTGCAGACGCTGACCATTCCGTCAGCGGCCCGGTTGGCCCCCAAACGTCGATGAGGACATTGGTGTCAATCAACGTCGAGATCTTCACGCGGGCCTCTCAACCACTCCATGTAAGCGTCGGCGGTCATGCCTCCTAGATCCAGTGTGCCCGCCATGCCGTGGAGAATATTCCTGAACCTGCGCGCGGCTTCTTCGTCGGACAGGTTTTCATTGACGGCAACGAGCCGAGCCCCTTCCTCGGTGGCCACGAACTCAACCTCGGAGCCCGGTCCGATGCCCAGATGGTCCCTTATCGGCTTGGGGATTGTGACTTGGCCCTTGGTGGTCACGCGCATGGTAATACCTCTAGGGTATTACTACGCGCGCAGCGTGAACAAGTCAAGAACATTGCTATTCGGCAAGCGCCATTCGGTAAGCGGCACTTTGCCGGTGATGCACGTGACAAATCGCGATGGCCAGCGCGTCGGCGGCATGTTCGGTGTCGAAGATCGCTTTCGGCAACAGCACCTTCACCATCATGTGGATCTGCTTCTTGTCGCCATGACCGACGCCGATCACCGCTTTCTTCACCGCGTTCGGCGCATATTCGGCGACGACGAGGCCGGCGCGCGCCGGCACCAGCATGGCGATGCCGCGCGCCTGGCCGAGCTTCAGCGTCGCAACGGCATCCTTGTTGACGAAGGTCTGTTCGACCGCGGCTTCATGCGGCATCGCCTGGTGCAGGATGTCGGCAAGCCCGTCATGCAGCTGGCAGAGCCGCGTCGCCAGCGCCGCCTTGTCCTCCGAGCGCACGGTGCCCGCAGCAACAAAGCGCAAGGAATTGCCGAGGCTCTCGACGATGCCCCAGCCGGTGCGCCTGAGCCCCGGATCGATCCCGATGATGCGAATCGCGTCCCCCATGCCGTGAGTGTACCTCCGGCGGACAGCGATGCCAGCGAAAAGTGAACAAACCGGAAACGTTCAGCCAACCGGGAGGCCTCGACGTTTCTCAGTTGCGGGCGAAAGCCGTGTTGAGCAGGCTGATCTGGTCCGACACCGGATTGGGCCGGCGGGCCACGGGCTGCATGTCGACCACGGCGCCTGCGCCATAGATCTCTTCGTCCATGCGGCGCACCAATGCCTGCAGGCGCAACGATCGGTTGACGAGATCGAGGAAATCGGTCGGCAGTTCGGCCCAGCCGGCCGCCTCGTCATGGGCGGAAGCGGTGTCGAGACGCACCTTGGATTTTTCCGAAGCGACCTGATCGCGCGTCATCTCGCCGGAATTCGCCGCACGCTGCAAAAGCAGCCACGAGGCAACCTGCATCAGCCTGGTGGTCAGCCGCATCGATTCGGCCGCGTAGAGCGTGGCCGCCAGCCGCGACAGTTTCTTGGCCTCTGCCCGGCCCTTGCCGTCGAGATACTCCGCCGCCTGTTCGACCAGGCCCATGCCTTCCTGGTAAAGCGGTTTGAAGGAGTGCGAAAACACCCGGCGTTCCGCCAGCTTGACGGTTTTCGCAATGCCCTTCGAAGGCTCGTTCATTGATACGCCCCTGCACTTGCGACCGGCTGATTCGGCTCTCTGCCGATACACCCGTGACCCTATAAAACTGAAGCTTGAAAATGCGCTTCGTCCGGGGTGAAGGCAAGCACATGTTTAACAGAAGGTTAACGGCGTTCGGCCGTGCGGAATGCCGCCTGGGTGCGGACAAAAAAAGAGCCGCGGATAAGGCGGCTCTCAGGAGTTTAACAGGGAGGCGTCAAACAAAGTGGCTCCAACCACTCGGTAAGAATCCAGATCACTGGATGGACATAGTAAACGCCTGTAAAGCTTAATGAACCCTTAACGGCTCTGATGTTTTTTTACCCAACACCGTGCTCCTGTGCCGTAACAACACAGCCGCACCGGCTGGGTTTCAGCCTTCACTCAGGCTTTTTTTCCACACCACCGGCAAGGCGATGAAGGCAAACAGCAGCATGCCTGCGTAGAAGCCGATCGAAGATATCCCCAGCAACGGCTCGATCCCCGGATTTCCGGCAAGCAGTATATAAAGGCCGATCATCAGCCCGATGCCGCTGATTGCCGTCAGCCAGAAATGGACAAGGGCCAGCGTCTTTTGCCCGGCAGCCGGAAACAGGTGGTAAAAGAACGCGAAAACCGCCGACATCAACCAACCGGCCACCATCGTGTGGGCGTGGGTCGGCATCTGGCCGTGGTCTTCGCTGATCGCCATGTGGATGCCGAGCGCCATGCCGCACAACGCGTAGATGATCGCCAGCGTGAAGAAATTCCGTGCTACCCCTTGCATATTAGTCCCCCGAATTGCCTTTTTCCCAAGCTGGGAATGGGTTGATCGTCAGGCGAGCGCTGTCGCCGCCGGACTTCCGGCGTCGGCACTAGCATCGGCAGTGTTTCCGGACGATGTCGCTCCCCGACGCTGCCGACGATAGCAGAAAACCGGGCGGTGGGTTCATCATATTAGTCTCTCCTTTCGTTAGCGGCAGCCTGAAACACAGCCGGTTTTTCCACGACATCGTCCTGAAACAGCCGCGGCGCTAAACGCTGCGGCATCGAAGCGGCGGGCGGGCAATGGCGCGGCCTCGCCAGCAACCGTTGGACATCGGGGAAAAAGCCATGGATTGGTATTCCATCATCAAATTGCTGCACATCCTTTCGGCGATGCTTTGGGTCGGCGGCGGCTTCACTCTGATGGTGCTGGCGACGCTGGCGGATCGCGCCGGCAACATCCAGGGAACGCTGCAGGCGATGCGCGCCACTGGCGAACTGGGCAACCGCTTCTTCGCTCCGATGTCGATGCTGACATTGGTCTTCGGATTGATCATGTGCTCGTTCTGGGTCGGCTTCTCCGATCTCTGGGTCCTGATCGGGCTTGCCGGCTACGCCACGACCTTTTGCATTGGCATGTTCGTCTTCAAGCCGACCGCCGACCGCATGGGCGCGATGATCGCCAGGGATGGCGTGACGCCTGCGGCACTTGGCTATGGACAGCGCATCCTGCGGGCGGCGCGCTTCGACTATGCGGTCATGCTCATCATCATCACCGACATGGTTCTGAAGCCTACCCTGCACGACGTCGGGATTCTCGCCGGCATGGTGGTGGTCCTTGCCGCCGGTGCCACAATGGCGCTCAGCCGGCCAAGACGCATGGTGCCCAGCGCCGCCTGACGCGGCTGGAGCGCTACATGATGCCGGCGATCCCGTCCCACAGAAGCTTCACTGCCACGACCGCCACGGTCGCATAGGTGAAGGGATAAAAAATTTCTGGCCGCATCCGCCGCACCAGCCAGGCACCGGCGATGGTCGACAGTGGCGCCAGCGGCATCAGCACGGCGGACGCCGTCAGATTGGCGGTGTCGAACTGGCCGAGCGCGAAATAGGGGATGAGTTTCAGCGCGTTGGTAGCGGCGAAGAAGATCGCTGCCGTGCCCGACAACACCTTGGGGTCGAGCCGGATCGGCAAGGCATAGACCTGGAAGGGCGGGCCGCCGACATGGGCGACGAAGCTGGTGAAGCCTGCGACCGTGCCCCATATGGCCGCGGCCACGCGATTAGGTGCGGCCGCATGGTCGGAACCATGACGAAATTGCAGGTAAAGCCAGCGCAGCACGAAGATAATGGCAACGGCGCCGACGATGAGCCGCACCGCTTCCTCGGTGACCAGTGCCGCCGTCAGCCAGCCAAGCCCGATGCCCACGATGGCGCCCGGCATCATGTCGACCAGCATCTTGCGGTCGTACACGCCCCACCATGTCCACACCGAGACGATGTCCATCAGGCACAGGATGGGCAGCAGGATGGCGGCCGCTTGAACCGGCGGCATGGTCAGCGCCATCAGCGGCACGCCGACGAAACCAACCGCGCCGCCGAAGCCGCCCTTGGACAGGCCGACCAGGATGACCGCCGGAATGGCGGCCGCGTAGAACCACGGATCGAGAAGCAGGCCTGACATGAGGAGGAACTGATCTGGAGGGAAAGCGCGTCGACGCCTGAATAGCCCACAATCTTGAGTCGAGCGACAGCAAAAGCAACCCGCGCGCCTCGCCATGCCCCTATTCTATCGGCACGCCGAAACCAGCAGGAACATCGGCCGCTCGAGTTCTTCCGCCAGATCCGGTCTGGCCGCGATCTGCGCGTCCGTCGGACGGAATTCCTCGACATGCTCGATCGTGAAACCCGCGCGGATCAGGGCGTTGAGCGTGGTGCCGATGGTGCGGTGATGTTTCACCACCCCCTTGGTCAGCCAGTTGGTCTTGCGCGGCCCTTCCACCAGATATTGGTCGACAGGCCAGGTCCTTTTCCCCTCCCCATCGATCGACCAGCCCGGATTGGTCGGCGCCATGTAGATCGGATGCTCGGTCGAGAAGACGAAATGCCCGCCGGGCAACAGGGCTTCGTGCACGGCCCCGAACAGGCGCTCAATGTCTTCGACGTAATGCAAGGCGAGCGAACTGTAGGCGAGGTCGAAGCCGCCTTGCGGCAGGCTGAGCTGGTCGAGGTCGGCTCTCTCGTAGGTGATGCCGGTGTCCGGGCCGGCCGCTCTCGCACGGGCCAGCATCTTCTCCGAGAGGTCCAGCCCAAGGACTTCCCTCGCTCCATTTTCATGTGCCCAGCGGCAGAACCAGCCAAAGCCGCAGCCGAGGTCGACGACCCTCAGGCCACCGACATCGGGCAGCATCGCGCGCAACGCCGGCCACTCGGCGGCACCATCCAGGCCTTCGACGGAGCGGCCAAGCTGGCTGTAGCCCGCGAAAAAATCGGGTTGATCGTAAATGTTCTGCGCCATCTTTTTCTGGCTTCTCGGACAAATCATCCGGCGGAAGACTGATATTTGGTGGACTGGCCGCGCCTTTCCACCACTGCCATGAGTGTCAAGCCTACGAGGCCGCCGGCAACCCCAGTGGCGGCGGTCGCCGCCGGATCGGCTGTGCCTTGATAATGGCGGTGCTGGTCTCGGCCTTGTCGGCGATGCGATCGAGAATGCCGTCGAGGTCGCCGATCGAGCGCACGAACAGCCGGGCGACGAAGCAGTCGTCGCCGGTCACCTTGTCGCATTCGCCAAACGCCTCAATCTCCTCGATCAATTTCTGAACGATGTGCAGCTTGCCCGGCAGAGGCTTGATCCGCACGATCGCCTGCAGCGTATAGCCGAGCGCCAGCGGATCGATCTCGACGGTGAACGCCCGGATGACGCCGCGCTCCTCGAGGCGCCGCAGCCGCTCCGAAACGCTCGGCGACGATAGCCCGACCTGGGCCGCCAGATCCTTCAGCGAGGTTCGCGCATCCCTGACCAGGATTTCCAGCAGATTTCGGTCCAAATCATCCAGCATCTTCTATTTCCCGCGGATTTCGGGCGGATACCTAATTTAATTAGGCAATCCCGTCATATCACCTTTTCTAAGAGCCGGATAGCTCAGACCTCTCATGAGATTATGCCGCCTCAACGGGTTCAGAGGCTTATTATGAACGATACGGTACGAGGCACGGTCGAAATGTCGGCCGCAATGGCGATCCTAGGAACGATCGGCTGGTTCGTCATCATGTCCGGTCAGCCGATCATGGATGTCGTGTTCTGGCGCTGCGCGTTCGGCGCGCTGACGCTGCTCTTGATCTGCGCTTCGCTTGGTTTGCTGCGCAACAGGCTGTCGTTGCGCGTCATCGGCCTTGCGGCGCTTGGGGGTGCGGCGATCGTCATCAACTGGCTGCTTTTGTTCAGCGCCTTCTCGCGCGCGTCGATCTCGATCGCCACTGCCGTCTACAACACGCAGCCTTTCATGCTGGTCGGCTTCGGCGCGCTCCTGTTCGCCGAGCGGCTGACATTGACCAAGCTGACATGGCTGGCAATCGCCTTCACCGGCATGCTGCTGATCGTCGCCGCTGCTCCCGATGCTGCTGATGTCGGCACGAACTATTTCGCCGGCATCCTGATGGCCCTGGCCGCCGCCTTTTTCTGGGCCGTCGCGGCAATCGTCACCAAGAAGCTCAAGGGCACGCCGCCGCATCTGATCGCGCTGATTCAGGTCTGCGTCGGCGTCGCCATGCTGGCGCCCTTCGCCAATCTCGCGCATCTCCCCGGCGATCCATGGAGCTGGGCCATGCTGGCAACGCTCGGCATCGTCCACACCGGCCTGATGTACATCCTCATGTACGGCGCCATCCAGAAGCTGCCGACGCATCTGCAGGGGTCGCTGTCCTTCATTTATCCGGTCGTTGCCATCCTGGTCGATGTCACCGCCTTCGGCCACCGGCTGCACCTCAGCCAGGTCGCCGGCGCCGCCGCCATCCTGATCGCGGCCGCCGGCATGAACCTCGGCTGGACATTGCGGAAACCGAGACCGGCCGCCGCGAGCCCCGAGCCGATCAGGTAAGGCGACGCGCCGGCTGCCCGGCGGATCAAAAATCGCGATCCCGGCTGCCCGCCTGTTCAAAGCGGGCAGTTTGCTCTATGCCGCAATCCAACCATCTTCGCCCGGCATAGGCGAAACCCGGGATCGAAGAACCATGAATGACGCAACGCCCCCCAACCGCTGCCGCATCGTGCTGATCGCGCCGTCCGGCGTGTCGGCGGATCGGATCACGGCCGCGTTCGACGGCGGCGATGTCGCCTCGCTGATCCTGCCCGAGAACGGCATGGACGAGGCCTCCTTCCAGGCCTTCGCCGAGCGTATCGTGCCGGCCGCGCAGGCCGCCGGAGTGGCCGTCATTATCGCTGGCGACACCCGCATCGCGGGCCGCGTCCAGGCCGACGGCATCCATGTCGAGGTCTCCAAGGCCGAACTCGCCGAGACGATCGAACATTTCCAGGCGAAAATGACGGTCGGCGCCGGCGGCGCCAAGACGCGTGACGACGCGCTCGAACTCGGCGAAGCCCGGCCCGACTACATCTTCTTCGGCCGGTTCGGCTACGACAACAAGCCCGAGCCGCATCCGCGCAACCTGTCATTGGGGCAATGGTGGGCGCAGATGATCCAGATCCCCTGCATCGTCGAGGCCGGTTCCGATCTTGCCTCTGTCGAAACCGTGGCCGCCACCGGCGCCGAATTCGTCGCGCTGTCGAGCGCCGTGTTCGCCGACGGCATCGATCCGAAGGCGGCGATCGCCCGGGCCAATGCGCTGCTCGACGAAACAGCGCCGCGCCTCGAGGACTGACGTGTTCCTGACAAGGCTTTCCCTTCAGGCCCTGCTTGCGGCGGTGATGATCCAGGCCGCCGCCGCCGAAACCATACCCTTGCCGCAGCCCAAGCCTGAAACCGGCGTGCACACCGACAAGCCGATCGAAAAGCAGCTGCCGCAGCCCGCCACCACATCCGAACCCGCGCCGTTGCCATCGGCCGACAGCGTCAATCCCGACCGCTTTGGCGCCAAGCCGGCGGACGCTGCCTATGGTGCCTTCCAGCGTGGTCTTTACAAGACCGCCTATAATCTGGCGCTGGTCCGTGCGCAGAATGGCGATCCGGCGGCGCAGACGCTGGTGGCCGAGATCCTGTCGCGTGGGTTGGGCGTGCCGTTGAACGCGGCCGAGGCCGCGAAATGGTACGCGCTTGCCGCCGAGCAGGGTGTGCCGGAATCGCAGTTCCAATATGCGTTGATGCTGCTCGACGGCCGCTACGTCAAGAAGGACGCGAAGGAAGCCTATGCCCTGATGCAGGCTGCCGCCGAGGCCGGCAACCAGCTGGCGCAGTTCAATTTCGCGCAGATGCTGGTCCAGCAGGATCCCGGCAACGCCGGCCTGGCCAAGGCGGTTTCCTACTATGAGCGTGCCGCCGCGACCGGTCTCGCCGACGCGCAGTACGCCATGTCGCAGATCTATGCCAACGGCGTCGGGGGCAAGCCGCGCGACGATGCACAGGCACGGCGGCTACTGGCGCAGGCCGCCCGTCAGAACTACGACACCGCGCAGATCGATCTCGCCGCCTGGATGATCGAGGGCCGCGGCGGCGCGCGCGACCTGAAATCGGCCTTCGGCTGGACGAAGCAGGCCGCCGAAGGCGGCAATGTCGCGGCCCAGAACCGGCTGGCAAAACTCTATATGCAAGGCATCGGCACCGATCCCGACCTCGTGCTCGCCGGCGCCTGGTACATCGTCGCCCGCCGCGCCGGTCTCATCGATCAGCAGATGGACGATTTCCTGCAAGGGCTGAGCGACGACCAGACCAAGCAGGCCCTGCAGAAGGCCAACCGCCTGCCCTGATGGCGGTAGGCGGAACCGGCCGGTGCCCGCCCCCGTTGCTCAGCCGCAACCCGCCCTCCCTTGCCTCTCCGGGCGATTTGTGGTCTTGGAGCCTTAAATCGCCTGTCACGGCGAACATCCCATACCAATGGCCCGGCCGTTGGCAGCATCCCGGATCCCATCATCATGGCCAAGATCAATGGCAACGAAATCCGCCCCGGCTACGTCATCGAACACGATGGCGGCCTCTGGGTGGCGGTCAGGACCAACACCGTCAAGCCCGGCAAGGGCGGCGCCTACAACCAGGTTGAGCTGAAGAACCTCATCAACGGCACCAAGCTCAACGAGCGCTTCCGTTCGGCCGAAACGGTCGAGCAGATCCGGCTAGACCTGAAGGACTTCTCCTTCCTCTACGAGCAGGACGACGCGCTGGTGTTCATGGACACCCAAAGCTACGAGCAGCTCGAACTGAACAAGGATTTCGTCGGCGACCGCGCCGCGTTCCTGCAGGACGGCATGATGGTGACGGTTCAGCTCTACGAGGAGCGGCCGATCGGCATTTCGCTGCCCGATTACGTGACGTTGACCATCACCGAGGCGGATCCGGTGGTGAGGGGCCAGACGGCGGCATCCTCCTACAAGCCGGCGGTGCTGGAAAATGGCATTCGCGTGCTGGTGCCACCCTTCATCGGCGCCGGCGAACGCATCATCGTCGACACCAACGAAATCACTTACGTGCGCCGCGCCGACTGATGCATGCATGTCGCCCGGAAGCGGCCCCGGTTTGGGTCGCCGGCATGCATCGAGACAGAATTTAAAGCGCCGCACCAGGAAGAAGCACTATGGCACGCTCAGCCCTCCTCAACGTCATGGTCCAGGCCGCAATGAAGGCCGGCCGCTCGCTGTCGCGCGACTTCGGCGAGGTCCAGAACCTGCAAGTCTCGATGAAGGGCCCCGGCGACTATGTCAGCCAGGCCGACCGCAAGGCCGAGGACATCGTTTTCGCCGAACTGTCGAAGGCACGTCCTGGCTACGGCTTCCTGATGGAAGAGCGCGGCGCCGTCGCCGGCGATGACAGCCAGCACCGCTGGATCGTCGACCCGCTCGACGGCACCACCAATTTCCTGCACGGCATCCCGCTTTTCGCCGTCTCGATCGCACTGGAGCGCCAGGGCCAGATCGTGGCGGGCGTCGTCTACAATCCCGCCATGGACGAGCTCTACACCACCGAGCGCGGCGGCGGCGCCTTCATGAATGATCGGCGCCTGCGCGTTGCCGGCCGCACCAAGCTTGTCGACACGGTGATCGGCTGCGGCGTGCCGCATCTCGGCCGGGGCCATCACGGCAATTTCCTGGTCGAACTGCGCAACGTCATGGCCGAGGTCTCCGGCGTCCGCCGCATGGGCTCCGCCTCGCTCGATCTTGCCTATGTCGCCGCCGGCCGCATGGACGGCTTCTGGGAAGTGGGCCTGTCGGCCTGGGACATGGCCGCCGGCCTGCTCTTGATCCGGGAAGCGGGCGGCTTCGCCTCCGACATGGATGGCGGACAGGACATGCTGGACACCGGCACGGTTGTCGCCGGCAACGAGATCATCCAGCGCGCATTGCTGAAGACGGTGAAAAAGCCGCTCCCGCCGCGCTGAAGCAATTCCGGAAAAAATGTTCGCGGTTTTGCATCCAGAATTGCGGTCAAGGCAAAGCGCGCAGTCGTAAAACCGCAAACAAAGCTTGAAATACTGTCCGTCGGTTGCCCAGATATGGGGTGATGCAGGACGATAGATGACCGACACCCCGCCACAGATCGAGATTCCGTTCATCGGACGCTGGCACTATTCGCGCGCCGAGATGATCGCCGACGGGATCGTCCATGCTGTCGGGATCGTGCTGGCGATCGCGGCCGGTTCGGCGCTGCTGGCGCTCGCCGCCTTCCGGGTCGGGCCCGGCGAATATATCGCCGCCGCCTTCTATGTCGTGTCGCTGCTCACCGTGCTCTCGGTATCGCTGACCTACAATCTGTGGCCGGTGACCTCGCCCGCGAAATGGATCCTGCGGCGCTTCGATCATGCCGCTATCTATCTCTTGATCGCCGCCACCTACACACCCTTTCTCGCCCAGTTGGGAAACTCTGCGCTGGCGCGCTGGATGATCGTCCTGGTCTGGGCCGCGGCCGCAACGGGCATTGCCATCAAGGTGTTTTTCCCCGGCCGTTTCGACAGGCTGGCGATCGTCTTCTATCTTGCCATCGGCTGGAGCGGCATCGTTCTCGTCAAGCCGCTCGTCGAGACGCTGCCGACCACGTCGATCGTGCTCATCGTCGCCGGGGGCGTCGTCTATTCCTGCGGCGTGATTTTCTTCGCCTGGAAGGCGCTGCGCTTCCACAACGCACTGTGGCACGGCTTCGTCGTCATCGGCGCCGGCCTGCATTTGGCAGCCATGGTCGACTGCCTCGTCATCAACCGCCTCTGATGCGCCGGCTCCAAAGGCCGCCTGTGGCAATATTGCCAAGCACCATTCAATTTGGTCATAATTCCGTTTAGAGTTGCCAACTACGTGATCGGCGGCAGCGGCATCGGAAACGGGGCACGGATGGCTTTTCTCAGATCCTTCGGCATGGGCAGGCGCTCCGACGTGCTGATCTACGACCCGCATAAACTGTCCAGTCCGCAGGTCTTCCTGCTGACCATGGTCATCTTCCTGGCCATCGTCGCTTTCATCGCCGCCATCCTGACCCGCCAGGTCACCACCGCTTTCGTCACCAACCCCGGCCTTAACGGCCTGATCGTCGGCGTGCTCGTCGTCGGTATCCTGCTGGCCTTCACGCAGGTCGGGCGGCTGTTTCGCGAGGTCCGCTGGGTCAACTCTTTCCGAGCCGGCTCCGAAACCACCCAACCGGTGCTGCTGGCGCCGATGAAGGCGATGATCGGCCGTTCCTCGTCCATGGCCTTTTCGACCTCATCGATGCGCACAATGCTCGATTCCATCGCCACCCGCCTCGACGAAAGCCGCGACACCTCGCGCTACCTTGTGGGCCTTTTGGTGTTCCTCGGCCTGCTTGGCACTTTCTGGGGCCTGCTGAATACGATCGGCTCGATCCGCGAGACCATCGAATCGCTCGATCCCGGCACGGGTGACGCCGCCGCGGTGCTCGATTCGCTGAAACAGGGCCTGTCGGCGCCGCTGGCCGGCATGGGCACAGCCTTCTCGTCCTCGCTGTTCGGCCTGTCCGGCTCGCTCGTGCTCGGCTTCCTCGACTTGCAGGCCGGCCGCGCCCAGACGCGCTTCTACACCGAGCTCGAGAACTGGCTGTCCTCGGTCACGGATCTGTCGTCCGACATCGTCGTTTCCGACCCGGCCAAGGCCGACTCTTCCGACGAGATCCGCGTCCTGTCGGAGCGGCTGCGCAGCATGCAGGAGAATGGCGGCGGCTCCAACCCGCGCGTCGCCACCGCCATGGCCAATCTCGCCGATGGCATTTCCGGCTTGGTCAAGAACATGCGCTCCGAACAGCAGATCATGCGCGACTGGGTCGAAGCCCAGTCGGACGAACAAAAGGCGATGCGCAACACGCTGGAAAAGATCGCCGACGCGCTGAAGAAGCCCGGGGTGCACTAGCATGGCGCTTGCCAGGGGCCGGCGTACCGATCGCCGCATCGACTATTGGCCGGGCTTCGTCGACGCGCTTTCGACGCTGTTGCTCGCCATCATGTTCCTGCTCACCGTCTTCGTGTTGGCGCAGTTCCTGCTCGGGCGCGAAATCTCCGGCAAGGATACGGCGCTGTCGCGCCTCAATTCGCAGATCAACGAACTGACCCAGCTTCTGGCGCTGGAGCGCTCGACGGCACAGGACAAGGACGATTCGCTGGCCAACCTGCAGGCGTCGCTGTCGGCGGCGGAGGCGGAGAAGAGCCGGCTCGAACAGTTGCTGGCGCAAGGTGCGGGTGCCGGCGACGCCGCCAACCAGCGAGCCGCGGCGCTGGGCGGCGAACTGGACAGCCAGCGCCAGATCAGCCAGCAGGCGCTGAGCCAGGTCGAGATCCTCAACCAGCAGATCGCGGCATTGCGCAAGCAGATCGGCGCGCTCGAGGATGCCCTCAACGTCTCCGAAACGCGCGACCGCGATTCCAACACCAAGATCGCCGATCTCGGCCGTCGCCTGAACGTGGCGCTGGCGCAGCGTGTGCAGGAGCTGAACCGCTACCGCTCCGATTTCTTCGGACGTCTGCGCGAAATCCTGGCCGATCGCGAGAACATCCGCATCGTCGGCGACCGCTTCGTGTTCCAGTCGGAGGTTCTGTTCCCGACCGGATCCGAAGTGATCAACGATGCCGGCAAGGTCGAGATGAAGAAGCTCGCCGACGCCATCATCGAACTGCAGAAAGAGATCCCGCCGGAGATCAACTGGGTGCTGCGCGTGGACGGCCACACCGACAACAAGCCGCTGTCCGGCACCGGCCGTTATCGCGACAATTGGGAACTGTCGACGGCGCGCTCGACCTCGGTGGTCAAGTTCCTGATCGAAAATGGCGTGCCGGCCAACCGGCTCGTCGCCGCCGGCTTCGGGGAATTCCAGCCGCTCGATCCCGCCGACACCGAAGAGGCGCGCAACAAGAACCGCCGCATTGAACTGAAGCTCACCGAACGTTGATCCATCATCACGCGAACTCACGCGAAATTGTTCGCCGGCTCAACTCTAGGGCGCAGGCATCCGCCGGCAAGGCCTGAAAAGATTATCTTTTTTTAATTACACTTGGCGCCGAAGCGCTCCTAGCTTGCTGCGCAGGGCCGAGAACCGCCGGCGATGCCTCCCATCGCGACGCGACGGGACTGGACGACCCAAAATGGTCGGGAGGCGAGGCGGCGCGGCCGCTCTCCCTCCCAGCAGGAGGAAGCGCATCATGCGCCCATCAGCATCTCTCAAGACTGCAACGCTTGCCGCAATTCTCATTGCCGTCCCGCTCGCCGGCGCCTATGCCGCGGGCCACCACAAGGGTGCTCTCGACGCGACCGCCCCCACCGACATGGCAGGCCCCCGTGTCGAGGCGCTCGTTCAGCAGGTCCAGGGTGTTCATCAGGGCATCGTCGACGCCAGGCAAGCCAACCACATCACCCCGGCCGTCGCGGAGCGCCTGGAAATGCGCACCGCCCGCATCAGTCAGGTCGCCGAGAGGATAGCCGCGTCGGATCACGGCAGGATCCCGGCCGCGCAATATCATGACCTGCTGCGCCGGCTCGACAATGTGGATCAACGTCTGATGGTCGACACCGGCAGCGGTTTCCTGATGGGTGATGGTGCCGACGGCGGGAACTATCCGAACGGCTGAGGGCTATTCCGGCCTGCAAACGTCCTCGGGGAAGGGACCCATTGACGCCTTCGGGACCCCAATCCGCTGGCGTCCTTTTTCTTTCCTTACCAGCCCATCCTGCCTACCAACCGAGCCAGGCCGCGACCAGGGCGACCACCGCCGGCACGGTCTGGATGTACAGGATCTTGCGGCCGACCGTCGCCGCGCCATAGAGACCGGCAATGGCCACGCACAACAGGAAGAAGACCTCGACCTGGAAACCGGCGGCGCCGAGGTAAAGCCCCCAGATCAGGCCGGCGGCGAGAAAGCCGTTATAGAGACCCTGATTGGCGGCGAGCACTTTGGAGGCACCGGCGAATTCCGGCGTCAGGCGGAATGTCTTGTGCCCGCGCGGCGTGTCCCAAAGCACCATCTCGAGATAGACGATGTAGACATGGATCAAGGCCACCAGCCCGACCAGGATGTTGCCGATCATTCTGCTCCCCCTTCATCCGTCGCCGGCAGCATTTCATGCCCAACCTCGCTTGCGCAAGCTGCATCTGCCGGATGGCATCCGAGGGTTGCCAATGCTTTTGCGTTGGTGTCTTTTCGCCCCGTCCTCAACCACGGAAGCCGCCATGTCCTTTCACAAACTCGACGATCTCGGCCACAAGCTCGAAGCGCTTGAGCATGCGCTGGCCATCCTCGGCGCCGATGAGGCGACCCACATGGCCGTCGGTGGTGGCGAGAAGCGCGCCGAGGCGATGGCGGCCCTTGCCGGCATGTATCACACCAGGGCGACCGCGCCGGAAATATCGGACTGGATCGCCGCGGCCGAAGGCGAGGCATTGGACGATGAGCAGCGGGCGGCTCTCGCCGAGCTGCGGCGGCAATACACCAACCTGACCTGCCTGCCGGTCCAATTCGTCGAGCGCCAGACGACGGCGCGCATGCGCTGCGAGCAATTGTGGCGTGCCCTGCGCGCCAAGAACGATTGGGCGGGTTTTCAGCCGGCGCTTGAAGGCGTGGTGGCGCTGGTGCGCGAAGAGGCCGCCCTGCGCTCCGACGTGCTCGGCCTTGCCCCCTATGACGCGCTGATGGAACAATACGATCCCGGCAATCGCACGGTCGACATCACGCCCGTCTTCGCCGACCTCAAGGCCTTCCTCAAGGGCTTCGTGCCGGAGGCGCTGGCGATCCAGGAAGCGCGGCTGCGCAAGCATCCGCTGAAGCCGCTTTCGGGTACCTATGCCATCGACCGGCAGCGCGAACTCGGCCTTGCCATGATGGCGGCGGTCGGCTTCGACCTGACGCACGGCTCACTGTCGGTGTCGCACCATCCGTTCTGCGGCGGCGTGCCCAGCGACGTGCGCATCACCACGCGCTACAAGACCTCGGATTTCCTGTCGGCGCTGATGGGCGTGCTGCACGAGACCGGTCATGCGCTCTACGAACAGAACCTGCCCAAGGCGTGGGCTCACTGGCCGCTCGGCAAGGCCCGCGGCATGGCAGTGCATGAAAGCCAGAGCCTGTTCGTCGAAAAGCAGATCGGCCGCAATCCTGCCTTCTGGCGCTGGGCGCTGCCGGTGGTGGAGAAGCATCTCGGCGAAGCCTGGTCGCTCGACGATATCCTGCCGCATGTGCATCGTGTCGAACGTGGCCTGATCCGCGTCGACGCCGACGAGGTGACCTATCCCTTGCACGTCATCCTTCGCTACGAACTGGAGCAGGAGCTTGTTTCGGCCAGCCTCGAAGTGGCTGATTTGCCCGAAGCCTGGGATGCCAGGATGCGCGACTATCTTGGTCTCTCGACCATCGACAACCCCGCCGACGGGCCGATGCAGGACGTCCATTGGCCGGGTGCCGCCTTCGGTTATTTCCCGTCCTATACGCTGGGCGCGATGATGGCGGCGCAGCAATGGGCCGCGCTGACGCGCGAGCATCCTTCAGCCGACGAAGATCTTGCAAAGGGGAATTTCGAGGCGATCAACGATTGGCGCCGCGAGAAAATCTGGTCGCAGGGGTCGCGCTGGTCGACGCCGGACCTGCTTGAGCGCGCCACCGGCGAGAAGCTCAACGCCACGTACTTCGTCAACCATTTGAGGCAGCGCTACGGCGGCTGAGATGCCGCCTGGGACGACAATTGTCCTTACGCCGAGGCGAACTGAACCTACTACTCCGCCGCGCCCCTGAAGGCGCTGGCGCCGGTCTCGAACTGCAGCTTGGCGAGCCTGGCATAGATGCCGCCCTTGGCGACCAGGCTCTGATGCGTGCCTTCCTCGACGATGCGGCCGCCATCCATCACCAGGATCCTGTTGGCCTTCAGCACCGTCGCCAGCCGGTGGGCGATGACGATGGTGGTGCGCCCCCGCATCAGCCGCTCGAGCGCGGTCTGCACCAGTGTCTCGCTTTCGGCGTCGAGGGCCGAGGTGGCCTCGTCGAGCAGCAGGATCGGCGCGTCGCGCAGGATGGCACGTGCAATCGCCACACGCTGGCGCTGGCCGCCGGACAGCGTCACGCCACGCTCGCCGACCTGGCTGTCATAGCCGTTCTCGAGCCTAAGGATAAACTCGTCGGCCAGTGCGTCCTTGGCCGCGGCCTCGATCTCGGCCTCGCTGGCGCCTGGCCGGCCGAAGCCGATATTGTCGCGCGCGCTCGCCGCGAAGATGGTGACGTCCTGCGGCACGATGGCGATGCGCTGCCTGACCGAAACGGGATCGGCTTCGCGCACGTCGACGCTATCGACCAGGATCTTGCCTGTCTCGGGATCGTAGAAGCGCAGGATCAGCGAGAACACCGTGCTCTTGCCGGCACCCGAGGGGCCGACGATGGCGACCGTCTCGCCGGGCATGACTTGAAAACTCAGGCCGTGGACGGCGGCGCGATCGGGCCTCGCCGGATAGGAGAAGGACACATTCTCGAAGATGATCGCGCCCTTGGCAACCGCCGGCAGCGGCTTCGGATCGGCCGGCGCCTGGATCGCCGGCGTCTCGGCCAGAATCTCGGTCAGCCGTTCGGCGGCACCTGCGGCTTGCGCGAGTTCGCCCCAGACTTCCGACAGCGCGCCGAGCGCGCCAGCGGCGAACACCGAATAAAGGAGGAATTGGCCAAGCGTGCCAGGCGATATCGTGCCGTCGAGCACGTCGCGCGAGCCGAACCACAGCACCGCCACGACCGAGGAGAAAATGGTGAAGATGGCAAAGAAGGTGAGGAAGGAGCGCGCGAAGATCGAAGCGCGCGCTGCCTCGAAGGCCGCTTCCACCGCGCCCGAGAATCGTCCGGTGACCAGTCTCTCATTGGTGAAGGCCTGCAGCGTGCGCACCGCGCCGATCTGCTCGCTGGCATAGGCCGTCGCGTCGGCAAGCGTGTCCTGGGCCTGCCTTGACTTGCGCCGCACCGAGCGGCCGAAGGCGACCAGCGGCAGCACGATCACGGGGATCGCCCCGATGACCAGGCCGGAGAGTTTCGGGCTGGTGACGACCATCATGCCCACCGCGCCGAGGCCGAGGATGACATTGCGCAGCGCCACCGAAGCGGTGGCGCCTACCGCCGACTTGACCTGCGTGGTGTCGGCGGCGAGCCGTGACACGATCTCGCCCGACTGGGCGGTGTCGAAGAAGGCCGGCGACAGCGTCGTCACATGGGCAAAGACATCGCGCCTGATATCGGCGACGACGCGCTCGCCGAGCGTGATGACGAAATAGTAACGGCCGGCCGACGCCGCGGCCAGCACGGCGGCCATCGCCACGAGGGCGCCGAAATATTCGGCGATGAAGGTGGTGCTGGCCGACGAGAAACCGTGGTCGATCATGCGCCGGACAGCCAGCGGCAGTGCCAATGTCGTTGCCGCCGCGATGGCCAGTGAGATAAGGGCGCCGATGATCAGCGTGCGATATCCGGCGATATACGGAAACAGGCGCCTGAGCGGCTTGAGCGAGCGTCGGCGCTCGTCTGCGCTGCTTGATTGCGCCATCTGGGTGTTTCCTCTAGCCACTTCAGCCTATGCGCCTCAATATGCGCTTGCCGCGGCCTTGTGATTCAATTCCGGCTGATGTATAGGCACGCCGACCGTTTTAGAAGCCGTGGCTCCTCAATAGCTGCGGCTTCGAGTTTTAAAAAGAGGCGCATCGACGCAGGCTTATGCCCGTCCGCCGCGCCTGCAAGCCAGGAACAGAGCCATGAAGAGCGCAATCCATCCCGACTACCACACCATCAAGGTCGTCATGACCGACGGCACCGAATACACGACCCGTTCGACCTGGGGCAAGGAAGGCGATACGATGAACCTCGATATCGACCCGACCACCCACCCGGCCTGGACCGGCGGCCAGCAGACCCTGCTCGACCGCGGCGGCCGCTTGTCGAAGTTCAAGAAGCGTTTCGAAGGTTTCGGCCTCTAAGGCGAAGAGCTTTTCGCGGATCAAAAAGCCCGCCCTTGTGGCGGGTTTTTTGTTGCTTGGCCGAAGGCTGGGTCTTCGGCCCTATTCGGCCAGCAATTCCCTGAGTGCCATGCGCTTGTAGGCCGCGACCAGCCTGTCACCCTCCTGCCTGTCGACCGAGATCGCCAGCCGCATGGCCGCCTCGCCCATCTGCCAGACCAAGAATGCCGTCGTGTCGAGCGCCACCGGATCGGCATCGGGCCGAAGGCGTTTGAGTACCGCGATCAGAAATTCCGCGTTCGCGCGGCTGTCGGCGAGTTCGAGCTGGCGCAGCGCCTTGTCGGCCTGCGTGCCCGACCAGATGTCGCGCATCACCGGCTCGGCCAGGAACAGCTCGTAGTAAATATCGACCAGCTCCGAGAAAGCCTGCCGCAGGCCTTTGGCGTCGCTGACATCCCTGAGTGCCGCCGAGATACAAGCCTGGCTTTCCGCTGTGTAGCGTTCGGCCAGCGCCCAGACGATCGCCCTCTTGTCCGGAAAGAACTGGTAGAGCGAGCCGATCGACACCCCAGCCCGCTCCGCCACCTCGCCCATGCGCATTGCGTCGCTGCCTTGTTCGGCAATCAGCGCCGAGGCGGCGGCCAGCATGCGCTCGACCCGCTCGCGGCTGCGCTGCTGGCTTGGCGCCCGGCGCGGCGAACCGATCCGCTCGTTGGCTTGCGTGCCTTCCATGACCGTCTCCAACAAACGCGCCCGGCAAAATCGCCGGGAATGACTTGACTTACAAAATACGAGGGTTTATCAGGTTTTGCAAATGTGAGGAATGCTCATATTTTATAGAGAGCAAACCGCCGCAACCGGCGTCTGGAGCAACTGAGATGATCAAGCTTCTTCCAACCCTCACCTTCATTGCCGCGATCGGCGCGGGCGTCGTCGGTGGCGTGTTCTTCGCCTTTTCCAACTTCGTCATGGCGGCCCTTGCCCGGCTGCCCGTCCCGGCGGGCATCGCCGCGATGAATTCGATCAACGTCACGGTGATCACCCCGGCCTTCATGACAGCGCTGTTCGGCACCGGCCTCATCTGCCTCGTCCTCATTGCCGCCGCTCTCTTGGGCTGGAGCCAGTCGGGCACCTACTGGTTGCTTGCCGGCGCGGTGATCTATCTGGTCGGCAACCCTATCGTGACCATGGTCTTCAACGTGCCGCTCAACGATGCGCTCGCCGCCGTCGATCCGGCCAGCAGCAACGGCGCCGCCGTGTGGGCGAACCACCTGAGCCAATGGGTGATGTGGAACCACGTCCGTACCATCACCGCCATCGTGGCAATGGCCTGCTTTATATTCGCATTGCTCTGAAGAGGTCTAACGAGACGCAGAAAAACTCCTCAGGCGGGGTTTTTCTGCGTGTCACCCTTGTGGCCTTTGCGGTCGGCGTGACCGAGATCCCGATCCGGATCGATCACGTCGCGGACCAGCTGCTTGAGTTTCGCCGCGTCCGGAAAGCCGCCGTCGCGCTTGCGATCCCAGACCAGCACTTCATTGCAGGAGATGGTGAAGATGCCGCCGGTGCCCGGCACCAGCGTCACCTCGCCGAGATCGGTACCGAAGGTGGACAGCAGCTCCTGCGCCATCCAGCCGGCACGCAACAGCCACTGGCACTGCGTGCAATAGGTGATGCGGACGGCCGGCAACTCAGCTTTGCTCATGTCGGACGACCTTCGCTCACGCCGCGCTGAGCTTGGCCATCGTTTCGTCGTCGACTTCGAAGTTGGCGTACACGCTTTGCACGTCGTCATCGTCCTCGAGCGTGGCAACCAGCTTCATCAGCGACTGCGCCCGCTCTTCGTCGACCGGGACATTGTTCTGCGGCTTCCAGATCGCCTTGACCGATTCGGCCTCGCCGAGCGAGGTTTCAAGCGCCTTGGACACCTCGCCGAGAGTCTCGAAGGAGCAATAGATCGTGTGGCCTTCCTCGTCCGATTCGACATCGTCGGCGCCGGCTTCGATCGCCGCATCCATGATCTTGTCGGCGCTGCCGGCCGAGGCCGGATAGTAGATTTCGCCGGCGCGGTCCCACATGAACGACACCGATCCGGTTTCGCCGAGCGCGCCGCCGGCCTTGGTGAAGGCGGCGCGCACATTGGACGCCGAACGGTTGCGGTTGTCGGTCAGCGCCTCGACGATCACGGCGACGCCACCAGGCCCATACCCTTCGTAGCGCACCGCTTCGTAGTTTTCGGCGTCGCCCATCGAGGCCTTGTTGATGGCGCGCTGGATGTTGTCCTTGGGCATCGACACCGCCTTGGCGTTCTGGATCGCCAGGCGCAGGCGCGGGTTCATCGATGGGTCCGGCGTTCCGCTCTTGGCGGCGACGGTGATTTCGCGCGCCAGCTTGGAAAACATTTTCGACCGCACCGCGTCCTGACGGCCCTTGCGGTGCATGATGTTCTTGAACTGTGAATGGCCAGCCATGGCACCCCTGTCGTGTTCGGCTAGAGCGTCTTGCCGCGAGATGCGTCATCTCGCCTTTGCAAAAGGCTCGAATTCAATTTCAGAGCGTCCCGATGCGTCCGGGTGAACGTACGGCGCCCTGTGTCGGAATGGCCGGCTTATAGATAAATCGGCTCAATTCGTCCAGCCGCGCCGCGTTGCCGGGCACTCGGCATGCGGCGGCCCGGCAAGCAGGCTTTGCCCGGCCTTTGTCCTACCCTTCCAGATCGGACTTCAGCCGGTCGATGATGCTGAGCGCATGGCCGGCATACTGGCTGATCCAGCGGTCGTGTATCTGCTTGATCGGCAACGCATTGAGATGGTTCCAGCGCTCGCGTCCGTCGCGGCGCGCGACGATCAGGTCCGCCTCCTCCAGCACCTTGAGATGCAGCATGACCGTGCAGCGGTCGATATCGGGAAAGGCTTCGCACAGCATGCCGGTGGTCTTTGGCTCGTCTTTCAACCGATCCAGCATTTCGCGCCGGCGCGGATGCGCCAGCGCCTTGAAAACATTGTCGTCCTGCGATCGGCTTGACATGTTATATTTCTATAACATAACGTTGGCTCGTTCAAGCAAGGAGCTGTGGATATGTCTCTTGGATTCAGCGTTGCAGGGCGCATCGGCAAACCGGTCGCCGAAGTCTTCGACGCGGTCGTCAACCCGAAGAAGCTGAGCGGCTATTTCACCACCATCGGCGGTGCGAGCGCGCCATTGGTGGCCGGTTCGGCTGTCGTCTGGTGGGGCAAGGTGCCGGTCGAGGTCGACGAAGTGGTCAAGGACAGCCGCATCGTGCTGCGCTGGGATGCCACCGACGCCGTCGGCAAGCTCGCCTACAAAACCCGCATCGAGATGAATTTCGAGCCGCTCGACGATGGCGGCACCTTCGTCACCATCGCCGAGAGCGGCTGGCAGGAAGGCGCGGTCGGCCTGAAGAAGTCCTACCTGAATTGCGAGGGCTGGTCGCAGATGCTGGCCTGCATGAAGGCCTATGTCGAATACGGCATCAATCTGCGCGACGGCTATTACCGCAGCGAGATGAAGGGCGAACCCGCCAGCGAAAACAACATTTGAAAAACGGAGCCCAGTCATGACCGCGAAGATCACCGGCGGCATCAACATCGCCATGAAGGTGCCATCGCACCAGTACGAAGCGACGATCGCCTTCTACCGCGATGTCGTCGGCCTCAAGCCGTTCACAGCCAAGGCGCCGGCCATCGGTTTCGAGTTCGGTCCCAACAGGCTTTGGATCGACGAGGCGCCGACGATGAGCCAGGCCGAGATCTGGCTGGAGCTTTTCACGCGGGATTTTCCGGACGCCGCGGATCATCTGGCCAAGGCGGGAATTGTGCGTTGCGATGCCGTCGAGCCCTTGGACGCGGGTTTCCGAGGTGGTTGGATCACCAATCCGGCCAACATCATCCATATGGTGCGCGAACCCGACGCCTGGTGAGGGCGTATTCGAAAGGAGATCGCCATGGAAATCCGTGAGACACCGACAGCCGAAGCCGCCATGCTGATCCGGCGGCCGGTCGCTGAGGTTTTCGAAGCCGTCGTCGATCCGGCGATCACGACCAAATTCTGGTTCACCCATGGCAGCGGCCGGCTTGATGGCGGCAAACCGGTTCAGTGGGAGTGGCGCATGTATGGGGTCTCGACGACAGTCGAGGTCAGCGAGATCGTCAGGGACAAGAAGATCGTCATGACGTGGAGCGATCCGCCGACCACGGTGGTCTGGACCTTCACCGAAATGCCTGGCGAAGCGACATTCCTCGAGGTCCACAATTTCGGCTTTGCCGGCAATGGCGACGAGCAGGTGAAACAAGCGGTCGGCTCAACCGACGGCTTTGCGCTTGTGCTCGCCGGCGCCAAGGCCTGGCTGGAACAGGGCCTGACGCTCGGCTTGATGGGTGACCGCCATCCGAAGGGTGTTCCGGGGCACTAGGCTCGCCCCGGCCGACCAGTATCAGTGGCCGTCGCCGGTTTTCGCTTTCTTGCGCCGCCGCGCCAGCATGTTGAGCCCCTCGACCAGCGCCGAAAAACCCATCGCCGCATAGATGTAGCCCTTGGGCACATGATAGCCCATGCCGTCGGCGATCAGCGTCATGCCGATCATCAGCAGGAAGCCCAGCGCCAGCATGACGATGCTGGGGTTCTTGGCGATGAAGTCCGCCAGCGGTCCGGCCGCCAGCATCATCACGGTCACGGCCGCGATGACCGCGATATACATGATGGCGATCTCGTCGGTCATGCCGACGGCGGTGATGATGGAATCGATGGAGAAGACGAGGTCGAGCAGCAGTATCTGGAAGATCGCGCCGGCAAGCGAGATCTTGAGCGTTTCGCCCAGCATCGTGTCCTGATGGTCGTCGGGATCGACCGTGTGGTGGATCTCCTTGGTCGCCTTCCACACCAGGAACAGACCGCCGGCGATCAGGATCAGGTCGCGCCAGGAGAAGCCGTGGCCGAACGCCGTGAAGACCGGCGTCGTCAGTTGGACGATGACGGAAATGGTGGCGAGCAGCACCAGGCGCATGACCAGCGCCGCCGAGATGCCAAGACGCCGCGCGCGAGCTCTCTGCTCCACGGGCAGCTTGTTGGTGAGGATCGAAATGAAGATCAGGTTGTCGATGCCGAGCACGATCTCGAGCGCCACCAACGTCAGCAGCGCGACCCAGGCGGTCGGGTCGGAAACGAATTGAAAATGCGGCGCCAGGAATTCGATAAGCTGCATGGAGGTCGTCCCCTACGATCTAGAGCAGTGTCGCCGGCAATTAGGTACTGCGACCCCCTATATCAATGTCACGCCCAGAAGGACGGAGCCGTTTCTTCCAGCCTTGGCCCGCGACGAAACGGCGCGATCTTCTCGGTCAGCCCCGTGCGGTCGGAAATATCGACGCCGACGCCGCACAACGTCGCCGGTCCCGTCGCCGCCTCGAAACGCCCTTTCGGCACTTTCGACAGGAACCGGTTGAGCGGTTCTTCCTTGTCCATGCCGAGCGAGGAATCATAGTCACCGCACATGCCGGCATCCGACAGGTACCCGGTGCCGCCATTGAGGATCTGGTGGTCGGCGGTGGGCTGGTGCGTGTGAGTGCCGACGACGAGACTGGCGCGGCCATCGACAAAATGCGCGAAGCACATTTTTTCCGAGGTTGCCTCGGCGTGGAAGTCGATCACCACCGCATCCGCCTGCTCGCCGAGCGGACAGGCGGCAAGCTCGCGTTCGCCGGCCTGGAACGGGTCGTCGAGTTCCGGGTGCATGAACACCCGGCCCATAATGTTGGCGACCAGCACGCGCGCGCCGTTTTTGGCGATGTAGACACCGGAGCCGCGCCCGGGCGTGCCTTTGGGGAAATTGGAAGGCCGCAGGAACCGCTGCTCGCGCGGCGCGAAGGCCAGAGCGTCGCGCTGGTCCCAGACATGGTTGCCGGTGGTCACGACATCGCAGCCCGCCGCGATCGTCTCACGCAAGATCTCTTCGGTGATGCCGAAGCCGCCGGCCGCGTTCTCGCCGTTGACGATGACGAAATCGAGCTTGAAGTCGGAGATCAGGCCAGGCAGTTGTTCCCATACCGCGGTGCGGCCCGTCTTGCCGACCATGTCCCCGAGGAAAAGAAGTCGCATCTATGCCTGATCCCGAAAAGTTGCATGACTTTTCGGCAAAGATCATGCGTTTCAAAGAACTATCTACAATTTTGGCGCAAAGCGGCGCAACCCGCTCTCGGTGAGTATTTCCGGGATGACCACGTCATGGGGTTCGTCTGGAACTTGCGAAACTTCTTGGCAGTCGAAGGCGATGCCGATCAGCCGGGGCGCGAGTCCCTTGTCGACGAGCTTCGCGATCGCCCGGTCGTAATAGCCAGCGCCATATCCGATGCGGTGACCGCGCGCGTCGAAGGCGGCGAGCGGCACCAGCACGACCGAAGGATCGAGAACTTCGGCCTCGGCATGCGGCCCGACCGTGCCAAAGCCCATGTCGACCATCGGCGCGCCGCGAACCAGTTCGCGAAAGACGATGGTGGTCTTGTCGAGAATGGCAGGCAGGCAAAGCCGTGCGCCCTTCTCTCGCAAGGCGAACATCAGCGGCCTGACATCGACCTCCGAGCGCATCGGCCAGAAACCGGAGACGATCTGACCGGGCCCGATCTCCAGATGGTCGCGCGCCGTCTCCGCCATTTCGAGCGCAGCCTCCACCCGCCAGAATGCATCGAGGCCGTCGCGGCGGGCGAGCGCCTCGAGGCGCAGCTTCTTCTTCAAGTCTCTGGGAGAGGTCATGCGGCCAAGATAGAAAAGGTCAGAGCTGTGCGGGGTCTCAAGTGCGACGTTTTCCACCGCATCATCCACCAAGATGCGTGGACACGTTGCGACAAGTGACGATCCACACAACCGGTGGAGAGAGCGATCCCGGGAACCTACAAAGTAGGTGGGCGCCGTGTGAGAAAACCCACGGGTCTTCCCAGGGACAGCTCCCTAAGGATCGTTAAGGCCCCGGGGAAAATGTTCTCCTGCCGGGAAGCACAGACCGTCCTGCCCAATATAGGCCGCCGGTGTCTCAAGCGCCAGTGACGCAGGCAGTCTCGGCGGCTTTATTCGCCATCCGCACCGCACCCTTGCACAGCCGCGGCGGCGTCCTTACGGTCGCGACGACCAACCAAGGAGCAAAAATGCGTTTCGAAGGCACGGCGGCCTATGTCGCCGACAAGGATCTGATGGTGGCGGTCAACGCGGCGATCGCGCTGGAGCGGCCCTTGCTGGTCAAGGGCGAGCCCGGCACCGGCAAGACGGAACTCGCCCGCCAGGTGGCGGCGGCACTCGGCCTCGACCTGATCGAGTGGCACGTCAAATCGACGACGCGGGCGCAGCAAGGCCTCTACGAATACGATGCGGTGTCACGGCTGCGCGACAGCCAGCTCGGCGATGTCAGGTTCAACGACATCAAGAACTACATCAAGCGAGGCAAGCTTTGGGAGGCATTCGCGGCCGACAAGAAGGTCGTGCTTCTGATCGACGAGATCGACAAGGCCGACATCGAATTCCCCAACGACCTGCTGCAGGAACTCGATCGGATGGAGTTCTTCGTCTACGAGACCGGCGAGACCATCCGTGCCGCCGTTCGCCCGATCGTCATCATCACCTCCAACAACGAGAAGGAGTTGCCGGACGCTTTCCTGCGCCGCTGCTTCTTCCACTACATCCGCTTCCCCGACGTCGACACGCTGCACAGAATCGTCGACGTGCACTATCCCGGCATCAAGCAGAACCTGGTGCGCGCGGCCCTCACCCAGTTCTATGAAATTCGCGACGTGCCAGGCTTGAAGAAGAAGCCATCGACCTCCGAGGCGCTCGACTGGATCCGCCTGCTGGTCGCCGACGACATCGCGCCGGAGGATTTGCGCGCCGACCCGAAGAACGCATTGCCCAGACTGCATGGCGCCCTGTTGAAGAACGAGCAGGACGTGCATCTGTTCGAGCGGCTGGCATTCATGGCGAGAAGACAGCAATAGGGCAGCGCTTTCCCGGCTGTGGACCGTTGCCGCGGGCCAAAGAGAAGGTCAGCTTCGGCCAGAACCCTTCGGAGGAGATAAAATGTCTGAGATCGTTGTCCGCCCGCTCGCGCAATCCGACCACGCCGACTGGCACCGCCTGTGGACCGATTATCTGACCTTCTACGAAACCAAGCTGCCGGAAGAGGTCTATGCCATCACCTGGAAGCGGTTATTCACCGAAGGCGAGTTCGAGCCGAAGGGTTTTATCGCCACATCGGACGGCAAGGCCGTCGGTCTCACCCATTATCTCTACCACCGCTCCGGCTGGTCCGAGAAAAACAACTGCTACCTGCAGGATCTGTTCGCCGACCCGGATGTGCGCGGAAAGGGCATCGGCGCGGCCCTCATCGAGGCGGTGAAGCAGGAGGCCGGCAAAATCGGCGTGAAGAACGTCTACTGGATGACGCACGAAACCAATGGCACCGCCCGCAAGCTCTACGACCATGTCGCGCGCAGGACGGGCTTTATCGAGTATGATTTGCTGTAACCGGCCATGTTCATCCCCTTCTTCCTCGAGCTGAAGGCAGCGCGCGTTCCCGTCTCGCTCAGGGAATATCTCTCTCTGCTGGAGGGGCTGGACGCCGGGCTGGTCGATTACGACGTCGAGGGTTTTTATTATCTCGCCCGTGCCGCTTTGGTGAAGGACGAGCGCCATATCGACCGCTTCGACCAGGTCTTCGCGCATGTCTTCAAGGGCGTCGAGGCACTGGGCGGGCCGGATGCGGTCCACGTCGCCAATATTCCCGAGGAATGGCTGCGCCGGCTCGCCGAAAAGCACCTGACCGAGGAAGAGAAAAAGCTGGTCGAGGCGCTGGGCGGTTTCGACAGGCTGATGGAGACGCTAAAGCAGCGGCTCGAGGAACAGAAGGGCCGCCACCAGGGCGGTTCGAAATGGATCGGCACCGGCGGCACCTCTCCCTTCGGCGCCTATGGCTACAACCCCGAAGGCGTGCGCATCGGCCAGAACGAAAGCCGCAACCGTCGCGCGGTGAAAGTCTGGGACAAGCGCGAGTTCCGGAATCTCGACGATGCGGTCGAACTCGGCACCCGCAACATCAAGATCGCGCTGAAGCGCCTGCGCCGCTGGGTGCGCGAGGGCGCCGAGGAAGAATTCGACCTGCCCGGTACCATCCACGCCACCGCCGAGCACGGCTATCTCGACGTCCAGACACGGCCCGAGCGCCGCAATGCGGTGAAGCTCCTGATGTTCTTCGATGTCGGCGGCTCGATGGACGATCATATCAAGAGCGTCGAGGAGCTGTTTTCCGCCGCCCGCGCCGAATTCCGCCAGCTCGAATATTTCTATTTCCACAACTGCCTCTACGAAGGCGTGTGGAAGGACAATCGCCGCCGCCATGCCGAGACGATCTCGACCTTCGATCTCATCCACAAATATGGCCCCGACTACAAGGTCATCGTCGTCGGTGATGCCTCGATGAGCCCATACGAGATCGCCCACCCAGGCGGCTCGGTGGAACACTGGAACCCCGAGGCCGGAGCCGTCTGGCTCGGCCGGCTGCTGCGGCAATGGCCGAACGCGGTGTGGCTTAACCCCGAGAACGAGAAGAACTGGGGCTTTACTCATTCGATCGCGATAATCCGTGACATCTTCGGCGGCCGCATGTTCCCGTTGACACTGGCCGGACTGGAGGGCGCCACGAGGCAATTGTCGCGCAAACATTGAGATATCCGGAGCGGTCGGACTGGGCAGGTCTGTAACAAACCCCTATCTTGTTGCGAATATCCGGTTGCAACCAAGAACGAGCCGCCAAGGCTGAGGAGATCAAATGGACACCCACACCTACCCCGTCACCCGCACCGACGCCGAATGGCGCGCCCGGCTGACGCCGGAGCAATACGCCGTCATGCGCAACCATGGCACCGAGCGGCCGGGAAGCTGTGCCCTGCTGTACGAGAAGCGCGCCGGTACTTTTTCCTGCGTCGGCTGCGACCAGCCGCTGTTCCAATCCACGCTGAAATTCGAGAGCGGCACCGGCTGGCCGAGCTTCAACGATCCCGTGCCGGGCTCGGTCGAGAACACCGTCGATCGCAGCTACGGCATGGTCCGCACCGAATGCCATTGTGCCCGTTGCGGCAGCCATCTCGGCCATGTCTTCGAGGACGGCCCGCCGCCGACCGGCCTGCGCTACTGCATCAATGGCGTGGCGCTGAAATTCGAGCCGGCCGGCTGAACAACGCGTCGTGAATGCTTGCCAAGGGCGGCTCCGGCCGCCTTTTTCGTGCGGGCAGCTTCGTCAGACGACGATCGTGGCGATCAGCCAGAGCGCTGATCCCAGCATGAAGAGGGAAGCCCTGGCACCACCGGCCTTCTCAGCCGTGCGCCAGACCGCCAAAGCCAGGAAGATGCTGTAGGGCACCGGTGCGAAATGCACCGCAAGGACAAGGCCGAGCGGCATCTTCAGCCCAAGCAAGATCAGCGCCCCGGCAGACGACGCAATATTGATCGCGGTTCCGACAAGCATCATGTCGCGCCAGAACAGCCGGTCGATCGGCACCTCGCCAAGCCAACGCGAGCGGAAGAAATCCGCGATCACTTACCCCTGCCTCAGCACTTCGGTCACGGCGCACTCGACCCGCGAGCATTCCGTCACCAGCCAGTCGGTCATGGCAGGCCAGTTGTCCTCGGCAAAGCAGTTGACGCGCCACATCGAATTGATGCCAAGGCCTTCGCAGCTTTGTTCCGGCCTGAGCTTCAGCCTGTCTTCGATCGCTGGTCGGAACGGCTTCAGCCGCGACCAGCTTTGCGTGGCGCCGAACTTCTCGTTGCGGCCGAAGAAGACACCGACATGGTTCTGCGCCGGCGCGACATACATGGAAAGTACCAGAGCGAAATCGGGCAGTCCGCGCTGCCAGAACCAGGGTCCGCGTCGCGCCAGCCGGGCTCTTTCCTCCGGATGCCGTTCGGCAAACAGCGACCAGAAGCCGCGATGGCGGAATTCCGAGGCGCGGCGGCCGCCGAAGTCGAATTCGCTCATGGTTCGAACCGTATCTCCGGCAACCGCGTCGGGCACCGGCCGGTTAGTCTTACACCATGCCGAGGGCGGCCATGTATAGATCGAGGATGGCGTCCTCCTCCTGGCGCTCGGCCTGGTCCTTCTTGCGCAGACGGATGATGGTGCGGATTGCCTTGGTGTCGAAGCCGGTGCCCTTGGCTTCGGCGAAGACTTCCTTGATGTCGTCGGAGATCGTCTTCTTTTCTTCCTCGAGCCGCTCGATGCGCTCGATCAAGGCACGCAGCTGGCCGGCGGCAACAGTCTGGCTGGTCTCGGTGATATCGTCGGCCATGTTTTCTCCAAATCGGTTCCGCGCCGCGACTCGGGGAACGTGCCGCGACGAATTTCAGCGGTTCGATGCCCGACCGGAGCCGGCGGGTCAAGCCGTTATCGAACAGCTCGCCAAGGCCTGCCGTCATGAGCCGACAGCCTGCCCGTTCCTTGCGAGCTCTCAGTTGAAGGCGATCAGGAGATCCTTCGCATCGATCTGGTCGCCGGCCTTCACCAGCACCTCGGCGACCGTCCCGTCGCGCTCGGCGTGCAGCGCCGTCTCCATCTTCATCGCTTCGATGGAGAGCAGCACGTCGCCGGCCTTGACCGCCTGGCCGGCGGCGACCGAAAGTGCGGAGACCACACCCGGCATCGGCGCCCCGACATGCGCCTCGTTGCCGGGCTCCGCCTTGCGACGCGCCTTGGCCGCCGACGCGCCATGTGCGCGATCGGGTACCTTCACGCGCCGCGGCTGGCCGTTGAGCTCGAAGAACACCGTGACCATGCCCTTGTCGTCGACATCGCCGAACGCCTGGCAGCGCACGACCAAGGTCTTGCCCCTTTCGATATCGACGAAAATCTCGTCTTCCGATTTCATGCCGTAGAAATAGGTCGGCGTCGGCAGAACGCTGACCGGGCCGTAGGTCTCCTGCGCGGCGACGAAGTCGGAAAACACCTTCGGATACATCAGCCACGAGGCGAACTCGTATTCCGACAGCTTGCGCTCGAGCTTGTCCTCGATCTCCTTGCGGCTCTTCTCGAGGTCGGCCGGCTTGAGCAATGAGCCGGGCCGCGCCGTGATCGGCTTGTCGCCCTTGAGTGCCTTCTTCTGCAACGCCTGCGGCCAGCCGCCAGGGGATTGGCCAAGATCGCCGCGCAGCATCGAAACCACCGAGTCCGGGAAGGCGATGTCGCGGGCCGGGTTCTCGACATCGGCAACGGTCAGATCCTGGCTCACCATCATCAGCGCCATGTCGCCCACGACCTTGGAGGACGGCGTCACCTTGACGATGTCGCCGAACATCAGGTTGACGTCGTGATAGGTCTGCGCCACCTCGTGCCAGCGTGTCTCCAGCCCCAGCGAACGCGCCTGTTCCTTCAAATTGGTGAACTGCCCCCCCGGCATTTCGTGCAGGTAGACCTCGGAAGCCGGGCCTTTCAGGTCGCTCTCGAAAGCAGCGTACTGATTGCGAACGGCTTCCCAGTAGAACGAGATCTTTCGGATCCATTGCGGGTCGAGGCCTGGATCGCGCTCGGTGCCTTTCAGCGCTTCGACGATTGAACCCAGGCACGGCTGCGAGGTGTTGCCGGAGAAGGCGTCCATCGCCGCGTCGATGGCGTCGACACCGCTTTCCACGGCCGCCAGCACGGTTGCCGCCGACAGACCCGATGTGTCGTGGGTGTGAAAATGGATCGGCAGGTCGGTCGCCTCGCGCAGCGCCTTGAACAGCACGCGGGCAGCACTCGGCTTCAACAGGCCGGCCATGTCCTTGACGGCGATGATATGGGCGCCGGCGGCCTGCAATTCCCTGGCGAGCCCGACATAGTATTTCAGGTCGTACTTGGCCCTCGCCGGATCGAGGATGTCGCCGGTATAGCACATCGCCGCTTCGATCAGCTTGCCCTCGGCGCCGACCGCGTCCATGGCGACGCGCATGTTCTCGACCCAGTTCAGGCAGTCGAAGACGCGGAACAGGTCGACGCCGCCCGACGCCGCCTGCTTGACGAAATGCTGCACGACATTGTCGGGATAATTGGTATAGCCAACACCGTTGGCGCCGCGCAGCAGCATCTGCAGCAACAGGTTGGGGGCGGCTTCCCGCACCAGCGACAGCCGCTCCCATGGATCCTCGGTGAGGAAGCGCATGGCGACGTCGAAAGTGGCCCCACCCCAGCATTCGAGCGACAGCAACTGCGGCAAGGCGCGCGCATAGGTGCCGGCGATGCCGGCAATGTCATGCGTGCGCACACGGGTGGCGAGCAGCGACTGGTGGCCGTCGCGCATCGTCGTGTCGGTGACCAGCACTTCCTTTTGCTCGCGCATCCAGGCGGCGAACTTTTCCGGCCCGAGCACGTCGAGCTTCTGCTTGCTGCCGCTCGGCACATTGCCGTTGAGATAGGGCACCACGGGCGGCGCCGCGTCGGCCTTTGGCGTCGGCCGGCCGCGCGTCTCGGGATGGCCGTTGACGCTGACGTCGGCCAGGTAGTTGAGCAGCTTGGTGGCACGGTCTTGGCGCTTGACCTGCTGGAACAGCTCCGGCGTCGTGTCGATGAACCTGGTCGTATAGGAATTGTCGGCGAAGCTCGGGTGATTGATGATCGCTTCGAGGAAGGTGAGGTTGGTGGCGACGCCGCGGATGCGGAACTCGCGCAGAGCGCGGTTCATGCGGGCGATCGTCTCGGCCGGCGTCGGCGCCCACGCCGTGACCTTCTCCAGCAGCGGATCGTAGAAGCGGGTGATGACCGCGCCGGAATAGGCCGTGCCGCCATCGAGGCGGATGCCGAAGCCGGTGGCGCCGCGATAGGCGGTGATGCGGCCGTAGTCCGGAATGAAATTGTGTTCGGGATCTTCCGTGGTGATGCGGCACTGCAAGGCATGGCCGTTCAGCCGGATATCCCTCTGCGCCGGCACACCCGATTCCGGCGTGCCGATGGCGAAACCGTCGAGGATGTGGATCTGCGCCTTCACGATGTCGATGCCGGTCACCATCTCGGTGACGGTGTGCTCGACCTGGATGCGCGGATTGACCTCGATGAAGTAGAACTTGCCGGTATCCGCGTCCTGCAGGAATTCGACGGTGCCAGCGCCGATATAGCTGGTCTCGCGCGCGATCTTCAGCGCATAGCCGCAAAGCTCCTGGCGCAGGTCCTCGTTAAGATAGGGCGCCGGCGCGCGCTCGACGACCTTTTGGTTGCGGCGCTGGATCGAGCAGTCGCGCTCGAACAGGTGGACTGCATTGCCGTGCGTGTCGCCAAGCACCTGCACCTCGACGTGGCGGGCGCGCTCGATCAGCTTTTCGAGATAGACCTCGTCCTTGCCGAAGGCGGCCTTCGCCTCGCGCTTGCCTTCCATGACCTCGCGGGCGAGGTCGGCCTCGGAGCGGATGGCGCGCATGCCGCGGCCACCGCCACCCCACGAGGCTTTCAGCATGACCGGATAACCGACCGTCTTCGCGAGTTCCTTGACCGCCTCCATATCGTCCGGCAACGGATCGGTCGCCGGCACCACGGGCACGCCGACCTCGATGGCCAGATTGCGCGCCGCGACCTTGTTGCCCAGCCGGCGCATCGTGTCGGGCTTGGGACCGATGAAGGTGATGCCTGCTTGCGCGCAGGCCTCGGCGAATTCGGGGCTTTCCGACAGCAGCCCGTAGCCGGGGTGGATGGCATCGGCGCCTGAAAGTCTGGCGACGCGGATCACCTCCTCGATCGACAGATAGCTCTCGATCGGACCCATGTCCTTGCCGAGATGCGGGCCGCGCCCGACCTGGTAGCTCTCATCGGCCTTGAAGCGGTGCAGCGAGTATTTGTCTTCCTCGGCCCAGATCGCCACGGTTTTGAGGCCCAGCTCGTTGGCCGCGCGAAAGACGCGGATGGCGATTTCTGACCGGTTGGCGACGAGGATCTTCGTGATGGCCAAGGACTGGGCTCCAGCAGCGGAAGGAACGGGAAATCGGGGCAATGATTAGCGCGAAAATGCTGCAGTGCAAACAAAATCGACGCTGATTTAAACCGATTTAGATCGATTATCCGGCCCAACACTCGCACGCATCGGTTCGAACGGACGGAACAATGGCGACAATTTCGATCCTGGATGCGATCTTCGTAAGGAAGGCTCGCCGTGACGTAACCCGGCTGCCGCCGCGCATCAAAAGAAAATGCCCGGCGCGAGGCGCCGGGCATCGTTGGTTTCGGATCCGAATGAATTACGACTTCGGGAACCAGGAATACTTCCCGTCGTCCTTCTTCTTCCATTCGTACATGATGTAGCCTGGCAGCTTCGGATCGCCCTTGGCGTCATAGGCGAGATCGCCCAGAACGGTCGGGAACGGTCCGCTTTCATGCATCGCCTTGGCGACGGCCTGCGGATCGTTCGTCTTGGCGGCAGCGGCCGCCTCGGCGACCACCTGCACGGCGGCATAGGCGTAGAGCGTGTAGGCTTCCGGCTCGAAACCCTGCGCGCGGAACTTCTCGACGAGTTCCTTATTGGCTGGGATCAGGCGCGGGTCGGGGCCGAACGTGTTGAGGGTGCCGGCGACAGCGTCGCCCGCGATGGCGGCGAGTTCGTCCGTCACGATGCCGTCACCCGACATCATCGGGGCCTTGAGGCCCTGGTCCGCCGACTGACGGATGATCAGGCCGGCTTCGGTGTGCAGGCCTCCCCAGTAGATCAGGGTGACGCCGGCTTCCTTCATCTTGGCGATCAGCGCCGAGAAGTCCTTGTCGCCGACATTGACGCCTTCATACATCACTTCCTTGATGCCGGCGGCGTTCATCGCCTTCTTGGTTTCGTCCGCGAGGCCCTGGCCATAAGGGGTCTTGTCATGGATCACGGCGACTTTGGCATCCTTGAAGTTCGCGGCGATATAGGCGCCAGCGATGCTGCCCTGCTGGTCGTCGCGTCCGCAGGTACGGAACACATTCCACAAGCCGCGCTCGGTAAACTTCGGGTTGGTTGCGGCCGGCGTGATTTCGACGATGTTGTTTTCGGCGTACACTTCGGAGGCCGGGATCGACACGCCCGAGTTGAAGTGGCCGATCACGAACTTGACGCCGTCGCCGACGAACTTGTTGGCGACCGAGATGCCCTGCTTCGGATCGGAGACATCGTCGCCGACTTCGAGCTTGATCTGCTCGCCATTGATGCCGCCCTTGGCATTGATCTCGGCGACCGCCGCTTCGGCGCCCTTCTGCAGCTGTGCGCCGAAGGCCGCGTTCGGACCGGTGATCGGCCCGGCGACGGCGAACATTACATCAGCCCACGCGTTGCCGCCGAACGCGACGAGCGCGGTCAGGGCCACGGCGGACAAAAGTGACTTTTTCATTTAAACGCTCCCATTAACGGAGTGGGCGTGGATGAAGCTTTCATGCGATGCCCACCCTTATCGCAGAAAGCATAGTTTGCCGATTTTCAGGCACTTGTCACGCCGATTCATCCCTGACGCGGCGTTAATGATGAACGTCAACCTTTCGGTTTCCAGCTCAAGATTGAAGCTCTTTCGTAGAGCCAATTATACTGTGTGACCATCTGGTTGGTTCGTGTGTATTGATAGCCGACGAAGCCCAGTATCATCAGCACGATGATGTCGACGATATAGTAATGCAGCGAGAACATCGTGCCGTCGAACAGCGCGTGATGGATGAAGCGGATTCCGATGCCGAGCCCGAGCAGATAGGCAAACAGCTGGATGAAGCTGCGCCATGTCTGGGCACTGGCCTTGCCGGTCATCCAGGCCGCCCATCCGCCGAGCAGGCAGGTGACGAAGAAGAACTGCCAGATCGACGGTTCCTCGTAGAGAATGCCTTGCATGGGAAGTCTCCTGAACTCAGTGATGTCCGCCTTCGAGATAGGCGGCGCGCACTTCCGGATTGGCGAGCAGCTCCTTGCCGGTGCCGCTCATCGTCACATTGCCGTTGACCATGACATAACCGCGCGTGGCGAGCTTGAGCGCGCCGAACGCGTTCTGCTCGACCAGGAATACGGTCAGCCCTTGGGTGCGGTTCAACTCACGAATGGCATCGAAGATCTGCTTGACGATCAGCGGCGCCAGGCCCAGCGACGGCTCGTCGAGCAGAAGCAGTTTCGGCCGCGCCATCAGTGCGCGTCCGATCGACAGCATCTGCTGCTCGCCGCCCGACAGCGTACCGCCACGCTGGGCGATGCGCTCCTTCAGCCTGGGGAACAGCGTGAACACCTTCTCGACGTCCTCGCCATAATATTTGAGGTTGTCGAGGCTGGCGCCCATCTGCAGGTTTTCCATCACCGTCATGCGCGGAAAGATGCGCCGGCCCTCCGGTGACTGGGCAATGCGCATGCGCGCGATTTCGTGTGTCGGCAATTGGGTGATATCGGTCCCGTTGAAGGTGATGGTGCCCGTGCGGGCGCGTGGAGCCCCGAAGATGGTCATCATCAGCGTCGACTTGCCGGCGCCGTTGGCGCCGATCAGCGCCACGATCTCACCTTGCTTGACGCTGACATTGACGCCGTTCAGCGCACGGATGTTGCCGTAATAAGTCTCCACGCCCTTGATATCGAGCAGCGTTGTCGTGGCCATCACTTGCCCCCTCCACGCTTGCCCTGAACGGGCTTGGCTGTGCTCGCCTTGGCTTTGCCGGACACATGGCTGGTCGCCACCTTGCCTGCATCGACGCGGCGCGAGAATTCCGTATCCTTGCCTTGGCCGAGCAGCTTGGCCTGCTTGACCCACTCCTCGCGCGCGATGCGTCCGTCAAAGGCCAGGTAGGCCTCGACCGCCTCGACGTCTGCCTTCTTCCAGGCGCCGATCTGGTCGAAGTGGAAGATGCCGTGTTCGTTGAGCTTCTTCTCGTTGACCGTGCCGATGCCCTTGATGCGGGTCAGATTGTCGGCCTTGCCGCCACGGGGGGCAGCGAGGCGGTTCGAAACGCCTTCGGCCTTCGCGGCGGGCGCCTTGGCGGCCGTTTTCCGTGGTGCCGCTTTCTTCGCGGCGGGCTTGGCCGGCGCCGGTCTCGGGGCAACAGGCACGCTGGCAGCGCGGGCATCGACCTGCGCTGCCTTCGAGGCGCCTTTCGACACGGTTACGCGTTCGCCTTGGCTATGGCCGACGGTGTCGCTCACCGGCCCGGCCAGATACGACGACGATGTCCCCGGGCCATGCGCGGAATCGGGGCCGATGTCGAGCTGTTCGATGACGTCCTCGTCGCCGACTTCGGTAAGTACGGTCTCCACCTCCTCGTCGTCGACGCCAAGATAGGCAGCGATGACGCGCGGGTCGGTGCGCACCGACTGCGGATTGCCGTCGGAGATCTTGCGGCCATATTCCAGCACCACGACATGGTCGGAGATCTGCATGACCACCGACATGTCGTGCTCGATCAGGAGGATCGAGGTGCCTGTCGTGTGCTTGATCCCCATCAGCAGTTCGTTGAGAGCCGCCGATTCCTTCGGGTTGAGACCGGCCGCCGGTTCGTCGAGGCACAGAAGCTCGGGACCGGTGCACATGGCGCGCGCGATCTCGAGCCGCCGCTGTGCGCCGTAGGGCAAGTCGCCGGCCGGATCGTCGGCGCGATCGACGAGATCGGCCTTTTCCAGCCAGTGCTTGGCAAGCTCCACCGATTCGGCCGAGGCCTTGCGGTAGCCGCTGAAGCCGAACAGGCCCAGGATCGTATACCCGGACGCCTTCATCAGCTTGTTGTGCTGGGCGACGAGCAGGTTCTCCAGCAGCGTCATGCCCGAGAACAGGCGGATGTTCTGGAAGGTGCGCGCCACCTTGGCGCGCGCCGGGATCTCATGGTTGGGCAGCCGTTCCAGCAGGTAGCTGGAGCCATCGGCCCGGTTGAGCGTGATCATGCCTTCCGACGGCTTGTAGAAGCCGGTGATGCAATTGAACACGGTGGTCTTGCCGGCGCCGTTGGGGCCGATCAGCGCGGTGATTTCGCCGCGCCTGGCGGTGAAGGACAGGTCGCCGATGGCGACCAGACCGCCGAACTTCATCGACAGATGATCGACCTGCAGGATGGCGTCGTTCACTTGTGCGTTCGCATTCATCAGCCGTGACCCTCCTTGGTGAAGGAGCTTGAGACAGCCCTTCGCTCCTTGAGGAAGGCTGTCGGTTCACGACTGCCGACAAAGCCCCGCGGCTTCCACAGCATGACTATGACCATGGCCATGCCGAACAGAAGCATGCGGTAGAGTTCGGGGGTGAAATCTTGCCCGAAGACCTGTTTGAGGAAGTCGAGCTCGCGCAGCGCCTCGGTGCCGCCGATCATCACCATCGCGGCGACGGCGATGCCGACCAGCGACCCCATGCCGCCAAGGACGACGATGGCCAGGATGATGGCCGATTCCAGGAAGACGAAGGATTCCGGGCTGACGAAGCCTTGCCGCGCGGCGAAGAATGCCCCGGCAAAACCGCCGAACATGGCACCGGTGGCAAAGGCCGTCAGCTTGGTCGTGGTGGTGTTGATGCCGAGCGAGCGGCAGGCGATCTCGTCCTCGCGCAGCGCTTCCCAGGCACGCCCGACGGGCATGCGCCTCAGCCTGATGGTGACGAAGGCGGTGAGCATGCAAAGCGCCAGGATCAGGTAATAGAGGAAGATCTTGTAGTAGGCGCTCGAGGTCGCGAGGTGCAGGACCTTGGCGATGTAGTTGGGGTCCGAGACGTTGAAGGTCATCAAGCCGAAAAAGGTGACTTTCGGGATGCCGGAGATACCGGCCGAACCGTTGGTCACATCGCGCCAGTTGATCAGCACCAGGCGGATGATCTCCCCGAAGGCAAGGGTAACGATCGCCAGGTAATCGCCGCGCAGGCGCAGCACCGGAAAGCCGAGCAGCACGCCCCAGAAGGCGGCCATGGCGCCGGCCGCCGGAAGCAGTATCCAGAACGACAGGCCGTAGGTTGTGCCAAGCAGCGCATAGGCGTAGGCCCCGACGGCGTAGAAGGCGACGTAGCCCAGATCGAGCAGGCCGGCGAGGCCGACGACGATGTTCAGCCCCCAGGCCAGCATCACGTAGATCAGGATCTGGATGCCGAAATTGTCGACCCATTTCAGCGAGCCCTGCAATCCGGTGGCGACCGACCACGACATCAGCGACAGCACGACGATGACAAGGATCGGATAGAGCACCAGCGCGGCAATGCCGAGCTTGGTGAAGTTGGCGTGGATGAAGCCGCGGTAATAGTAGATCACGCAGGCCAGCGCATAGATGATTGCGAGCGCGCGCAGGAACTGCAGATAGCCGGCCGCCTCTGCTCCTATCCATCCGGGAAGCGAGCCGTTGAACACGAACAGCAGCACCACCGCGATGATCGCCACGACAAACGCCGGCAACAGGAAGAAGCGCGACGCCGCACTGGCCGGCAACAGGCCGGTGGCGACATCGGCGATCTTCTGGTTGGCCATGAAGGGTTGACCATAGGCGACATAAAGGAAACGGCCGATAGCCGTGGCGATCACCACGGCGGCCAAGAGGCCCCAGCGCTTCACCAGGACCAGTTCATTGGAGATGTTCTGGTCTGTCTTGAGGCCGATGAACAGCACGAACAGGCCAAGCGAGATGGCGCCGGCATAGAAGCCCTCGCGCAGCGCGCGCTGCATGGGGCTGGCGACGGTGTCGCGCTCTGGAGATACGGTCACGGCCATGGTCTCAGACCTTTTCGACTTCTGGCCGGCCCAATATGCCGGAAGGCAGGAAGATCAGCACGATTGCCAGGATCGAGAACGCGGCGACGTCCTTGTAGTCGATCGAGAAATAGGCCGACCACATGCTCTCGATGAAGCCGATCAGGAGGCCGCCCAGCACCGCACCTGGCAATGAGCCGATGCCGCCAAGAACCGCCGCCGTGAATGCTTTGACCCCGGGGGTAAAGCCGTCCGAGAAGGCGATGACGCCGTAGTACATCAGGAACAGCGTGCCGGCGACGGCGGCAAGAGCGGCGCCCATGATGAAGGTGATCGAGATGGTGCGGTCGACGTCGATGCCCAGCAGTGCGGCCATCTTGCGGTCCTGCTCGCAAGCGCGTTGCGCCCGGCCAAGCGAGGTCTTGTTGACCAGGTACCAGAACAGCGCCAACAGCAAAGCCGTGACGATGACGATGATGATCTGCTTCAGCGAAACGCTGACGCCGTTGATGTTGTAGACTTGGCTGACCATCGGCGGGATCGGCTTGTTGCGCGGGCCTTGCGTCACCTGGACGAAGTTCGACAGCGCGATCGACATGCCGATGGCGGTGATCAGCGGCGCCAGCCGGAACGAACCGCGCAGCGGCCGGTAGGCCACTTTCTCGATCGTCCAATTGTAGAGGCTGGTGAGCAGCATCGCCACGATCATCATGACCAGCAGCGCGATGACCACGGGCACCGAATAAAACAGCGCGCCGAGGATGAGGAAGACGATCAGCGCCGTGAAAGCGCCCACCATGAAGATGTCGCCATGGGCGAAATTGATCATGCCGATGATGCCGTAGACCATCGTGTAGCCGATCGCGATCAGCCCATAGATCGATCCCAGCGTCAGCCCGTTGATAAGCTGCTGGACAAAGTACTGCATGTGTACATGGCTCCCCTGGAATGTCGCCCATGCAGACGCATTCCTTTTCGTATTTCCCCTAGTCGTAAAGTTTCGAGCCCGGATTGCAACGTGATTTTTTGACCGCTCCGCGTGTTTGCAAGTCACGTCTTCCCGATCGCCCGTTTTTCGCACCCAGCCCCTGGACTATCGCGGACCCTATCATTGGCATAACGCAATGTCTTTGACGATTGAGCCGCATCATGCGCTCCGTTTCGAAGAAATCACCGTCAAAATTAGGTGATGAGAGGAATCGTTGCGTTCCTGACACGGTTCGTTTTTCGTCACACTCCTTTCCGCAGGGTCAGGATTCTCCTACTTGACCACGAAACCATGCGCGAACGGATCGCGGTCGTCGATGAAGATCGTGTTCAGTCCAGTCATGCGGGCCCAGCCGCCGATCGAAGGGATGATGGCCGGCTTGCCGGCGACGGTGACGTCCTTTTCAACCTTGCCCTTGAACAGCGAGCCGATGATCGATTCATGGACGAACGCATCCCCCGCCTTGAGCTTGCCCTTGGCATGGAGTTGCGCCATGCGCGCCGAGGTGCCGGTGCCGCATGGAGAGCGGTCGATCGCCTTGTCGCCGTAGAAGACGGCATTGCGGGCATCGGCTCCCTCGACCGTCGGCTTGCCGGTCCACAGCATGTGCGACAACCCGGTGATCCCGGGATTCTCCGGATGCACGAAGGAATACTTCTCGTTGAGCCGCTGCCGCACCACCGGGCTCCAGGCGATGAGGTCGCCGGCGGAATAGTCGGCCATATCACGATAGTTCGCCTGCGGCTCCACGATGGCGTAGAAATTCCCGCCATAGGCGACATCAACGGTGATCTCGCCGAGCCCCGGGCATTCTACCGCCAGTCCTTCGGCATAAAGGAAGGACGGCACATTGGTGATGCGCACCTCCTCGACATACTCGCCGACCTGCTTGTACTCGGCGATGACCAGGCCGGCGGGCGTGTCGAGCCGCAGCATACCCGGCGTCTTCGGCTTGACCAGCCCATGCTCGATCGCCATCGTCACCGTACCGATGGTGCCGTGACCGCACATCGGCAGGCAGCCGGACGTCTCGATGAACAGGATGGCGATGTCGCAATCCTCACGGGTCGGCGGGTAGAGGATCGAGCCGGACATCACGTCATGGCCGCGCGGTTCGAACATCAGGCCGGTGCGGACCCAGTCGTATTCGGCCAGGAAATGCGCCCGCCGCTCCATCATCGTCGAGCCCTGCAGCAGCGGCCCGCCGCCGGCGACCAGCCGCACCGGGTTGCCGCAGGTGTGGCCGTCGATGCAGAAGAAGGATTTCTTGGCCATGTCGCTCCTCGAAAATCAAAACCGTTGTGGACTGAAGGGGGCCAGATCAACGGACGAAGTCTGCCCCAGAACGAATTCCCTGATCAACCGCCCGGTTGCCGCGGCCTGCGTCAGGCCGAGATGGCCGTGGCCGAAAGCGTAGATCACGGACTGGCTTCGCGCCGCCTTGCCGATGACGGGCACCGAATCCGGCAGGGAGGGCCGGAACCCCATCCATTCGCGCCCGCCCGAGGGATCGAGCCCCGGCAGGAATTCCCGCGCCTTCCGCAAGAGCGCTTTCGACCTGTTGAAATTGGGCGGCCGCTCGATGCCGCCGAGTTCCACGGCACCGCCGACACGCAGGCCGGTTTCGAGCGGGGTGATGACGAAGCCATGGCCGGAAAAGATCAACTGTCGCCTCACGTCGAAGGCGCTCGTCGGCAGCGTCGTGTTGTAGCCGCGTTCGGTCTCCAGCGGAATGCGATCGCCGAGTTGCCGCGCCAGCAGATGCGACCAGGCGCCCGCCGCGATGACAAGGCGCCTGGCTTGCCTGCTCGTGCCGTCGGCCAGCGTCAGCGTCACGGCATCCTGATCCGCCGCGACGCGGTCGATGCGGGCCATCTCGAAGCGGGCGCCCTTGGACTGCGCGTACGCCCACACCGCCTTGCCGAGCAGTTTTGGATCGGCGACGGTCTTCCATCCAGGCACGAAAGTGCCTTTGACGAAGCGCGGTGACAGCCCCGGCTGCAGGTCCGTTAGGTTCTCGCCCTCGACATGGCGGAAGCCGATGCCGAAGCGCTCGCGCGCCGCCCAGCCCGACAGCGAGGCGCGGAACTCGGCCTCGCCTTCGTAGAGTTCGAGCGAACCGTCCTCGCGCAGCATCGGCCGGGTGCCGGAACGATCGAGCAGATCCATCCATTCGGCCTCGGCAAGCTTCATCATGCCGGCCTGCGCCGTCAAGCTCGCCTCATATTTTCCAGGCGCGCCGGCGCGCCAGAACCGGATCAGCCAAGGCAGCAGCTTCGGCAGGTAGGCGGGCGGAATGCTGAGCGGGCCGAGTGGATCGGCGAGCCATTTTGGCAGCTGCCGGATCATGCCCTTGTGCGCCAGCGGCAGCACGTCGGAGAAAGCAAAGGCGGCGGCATTGCCGGAGCTCGTCTCCTCGCAGATGCCCGTGCGGTCGAAGAGCGTGACGTCCAGTCCCGCCTCGGCAAGGAAGGCAGTCGCGCAAATGCCGATGATGCCGCCACCGACGATGGCGATGTCTCTCCCTTCTCCCCGTTCACGGGGAGAAGGTGCCCGCAGGGCGGATGAGGAGCGCCGCCCCTTGTCTGTCGATTTGGACTTTCCTTGCACCTGGGCGCTGCCTCTCATCTGGCTGCCGCCACCCTCTTTAGAACTGCGGCAGTGTCGGCCGCGCCGCCAGCGCATCCTTGATGATCTTCTCGACAGCCTTGCGGCGTTCGCCCGACAGCGGCATGCGCGGCATGCGCACGCGGTCATTGGTGTTGATTGCGAACACTTCGGTAAGCTTGATGTTCTGCACCAGATAGGTCGAGACATCGAGGTCGAGCAGCGGCCGGAACCAGCGGTAGATGGCGAGCGCCTCTTCGCGGCGCCCCTGCTTCATAAGCTGGTAGATGGCGACGGTCTCGCGCGGGAAGGCGGTGACCAGACCGGCCACCCAGCCGATGGCACCCACGGAGAGCGCCTCGAAGGCCAGGTTGTCGACGCCGGTGAACAGGTCGTAGCGGCTGCCCAGGCGGTTGATGATCTCGGTCGAGCGGCGGATGTCGTCGGAGGATTCCTTGATGGCGACGAAGCGCTTGTCCGACGCCAGCTCCTCCATCTGGTCGACGCTTACATCGACGCGGTAGGCGAGGCGGTTGGAATAGATCATGACCGGCAAGTCGCCGGCTTCCGCCACTGCGCGCAGCGCCACCACCGTCTCTTCCGCGTTGGTGTGGTAGATCGGGCTCGGCACCACCATCAGGCCATTGGCGCCTTCCTTGGCGGCGCGCTTGGCGATACTGGCGGCCTCGCGGGTGCCGGCCTCGTTGACCGTCAGCAGCACCGGCTTCTTGCCAGCGATCTTCTGCGCGGTCTTCAGCACCTCGATCTTCTCGTCAGGCGACAGCATCGGTCCCTCGCCCAGCGAGCCGCAGACGATGATGCCATCGCAGCCGGCATCCATTTGCAGGCCGAAGCAGCGCTCCATCTCGGCGTGATCGAGCCGGTCGTCGGCGGTGAATTTGGTCGTGACGGCGGGGAAAACTCCGGTCCACATAGCTATCTCTCCATCTGATATATCAGCCGTATATCTGTTAGGAAAGCTGCTGTCAATGCGGAATCTGTTATGATATATTCTAGATATATCAGGAGAGAGCCTTTGATATCCATGGAAGCAAGCATCGTGTCGGAGCCCGCGGCGACCAAGGCCTATCGCGTCCTCGAAAACATGATCGTCACGCTCGAACTGGCCCCGGCGAGTTTTGTCACCGAGGGGTCCCTGATCGAGCGGCTGGCGCTCGGCCGCACGCCGGTGCGCGAGGCGATCCAGCGGCTGGCCTGGGAGGGATTGCTAGACGTCAGGCCCCGCGCCGGCATCGCGATCGCGCCACTGCACCCCGGCGACTGGCTGCGTGTGCTCGACGCAAGGCGCGGCGTCGAGGTGGTGCTCGCCCGTTCGGCCGCACGCTTCGTCACCCGCGAGGCCGCCGACCTGTTCCACGAGGCGGCGCTCGCCATGCAGAAAGCAGTGATATCAGGCAATGTGCTCGCCTTCATCCAGGCCGACAAGGCGCTCGACGAGGCGCTGGCGCTGGCCGCCGACAACCCGTTCGCCGCCCGGCTGGCCGCCCCCCTGCAGACCCACAGCCGCCGCTTCTGGTTCCGCTACAAGGCCGACACCGGGCTGGCGGAGTCCGCCGAGCACCATGTCGCATTGATCCGCTCGATCCTGGACGGCGATGAGGAAGGCGCCGCCGAGGACGCCAAGAAACTGATGGCACTGCTGCGCGGCCATGCCGAGGTCGCCGCCACGCGCTAGTTGCAAGAGCGCGAAGGCAAATCGCTCAGGCGCCCGGCAAGGCCGCCTTGAGTGTCGGGCTGTCCCAGCCTTCGCCAACCGACAGGATACAACTCTGGCCTTTCGTATCGGAAGCCAAGACCGTCCAGCTGCCTTGTTCCGATACGAAGACCTCGAGGACCACATTGGGGTTGATCAGGCCGCGCCCGGCTTCGCTTTCGTGGAAGTTCTCGCCGAGCGCCTTCACGATATCGGCGCGTGGCGCGCATTGCCCAGTTGCATTTGCCTGAGCAGCGCACGAGCACATCGCCATCGCCGCAACGAACATTGTCGCCGTAAGACGTCGTGTCATTTGACACCTCCTTGCGCCGGACGATGCAATGCCACCGGCCCGCCGTCGGCGCCCTGGTTGTCTGCCGCGCCTCCTCCACGGCAGGATTGCAGCCCTAAGTCGCGCAATCCCCCACCGGTTCCATCACATTAGCGTTTGCAAAAACAAAAGGCCTAAGTCCGGGGACTTAGGCCTCAGGTTCAATCGATCTTCTCATCCGCCCTGCAGCGAGGAAGACCAGATAAAAAAGCGTCCGGTCAATTCATCGTCGGGATAACGAACTCGGCGCCGTCCTTGATGCCGGACGGCCAGCGCGAGGTAACCGTCTTGGTCTTGGTGTAGAAGCGGAACGCGTCCGGGCCATGCTGGTTGAGGTCGCCGAAGGAAGACGCCTTCCAGCCGCCGAAAGTGTAATAGGCGATCGGCACCGGGATCGGTACGTTGACGCCGACCATGCCGACCTGGACACGGCTGGCGAAGTCGCGCGCGGCGTCGCCATCGCGGGTGAAGATGGCGACGCCATTGCCCATCTCATGATCGTTGGCGAGTTTGATGGCGTTCTCATAGGTCGGCGCGCGCACCACCGAGAGCACCGGCCCAAAGATCTCTTCCTTGTAGATGCGCATATCGGCCGTGACATTGTCGAAAAGGCAACCACCCATATAGTAGCCGTTCTCATAGCCCTGCATCTTGAAGCCGCGGCCGTCGACGACAAGCTTGGCGCCTTCCTTGACACCGGTGTCGACGTAACCCTTGACGCGCTCCAGCGCCTGAGCGGTAACCAGCGGGCCGAAATCCGCTGCCGAATCCGTCGAGGGACCGACCTTCAGGCTTTCGACGCGCGGGATCAGCTTTTCCATCAGCCGGTTGGCGGTGTCGTTGCCGACCGGAACGGCCACCGAGATAGCCATGCAGCGCTCGCCGGCCGAGCCGTAGCCGGCGCCGATCAGTGCGTCGACGGTCTGGTCCATGTCGGCGTCGGGCATGATGATCATGTGGTTCTTGGCGCCGCCGAAGCACTGCACGCGCTTGCCGGCCGCCGTGCCGCGCGAATAGATGTAGTGCGCGATCGGCGTCGAGCCGACAAAACCGATGGCCTTGATGTCGGGATCGTCGAGGATGGCGTCGACGACATCCTTGTCGCCGTTGACGACATTGAGGATGCCGGCCGGCAGACCGGCCTCGATGAACAGTTCGGCAATGCGCATCGGCACACCCGGATCACGCTCCGAAGGCTTCAGGATGAAGGCGTTGCCGCAGGCGATCGCCGGCGCGATCTTCCACAGCGGGATCATCGCCGGGAAATTAAACGGCGTGATGCCGGCGACGACGCCGAGCGGCTGGCGCATCGAATAGACATCGATGCCGGGGCCTGCACCGTCGGTGAACTCGCCCTTCATCATGTGCGGAGCGCCGATGCAGACCTCGACCACTTCCAGGCCGCGCTGGATGTCGCCCTTGGCGTCGGCGATGGTCTTGCCATGTTCGCGCGCAAGGATCTCGGCCAGTTCGTCATAGTCGCGGGCGACCAGTTCGAGGAACTTCATCAGCACGCGCACGCGGCGCTGCGGATTGGTCGCGGCCCATTTGGGCTGTGCGGCCTTGGCGTTCTCGACCGCCGCGCGCAATTCCGCCTGCGAGGCCAGCGCCACCGTGCCGCGCACCGTGCCGTCCATCGGCTGCATGACGTCCTGCTTGCGGCCGCTGGTGCCGGCGACACGCTTGCCGCCGATGAAATGACCGTAGTCGATCATGATTTCTCTCCCTGGGTTGTGATGTCGCATTGTCCGCCTTTGGCCGGCCGATGGCAACGCGAGGGAGAACGCAACCGTTGTGCATAAAATAGATATCGATTGACGCGTGAGCATCAATTCTCGCAAATACTCGCCCGAGATCTCCATCAGGGGAACGCCATGAACTGGGATGACGTCCGCATCTTTCTCGCCGTGGCGCGGGCCGGCCAGATCCTTGGCGCCGCCAGGCGGTTGGAGCTGAACCACGCCACGGTCTCGCGCCGCATCGCGGCCCTTGAAGACGCGTTACGCACGAAACTCTTCCGCCGGCTGACCACCGGCAGCGAACTGACCCCGGCCGGCGAGCGCTTCCTCGACATCGCCGAGCGCATGGAGGGCGACATGATCGCCGCCCGCTCGACCATATCGGGCGAAGGCGACGACGTGTCCGGAACCGTGCGCATCGGCGCGCCTGACGGCTTCGGCGTCGCTTTCCTGGCCAAGCGGCTGGGCGAACTCACCGCCCAGCACCGCGAACTCACCATCCAGCTCGTCCCGGTGCCGCGCTCCTTCTCCCTGTCGCGACGCGAGGCCGACATTGCCATAACCGTCGAGCGGCCGACCGAAGGCCGGCTGGTGGCGGGAAAACTGGTCGACTACTCGCTCGGGCTGTTTGCCTCCCGCGGCTATGTCGACGCGCATGGCCTGCCCAAAACCGCCGCCGAACTTGGCCAGCACACCCTCATCGGCTATGTGCCTGACCTGATCGTCAGCCCGTCGCTCGACTACGCCGCCGAATTCAGCGCCGATTGGCGGACCAGCTTTGCCATCTCCTCCGCACTTGGTCAGGCCGAAGCGGTGCGCTCGAGCGCCGGCATCGGCATCCTGCACACCTTCGTCGCCCGCTCGATGCCGGAGTTGGTCGCCGTCGATGTGGTCGCGCCCATCCGCCGCGCCTACTGGCTGGTCTATCACGAATCGGTGAGACCGCTGCGCCGCGTCCAGATCGTTGCCTCCTTCATCACCAAGGCGGTGGAACGGGAGCGGGGGTTGTTTACCTGATTTCGCCCAGATGCCTGCGGGTTTCGCGCCCTTAAGGCAGGGTGCCGACATCACAATAACGCGGGGCCTGGATCACGCACGGCGCCTTTTCCTTGCCACAAAACCGACCAGTGTGGCATCAGGCGTGCGGTCGCCGGCCATGGGACAGCTCGGGTGGGGAAATCTTTCATAAAGCTGGCGCGGATAGACATGCGAGCCGTTCTTGCCATCCTGCCGCTGCTGATCGTCTCCGCATGCGCCAACCCATGGACAAAAGTTCCGGAAGCCGAATTGCCGAAACCGATCCGCTACGCCATGGCGCGTCCCTCGCCTTTCGTCATCGGCAATTACTGCGGTCCCGGCACCCGCACCGGCGATCTGTCGGCCCGGCCTGTCGATCGCCTCGACGCCGTTTGCCGAACCCATGATGCCTGCTACATCGCCCGCCGCAACCATTGCGACTGCGACGGCGCCCTTGTCGCCTCGGCGAGGGCGATCCGCGATGACATGACGGCGCCCCGCAAGATGCGCGGCGAGGCGGACCTGCTAATCGCCACCTTCGCCATCCCTGTCTGCAAGGTTTTCCCGCAAGGTTTCATGCCGCCCCGCGACCCGGCGCAGTTGAGCGTCATGAAGGCCGGGGCGACGGGGTGAACATCCGCACGGCCATCCTCGCCCTGTTCGGGCTGGCCGCCCTTGCCGGCTGCGGTGCGGGCCGCAATGCCTGCGAACTATCGGCCGGGCAGGAGGCTTGCGCACGGCCCTCGCTGTCGGCTGGCACGCCCGGGTCGCGGGTCGCGGCTGAGCAGTTCTTCGGCAATGACGGCGGCAGCGACTATGAAAGACGGTTCCTGGCACTGCTCGCCCACAACCAGCTCGGCGCCATGGACCGTGCCAACGGCACCGGCCCCTTCGGGCGCAACCGCCTCGATGTCCAGAACCGCGATTTCCAGGCGACCTATTCGACGCTCCAGCACCTGGCCGGACCAGTCGCCAACGCTCATCTGCCGCCGGTCGGTGGGGGCAGCGGCGACGGTCATTTCGACGGCCGCTGGCGGGTGTCGCGGCAGACGCTCTATATCGATGCGGCGGCGCGGCCCTCGGCCCCCAGGATTTTCGATTTCTCCGGCTTGCAGGCACGCAGCACCGAGATCGTCGTGCGACAGGCGGGCAAACAGCCGGCCGACATCGAAGGCAATTGCGACGGCGCGTTGGCGCTCCGCGCTGGCGGAGCCTCACGCACCATCGCCGCCGGCGCGGCATTCCGCTTTCACCTCTCCGGCGAGGACGACACGGTCAGCCTGTTCCCGGGCGACGGCCTAAACCGGTGCACGGCGAGGATCCGCTCCAGCCTTGCGCCCACCGGTACACCGCTCACCATCCGGCGCGAAGAAACCGCGGATCCGGCGCTTGCCAGCTTGGACAGCCGCTACCAGCGCTGCCCAGTCCCCGGCGGTGCCGGCCTCGATGCGCTCGAGCGCGCCTTCTATGCCAGCCGCTGGCTGTCGCAGACCTGCGCCATGCCGATCGGCGAGCCCAGGCTGCTGCGCAAGTCGCGCGACGGCTTCAACGCCAAGGTCGAGGCGCTGATGGGCGCGCCGCTGCCCGATGCGGCAATAGACAGGGGCGATCCGGAACTGCCGCTCGATTTCTCGAAGGCGCCAAGGCTGAAGCTGATCTATCTGTCCTCGCTGGAATTCAAGGCCGACTTTTCCGGGCGCGTCATCGAACGGCTGATCCGCCATCATGCAGCGCTTGGCGCCAAGGTGCGCATCATAGTCACCGACGTGCTGGAGCGCGAAAAGGACGACGCCATGCTGCACCGGCTGGCCGCCGAATTCCCCAATGTGGAGCTGCAGGAATATCGCTGGCGGGCGGACCACGGCGCGCCGATCGACGAGCAGATTTCACAACTGCACAAGGTCCATCATGTCAAGATGCTGGCCACGCTGGCGCAGGACCCCGCGCGCTCGCGCGTCATCATCGGCGGCCGCAACATCCATGACGGTTTCCTGTTCCACCAGCCGATCGATCTGTCGCGCTATCCGGACCTCGAGCAATACGGCAAGACCGACGGGTTTTCGCTGAATTACTACTCGAACTGGAGCGACTTCGACATCGAGTTCGCCGACCGGGCGACGGTCGAGACGCTCGCCGCGCAGCTGTCGACGATATGGCTGCGCGACGCCGACACCAACCTGGCGCGCCCCTTCTCCATCCCGGTCCGCGGAGATGGCCCCCGGGGCAATGCCCGGCATTTCATCTCGATGCCCTATGAGGATGACCATGCGCTGGAGGCCTATTTCGTCGAACTGGTCGATGCCGCCCGGCACCATATCCAGATCGTCAACCCCTACCTCAATCTGACGCCGAGCCTCGCCAAGGCTTTTGACCGGGCGCTCGCCCGCGGCGTCAGGATCGACGTTGTCGGCCGCATCGACCTCAAGGGCGATATCGGGGGCAGGTTTCTCACCGCGCTCAACAAGCTGTTCGTCGAGAAATATGGCGACCGTATCGATATCCGCGAGTTCAAGGCGCCTGACGTGGTGCTGCATTCCAAAATCATGATGATCGATGAAAGGCTGGTTGCCATCTCCTCGGTCAACCTCAACAACCGCAGCTTCTTCCACGATTCGGAGAACGGCATGATGGTGCTCGACCCCGCCTTCTACGCCAGGATGAAGCCGGTCTATGACGACTACCTCGTCCACTCGAACCCGGTCGCCACCAATGTGACGATCCCGTGGGCCTACCGGCTGCTGTTCGACGAGGCGTGGGTCAGGCAGGCGTTCTGATATCGCCCCGGTTCCGGGGCAACGACATAAGCAAAGAATAAAGCGCGAGACGCGCGGCGGCTATTTCAGGTAACGCTCCTGGGCCAAGGCACGCACGTCGATATCGGGCACCCGGTTGGAGATGATGTCGGCCAGAACCTTGGCCGAGCCGCAGGCCATGGTCCAGCCGAGCGTGCCATGGCCGGTGTTGAGATAGAGGTTGGACAGCTCCGTGCGGCCGATCAACGGCGGTCCGTCAGGCGTCATCGGCCGCAGCCCGCACCAGAACGTCGCATCGCGCATCGCGCCGGCTCCCGGAAACAGGTCGCCGACCGAGTGTTCGAGCGTGCGCCGGCGCGATTCATGCAGCCTGAGGTCGAAGCCGGAAATCTCGGCCGTGCCGCCGACGCGAATGCGGTCGCCGAGCCGGGTGATCGCGACCTTGTAGGTTTCGTCCATCACGGTCGACACGGGCGCGGCGGCGGCGTCCTTGATCGGCACCGTGATCGAATAGCCCTTGACCGGATAGACCGGGATCGGTCGCTTCATCCGGCGCATGAAACCAGCCGAATAGCTGCCCAGCGCCATCACATAGGCGTCGGCGGTCAGCCAGCCCTTGCTGGTGCTCATATTGTTGACGCGGTTGCGGCTGCGGATGACGCGCCATATCGTCGTGTCGTATTCGAACTTGACGCCGCGCGCCACGCAGAGCTCGGCCAGCCTGTCGGTGAACATCTTGCAGTCGCCGGTCTCGTCGCCCGGCAGTCTCAGGCCGCCGACGAATTTTTCACGCACCCCCGCCAGCGCCGGTTCCGCCGCGATGCAGCCGTTGGGATCAAGGACCTCATAGGGCACGCCATATTTCTTCAGCACCTCGACATCGCCTCCGGTGCCGTCGAGCTGCTTTTGCGTCCGGAACAGCTGCAGCGTGCCCTGCGTCCGCTCGTCATAGGCGATGCCGGTCGCCTCGCGCAGCGCCTTCAGCGTGTCGCGGCTGTATTCCGCCAGCGGCACCATGCGCGATTTGTTGATCGCGTAGCGCTCGGCGGTGCAGTTGCGCAGCATCTTGACCAGCCACGTCCACATGTGCGGATCGAAGGCCGGCCGCACCACCAGCGGACCATGCTTCATCAAGAGCCACTTGATCGCCTTGAGCGGGATGCCGGGGCCGGCCCAGGGCGAGGCATAGCCGGGCGAAATCTCGCCGGCATTGGCAAAGCTGGTTTCCAGCCCCGGCCCTTTCTGGCGGTCGATCACCGTCACCTCGTGGCCGGCCTCGGCGAGATAGTAGGCCGTGGTCACCCCGATCACGCCACTGCCCAGCACCATGATTTTCATCATTCACTCCTTGCCGCGCCGAGCGTCCTCAGGACGCCCGTGGACGCAGCCGTATTTTTCGATTTGCGCATGATCCCGAGCGAAAATCGATGCCGATCTTCGAGACCACGCGCTGTTGCCCATTCACGCCGCCGAGGGACCGGGGTCGTCGTCTTCTGTCTGCCGCATTCCGGCCGTCTCGCCAAGAGGCCTCCAATCGGCTGCGGCACTGTAGACGAGCCTGAGCCCGTGCGGTCGCTGCGCGTCAGCCTGGTGTTTCTGCCTGACCGTGCGCCGGGCAGCCTCCGGCTGGTAAAGCACGGCCCGGATCAGGATCGACTCCCGCCGGCCGTCGGCGTGTTCGACCATTGCAGTCTGGCCTTGCACCATGCCAAGCATGCAGAGCCCGCGCCTCGTTGCGACCGACAGGCTGGAGCCGACCGGCCCGCGCACCTCGTGCTGCACCAGGGTTCGCGTCTCCGCGGGACCGGTATCGACGCCGAACACTACCCTGCTGTTCAGCGTGACGATGTCGGGGCCGACCGAATCGATCGGCACGACATCGGCGCGTGAAAGCTTGTGTTCGAGCATGCGCACGATCGGATCCGCGAATGCCCGCCGGCGCTCCAGCATGACTTCGAGAACGGCAAAGTCCTTCGTCGTCAGGCAGCAATTCGTGCTCGTCATCACCGCCTCCGCCATCAAGCTCGTTGCGGGCCGGAAGCCGGCGTATCGACGGCTTCGACGGTCACGGACAGTTCCCGACCACCACGACCGTTCCAGCAAACCGCCTGCCCAACGCTCGCGCCGATGAGCGCGGTTCCCATCGGCGTCAGCACCGAGATCCGGTTCTCGGCTATGTCGGCCTCGCCCGGGTAGACCAGCATGATGCGCTGGGTGTCCCCGCTTTCGCCGCGCACCATAACCGTCGAGCCCATTCGCACCACACCGGCCGGCATCGCCGCCGCGTTCGTGACGACGGCCCGGTCCATTTCCGAAAGCAGCTCCTCGGCCGTCTCGGGCGCGCGATCGAGCAACGCCCTCGCCAGGCCGGTCAGCCTGTCATGGTCGGCTTCGCTGATCAGAATATGGCTGTTTGGACGCAGTTCTTTTGCATGTTGCATGGCAAACCTCATGGGATCGGCGCATCGAACGGATGCGCGCCTGCCGCCGCACTGGCGGCGGCGTGATGAAAGGCCGGCAGCCGCGAAGGGCTGTTCGGCTTGCGCTTGTGGATGTATGGATGCCCCGGTACGGACGGACGCCAGAAGGCGGCCGCGCCGGGGCTACGATCCCGCGATCGGGCAGACCCTGAACAAGGTTGTGCTATAAGCGAGGTTGCTCATGCGCCGAACCTTGCCGACAGGCGTCCGCTTGTCAAGCGCGGCCAAACCGCTCAGCCGCCAACATAGCGCCGGTGAAACCGCGTTCCGAAGCTGGCCAGGATTTCGTAGCCGATCGTGCCGGCATGGCCGGCGGCATCGTCGACGCTCTGTGAAGGGCCGAGCAGTTCGACGAGATCCCCTTCGCGGAGCCTGCCGGGCGGCAAGGCCGAGATGTCGAGAATGATCGAATCCATCGACACGCGTCCGAGGAAGGGCAGGCGCGCGCCCTCGAACCAGGCGGCCGACGCGGACCGGCGCAGCCAGCCATCCGCGTAGCCGAACGAGATCGTCGCCAGGCTGAGCGGCCCTTCCGCGTGGTAGGTGTGGCCATAGCCGATGCCGGTGCCCTTTTCGACGCCGCGCGTCTGCGCCACCTTGGCCTGCAGCCGCACCACGGGCAGCATCGGGTTGGGTTCGGCAGGCGTCGGATTGATGCCGTAGAGCGCGGCGCCAGGGCGGGCGAGATCATAATGGTAGGACGGTCCCAGAAAGATGCCGGAGGAATTGGCGAGCGAGGCGGGCGCCCCGGGCAGCATGGCACGCAACCGCTCGAAGGCCCGCCGCTGCTGTTCGTTGGCGGGATGGTGCGGCTCGTCGGCGCAGGCCAGGTGGCTCATTACATACCTGATGGCGATGCCATCGAACGCGGCGGTGTCGCCGGCCATGGCTTCGACTTCGGGCGGCGCCATGCCAAGTCGCGACATGCCGCTGTCGACCTGGATCGCGGCCGGAAGTCTTTGGCCAACGCGATGTGCCGCCGCGCGCCAGGCTCTCAACTGTGCGCCACTGTTGATGACCGCGCAGAGACCAGACGCGACCGCTTCCCCCTCGGAGCCTGGCGGCAGACCGTTCAGCACATAGATCTCGGGTCCTGCCCCGATCGCCTTGCGGAGCGCGATTCCTTCGGCCAGCAGAGCGACGAAGAAGATGTCGCAGCCTTCTTTCATCAGCGTCGATGCCACTTGGCTCGCACCCAGACCGTAGCCGTCGGCCTTGACCACGCCCGCGCAGCGCACGCCGCCCAGCCGCGCCTTCAGTCGCCGGTAATTTTCACGGATCGCGCCAAGATCGATGGTGAGGATGGCCCCGGCAGCAGCCTCGCTCGGGGCGTCGGCTTCCTCGGACAGTGATCTTTTGGGGGCGTCGTACATGGCGGCCCTTCTTGTGACGGACAGACATCAAATCAATAAGGCGGTCGAACCGGCGCGGCAACCGCGGGCGTTTGAACCGCGGCCGGAGCCCGTCCAGCTATGGCACAAGGTGACGGAACGCGCCCACCACCTCTTCATAGACCTTGCGCTTGAACGGCACGATCAGGTCGGGTAGGTCTTGCATCGGCCGCCATGACCATTTGTCGAATTCGGCTGTGTGGCCGCCCGGCGGCGGATTGATCTGGATCTCGCTGGCATCGCCATGGAAGCGGAAGGCGTACCATTTCTGCGTCTGGCCGCGATACCGCCCCTTGAAGGCGATACCGACCAGATGGTCCGGCAGGTCATAGTTGATCCAGTCCGGCGCTTCTGCCAACAGCGAGACGCTGCGCATGCCGGTCTCCTCGTAGAGCTCGCGCTCGGCGGCCTGCAACGGCTCCTCGCCCTTGTCGATGCCGCCTTGCGGCATCTGCCAGAGCTGCGTCGTGCCGGCGAACTCGCTGTCGGGTTCGGCAATGCGATGCCCGACCCAGACCAGCCCCTCGCCATTGAGGATCATCAGCCCGACACAGGGTCGGTAGGGCAGCGTTTCGCGGTCGACTTTTTTTGTCTGCGGCATCACTTAGTCTCTCCAGTCGCCTTCCGAAGGCCTTGGCTAACTCTTTTGCGGATCGACGGCCACCGCTGAAATCGGCACGATCTCGATGCCGCGCTTCTTGGCCTCGGCCACCCATGACGAGACCGTGTCGACCGTCAGGTCGAAAGCCGAGCCGATGCCGACGGCCGTGCCTTTGGCACGCGCGGTCGCTTCGAGGCTGTCGAGCTTCTTCAGGATGGCGCCGCGATCCTGCACCGCATCGATCGCCGTGTCGCCGGCGACGAAAGGGACGCCATTCCTCAGCGCCATGTCCGGAGCCAAGCTGCGCGCCGACGAGCCGTCGTCGATATAGGCGAGGCCCCTTTTGCCAAGTTCGGCCATGAACGGCTCCATCGCCGCGGAGTCGGCGGAAAACCGCGCGCCCATATAGTTCATGACACCGGTATAGTTCGTCGTCCGCGACAGCGCCCAGTGCAGGTTCTTCAGGTTTTCTTCCGCGCTCGCCGCCACCGTCAGCGTGTTGCGGCCGGGGTTGACTTTGGGATAGTCGAACGGCTCGAGCGGCACCTGCATGACGACCTCGTGGCCGCTCTGCCTTGCAGCCTGCATCCAGCGGCCGATGCTGTTGCCCTGTGGCGCGAAGGCCAGCGTCACTTCCGCCGGCAGCTTGGCGATCGCCGCCTGGGTACCAGTCTGTGAAACCGCGAGCCCGCCGATGATGATCGCCACACGCGCGCCACGCGTGCCGGACCATGGCCGCGCATAGACGTCGAACGGTCGCCTTCCGTCGGCGGAGCGCATCGGCAAGGGCCCGGTTTCACTGGTTTCGATCAGCGCCTTGTCGGGAATATGCGCGATCTTGAGGTTCTGGCCGACGGTCGATGGATCGCGAATGACGATTGCCGCCTTTGGCGGGCCATCGCCTTCTTCGGTCTGCACATGAATGATCTGCGGACCGCCCGTCTTGGCCGGCATCTCCACCTTTGGCGCCGCCGCCGGGGCCAATGCGGGAGGCGACGCGGCGGGCTCGGCCGCCGCGGTCACTTTCGGCGTCGAGACGGCGACTTCCTGCGGCTTTCGAAACGGCTTTTCCCTGAACGCGATCGCGGCCGAGACGCCGACCACGGCAAGCACGATCGCGCTCGCCGCGATCACACCGACGCTGATCTTGCCGGCGCCGCGAGGCGCCCGGACGGCCTGTCCAAGCGGGCGTTCGATGTCCTTGCCGATATCAGCCAAGCCCTATCCCCGATGCACGGTTCCGAAGGTGACCTCCTTCGGCAACACATGCACGAATTCATCAATCCTGGCGCCTAGGCGCCATATCTGGAGGCCTGGTCCTGCCCCCCGAATCAAACTGCCGGAACCTTTCGGTCCCGGCAGCATTGCATTGCTTCGTTCAACCGGCCAGACCGGTTGCCTTACTGGTTGAGCACGGCCTTTTCCGGATTGGGCGGGAAGGCCGGATCGGTCTTCTGGCCGCGCAGCAGCTGCTCGGCATAGATGAGCTGCAGGTCGTCCTTCGGATCCGGTGGCACATAGGCCGCGGAGCCCGAGCCGGTCTTGCTCTCGTCGGCGCCCTTGATATGGCCCTTGAGATCGGATTCGCCGCGCGTCAGGTCCCTGCCCTGCAGTTCGGGCGGCAGGGGCTGGTCGACCTTGATGTCGGGCGTGATGCCCTTGCCCTGGATCGATTTGCCCGATGGCGTGTAATAGAGCGCCGTCGTCAGCCTGAGCGCGCCATTCTCGCCGAGCGGGATGATGGTCTGGACCGAGCCCTTGCCGAAGGACTGCGTGCCGACCACCGTGACGCGGCGCAGGTCCTGCAGCGCGCCGGCGACGATTTCCGAAGCGCTGGCCGAGCCGCCATTGACGAGCACGATCATCGGCTTGCCGTTGATGTCGTCGGTCTGCTTCGGCTTGGCGTCGAAGCGGGTGACGTCCTTTGGATCGCGTCCGCGCGTCGAGACGATCTCGCCGCGCTTGAGGAAGGCGTCCGACACGCTCACCGCCTGGTCGAGCAGGCCGCCCGGATTGAGGCGCAGGTCGAGCACATAGCCCTTCAGCTTGTCGTCCGGCACCTGCTTCTTGATGGTCTCGATGGCGTTCTCGAGGTCGTCATAGGTCTTCTCGGTAAAGGAGGTGATCTTCATGTAGCCGATATCGTTCTCGACCCGGAACTTGACCGCCTTGACCTTGATGATGTCGCGCACCACCGTCAGCTCGATCGGCTTGTCGGCGCCCTGGCGCAGGATGGTCAGCTTGATCGGCGTGTTGACCAGGCCGCGCATCTTGTCGACCGCGTCGTTGAGCGTCAGGCCGCGAACCTCCTCGCCGTCGATCTTGGCGATATAGTCGCCGGCCAGCACGCCAGCCTTGGCGGCCGGCGTATCGTCGATCGGCGTGATCACCTTGACCAGGTCGTTCTCCATGGTGACCTCGATGCCGAGGCCGCCGAACTCGCCCTTGGTCTGCACGCGCATGTCCTGCGCCTGTTCGGCGTTCATGTAGGAGGAGTGCGGGTCGAGCGAGGAAAGCATGCCGTTAATGGCGTTCTCGACCAGCGACTTGTCGTCGGGCGGGGTCACATACTGCGCCCGCACCCGCTCGAAGATGTCGCCGAAGATCGCCAGTTGCTTGTAGGTCTCCGACCCCGCAGCGTTCGCCGCCGAGCCGGGTGCGCCATAGACAAGGCTCATGGCGGACGCGCCCATCAGCGCACCGGCAAACAGAAGCGACAGTTTCCGCATCATTTCACGTCCTTCCAGAAAAACGGTCCGCCCACCATGGGGCCGGATCGACGGGTTTTCCATCCTTGCGGAACTCGACATAGAGCTCCGGCGTGGCATTTCCATTCTTCGAAACCGAGGTGCTTGCCACCCGGGCTTCTCCCATCGCGCCGACCGGCTCTCCTGCAAGCACCGACTGGCCAGTCGCGACGCTGATTCTGCTCATCCCAGCCAAGACGACATGATAACCGTCGCCGGCATTGAGGATCAAGAGTTGACCGTAGGAGCGAAACGGCCCCGCATAAAGCACATTCCCATCCGCCGGCGCGGTAACGATGGCTCCCGATTGTGTCGCAACCATGTCCCCAAGCATCAAGGCGCCGTTACCGTCGTCGGCGCCAAACCTGCGTTTGATGCGGCCGGTGACCGGCAGGGCGACCTGTCCTTGCAGTGCCGAGAAAGGCGCCGCGGCGGTCAACCTGTTGCCTTCGGGAACCGGCAGCGATGCCGTCTGGTCGCCACCGGGCTCGGTGCCGCCGGCCTGGCCAGCGGCGGCTGCCTTCGCGGCATCCGCCGCCCTGCGGTTCTTGTCCGCCTGCGCTTCGAGCGAGGCGATCAGATCCTTCAGGCTGCTGGCTTTGGCCGCCAATTGCTCGGAACGCTGCTGTTCGGCCGCCATCTGCGCCTTCGTGTCGGTCTCGAGCTTCTGCTTGGCTTCGAGCAGCATTCCGAGCCGCTTCTTCTCCGCCGTCTGATCGCCGACCGCCGCCGTCAGCCGCGCCCGTTCGGCCTCGATCGAAGCCGTCACCCGGGTCTGCTCCTTGAGATCGGCCAGCAGGCTGTCGGTCTGCTGGCGCAATTCAGGCACCACGGCGCCGAGCAGGATGGCGCTGCGCACCGACGACAGCGCATCTTCCGGCTTGACCAGGATCGCCGGCGGCGGGTTGAGCCCCATGCGCTGCAGGGCGCCCAGCACTTCGGCCAGCACATCGCGTCGCGCCGCCAACGAAGTACGGATCTTCTGTTGCTGGCCCTTCAGCCCTTCCAGCTTGGCGCCGATGTCCTCGATGTCCTGGCCGAGCTTCTGCTCGGTCATCGCCGACTGGATGAGTGCTGCGGTGATCGAGGCGTGGTCCTTCTTGACCGCGGCGATATCGGCGGCGAGCTTGGCCAGCCGTTCGGACGACAGCGTTATTTCCTTCGAAACCTGCTCGTATTCGGCACGGCTCTGGTCCGGATCGGGCGCCATGTCGAGCGTGTTTTCGGCCCGCACAGCATGCAGCGACAGAAGCACCGCCGCCGCGGCGATACCGCAGCGCACGCGCCAGGAGCCCCCCGTCGATGGGCCCGTCGTCGATTTCCAGCCTTCAGACATTCGCGATCGATTCTATCCGCGCCTTCGTTAACGAATCATCAACCATGTTAGCGCCTGTCGCCCAAAGGGTTCGCAATAACGCAATGCAACGGAAAAACAGGCCCACGTCGAATCTTGCGCGGCATTTGGGGCCAAATTCGGTGCGATCCGGCGGCTTTCAGGACCTGTGGTAGGGATGACCCGACAGGATCGTCGCCACCCTGTAGAGTTGTTCACCCAGCATCACCCGCACCAGCTGATGCGGCCAGGTGAGCGCCCCGAACGACATCACCAGCTCGGCCTGGCCGCGCAGCGACGGATCGTGGCCGTCGGCGCCACCAATGGCGAGGACCAGCGCCTTGCGTCCGCCGTCGCGCAACTGTCCCAGACGGCCGGCGAAATCCTGTGAAGACAGGCTCTTGCCTCGCTCGTCGAGCAGGATGAGGGCCGTACCTGGCTGCAGCTGTGCCTGCAGCCGCGAACCTTCGTCGCGCTGGCGCTCGGTGGCGCTCTGCGCGCGGCCCTCGACGATCTCGGTGATCCCGGCGAATTCGAGCCCCACGCCGGGTCCGCTCTTGGCGAACCGCTCGAAATAGCGGTCGGCTAACTCCCGCTCGGGGCCGGCTTTCATTCGGCCCACTGCATGAACTGAAATCCTCATCCTCGCCTCTATAGCCGCTAATGCATGTCACCCGACAGGGGGAACCGGTTTACGGCAACGACATGCATCGAACACAATCGGCTTAGTGGAGGGTCTCTTCCTCGAGATCCGGCGCCTGCCACATCTTTTCGAGATTGTAGAATTCGCGGACTTCGGGGCGGAAGACATGGACGATGATATCGCCAGAATCGATCAGGACCCAGTCGGCGCCTGACAGTCCCTCGACGCGCGCGGTGCCGAGGCCGGCATCCTTGAGCGCCTTGAGGAGATGGTCGGCGACAGCCGCGACATGACGGTGCGATCGGCCCGACGCAACGACCATGTAGTCGCCGAGGCTCGATTTCCCCTGAATGTCGATTGAGACAATGTTTTCGGCCTTGGAGTCTTCCAGACTGGCAAGGACTGTCTTGATGGCACGGGACACGGCGTCGTCTACGCTGATCCTGGCCGGCGAAGGCACGATGTCGGCCTTCTTCCGCAGTGCTGTTCTCAGTGTATTTCCTTTCGCAGCAAGAACAACCAAATCACCCCTTAAAGCAGGTGACACCACTTAGATAGGCAGAGTTCCGTTGCAGTTTCAAGACGGAGCCCCGATCGACGCGAACTCGCCGAGTGGAATGTTGTTCCACGGGTGACGCAAAAACATCGGAACCCAGGCCTTCCACAGCGGTTACCGGCTGACCGACCAACCGGAATCCCGCCATGCCGATCGACCCGCAAAACACCCTTCTCACCGTCCAGACCGGCCTCGCGCAGTTGAGTACGCTGATCGTCTCCTATTCCTTTTCCGCCATCGGCGCCGTCATCCTCCTGGTGGTCGGCTACATCGTTGCCAACCTTGCCGAGCGCTCGATCTCGGCTGGCCTCGGCCATATCCATGGTTTCGACGCGACGCTGCGGCATTTCTTTTCCAAGATCGGGCGCTACGCCATTCTGATCCTCGTCGTCATCATGGTGCTCGGCCAGTTCGGCGTGCAGACTGCATCGATCATCGCCGCGATCGGCGCCATCGGCCTCGCCATCGGTCTCGCCCTGCAAGGCACGCTGCAGAACATCGCCGCAGGCATTATGCTGCTCGCGTTGCGGCCATTCCGCATCGGCGAATCCGTTGAGGTCGGTTCCATTGCCGGTTCGGTCGAGGAAATCGGCCTTTTCGCCACCAAGCTCAGGACCGCCGACGGCATCTACATATTGGCACCGAATTCGACGCTGTGGAACCAGCCGGTGCGCAATTTCACCCGCAACGGCGTGCGCCGCACAGACATCACGCTCAGCATCGGCTCCTGGAACGACATAGACGGCGCCCAGAAGACATTGCTTGCCATTGCCGGTGCCGAGAAGCGCATCCGCCGCGAACCGGCGCCGATCGCCTTCGTGGCCGGGCTCGGCGATACGACCGTTTCGCTCACCTTGCGCTACTGGACCGCGGCGGCGGACCATTTCGCCACCCAGATCGACATGACGAAACTTGCCAAGCAGGCCTTCGACAGCGAGGGCATCTCGATCCCGCAGCCGCCTCCGCAGGCACCGCCACCCGAGGCCCGCAAGCAGTAATCAGTCGCCCCTGTGGCGGATCACTTCGTCCGGCGCGAAGGCGAGTTCGACCGGCAAGGGCGCTTGCGCCGACATCGGCGCGAAACTGCCCGTGGCGGCCGCCGGAACGCGGCCCGCCGCGATCACCCGCCACAGCACGAAAAGGCAGAATGCCGAGGCGATGACGATGCCGACATAGATGAAGGTTGCCGTGCCGAAGACGGCGGAAAGCGCCGTGACAATGCCTGGCACGATGAAGCCGGCGAGCGACCAGGCAAACAGCATCGAGCTCGACAGCGCCAGCAGTTCATCCTTCCTGGCGCGGTCGGCGGCATGCGCGCTGGAGAGCGCGTAGATGGATTCCGCCGCCCCGTCCCAGATCAGGTAGATCACCACCAGCGCCATCAGCGCACCGCCGTCGAAGGCGATGGCGAGCACGCTCGCAACCACCGCCAGCGCCGCGGCGCCGGCAAGCACGTAGCGCCGATCAGTACGGTCGGAGAGCCAGCCGAGCGGTATCTGCAGGATCAGCGTGCCGACCGGCATTGCCGACAGCAGCAGCGCGACATCGGCCTGGCTGTAGCCCTTGGCCGTCGCGTGGATGGGCGCGAAGCCGGAAATGATCATCGACAGGCCGCCGACCGCCAGCATGCCGGCGACGCCGACCGGCGAAATCCGCCAGGCTTGGCGCAGAGCCACCGAAGCCGCCTGCGGCGCCGGCGGCTGGGCAAGGCGTGTCATGCCGACAGGCAGGATCGACAGAGCGGTAAAGGCGATGCCGATCAGCGACGCGGCGGCCGTGTGGATGTCGATCACGGCAAGCGTCGCATAGCCGACCCCAAGACCGGCAATGTAGGCGACGTAGAACACGGCCATCACCCGGCCCCGTACGGCGTTCGGCAGCGCGTCGTTGAGCCAGCTTTGCGCGACGATGAACAGGCCGCATATGGCAAAGCCGTAAAGCGCGCGCGCCACGATCCACAGCAGCGGGTGCGGTCCGGCGCCGATGGCGGCATTGGACAGCGCGATCAGCGCCGACAGCACCATGAAGGCGCGGGCGTGGCCGACCCGGCGCACCAGCGGACCGGTCAGGATACAGCCGGCGAGGCCGCCGGCCGACAGGCCGGTGACGATCAGCCCTGCCCAGACCGGATCGAACCCTTCGACGCCGAGCCGGACGGGGATATAGGCGAACATCAGCCCGTTGCCGATGGCAATCAGCGCCATCGACACGATGACACTGGCAATCGCGATCAGCGGCGCAGGCGTGCTGCCCTGGTCGGGATCGATCGTGGGATGGGTTTTCTTGTGAATCGCCATGGCTGGTCAGCATCGCCCATGGGTCAGGCGGACGCCGCTGTAAAAACGACATGGCCGGACGGACGACGCTCAACCCTTCGCCATCTTCCGGATCGCGCTCGACGACAGCAAGGAACGCGGACCGTGGATGAAGGTCCAGGCCGGCGCCTTCATCCGCGCAAGCCTTGGCGCGTCGCCTTCGTCGATGCGGGCGTAATCGAAGGTCTTGGCGACAACCGACGACAGAAAGGACAGCGTCGCGCCCGGGCGGTCGATGACCGCGATCGGAAAGGTCATGACGATCTCGCGCCAGCGCTGCCAGCGATGGAAGTCCCTCAGGGAATCGGCGCCCATGATCCAGACGAAGTCGACGCCGGGATTGCGCGCCTTGACCAGCGCCAGCGTGTCGGCGGTGTAGCGCACATTGTGTGCCGCCTCGAAGGCGGTGACCTTGATCTTCGGGTTCTTGGCGATCTTCTCGGAAAGCACGATGCGCTCGCCCAGCGGCGCCAGTTCGCGCGTGCTCTTCAGTGGATTGCCTGGGGTCACCATCCACCAAAGCTGGTCCAGCGCCAGACGCCGCAAAGCGATTTCGGCGACCAATGCGTGGCCGGCATGCGGCGGGTTGAACGAACCGCCAAACAGTCCGACGGCCAGCCCCTTCTCGGCATGCGGCATCTTCAGATAGCTGGAGGGTATCGCCGGTTCGGAAGAGGCCAGCATCGCTTCAGGCTCTGGCGACGAAAAGCTTCAAGGCCTCACCTGTCCCGACCCGCGCACGCGATATTTGAACGAGGTCAACTGCTCGACGCCGACCGGCCCGCGCGCGTGCATCTTGCCGGTGGCGATGCCGATCTCGGCACCCATGCCGAACTCGCCGCCATCGGCGAACTGCGTCGAGGCGTTGTGCAGCAGGATCGCCGAATCGATCTCGTTGAAGAACCGTTCGACCGCCTTCGCGTCCTCGGCGACGATCGCCTCGGTATGATGCGAGGAGAAGGTTTCGATGTGATCGATCGCACCAGCGATCCCGTCGACCAGCTTCACCGCGATGATCGCGTCGAGATATTCGGTCACCCAGTCGGCGTCGGTCGCCGGCTTGGCGTCGAAGAACATTTTCATCACTTCTTGATCGGCATGGATCTCGCAGCCGGCGGCGCGCAGCGCATCGAGGACCGGCACCAGATGGGTGGCGGCGACCGCACGGTCGACCAGCAGCGTTTCGGCGGCACCGCAGACGCCGGTGCGCCGCATCTTGGCGTTGACGGCGATCCGCACCGCCATGTCGAGCTCGGCGGAGCGGTCGATATAGAGATGGCAGATGCCTTCGAGATGGGCGAAGACCGGCACCCGCGCCTCGCTCTGCACCCGCCCGACCAGGCTTTTGCCGCCGCGCGGAATGATGACGTCGAGATTGCCGCCAAGCCCCTTGAGCATCTCGCCGACCGCAGCGCGGTCGGTGGTCGGCACCAGCTGGATGGCATCCCCGGGCAGACCGGCCGCCTTCAGTCCCTCGACCAGGCAGGCATGGATCGCCGAGGAGGAATTGAGTGAATCCGAGCCGCCGCGCAAGATGACCGGATTGCCGGCCTTGAGGCAGAGAGCGCCGGCATCCGCCGTCACGTTCGGCCGGCTTTCATAGATGACGCCGACAACACCGAGCGGCGTACGTACGCGCTCTATGCGCAGACCGTTCGGCCGCTCCCACGCGGCGATGACATCACCGACTGGATCGGGCAGGGCAGCGATTTCGCGAATACCGTCCGCCATGGCGCGGATGCGTGCCGGATCGAGCTTCAGCCGATCCATGAAAGAGCCGGAAAGCCCGGATTCGTGGCCATTCGAGACATCGATGGCGTTGGCGTCGAGAATGTCCCGCGCGCGGGAAATGATCGCGTCGGCCATAGCGACAAGAGCGGCGTTCTTGGCGGCGGCGGTGGCGATGGCCAGCGGTCGGGCGGCAGCGCGGGCGCGGCGCCCGATATCGGCCATCAGCGCCACGGTGTCGTCCCCGGATTTTTCATGCAGCTTCAGCATGGCTCATCCTCCGCTTGTGTCGCTTCCGGCGTGACTTACGACGAGATCGTCGCGGTGGATCATCGCCGAACGCGCCTCGTAACCGAGCACCGTCTCGATCTCGGCCGTCTTCAGGCCTGCGATCCTTACGGCATCGGCGGCATCGTAGGCAACCAGCCCGCGCGCGATCTCGCGGCCTTCGGGCGACAGGATCGCAACCGTGTCGCCGCGGGAGAAATTGCCGCTGACCAGCTTGACGCCGGCCGGCAGCAGCGACTTGCCCGAAATGAGCGCGCCGATGGCGCCGGCATCGACGGTCAGCCGCCCGGCCGGTTCGAGCTGGCCGGCGATCCAGGTCTTGTAGCCTTTCACCGGATTGGCGCTGGGCTTGAAGAACGTCGCGCGCTCGCCGCGCTCGATCGCCATCAGCGGCGACAGCCTTGTGCCGGAGGTGATGATCATCGCCGTGCCCGCAGCATTGGCGATCTTGCCCGCGTCGAGTTTGGTACGCATGCCGCCGCGCGACAGCTCGGACGCGGCGGCTCCCGCCATCGCTTCGATGTCTGGTGTGATGCGGTCGACCACCGGAATGAACTTTGCACCGGGGTCCGACGCTGGCGGCGCGGTGTAGAGCCCGTCAATGTCGGAGAGCAGCACCAGAAGGTCCGCGCCCATCATGGTGGCGACGCGGGCCGCCAGCCGGTCATTGTCGCCATAGCGGATTTCGGAGGTCGCCACCGTGTCGTTCTCGTTGATGACCGGCACCGCCTTCATCTTGAGCAGCGTCGATATGGTGGCCCGCGCGTTGAGATAACGCCGGCGCTCCTCGGTGTCGCCGAGCGTCAAAAGGATCTGGCCCGATTTCAAGGCACCCTTGCCGAGCGCGTCCGACCATGCGCCGGCGAGCGCGATCTGCCCTACGGCGGCGGCGGCCTGGCTCTCCTCGAGCTTCAGGGCGCGCTTTCCAAGGCCAAGGATGGTGCGGCCGAGCGCGATGGCGCCCGACGACACGACGAGGATTTCGGCTCCTCCCTGGGCAAGCACCGCGATGTCGTCGGCGAGCGAGGCCAGCCAGTCGCGCTTCAGGCCGCTCGCGCGGTCGACGAGCAATGCCGAGCCGATCTTGACGGTGATGCGCCGGTATTTCCTGAGCGGCTGCATGACTTTACTTTTCCCAGCGCGACTCGACCGGCGCGACGATCCGCGCGCGCGCCTCCGCGATGACAGCCATCAACGCGCGCTGCACCGCCTCGACGCCCTCGCCGGTGACCGCCGACAGCAGCATCGGCGCGCGGCCGGCGGCACGCTTCAGCGAGGCGACCTTCTTCTTGCGCGCGTCTGCGTCGAGCGTATCGACCTGGCTCAGCGCCAGGATCTCGGCCTTGTCGGTCAAGCCGTGGCCATAGGCCTCGAGCTCGGCCCGCACGGTCTTGTAGGCCTTGCCCGGATTCTCCTCCTGCGCGGAGACCAGGTGCAGCAGCACGCGCGTGCGCTCGACATGGCCGAGGAAGCGGTCGCCGATGCCGACGCCCTCATGCGCGCCTTCGATCAGACCTGGAATGTCGGCGATGACGAATTCGCGCGCATCGATGCGGGCGACACCGAGGCCCGGATGCAGGGTCGTGAACGGATAGTCGGCGATCTTCGGCTTGGCCGCGGTGACGGCGGCAAGGAATGTCGACTTGCCGGCATTGGGCAGCCCGACCAGACCGGCATCGGCAATCAGCTTCAGCCTGAGCCAGATGTTGAGTTCTTCGCCGGGGAGGCCGGGATTGGCGCGGCGCGGCGCCTGGTTGGTCGAGGTCTTGAAGTGCTGGTTGCCGAAGCCGCCATTGCCGCCCTTGGCCAGGAGAAAGCGCTGGCCGACGACGGTGAGGTCGCAGATCAGCGTCTCATTGTCCTCTTCGAAGACCTGCGTTCCGGCCGGCACTTTCAGCGTGACATCGGCGCCCTTGGCGCCGGTCATGTTGCGGCCCATGCCGTGGACTCCGGTCTTGGCCTTGAAGTGCTGCTGGTAGCGATAGTCGATCAGCGTGTTCAGCCCGTCGACCGCTTCCAGCCAGACGTCGCCGCCGCGGCCGCCATCGCCGCCATCCGGTCCACCGAACTCGATGAACTTCTCGCGCCGGAACGACACCGAACCGGCGCCCCCGTCACCGGAGCGGACATAGACCTTGGCTTGATCGAGAAATTTCATGGGACTGCAGTTTCTTTTATTGGTCTTGCGGCATTGCTCTAAACCTTGGGCCTTGCTCTAAACCAAGGCGCGGCGAAGGGCGAGGCCGTTTTGTGACGATGGCCGCGCGGGGTTGGCCGGAGAGACGTCGGAATGAAGCTTGTAACCTACAACATCCAGTACGGCATCGGTCTCGATGGACGCTACGATCTCGGGCGCATCGCCGACGCGGTGCGCGGCGCCGACGTAATCGCGCTGCAGGAGGTCACCCGCAACAATCCCCGGAACGGCAACCGCGACATGGTGGCCGAGATCGGCGAGGCGCTGCCCGATTATTTCGCCGTCTATGGCAGCAATTTCGAGGCCAATATCGGCTCGCGCATCGAGGACGGCCGCGCCATCACCACGACCTTCCAGCTCGGCAACATGGTCTTGTCGAAAACGCCCATTCATCTGTCGCGCAACCTGTTGTTGCCGCGCAGCCGCAGCTTCGAGATGATGAACTTCCAGCGCGGCGCGCTGGAAGCCCTGATCGAGACGCCGCTTGGTTTCATCCGCTTCTATTCCATCCATCTCGATCACCGCAGCCCGGTCGAACGCGCCAGCCAGATCCAGTTCCTGCGCCAGCGCCTGTTGAACTATGCGCTCGAAGGCGGCGCGCTGTCCGGCGTCGCCGAGATCGGCCTGCCGGAACTGCCGCATCCCGAGGCCTTTGTCGGCATGGGCGATTTCAACATGCTGGCCGGCTCGCCCGAATATGTCGAACTGGCCGGCCGGCCGGACCATGAATTCGGCATGCCGCTGACCGCCGACTTCGCCGTCGATGCCGCCCTGCGCCTCGATGTCGCCGGCGACGATCTCGTCTCCTGGGTCGACCCCAAGGACCCCACCAACGCCAGCCGCCACAAGCGCATCGACTACGTCTTCACCAGCGCGTCGCTTGCCCGGTCGCTGAAGCGCCTGTGGGTCGATAGACAGTCAGTCGGTTCCGACCACCGGCCGGTCTGGGTCGAACTGGGCTAGGCCCAAGTCTGGTCCCCAGCTGATTTATCCTGTTCCGCCCCACGCGCCAAGGTGTGCCGATATTCAGGTCAGGCCGGCCCCACCTGAACATCGACGCACCTAGAAGTGGATCCAATTGCGCAGGCTCGTCCAGGTTTTCCTGTCGAGCCGGTAACGCTCGACCGGCACCTGGCCGGCAACGATCGAGTTCAGCATGCCCTGGCCGGCATATTGGAAACCGCATTTGTGGATGACGCGGCGTGAAGCCGGATTGATGACCCTCGTCGAGGCCTGCAGCACCTGGATCGACGTCTTCTGGAAGGCGAGGTCGACCAGTGCGTGCGCTGCTTCCGTCGCGTAGCCCTTCTTCCAGTGGGGTTCGCCGATCCAGTAGCCGAGCTCAAGGCCGCGATCGGTGGCGTTCAGCCCGGCGCAGCCGACGAAAGTGTCGGTGCCTGCCAGCGTCAGCGCATAGGCGATGCCGGCGCGGCGCGCCTTGGTCATGGCGAGGAAAGCACGTCCCTCGGCCTCGCCATAGGGGTGCGGCATGCGCGCCAGCATCTCGGCAACGTGACGGTTGTCGGCAAGTTCGACCAGTTGCGCGATATCCCGCTCATCGGGAGCGCGCATCACCAGCCGCTCGGTGACCAGCACCGGGCAATCTATCGCGTAACTTTCGTCTTCTGAATCTTCCGCTTCGGCAACCATTTGAAGTCCTCCAGGCACAAGAAAAAGGGGAGATGGAAACCCATCTCCCCTGATCCTTTTCCTGGTTTTTCCAGATACCGGTCCCGAGATGGGCGCCGGTGTTCTAGTGCGGAACCGGCTACTCCGCGGCTTTGGTAATCGGGTTGACCGATACGTAGGTTCGGCCGTTGGCTTTTTTGTTGAACGTCACGGCGCCGGTTTCGAGCGCGAAAAGGGTGTGGTCCGTGCCCATGCCGACATTGACGCCGGGATGCCAGGTGGTGCCGCGTTGACGAATGATGATGTTGCCCGGGATGACGGCTTCGCCGCCGAACTTCTTCACGCCCAGACGCTTGGAATGCGAGTCGCGGCCGTTGCGCGACGAGCCGCCAGCTTTCTTGTGTGCCATCTAACTAACTCCGATGCGCCCATGGGCGCTTGAATGGTCTTATGAACGCGTTCGCGTTCCGTTTCAAGCCCGATCCGGCGACGTTTCGCGCCGGTTCGCCTTACTTCTTAGCCAGTTCCTTGGCCTGCTCGCGCCAGTCCTTGATCTGGTCGGCGCTGAACGGCATGTTCTCGTCGATCTTGGCAACGTCCTTCTCGGTCAGCTTGGCGAGCTGCGCGAAGGTGATGATGCCCTGCTCGGCGAGATCCTTGGCGGCGACCGGGCCGATGCCCTTGATCACGGTCAGGTCGTCCGGCTCACCCTTCGGCGCCTTGAACAGCGGCGCGGCGACGGCCTCGGCCTTCGCGTCTTCCTTGGGGGCGGCGTCCTTCTTGGCCTTGGCTTCCTTCGGCGCCGCCTCGGGAGCGACTTCAGCCTTGGCTTCCGCCTTGACGGCCGCCTTCTTGGCGGGCTTGGCGCCACCCAGCAGGATCTCGGAGATCCGCACGGTGGTCAAAAGCTGGCGATGGCCGATCTTGCGGCGCGAATTCTGGCGGCGACGCTTCTTGAAAGCGATGACCGTGCGGTTCTTGCCCTGCTCGACGACTTCGGCGGTCACCAGGGCGCCATCGACGAACGGCGCGCCGAACGTGACATTCTCGCCCTCGCCATGGGCGAGCACGTGGCCGATCTCGACGATGTCGCCGACATTGGCTTCGACTTTTTCGATCTTCAGGAGATCGTTGGCGGCAACGCGATACTGCTTACCGCCCGTTTTAATGACTGCGAACATTTTTTGCCTTTCGCTGTTCGGTCGGCCTTGATGAACCGCCTCTGGCGGTTCGGCCGTCTTTTTGTCAGTCTGCGGGTTCAAAAAACAAGCGGCGTGGAAGAACCCTCCACGCCGATTGCGCGCTGTCCCTAACCGAAGGTTGCGTAGGAGTCAAGGCAAACGGGCCGGGTTCCCTGCCATGCGGGCCAGACTCCTGCCGAGGACGGAGCGTGGCACTCCGACCGAGGCCCGGACAGGAAGCTGAATTTCCGGTGGATTTGGCCTTGTAACCTGCCCGTTCAGCCGTTATCTAGTGCGCCGCGCCGGCAACGGCCGACCATGACCGCGGAGAGGTGGCAGAGTGGTCGAATGCACCGCACTCGAAATGCGGCATGGGTGCAAGCCCATCGGGGGTTCGAATCCCTCCCTCTCCGCCATTCCCCCAAATAGAAAATGCCGGCGGCATCGGCTACCGCCAATTCGCGGGTTCGTCCCCATCCTCGGCGATAATGATCGCCGACAGGCGCTGACATGCGTGCGGCGGGACGCGACCGGCTGTCGCGGGTCGGAAAATAAGAAGCGATGCCGAGGAACCAAAGCATGTCCCTCAAGTTCGATATCCGTTTCCAGGGGAGATCGAGTTCAGCATGCAAGGTCGAGGGCCAATCAAGGCAGCACTTCGAGCACAGGCCGATGAGGTACGCATCCGCATCGGCATCCTCCAGCAGGAGTTGACCACCAACCGCAAAAGCATGGGAGGCACATTGCGGTTGGGGTACGAGATAAAGTCGAGGAAAGTCCTTCTGGCGCGTCTGGAAAGGGTATTGGCGCAGTACTCGCCGGGCTGCCTGCTTGACGACGTCCCGACGCTGCGGCGCTCCGAGACAGGCCCGCGATCGCAAGGCTCCCATTGCAGCCTCTGACGCTGCAGCCGTTCGAGACAACGCCCAACCCAGACGGATGGTCAGGGCCTGACGGCGCTTTCTGCAGACAACTGTGCCGCACGGCAGCCTTCGCCGACGCGCTCGCGGGAACCTGCGTTACCGTGGAAAGTTCCTGCTGATGGCAAATCACCCCATTACCGGCGCGCTCACCTCGATCGGCACGTGGACCTCTCGTCCGGCAGCATTCCTGGTCCTGCTGGCCTATGCGATCTTCTGGATCGTTTTCGACCGGCAAAGCTTGAACTGGCATGGCGCGGCTACGCTCCTCACCTGGGCCATGACGCTCTTCATTCAGCGGGCTGAACATCGCGATACCCAGGCCATTCATGCCAAGTTGGACGAAATGCTGAGATCAAACAGTTCGGCTTCGACCATCACCCGCATCGACGATGAAGAGCCCGAGGACATCGAGAAACATCGCGATCGCAAGCAGCAGGGCGACTAACATGCGCGCTGCCGGTCTCGTGGCGTTCCTGAGGGGCGCGAAGCCAACGCGGTTGGATCGAAAATTCAGCCCGCTGCTCAAGGGATTAAGCTATGTGGCCGTTGCGGTTGTCGCCGGTCTGGCCACGTTGGCGGCCATAAACCTGACCCCTGAACCGCGGGTTTTGCGGACGATTGTCCCGCATCGCTTCGACGCATCGGATCCGCAGTTCGCGAGGTCGATGAGCAGCTACTCGCTGGGACAGATGTCAAACGCGAACGCGGTGCAGACCCTTGTGAACGGCGACGAGATTTTTCCTTCGATGCTCCGGGCAATCGGCGCGGCCCGGTCCACCATCGATTTTGAAACCTATATCTATTGGTCTGGGGCTGTTGGATATGAATTCGCACGAGCATTGGCGGCCAAGGCGCGGCAAGGTGTGGAGGTCCGCGTGCTTGTCGACTGGGTCGGCAGCCTGCCTTTCGACGAAAACCTGATCCACATCATGACAGGAGCCGGCGTGAGGTTCCAGCGCTACCGGCCGATCCATTGGTATACGTTGGACCGCGTGAACAACCGGACCCATCGCAAACTGCTCATCGTCGACGGACGGGTGGCCTTTACGGGCGGCGTCGGCATCGCCGACAAATGGCGGGGAGACGCCCGCAATCCGGATGAATGGCGCGATACGCACTATCGGATCGAAGGGACCGCCGTGCCTGCTTTCCAGGCAGCCTTTGCCGAAAATTGGTTGGAGACGACCGGTGAGACATTGCAGGGTCGGAAGTTCTACCCTCCGCCCGAACCGGCGGGGTCGCTCGGCGCCCAGCTGATACTTTCTTCGCAGCCAAATGGCTCGGAGAACATGGAATTGATGATGCTGGCCGCGATAGCCGCCGCGAGGGATCACCTGCGAATCGGAATGGCCTATTTCGTCCCCGACGACATCGCCCTCCAGCAGATCCTGGACGCCAGGAAGCGAGGCGTGTCTGTCGATGTGATCGTTCCGAACGCGCTCACCGACGTGCCTTTGGTTCGGAAGGGCTCGCGCTATTTCTGGGGCGACTTGCTTAGGGCTGGAGTGCGTATCTACGAGTTTCAACCCACCATGTATCATCCCAAGCTGCTGATCGTTGACGACATCTGGACGAGCTTTGGTTCCACCAATCTGGACGAACGCTCCTTGCGGCTGAACGATGAAGCCAGTCTGAACGTCTACGGCAGGGATTTCGCGAACACGCAGATCGACCTGTTCAACCAGGACCTTGGGAGGTCCCGGCAAGTTACCCTGGCCGAATGGGAAGCGCGTCCCCTGCGGGAAAAAATTTCGGACTGGCTGGCCAGCAGGCTGCGCTCCCAACTTTGATGACCTGGCTTTTACTGCTCATTCGACCAGCCTGATCAGCCCTACCGCTCGCCATCAAGCTTTCAATCAGGCTGTTGCGCGGCGATCGCGGCCAGGAAAACCGCGCCGAACTCCTTGAGCTTGGCCCCTCCCACGCCATTCACTTCGGCAAAGGCGTCGAGGTCGCGCGGGCGGCGGTCGGCCATGTCGATGAGCGTGCGGTCGGAAAACACCACATAGGCCGGCACCTGTCGCTCCTTGGCGAGCCGTAGCCGCAGCGACTTGAGCGCCGCCAGCAGCGAAGCATCGACGCCCTCGGCTCCGGCGGCGGCGCCTTCCCCGGAACGCTTCCTGCCGCGCGCCAGAGGGTCCCGCGTCTCGACGCGATACTGGAATGCAATCTCGCCACGGCCGAGCGCGCGGCCGCTTTCGGAGATGGCGAGACCGCCATGGCCCTCGGGATCCGGCATCAGGAACCCGCCGGCCACCAGTTGCCGGACCAGCGACAGCCACACTGTCTTTCTGTGCGCGGCGCCGGTGCCGAAACTGCTGAGTGTTTGATGAGCTCTCGCCAGCACCTTCTCGGTCTCGTGGCCAAGCAGGATATCGATGACATGGGCCGCGCCGAAGCGCTCGCCGCTCTCTGCGACCGCCGCCAGGATCTTCCGCGCTTCGGCACTGCCATCGGCGCGCGGCGCCTGGTCGAGGCAGTTGTCGCAATTGCCGCAGGCCTGGGCCTCTTCGCCGAAATAGCCGAGCAGCACCTGGCGGCGGCATTGCGCCGTCTCGCAATAGCCGATCAGCGTGTCGAGCCGGCGGTGTGACCGCCTCTTGTGCTCTGACGAGGCATCCTCGTCGTCGATGAACAGCCGGCGCATGCGGATGTCGCCAAGGCCGTAAAGCATATGCGCCTCGGCCTCGCGTCCGTCGCGGCCGGCACGGCCGATTTCCTGATAATAGGCTTCCAGGCTGCCCGGCATATCGGTGTGGAAGACAAAGGCGACATCAGGCTTGTCGATGCCCATGCCGAACGCGATGGTTGCCACCATGACGACGCCGGACAAGGTCATGAAGGCGTTTTGATTGGCTTCACGCGCCTCCTTGCTCATGCCGGCGTGGTAAGCGAGCGCGGTGACGCCGTTGCGCTTCAGAAAGGCCGCGATCTCTTCCGTTTTCTTGCGCGACAAGCAATAGATGATGCCGCTCTTGCCCGCATGGCGCTCGATGAAGCCGAGCAGCTGGCGCTTGCTGTCCTGCTTGGGCGCGATGGCCAGCTTGATGTTGGGCCGGTCGAAACCGAGCACCAGCGTTTCGACCTGCTCGGCGAACAGGCGGGCGGCGATGTCGGTACGCGTGCTCTCATCAGCCGTCGCCGTCACCGCGATGATCGGCACATTGGCAAAGATACCGCGCAACCGGGACAGATCCTCATATTCGGGCCGGAACGCCGGACCCCATTGCGAGATGCAATGCGCCTCGTCGATGGCGATCAGGCTGACGTGGAGCCTGGAAAGGGCGTCCAGCATGCGCTCGGTCATCAGCCGCTCCGGCGCCAGATAGAGCAGCCGCGTCTGGCCAGATGCCACACGGCGCCAGGCCGCGACATTGGCCTCGCGGTCGAGCGAGGAATTGATCGTATCGGCCGCCACGCCGGCAAGCCGCAGCGCCGCGACCTGGTCCTGCATCAGAGCCACCAGCGGCGAGACGACGAGGGTGAGCCCGCCCAGAACCAGCGCCGGAACCTGGTAGCAGAGCGATTTGCCCGCGCCCGTCGGCATGACGGCCAGCACATGGCGCCCGCTAAGCAGTGTATCCATCACGTCGGCCTGGCCGGGGCGAAAATCGTCGAAGCCGAACACCTCCTTCAGGACGCGCCGCTTGGGATCCCCGGCCCTGATGCCCGCCGCCTGAGCCGGCATCAGACAGTCACCTGGCGGCAAGCGATTTTTCGCGTACGGGAGAGATCGGGGAAGACGGTCAAGGGCAACTCCTTGTGAGGCCTTGGAGTAGCTCACCGCTCATCCCATCACAACAGCCCTCTCAATGCCCTCGGCAACACCGCCGGCGACGCCTTCCCCAGCGGCACACGCACCCCTGATGGATTCCGCCGCGTTGCGATGTAAGCTTGCCCTCGCCGATACGCCACGGAGGGCGCGATGCTGCAGGTGAGACAGGATTTGCTGGGCGAGCGGTTCCGGCTGCAGCGCGCCGCCTTCAAGGCACAACCCTTTCCCGACCTTGGCGTCCGCAAGGACCGGCTGAGGCGCCTGCTGGCGCTGACCGAGCGGCACGAGACCGAAATCTGCGCTGCGATCGATGCCGACTTCGGCGGCCGCTCGGCGCATGAGACCCGCCTGGCCGAACTGTTCGTCGTGCGCGCCGGCATTCGCCATGCGCTCGCCCATGTCGGCGGCTGGATGCGGGAGCGCCGCGTTGCCACCACCTTGCCGTTTCTGCCAGGCAGGAACCGCCTCGTGCCGCAGCCGCTCGGCGTCGTCGGTATCGTGTCTCCCTGGAATTATCCTTTTCAGCTCGCCGTCGCGCCGGTTACGGCCGCGCTTGCCGCCGGCAACCGCGTGCTGGTCAAGCCTTCCGAACTGACGCCGGCTTTTTCCGGGCTGCTGACCAGGCTGGCTGGCGAAAATTTCGCCCCGGATGAACTCAGCGTCATCGCCGGCGATGCCGATACGGGGAAAGCCTTCGTCTCGATGCCGTTCGATCATCTGCTGTTCACCGGTTCGACGGCGGTCGGACGCCAGGTTGCGATCGCCGCCGCCGCCAACCTGACCCCGGTCACGCTCGAACTCGGCGGGAAGTCGCCGGCGATCCTCGACCCCTCCTGCGATCTCGACACTGCGGTCGCCAGCGTCACCTATGGCAAGCTGTTGAATGCCGGGCAGACCTGCATCGCGCCGGACTATTTGCTGGTGCCGAAGGGACAAGCAGGTACGGTCGCCGCGAAGCTCGCAATCGCCATGGCGCGGCTCTACCCCTCGCTGCGCGACAACCCCGACTATACCGCCATCATCAGCGATCGGCATTACCAGCGTCTGCGCGCTATGATCGCAGAAGCGCGCGACACGGGTGCCGATGTCACCGAGATCAACCCGGCCGGCGAGGACCTCGGCAATGCGGGCCGGAAGCTTCCGCCGACCCTGGTCAGCAACGCAGGCCCGGACCTGAAGCTGATGCGCGAGGAGATTTTCGGCCCGGTGCTGCCGATCGTCGAATACGCCACGCTCGACGACGCGATCGCTTATGTGAACCAGGCCGACCGGCCGCTGGCGCTCTACTGGTTCGGCAACGACGGCGGCAACCGCCAGCGCATCCTGCGCGAGACGGTCGCCGGCGGCGTCACCATCAACGACTGCATGCTGCATCTGGTGCAGGAGAACCAGCCCTTCGGCGGCGTCGGCGCCAGCGGCATGGGCGCCTATCACGGCGAATGGGGTTTCCGCACCTTCAGCAAGGAGAAACCGGTCTTCCTGCAGTCGCGCTTGAGCGCAGGGAGCCTTCTGCGGCCGCCCTACGGCAAGACGTTCGAACGGCTTTTCGGCCTGCTCAGGCGCATCACCTGACGCGCATTAAGTCTATCTTCACCATGATGCGGCAGCTTTCGCACTCTGCGGTGATGTTTTGAGTACCGCGGCGCCATTGGCGCCCAGGCAACAACCCGCGCTTCCCTGGAGGCGCGGGTTTTTCCGTTGGCCCAGAAATCGTCGGCGACCCGGTCAGGCGAGGAAATCGGCGCGGTGCGGCGTAAAACTGTCGACCAGCCGCCCCGCCTCGAGCGCCTTGACGCCGTGCACCAGGCCGGACGGCACGATGAAGCTGCCGCCGGTCTCGACGATTTCGGTCCGGCCGCCGATGGTCACCTCAAAACGGCCTTCGGCGACATAGCTCGCCTGCACATGCGGATGCGAGTGCAAGGCGCCGACACCACCCTTGTCGAAACCGAATTCGACCATCATCAGTTCGTCGGTAGTGAGGAGAACCCGCCGGCGATTGCCGTCCGGGGTCGGCGTCCAGTCACCCTGGCCGGCATGCGCGAAAATCTTCGGCTCGGTCATCGTCTTCTCCTCATCGCGCCAGCCATCCCCCATCCACCGGCACCACCGCGCCATGCATATAGTTCGAGGCCGGCGCCAGCAGAAAGACGGCGGCATCGCCAATGTCTCCGGGCTCGCCCCAGCGGCCGGCGGGAATGCGCCCGAGGATGGCCGCGCTGCGGTCGGGATCGGCGCGCAGCGCCTGCGTGTTGTTGGTGTCGATATAGCCCGGCGCTATGCCGTTGACGTTGATGCCCTTCGCCCCCCACTCGCAGGCGAGCAGCCTGGTGATGCCGAGCACGCCATGCTTGGACGCCGTGTAGGACGCGACGCGGATGCCGCCCTGGAAACTCAGCACCGAGGCGATGTTGACGATCTTGCCCTGGCGTCCACCGGCAAGGAGGCGCCGCGCAAAGGACTGACACAGCAGGAAGACGGACTTCAAATTGACGTCGATCACGTCGTCCCAGTCGGCTTCGCCGAGATCGACGGCATCGGCGCGCCGGATGATGCCGGCATTGTTGACCAGCCCGTCAATCGGACCGTTTTGATCCCAGACGCGGTCCAGCATCGGTCCGACTGCTGCCGTGTCGGCAAGATCGATGCTCACCGCCTTGAATTGGCCGCCCACCGCGCCGACCTTGCTCGCGGTGTCGTCCATCGATGAGCGGCCGACGCCGATCACGGCGCCACCGGCGCGCGCGACCGAGATGGCAATACCTTGGCCGATGCCGGTGTTGGCGCCGGTCACCAGGATGCGCTTGCCGGCCAGGCTGAAGGCGGAGAGGTCGCTCACCGCAGCATGTCCATCGCCACCGGATCGACATCGGTGTAGTCGACATTGTCGCCGGCCATCGCCCAGATGAAGGCATAATTGGACGTGCCGGCGCCTGAGTGGATCGACCAGCCCGGCGACAGCACCGCCTCCTCGTTGCGCATGACGATGTGACGTGTCTCGTCCGGCTCGCCCATGAAGTGGAAGACGCGGGCCGCCTCGGGCAGGTCGAAATAGAGGTAGGCCTCCATGCGCCGGTCATGCACATGGCATGGCATGGTGTTCCAGATCGAGCCCGGCGCCAGCTGCGTCATGCCGACGACGAGCTGGCAGGTTTTTGTTCCCCCGGCATGAATGAACTGGAAGATCGAGCGCTCGTTGCAGGCCTCCTTGCTGCCGAGATCGAGGCGCTTGGCGTCATCGAGGCGGATCAGCCGGCTGGGATGAGCCTGATGCGCCGGGGCGCTGAGCAGATAGAACTTGGCGGGGTCGTTCCTATCAGCAGAAGCGAAGGAAACCGTGTCGGTGCCCATGCCGAGATAGAGCATGTCGCGCGCCCGCAGGTCGAAGGACTGGCCGCCGGCTTCGATCGTGCCGGCACCGCCGATGTTGACGGCGATCAATTCGCGCCGGTCGAGAAACCCCTTGGTGCCGGTCGGCTTGATCGCTTCCAGTGGCAGTGCCGTTGCCGCAGGCACGGCGCCGCCGACGATCATGCGGTCGTAGTGCGTGTAGGTCAGGCTGATGCGCCCGGGCTGGAAGAGATCCTCGATATGGAAATTATGGCGCAGCTCATCCGTTCCCATGGCGGCCGCCGCCGCCGGGTCGATGGCGAAGCGCGATGTGTAGTCGGTGTGGTTCTGGCTCATTTCTGTCCTGGCTTTCGGTGGATCATTCGCCTGCGGCCGCCTTGACCGAGCTGGCGTAGTAGGCCTGCCGCGCCTGCAGCCGCTCGCGGTAACGCTGCTGGCTGGCGCCGAGATGGGTGCGCATCGCCTCGCGCGCGGCTTCGGCATCGCCCGCCGTGATCGCGTTCAGGATCACCAGATGCTCGCGCTGCAGCCCGCGCTGGTAGCTGTCGGACTGCGCCAGTTCGGTCGACCAGGGCGAGGTCACGTCGCACGGAATGGCGCGCCGGCCGAGCACGTCGAGCATCTCGACATAGAAGGGGTTGTTGGTGGCGCTGGCGATGGCGCGATGGAAGGCGAGGTCGGCCGGACCGGTCGGCTGGCTGCCGAGCAGCAGCCGCTCGAACTCGAAGAAGGCTTCCTGGATCGCCGCCTCCTGCGCGGCGTTGCGACGGATGGCAGCGAGCCCAGCCGATTCGATCTCGATCGCCAGCCGCACCTCGAGCACGTTGAGCGCGACCGAATCCTTGGCTCCCATGTCGGCGGCGAGCGCCCCGAACATGGTCGAAATATGCTCTGTGACGAACACCCCGGCGCCCTGCCGCGGCTCGACCAGACCGTCGGCGGCAAGCTTGGCCAGCGCCTCGCGGATGACGGTTCGGCTGACGCCGAAGGTTTCGGTCAGCTGGCCCTCGGTCGGCAGCTTGTGGCCGGGCAGGATCTCGCCCGCCTGCAACTGCTTGCGGATCGCCCCCACGACGGTTTCCGACAGCTTGGGTTTTCTCTCGACCCTGAGGTCGTTTGCGGTATCGGACACCTCGGTGACCTCCTAGTGCAATTCCACGAAAAGTGCGTAGCGGCTTTCCGCGTGGAATTGCGTAAACACAAAGAGTTAGAGCGGTTCAACGATTCCAACGATCGCCGAACCGCTCTAATGGAACAGGCTCGGCAGCCACAATGAGATTTCCGGCACGTAGGTGACAAGCATCAGCACGGCGAAGGCGGCGCCGTAGAATGGCCAGATCGAGCGCATCGCGGTCCAGATCGGAATTCGCCCGATGGCGCAGCTGACGAACAGAACAGCGCCGACCGGTGGCGTGCAAAGCCCGATGCCGAGATTGAGGATGAGGATCACGCCGAAATGCACGGGATCGACCCCATAGGCCATGACGACAGGCAGGAAGATCGGCGTCGTGATGATGATCAGCGGCGACATGTCCATGAAGGTGCCGAGAATGAGCAGGACGACGTTGATCAGCAGCAGGATCACCAGCTTGTTGTCGGACACCGACTGCAGAAAGGCGACCAGTGCCGCCGGTACCCTGAGATAGGCGAGCAACCAGCCGAAGGCCGCCGCGCAGCCGATGATCATCAGCACCATGGCCGTGGTGCGCACCGACGCCGTCGTCGCCGCGACGAAGTCGCCCCAGCTCATCGAGCGGTAGATGATCAGCGTCACCAGGAAGGCGTAGACGATGGCGATGCAGGAACTCTCGGTCGCGGTGAAGACACCGGACCTGACGCCACCGAAGATGATGGCGATCAGGATGAGCCCGGGAATGGCCGCGACAAGCAGTTGCAGGGCCCGGCCGAAGCCGGCGAAGGGCTCCGTCGGATATCCCCGGCGGCTGGCGACCCAATAGGCCGTTGTCATCAGCGACAGCGCCAGCAGCAGACCCGGCAGCACGCCAGCCGTGAACAGGTCGGCGATCGAGATACGGCCGCCGGCGGAGATCGAATAGATGATCATGTTGTGGGACGGTGGAATGAGAAGCGCGATGATGGCCCCGACCGAGGTGATGTTGACGGCATAGTCGACGCCGTAGCCGCGCGCCTTCATCTGCGGGATCATCAGGCCGCCGACCGCCGACGCATCCGCCACCGCCGAGCCGGAGATGCCGCCGAACATGGTCGATGCGGCGATGTTGACCTGCCCCAGACCGCCGCGCAAATGACCGACCAGGGAGCCTGCCAGCGCGACCAGCCGCGCGGCGATACCACCGCGCACCATCAGGTCTCCGGCGAAGATGAAGAACGGGATGGCCATCAGCGAAAAGACGCTGACCCCGGAATTCAGCCGCTGGAACACCACGACCGGCGGCAAGCCAAGCGTGAGGATCGTGGCAAAGCTGGCAACGCCGAGGCAGAAGGCGATCGGCGTGCCGATGACCAGCAGGAACACGAAGGTGCCGAAGAGGACGATCAGGGCCATGGTTCAGGGCTCCTCGCCGGTTGCATGAATGTCGGCGTCGACGGGCAGGCCGGCAAAGCGCCCGGCCAGCCGTTCCAGCGAAAACAGGCAGACCAGCGCCCCACCCAGGATGACCGGCAGGAAGCTGACGCCGCCCGGCAGGGCAAGTGACGGCATGACCGTGTTCCAGGTCAGCCTGGCCAATTGCACGCCATAGACGATCATGCCGGCGCCGAAGGCCAGCACGACAAGGTCGGAAATGCTGCGCAGTACCGCCTTGGCCGAAACAGGCAGGACATAGAGCAGCACGTCGAAGCCGAGATGGGTGCGTTCGCGCACGCCGACGGCGGCGCCGAGAAAAATGAACCAGCCCATCAGCAGAACCGAGAAGGATTCCGTCCAGCTCGGCGAACGGTTCAGCACATAACGCGAGAAGACCTGCCAGAAGATGATGATCGTCATCAGCGTCAGGCCGGCGCCGCTGATCCAAAGCGCCAGCCTGGCAAGCCCTGACAGGACCCGCTCCGCACCCAGCCAGAATCCTCGCATGGCCGACATGTCCGAAGGCAGCGCGGGCGCCTCCGCGCTGCTCGATCCATTGCCCCTGCCGTTCATTTCTCGGCCTGTATGCGGGCGGCCAGATCCTTCAATTCGGGCGTCGACAAGTACTTGTCGTAGACGGGCTTCATCGCTTCGATCAGCGGCTGTTTGTCGATCTCGCTGACCTTGACGCCCGCGGCCTCGACGATGCCGCGCGACTTCTTCTCCTGCGCGTCCCACAGTTCGCGCATCTTGACGACGCTGTCCTTGGCTGCCTGGCGCACGATCGCCTGGTCTTCCGGCGAGAGCTTGTCCCAGCTTGCCTTCGACATGACCAGCACTTCCGGCACGATCTGGTGTTCGTCCATCGTGTAATGCTTGGCCACTTCGTAGTGCTTGGCGGATTCGAAGCTCGGCCAGTTGTTTTCGGCGCCGTCGATGACGCCGGTCTGCAGCGCCGAATAGACTTCGCCATAGGCCATCGGCGTGGCGTTGGCGCCAAGCGCGTTGACCATGTCGACGAACACATCGGACTGGATGACGCGGAACTTCATCCCTTTCATGTCCGCCATCGAGGTAATGTCCTTCTTGGTGTTGTAGAAGGACCGAGCACCGGAATCGTAGAAGGCGAGGCCGACGAGATCATGCGCCTCGAACGCCTTCAGGATCTGGTCGCCGACAGCGCCGTCCATGACGTGGCGCATGTGCTCGACGGAGCGGAACATGTAGGGCAGCGACGGCACGGCGGTCTCCGGCACGATGCCGTTGAACGGTCCCATCGAGACACGGTCGAGGTCGATGACGCCGGCCTGGGTCTGCTCGATCGTGTCCTTCTCCTCGCCGAGCTGCGCCGAGTGATAGACCTCGATCGAATAGCGGCCGGCGGTGCGCTGCTTGATCAGGTCGCCCATGTACTTGACCGCCTCGACGGTCGGGTAGCCGTCCGGATGGGTATCCGAGGATCGCAGCACGGTTTCGGCGTTGGCAGCGCCGATCAGCAGCGAACCGATGGCGAATGTCGCCGCCGTCAATTTCGAAAAATGCAACATGACTTCCTCCCTTTGAAAATCGAAACGCCCGGCTCAGAGCCGGTACGCATTCTTGGCAAGCGTGTAGGCAAGCTCCTTCGCGAGTTCATGCGCCTCGTCCTCACGCAGCCTGTGCTCGGCGACGAGACGCGCCAGGAACGCACAGTCGACCCGCCGCGCCACGTCGTGGCGGGCCGGTATCGACGGAAAGGCGCGCGTGTCGTCGTTGAAGCCGACCGTGTTGTAGAAGCCGGCGGTCTCGGTGGTCATCTCGCGGAACCGGCGCATGCCTTCCGGGCTGTCGTGGAACCACCAGGCCGGCCCGAGCTTCAGCGCCGGATAGACGCCGGCCAGCGGCGCCAGTTCGCGCGCGTAGCTGGTTTCATCCAGCGTGAACAGGATGACGGTCAGGTCGCGCTCCAGCCCGACGCAGTCCAGTAATGGCTTCAATGCCGTGACATAGTCGGTCCGGGTCGGGATATCGAAACCCTTGTCCCTGCCGAATTTCTGGAAAGCGGAAGCCGAATGATTGCGCATGGAGCCGGGATGGATCTGCATGACCAGCCCGTCGTCCCGGCTCATCTTGGCCATCTCGGTCAGCATCTGCGCGCGAAACAATTTTCGCTCGCGCTCATCCTGCGAGCCGGCGCGGACCCGGTTGAACAGCTCCTGCGCCGCCGCGTCGGAAAGATTGGCGGTCTCCGCCGTCGGATGACCGTGATCCGACGAAGTCGCGCCGAAGCTCTTGAAGAAGGCGCGCCGCTGGCGATGTGCGTCGAGATAACCGGCCCAGGTCCCGGTATTGCAGCCGGTGATCTCGCCGAGCCGATCGAGATTGGCCGAAAAGCCTTCAAAATCGGGATCGACGACGGCGTCTGGCCGATAGGCGGTGACGACACGGCCCTCCCAGCCACTGTCGCGGATCATCTGGTGCCATTTGAGATCGTCGAGCGCGCCTTCGGTCGTCGCGATGACCTCGATGTTGAAGCGCTCGAACAGCGCGCGAGGGCGGAAATTCTCCCACTGCAGCAGCGTTGCGATCGTGTCGTAATGGCGGTCGGCGGTCGCGGCGCTCAACGGCTCTTCGATGCCGAACAGATGCGCAAGGACATGGTCGAACCACAATCGGGTCGGCGTGCCACGAAAGAGGTAATAGTGTTCGGCGAACAACCGCCAGATCGCCCTGCCGTCGGTCTCGACGGGCGCACCATCGAGGGTCGGCACGCCGAGAGCCTCCAGCCGCACGCCCTGACTGAACAGCATGCGAAAAATATAGTGGTCCGGCACGATGAGCAGTTGCGCGGGATCGGGGAACGGCTCGTTCAGCGCATACCAGCGCGGGTCGGTATGGCCGTGCGGGCTGATGATGGGCAGGTCCTTGATGCCGGCATAGAGAGCGCGGGCGATCGACAGCGGACGCGCCTCGGCTGAAAACAGCAAATCCGCATTGGTCAGTGCCACGGCCATCCTCCGGCTCCATGGGTAGGATCGGTCAGAAATAATGTCAACATACAAAAATTGGATTGTTGTATGATGACTCCTAGGCAAAGCTGAGCATTGTCGGCGGACGCCGTCAGTGTTACCCCGCAAATCGTTCCACGAGATGAGTGCCGAACCGATGACAGACCGCCGCCTTTCCAACCGCATGGCGCAGGCATTGCCGGCCGAGGTCGCCGCGCCTCGATATGATCGTGGCGCAATCACGCCGGGCATCGTGCATCTGGGCGTCGGCGCCTTTCACCGCGCCCACCAGGCCGCTTATATCGATGAATGCCTGGCGGCCGGAGAAACGGACTGGGGCATATCAGGCGTGTCGCTGCGCAGCGCGGAAACGCGCGACGCGCTGGCGCCGCAGGACGGGCTCTACACCTTGGCTGTGCGCGGCAGCGGCGGCGAGAAGCTGCATGTCATCGGCTCGATCGGCTCGCTGCTGGTGGCGCCGGAAGACCCGGAAGCGGTGCTGGCGGTGCTGGCCGATCCGCGTACCCGCATCGTGACGCTGACGATCACCGAGAAAGCCTATTTGCGGGCGGCCGGCGGCGGATTGGACGCAGCGCATGCGGACATCGTCCACGACCTGGCCAATCCGCGAACACCGAAGACGGCGCATGGTTTTCTGACCGAAGCGCTCGCCCGGAGGCGGGGCGCTGGCACCCCGCCCTTTACCGTGCTTTGTTGCGATAACCTGCCGGCCAACGGCGCCACCTTGCACCGGCTGCTGATCGAATTCGCCACGCTGCGCGATGCCAGTGCCAGTTCGGCGGGCAATGCCGGAATGGCCGACCACATCGCCAGTCACGTCGCATTTCCCTCAAGCATGGTCGACCGCATCGTGCCAGCCACGACCGACGCCGACAGGGCGCGGATAGCGGGCGAACTTGGTATTGAGGACGCCTGGCCCGTGATGACGGAACCCTTCCGCCAGTGGGTGATCGAGGACGATTTCCCGACGGGCCGTCCGGCCTGGGAAAAATTCGGCGTCACCATGGTTGGGGATGTCGCTCCCTTCGAGGACATGAAGCTGAGGCTGCTCAACGGCGCGCATTCGGGCATCGCCTATCTCGGCCTGCTCAGCGGCCACGCGACGGTCGACAGTGCCTTCGCCGATCCGGCGATCCGGCGGTTCGTCGACGCGCTATGGCAAGAGGCCATAACAACATTGCCGGACGACGCCGGCCTCGACCCATCAGCCTATACCGCCGAGCTTGCCGAGCGTTTTTCGAACACGGCACTTGCCCACCGTACGGCGCAGATCGCCAATGACGGCAGCCAGAAACTGCCGCAGCGCATTATCGCCTCGGCTGTCGAGTGCCTCGAAGCCGGCACCGAGCTGGTCCATCTCACGCTGGTGGTGGCTGCCTGGATCGCCGCCTGCGCGGCGCGCGGAAAGACGTTGCCGGAAGGCCATTTCACCGATCCGCTCGATGCGCCGATGACCGCGCTTTTGGACCAGCAGCTGCCGGCGAACGAAACCGTGACGGCGGTGTTTGACATGGCCGGCTTCGCCCGGGATCACGCCGAGCGCCAGACGCTGATCGAGCTCGTGGCCGTCCATCTCGTCCACCTGCGACGAGACGGCCCGACTTTGGCCTTCGCCGCGCTCGGCATAGAAGCCGAAGGACAGCAAGGCGCGAGCGGTACAGAACCTTGATGTCGGCGGCGCAGCGCCCCCTCTGTCCTGCCGACGTCGCGCAACTCCGGCACCGCCGCCACATCAACTCTCACGCCATAATGTCCCGACAAACAAAAAAGCGGGGCAATGCCCCGCTTTCAATCCGTTGTCCCGCGACGCGTTTCAGGCCGGCAGGATCGCGCCTTCCAGCGTGGTGAGCTGGCTAAGGAATTGTTCGGCCTTGCTGCGCGCCTGGTCGTCCTTGGCGTCGGCAGCATCTTCCCTGGCTTCCTGGATGCGGCGGGCGAGATCGGCGCGGTCGACATCCTTCACCGCGACAGCCGATTCCGCCAGCAGCGTGCAGCCGGCCGGGACGATGTCGGCGAAGCCGCCGAACACGACATAGCGTTCTTCGCTGCCCGAGGCGCTCTTCACCGTGACGACACCCGGCTTGATCGTGGTCATGACCGGTGCGTGATGAGCCATGACGGTCATCTCGCCTTCGGCGCCTGGAATGACGACGGATTCGACCTCGGCGGAAACCAGCAGGCGCTCCGGTGAGACCAGTTCGAACTTGAAAGCTTCAGCCATGTCAATTTAGTGAGTAGGGAATAGTGAGTAGGAAGTAGGGCAAGAGAACAACTATCCGACTCGCCCAGCTGCTATTCACTACTGACTACTGACTACTCCCTATTCGCTTGATTTACGCCGCTTCTGCCGCGAGGCGCTGTGCCTTCTCGACCGCTTCCTCGATGCCGCCGACCATGTAGAAGGCGGCTTCCGGCAGGTGGTCGTAGTCGCCGTTGCAGAGGCCCTTGAAGCCCTTGATGGTGTCGGCGAGGTCGACCAGCTTGCCCGGCGCGCCGGTGAACACTTCGGCGACGAAGAAGGGCTGCGACAGGAAGCGCTCGATCTTGCGGGCGCGGGCCACCGTCTGCTTGTCCTCTTCCGAGAGCTCGTCCATGCCCAGGATGGCGATGATGTCCTGCAGCGACTTGTAGCGCTGGAGGATCGACTGCACCTGGCGGGCGACGCCATAATGCTCGTCGCCGACGACCAGCGGGTCGAGCATGCGCGAGGTCGAGTCCAGCGGATCGACGGCCGGATAGATGCCCTTCTCGGCGATCGAACGGTTGAGCGTCGTCGTCGCGTCAAGGTGAGCGAACGAGGTCGCCGGCGCCGGATCGGTCAAGTCGTCGGCCGGCACGTAGATCGCCTGCACCGAGGTGATCGAGCCCTTGGTGGTGGTGGTGATGCGTTCCTGCAGCGCGCCCATGTCGGTGGCGAGCGTCGGCTGGTAGCCCACGGCCGACGGGATGCGGCCGAGCAGAGCCGACACTTCGGAACCCGCCTGCGTGAAGCGGAAGATGTTGTCGACGAAGAACAGCACGTCCTGGCCCTGGTCGCGGAAATATTCGGCGACCGTCAGGCCGGTCAGGCCGACACGGGCGCGCGCGCCCGGCGGCTCGTTCATCTGGCCGTACACCAGCGCTGCCTTGGAGCCTTCGCCGCCCCCCTTCTTGTTGACGCCGGATTCGATGAACTCGTGATAGAGATCGTTGCCTTCGCGGGTGCGCTCGCCGACGCCGGCGAACACCGAATAGCCGCCATGTGCCTTGGCGATGTTGTTGATCAGCTCCTGGATCAGCACGGTCTTGCCGACACCGGCGCCGCCGAACAGGCCGATCTTGCCGCCCTTGGCGTAAGGCGCCAAGAGGTCGAGCACCTTGATGCCGGTGATCAGGATCTGGGCTTCCGTCGACTGCTCGACATAGGTCGGAGCCGGCTGATGGATCGAGCGCATTTCGATTGCGTCGACCGGGCCTTCTTCGTCGACCGGCTCGCCGATGACGTTGATGATGCGGCCGAGCATGCCCGGGCCGACCGGCACGGTGATCGGAGCGCCGGTGTCGCGCACTTCCTGGCCGCGCACCAGGCCTTCGGTGGAGTCCATGGCAATGCAGCGCACGGTGTTTTCACCCAGATGCTGGGCCACTTCGAGCACCAGGCGGTTGCCGACATTGGTCGTCTCGAGCGCGTTCAGGATCGCCGGCAGGTGATCGCCGAACTGCACGTCGACAACGGCGCCGATGACCTGGCGAACCTTGCCGACAACGCCGGTGGCTTTCGTGGCCACGGCCTGCGTCTTGGCGGCCACGGCCTTGGCCGGCGCCGCTGCTGCCTTGGCCGGAGCAGCCTTTGCCGCCGCTGCCGGAGCCCTGGCCGCTTTCACTGGGGCTGCTGCCTTGGGGGCTGCCGCCTTCGGAGTTGCCTTCTGGGGGGTCGCTGCTTTCGCCATCGTCTTTACCCTTTTCGTCCTTTGTTTCTCACGCGGTCCGGTTCGCGGGACAGTCACCCGCGGACCGCGCCTAGAGCGCCTCGGCGCCCGAAATGATTTCGATCAGTTCCTTGGTGATCTGCGCCTGCCGCTGGCGGTTGTAGGTGATCGATAGCTTGTTGATCATCTCGCCGGCGTTGCGCGTCGCATTGTCCATGGCGCTCATCTTGGCGCCCATTTCGCCGGCGGCGTTTTCGAGCAGCGCCCGGAAAACCTGCACGGAGATGTTGCGCGGGATGAGGTCGGAGAGGATTTCGCCCGGCTCCGGCTCATATTCATAGACGGCGCTGCCGCCATCCACCGCCGCGGCCGGAGCCGAAGCGGTGCTGGCCGGGATGATCTGCTGCGCGGTCGGGATCTGGCTGATCACCGACCTGAACTGCGAATAGAACAGCGTGCAGATGTCGAAGGCGCCCTCGTTGAAGAGATGGATGACCTTCTTGGCGATCGCATCGGCATTGACGAAGCCGAGCGTCTTGACCTCGCGCAGATCGACACGGTCGATGATCATCGATGCATAGTCGCGGCGCAGGATGTCGAAGCCCTTCTTGCCGACGCAGATGATCTTGACCTGCTTGCCATCGGCCAGAAGCCGGCGGATGTGGTCGCGGGCAAGACGGGCGATCTGCGAATTGAAGCCGCCGCACAGGCCGCGCTCGGCGGTACAGACCACGAGCAGATGCACGGCGTCCTTGCCGGTGCCGGTCATCAGCGCCGGGGCATCGCCGCCACCGCCGATCGCTTGGGTGATGTTTGCCAGCACGGAACCCATGCGCTCCGAATAGGGGCGCGCCGCTTCCGCCGCCTCTTGCGCACGGCGCAGCTTCGCCGCGGCGACCATCTGCATCGCCTTGGTGATCTTCTGCGTCGCCTTGACCGAGGCGATACGGTTACGAAGGTCTTTTAATGAAGGCATGCTTCAAACCTGATCCCGTCTTGTCTCATCCGGACTGGCGCTTCGCTTAGGCGAAGGTCTTGGCGAAGGCGTCGATCTCGGCCTTGAGCTTGGCGCGCAGATCGTCCGAAAGCGCCTTTTCCTTGCGGATGGCGTCGAGAACGTCCTTGCCCGCCGCACGCATGTGGCTGAGCAGGCCGTGCTCGAACTTGCCGACCTGGTTGACCGGCAGCTTGTCGAGATAGCCGTTGACGCCGGCAAAGATCACCGCGACCTGCTCTTCCGTCTTCAGCGGCGAGAACTGCGGCTGCTTCAGGAGTTCGGTCAGGCGCGATCCGCGGTTGAGCAGGCGCTGCGTGGCGGCGTCGAGATCCGAGCCGAACTGCGCGAAGGCAGCCATTTCGCGGTACTGCGCGAGCTCGCCCTTGATCGAGCCGGCGACCTGCTTCATCGCCTTGATCTGCGCGGCCGAGCCCACGCGGCTGACCGACAGGCCGACGTTGACGGCCGGACGGATGCCCTGGAAGAACAGGTTGGTTTCGAGGAAGATCTGGCCGTCGGTGATCGAGATCACGTTGGTCGGGATATAGGCCGACACGTCGTTGGCCTGCGTCTCGATGATCGGCAGGGCGGTCAGCGATCCGCCGCCCAGATCGTCGTTGAGCTTGGCAGCGCGCTCGAGCAGGCGCGAGTGCAGGTAGAAGACGTCGCCGGGATAGGCTTCGCGGCCCGGCGGGCGGCGCAGCAACAGCGACATCTGGCGATAGGCGACGGCCTGCTTCGACAGATCGTCATAGCTGATCAGCGCATGCATGCCGTTGTCGCGGAAATATTCGCCCATGGTGCAGCCGGCGAACGGCGCCAGGAACTGCATCGGCGCCGGGTCGGAAGCGGTGGCGGCGATGATGATCGAGTATTCGAGCGCGCCGCGCTCTTCCAGAACCTTGACGAACTGCGCGACGGTCGAACGCTTCTGGCCGACGGCGACGTAGACGCAGTAGAGCTTTTCCTTTTCCGGGCCGTTGTCGTGCACCGACTTCTGGTTGAGCATTGTGTCGAGGATGATGGCGGTCTTGCCGGTCTGGCGGTCACCGATGACCAGCTCGCGCTGGCCGCGGCCGACCGGGATCAGCGCGTCGATGGCCTTGAGGCCGGTCGACATCGGCTCGTTGACCGATTTGCGCGGAATGATGCCCGGCGCCTTGACGTCGACACGCTTGCGTTCGGTCGCCTTGATCGGGCCCTTGCCGTCGATCGGGTTGCCGAGCGCGTCGACGACGCGGCCGAGCAGGCCGGGGCCGACGGGAACGTCGACGATGGCGCCGGTGCGCTTGACGATGTCGCCTTCCTTGATGTCGCGGTCGGCACCGAAGATGACGACGCCGACATTGTCGGCTTCGAGGTTGAGCGCCATGCCGCGGATGCCGCCGGGGAACTCGACCATTTCGCCGGCCTGCACATTGTCGAGGCCATAGACGCGGGCGATACCGTCACCGACGGACAGCACCTGTCCGACTTCGGAGACCTCGGCCTCCTTGCCGAAATTCTTGATCTGGTCTTTCAGAATTGCGGAAATTTCCGCGGCGCGGATGTCCATCAGCCGACCTCTTTCAGTGCAAGCTTGAGCGAATTGAGTTTGGTTTTGAGCGACGTATCGATCTGGCGCGAGCCCATCTTGACCACCAGCCCGCCGAGCAGCGACGGATCGATGGTGACGGAGATGGCCACGTCCTTGCCGGCAACGCCCTTCAGCGCCGCCTTGAGTTCGGTCTGCTGGGCCGCGGTCAGCTCATGAGCCGACGTCACCTCGGCGGCAGCCTCGCCACGGTGTTCAGCGGCGATCTGGCGGAACGCCTTGATCATGCCGGGCACCGCGAACAGGCGGCGGTTCTTGGCGACGACGCGCAGGAAATTGCCGGTCAGGCCGGTGATGCCGGCCTTGTCGGCGATCGCCCCGATGGCCTTGGCCTGGTCCTCGCTGGAGAATACCGGGCTGTTGATCAGCCGGGCCAGGTCGGCACTGCCCGCGAGCATGGCCTCGAAACTGGTGAGGTCGGCCTCGACCTTGGCCACGGAATTTGCCTGCGATGCCAGTTCGAACAGCGAACCGGCATAGCGTTCTGCGACACCTGAGATTGGCGATGACGATTGAGCCACGGACCGTCTTTTCTCTTGTCTGACAGGCCGCAGATTGTTGGCGCGAGCAAAAACTCTGGCTAAATCTTTGACCTTACTGCATTTTTCCAAGCACGGAGGCGCGGCTTCCGCTATCCCCGGCCGAAAGTCGATTGCCGTCTAGCACAGGCATTTTAAGACCGCAATGCGTCGTTCCGCATGGTTTTCAGGCACTATTGTCGCATCCGGCGAAAGATCAGCGTCCTGCGCACCTGAATACCCCAGGATTCAGGGCACAAAGCCGAAGGCAAAGGCGAGCGGCAAGGCCGCGAGCGCCAATTCCACCACAATGGAAACCCAATTGAAAGGTGTACTGGCGCCATCCGACATCATCGACAGCAGCCGGCCGAATGCGGTGAACAGCCAGGAAAACCCGAGCGCCATGTAGACCAGGGGCTGCGCGAGCAGGATGCAGCACAGGCCGACTCCGAGATAGAAGCCCGACATGCGGCCGCGCCCCTCGGCGATCGCCGCCGCCTTCTCGGGTTTCGCCTGCAGGCGCAGGATACGGAACGCCAGCCCCGGCGCCAGGAAAAACAGAAGGCCGAGCAGCACGGTGAAGGCCGCGCTCGACCAGGCCAGCCATTCGCCCTGGCTCGTCGGCCATGGAAGCGCAAAATCCATCGTGTCCCCTCGAAATGCCTGTTTTGAAAGTCGCTGACATTCTAGCGAAGGAAAGAGCCGGCGCCAGATGGCTTCAGCCACTTTAGGAGACGCGCATCAACCGAGTGCGAATTCCACCGCCGCCCCGGCATGGATGCGCGTCGTGTCGAAAACCGGGATGTCGAAATCATCCTGGCCGATGAGCATGGTGATCTCGGTGCAGCCCATGATCAGGCTGTCGGCGGCTTCGTCGCGGCGCAAGCGGTTTGCCTCGGCGACATAGGCCGCCTTCGAGGCTTCGGTGACGATGCCCTGACAGAGTTCCTCGTAGATGACACGATGCACCATGTCGCGCCCGGCCGAATCCGGCACCACTGGCGACAGGCCATATTTGTCGGCGAGCCGGCCCTTGTAGAAGTCCTGCTCCATGGTGAACCGCGTTGCCAGCAGCGCCGGCCGCCGCAGGCCGGCCTGCCTGACCGTGGCCGCAGTGGCGTCGGCGATATGGATCAGCGGGATCGACACAGCCGCCTGCACTTGGTCGGCCAGTCTGTGCATGGTGTTGGTGCACAGAAGCAGGCCCTCCGCGCCGCCGGCCTCAAGTTTGTGTGCGGCATCGATCAGCAGCGCACCGGCACCGTCCCAGTCGCCATCATGCTGCCGTTCGGCGATCTCGGCGAAATCGAACGACCAGAGCAGCAGCTTCGCCGAATGCAGACCGCCCAGCCGCTCGCGCACGATCTCGTTGAGCAGGCGGTAGTAGATGGCGGTCGATTCCCAGCTCATACCGCCGAGCAAGCCTAAGGTTTTCATGAGATCTTCCGTTTCTCTCGTCGAGGCAGCTGTAGCTGAATTTGTGTTCCTACAAAAAGCTCTGCGGGTCGATGTCCACCTGCACCCGAACCGAGCCGCGCTGTTTCGGCCCGTTGGCCAGCATGGTGCGGATGAAGCCCTGCATGTCGGCGCGCCGTTCGCCCTGGATCAGCAGGCGGAAGCGGTGGCGACCGCCGAGCAACGATAATGGCGCTTCCGCCGGCCCGAGCACGACCAGATCCGGCGCCTCCGGTGCGGAGCGGCGCAGGCCGCGTGCATGGCCTTCCGCTTCCGCCCGCGTCACCGCGCTGACGATGACGCCTGCCAGCCGGCCGAAGGGCGGCAAGGCAGCGCGTTCGCGCTCTGAAATCTCGCGCTGGTAGAAAGACTCGGCATCGCCGGAGACGATCGCCCGCATCACCGGATGGTCGGGCTGGAAGGTCTGCAGCAGGCCAAGGCTCTTCTTGCCGGTGCGGCCGGCACGGCCGGTCACCTGGCTGAGCAGCTGGAAGGTGCGCTCGGCGGCGCGCGGATCGCCATTGGCAAGGCCCAGATCGGCATCGACGACGCCGACCAGCGTCATGTTCGGGAAATTGTGACCCTTGGCGACCAGTTGCGTGCCGATGACGATATCGGCCTCGCCGTTGGCGATAGCCTCCAGTTCCAGCCGCAACCGTCGTACACCCCCCATTATATCCGACGACAGCACGATGGTACGCGCGTCCGGGAAATGCGTGACGACCTCTTCGGCGATGCGCTCGACTCCCGGCCCGCAAGCGACCAGGTGGTCGAGCGTGCCGCATTCGGGGCAGGCTTCCGGACGGCGCTCATTGTGACCGCAGTGATGACACACCAACTGGCCGCGAAAGCGGTGTTCGACCAGCCAGGCCGAGCACACCGGGCAACCGAAGCGATGGCCGCAGACCCGGCACAGCGTCAGCGGCGCATAGCCGCGCCGGTTGAGGAACAGCAGCGACTGTTCCTGCTTCTCCAGCGTCTTGCGCATATGGTCGATCAGCACCGGCGACAGGAAGCCGCCACGGGCCGGCGACGCGCGGCGCATGTCGATCGACTTGAGATCGGGAAGTGCCGCCTCGGCGAAGCGGGCGGAAAGAACAGCCCTGGCGTAGCGGCCCTGGCTTGCGTTGACCCGGCTTTCGACCGACGGCGTCGCCGACGCCAGCACCACCGGAAAGCTGCCAATATGCCCGCGCACGACAGCCATGTCGCGCGCATTGTAGAAGACACGGTCTTCCTGCTTGTAGGCCGGGTCGTGCTCCTCGTCGACCACGATCAGGCCAAGTTCCTTGAACGGCAGGAACAGCGCCGAGCGTGCGCCGGCGACGACACGCACGCCCCCTTCCGCCACTTGCCGCCAGACTTTTTCGCGCATCCTGGGCGGCAGATCGGAATGCCATTCCCCCGGCTTGGCACCGAAGCGCTGCTGGAAGCGTTCGAGGAAAGCATGCGTCAGCGCGATTTCGGGCAGCAGGATCAGCACCTGTTTTCCCTGATCGAGCGCGGCCGCCACCGCCTCGAAATAGACCTCCGTCTTGCCGGACCCGGTGACGCCGTCGAGCAGCGCGACATTGAACGCACCGGCCGCGACATTGGCGCGCAGCATCGACGCGGCGTCGTTCTGGTCCGGCATCAGGTCCGGCACGGCATAGCTTGGGTCGGGTGCGGCCACCACCGGGCGCGGCGGGATCATCACCGTTTCGAACACGCCTTGCGCTTTCAGCCCCTCGATCACCGTCGACGACACGCCGGCGGCATGCGCCAGCCCCGAGCGCGTCCAGGCCAGCCCTCCTTCGGCCGTCTCCAGCACCCGCGTCCTCGCATCTGTCATCCGATCGGGCATGACGAGCGTCCGCTGCAGTCCTTCGATCCAGGGTTCGGGATCGAAAGCTTCCGGCGCACGCAGCAGCATTCGCGCCACCATGCCCGGAGCCGACAGCGTGTATTGCGCCACCCAGTCGACGAAGCGGCGCATGGCGCGATCGATCGGCGGACAGTCGAAAACCTGTTCGATCGGGCGCAATTTCCTGGCATCGACCTGCTCGACCACGCCGTCCCAGACGATGCCCGCGACCTGACGCGGCCCGAGCGGCACGCGCACGATCGAGCCCGGCACCACCCGCATGCCGGCCGGCACGGCATAGGTGTAGGGGCGTTCGGCCGGCATCGGCACCAGCACCGGTGCGGCTGCGACAAAGGGCGAATCTTCGATCATGAGGCGTGACCTTGCCCCGACTTTGCTCTAGATCAAAGGGCAACGCTGAACGTGCCTTCGCAGGCACCACGAAATCGTCAGGAGACCGCCATGAAATTTTTTGCCGACACAGCCGATATCAAGGAAATCCGTGAACTGATCGATCTGGGGTTGCTCGACGGCGTCACCACCAACCCGTCGCTGATCCTGAAATCGGGCGGCAAAATCGCCGAGGTCACCAAGCAGATCTGCGACATCGTCGAAGGCCCGGTTTCCGCGGAAGTCGTGGCGACCGAATACAAGCAGATGATGGCCGAGGCCGAGGTGCTGGCCAAGATCGCGCCGAATGTCGCGATCAAGGTGCCGTTGACGCTGGACGGATTGAAGGCCTGCAAGACGATCCGCACCGAGATGAACCGCATGGTCAACGTCACGCTGTGCTTCTCGGCCAACCAGGCGCTGCTCGCCGCCAAGGCAGGCGCCTCCTTCATCTCGCCCTTCGTCGGCCGCATCGACGATACCGGTTCTGACGGCATGGAAGTGATCCAGGAGATCCGTCAGATCTACGACAATTACGATTTCCAGACCGAGATCCTGACCGCTTCCGTGCGCACAGTGAACCACGTGAAGCAGGCGGCGCTCATCGGCGCCGATGTCGTCACCGCGCCACCCGCGACCCTGAAGGCGCTGGTCAATCACCCGCTGACCGACAAGGGCCTTGCCGCCTTCCTCGCCGACTGGGCAAAGACCGGCCAGAAAATCGGCTGAGCGAGCTTATGCCCGATACGAAAAAAGGCCGGGCAACCGGCCTTTTTATGCGTTGCGGATCAAGGGGCCGATCGATCCGTGCCGTCATCCCCAGGGATGGTTACCGGTGGGCGCTTGCCCGCCATGATCTCGCGCTTGCCGACATGGTTCGGTGCGCCGACCAGACCCTCCTTCTCCATCCGCTCGACCAGTGAAGCGGCGCGGTTGTAGCCGATGCCAAGGCGGCGCTGGATGTAGGACGTCGAACATTTCTTGTCGCGCAACACCACCTTGACCGCCTCGTCATAGCTGGAATCGCCGTCCTCGGCGGCAACGGCTCCCTTGTCGAAGACCGCTCCCTGGTCGTCTTCCTCTTCCTCTTCATCCTCGTCGGCCGTTACGGTCTCCAGATATTCGGGGCGGCCCTGCGCCTTCAAATGCGCCACGACATGCTCGACCTCGGCGTCGGACACAAAGGGGCCGTGCACGCGGGCGATGCGCCCGCCGCCCATCATGTGCAGCATGTCGCCCTGTCCGAGCAGCTGCTCGGCACCCTGCTCGCCCAAAATGGTGCGGCTGTCGATCTTGGAGGTGACCTGGAAGGAGATGCGGGTCGGGAAGTTGGCCTTGATCGTGCCGGTGATGACGTCGACAGAGGGCCGCTGCGTTGCCATGATCAGGTGGATCCCGGCGGCGCGCGCCATCTGCGCCAGGCGCTGGATTGCGCCTTCGATCTCCTTGCCGGCGACCATCATCAGGTCGGCCATCTCGTCGACGATGACGACGATGTAGGGCATCGGCGCTAGGTCGATCTCCTGCTGTTCGAACAGCGGCTCGCCGGTGCCCTTCTCGAAGCCGGCCTGCACGGTCATGACGACCGTCTCGCCCTTGTCGCGGGCAGTGGCGGCACGCTCATTGTAGCCGTCGATGTTGCGCACGCCGAGCCGCGCCATCTTGCGATAGCGGTCTTCCATCTCGCGCACTGCCCATTTGAGCGCGGTAACCGCCTTCTTGGGATCGGTGACGACGGGCGTCAGAAGGTGCGGGATACCGTCGTAAACTGACAGCTCAAGCATCTTCGGGTCGACCATGATCAGCCGGCATTCTTCCGGCTTCAACCGGTAGAGCAGCGACAGGATCATGGTGTTGATGGCGACCGACTTGCCGGACCCGGTGGTGCCGGCGACGAGCAGATGCGGCATTTTCGCCAGCTCGGCGATGACAGGTTCGCCGCCGATCGTCTTGCCAAGGCAAAGCGCCAGCTTGCAGCTGGTCTTGCGGAAGCCCTGCGATTCGATCAGTTCACGGAAATAGACGGTCTCGCGTGTCTCGTTCGGCAGCTCGATGCCGATGACGTTGCGGCCGGGCACCACGGCGACGCGCGCCGAGACGGCCGACATGGAGCGAGCGATGTCGTCGGCGAGACCAATCACGCGGGAAGATTTGACGCCCGGCGCCGGCTCGAACTCATAAAGGGTAACGACCGGGCCGGGGCGAACATGGATGATCTCGCCGCGCACGCCGAAATCCTCCAGCACGCTTTCCAGGAGATCGGCATTTTGCTCGAGCCGCTCCTGCGACATGTAGAAGCCCTGCCCTTCCGGCGGCTGCTGCAGCAGCTCCTCCGAGGGAAGCGCGTAGCCTTCGCCCGTCACCGGCTGCACAACCTTTCCGGCCATGGGCAGCGACGGCGAACGCACGGCGGGAACGGTTTCCTCCACGCGTTGCAAAAGTGGCGCCGGGGCGGCGCTGGCTGCGGCAGGCGCCGTCGCGGCCGTTGTCCGACCGAGCCGGGCGGCTCTGCCCGCCGGGACGGCCGGCTCGATCACCACCGTGTTGGAGTTGGCCGGAAAGACGTCCGGCAGGGCAGGTGGAACCTGGCCAGGAAGGCATTCGATGACACGGAACAAGGCGGTGACATCGGCCACCGCCGGTCCGGAGACATCGGCCCGCGCGGTGGCAACCGGCGGAGCCGGGACCGGTGCACGCGGGACCGGGCTGACTTGGCGGGCGGGCGTCACGTCGACCAGAAGCGGCGCCAAGCCCTCGAAGAAGGCGTGATCCGAAAGATAGGGCCGCCGGGCTTTTTCAGCGGGGGCTGCTTTGACCGGCGCGCCATTCCCGCCAACGGGCGCCGGGCGCGTGGCCGCCCGTGCCGTTGCTGGCACCTTTAGAGCCGCCGGCGCAACGCCTTGCGCCATCTCCCCGCTACGCGCCGGCTGAGCGGGCCCGGCCGGTGCCGGTCCGCGATGCATGACGGCCCCAGGACCGACCTCCTGCGTCGGGAGCGCCTGCCGTGCGTCCTGCTCGGCAACGTCGTCCTGCGGTTGGCGGTGCTTTGGCTCATAGTCCGGCGTGCGTGTAAAACGCACATTGGGTGCAAGGAAAAAATACTCTTGCCAGGCCGGGCTTTCGGTGTCGCCACCATGCGGGAAAGAAGCGCCGGACTGGCGGACATCGACCTTGCCGCGCGGGCCGCCGGAACGCTCTCCTTGGGGGTCATCGGGCGCAGCTGTGTGCAACGAATTGATCCGAGAAAAACGCCTGGCTTCCATGCTCAAGACTCACTGTGAAACGACTGCCGAGCAATAGGGAGCGAGTGGTTAACAGTTGCTTCCCGTCAGCGTCGCTGGAGCGATCGAGACGCATCTTTCGCGGCGAAGCGCTGGGCTGGAAAGCGGGGCGAACCTTGGTCACGGGAAAAACCCGCGGACAGCATTCACATGGCGCCAAAAGCCCAGCTGCCGGCGCGTTTCCGTCGCCCGGACACAGGATCGGGACATCGAGAGAATGAAAGAGGGCGTTCGGCCCTCTTTGAGACGGCGAACGCGCTAGCTGGCCGCCTTGCCGTGCCGGGCCAGATCCTGGGCGATCGACAGCTGCAGGGCTTCAGCCAGTTCGCGCGCGGCGCGGTTCTCGGCGTCGATCTGCGCCCGGTAGGAGGCAAACTCCTGACGCGGCCTGTCGAAGGACGAGGTGATCGCCCGCTTGCCGACGGCGATCACCGCGCCGGTTTTCACATCGGTCAGCGTGTAGCCCGCGGTCAACGTCACCGAACCGGCGGTCGGCTCGTCCTGATCGGTTCCATTCTGTACCAGCGCCGAGGATTCAACGCCTTCGCTCACGCCGAGGTCGAGGGAATAAAGCGGCGAGGCGGGCTCGCCTGCGCCGCGCCCGAACCCGAAGATCAGATTGTTACGCACCTGCTGGGCATAGCGCGTCCGGACCGGCTTGACGGCGATCGATGCCATCTCGGCATTGGCGGTCGAGCCCGTCGACAACGGCGCGCTCGAATAGAGCGGCCGCACCTGACAGGCCGAAATGAGCGCCAGCGAACCGACGAGGCCGGCAAGCGCGATGCGGCGCAGCAGACGGCCCAGCTCTGTCTTTTCCCGATCAGGCAACGACATTGACGATCCTCTGCGGCACGATGATCACCTTGCGCGGAGCCTTACCTTCAAGTGCTTTCTGCACGAAGTCGAGAGCCAAGACCGCTTTTTCGACCGCACCTTGGTCCGCGTCGCGGGCAATTGTCAAATCCCCCCGCTTCTTGCCGTTGACCTGCACCGGATAGGTGACTTCGTTGTCGACGACCAGTGCCGGATCGAAGACCGGCCACGGCCGTTCGGCCACCAGATCGACGCCGCCCAGCGTCTCCCAGCACTCTTCGGCCAAGTGCGGCATCACGGGCGCGATCAGATGCACCATGATATCAATCGCCTCGCGGCAGGCGCTTTTCAGCGCCGGAACGGCCTTGCCTTCCGCCACTTCGTTAAGCGGGGCCGTCAGCACGTTGGCAAGTTCATAGATGCGAGCAATGGCGCGGTTGAAGGCGAGCTTCTCGATGTCTTCGCCAACCGCCTTCAGGATCTTGTGCGCGGCCTTGGAAACCGCCCCGGCCTCGCCATCATTGGCCGCCTCGGGCGCAACCCCTGCCAGCGTCTCGGCCGCCGTCGACACCAACCGCCAGATGCGCTGCATGAAGCGATGCGCGCCGGCGGCACCGTCGTCGGTCCACTCGACATCGCGCTCGGGCGGCGAATCCGACAGCATGAACCAGCGCGCCGTATCGGCGCCGTAGCCATCGGTGATGTCTTCCGGGCTCACCGTGTTCTTCTTCGACTTCGACATCTTCTCGAGCGGGCCGATGGTGACCGCCTCGCCGGTGGCGACGTCGATGGCGCGGCGCTTGCCGTCGACGTCATCCAGACGAACCTCGGTCGGCGCCAGCCAGCGCCCATTTGACGCCGAGCCGACACGGTAGGTTTCGTGAACCACCATGCCTTGCGTGAACAGGCCTTTGAACGGCTCGGCCAGGGCAACATGGCCGGTCTCGCGCATGGCGCGGGTGAAGAAGCGCGAATAGAGCAGATGCAGGATCGCATGCTCGATGCCGCCGATATATTGGTCGACCGCCAGCCACTCGTTCGCTGCCTTGGGATCGGTCGGCTCATGCGCCCACGGCGCGGTGAAGCGGGCGAAATACCAGGACGAATCGACGAACGTGTCCATCGTGTCGGTTTCGCGCCGCGCGTCCTTGCCGCATTGCGGACACTTCACATGCCGCCAGGTCGGGTGACGGTCGAGCGGATTGCCTGGCCGGTCGAAATCGACATCGTCGGGCAGCTTGACCGGCAGATCGGCCTTCGGCACCGGCACCACACCGCAATCCTCGCAATGAATCATCGGGATCGGGCAGCCCCAGTAGCGCTGGCGCGAAATGCCCCAGTCGCGCAGGCGGAAATTCACCTTGCGCTCGGCCATTGGCCGGTTGCCGATGGTCTTTTGCTCCAGCAGCCTGGCGACTTCATCGAAAGCGCTGTCCGGCGTCATGCCGTCGAGGAACCGCGAATTGATCATCGCGCCATCGTCGACATAGGCCTCGTCGACGATCTGGAACGTCTTGGGATCGGCGCCGTCAGGCATCACCACCGGCACCACCGGCAGGCCGTATTTGTTGGCGAAGTCGAGGTCGCGCTGGTCATGCGCCGGACAGCCGAAGATGGCGCCGGTGCCGTACTCCATCAGCACGAAATTGGCGACGTAGACAGGCAGCGTCCAGCTGTCGTCGAAGGGATGGACGACGCGGATGCCGGTGTCGAAGCCCTTCTTCTCGGCCGTCTCGAGCGCCGCCACCGAAGTGCCCATATGGCGCACTTCGTCGATGAACTTCGCCAAGGCCGGATTGGTCGCCGCGGCCTTCTTGGCCAGCGGATGATCGGCGGCGATTGCCATGAACGAGGCGCCGAAAATGGTGTCCGGCCTTGTCGTGTAGACTTCCAGCTCATGCTCGCCGGCGATTTCCGAGGCCAGCGGCCAGCGGATCAGCAGGCCTTCCGAACGGCCGATCCAGTTCTGCTGCATCAGCTTCACTTTTTCGGGCCACTCGTCGAGACCGTCCAATGAATCCAGCAAATCCTGGGCAAAGTCGGTGATCTTGAAGAACCATTGCGTCAGCTCGCGCTGTTCAACTAGCGCACCGGAGCGCCAGCCGCGCCCGTCGATGACCTGCTCGTTGGCGAGCACCGTCATGTCCTCCGGATCCCAGTTGACCTTGGAGGATTTGCGCGTCACCAGCCCCTTCTCGACGAAGTCGAGGAACAGCATCTGCTGGCGGTGGTAGTAATCGACGTCGCAGGTGGCGAATTCGCGCGCCCAGTCCAGCGACAGGCCCATTACCTTGAGCTGCTCGCGCATGGCGGCGATGTTCTGGTAGGTCCATTCCTTGGGATGCACCTTGTTCTGCATCGCGGCGTTCTCAGCCGGCATGCCGAAGGCATCCCAGCCCATCGGATGCAGCACGTTGAAACCCTTGGCGCGCTTGTAGCGGGCCACCACGTCGCCCATCGTGTAATTGCGGGTATGGCCGATATGGATGCGCCCCGACGGATAGGGGAACATTTCCAGCACGTAGTATTTCGGACGCGGATCGTCATTGTGCGCTTCGAAAAGCTTCTTCTCGGCCCAGGCCTTCTGCCATTTGGGTTCTGACGCGCGCGGGTTGTATCGTTCGGTTGCCATGGGACGTTTTTCACTTAAAAGCATACGGACTGCGGGCAAGAGCCCGGCAGTTCATGAAATGTGGTCCGGGTGTTCACCATGGTTTGGCAAACCCGTCAACCATATGGGCACCGCGGCTGACAAAAACGCGGGTCAAAACAGCGGGATTTGCATATGGGCGACACCGTTCAGCAGTTTTTCGCGGTCAAGGCGAAGATCGCCGCCGCCGAGCGGGAGGCCGGCCGTAAAGCCGGCGCGGTGACGCTGGTGGCAGTCTCCAAGACCTTCGACGCCGCCGACATAGGCCCGGTCATCGAGGCCGGCCAGCGCGTCTTCGGCGAAAACCGCGTGCAGGAAGCGCAAGGCAAATGGCCTGACCTGAAGGAAGCTTTCCCTGGCATCGAACTGCACCTGATCGGCCCGCTGCAGTCGAACAAGGCGAGGGAAGCGGTGGCGCTGTTCGAGGTCATCGAGACGGTCGACCGCGACAAGATCGCCGCGGAGCTCGCCAAGGAAATTGTCCGGCAAGGCCGTGCGCCAAAACTCTATGTCCAGGTGAACACCGGTTCCGAACCGCAGAAAGCCGGGATCGAACCGAGCGAGGCGGTCGCCTTCGTCAGACGCTGCCGGGAAGTGCACGGCCTCGGCATCGAAGGCCTGATGTGCATCCCGCCGGCGGACGAGAACCCCGGCCCCCACTTCGCCTTGTTGGAGAAACTCGGCAAGGAAGCCGGGGTCGCCAAACTGTCGATGGGCATGTCCGGCGACTACGAGACCGCGATCGCCTTTGGCGCCACCAGCGTCAGGGTCGGTTCGGCGATTTTTGGAAGCCGGTAGTCCGAATTTCCAGCTTGCCCTGCATATCGCTGGGCCTGATCTACAAGCACCATTATACCAGTGCTTGAAACGAAACGTGCCGTTCCTATTTGCCTTGATGTCACCGCACATCCTCCTGGAGTCTCACGATGCGTTACAATCAGCTTGGAAACACGGGGCTATTCGTCTCCGAACTTTGCCTCGGCACTATGACCTTCGGCGCCGCCGGCCAGAACGCCCAATGGGGCCTGATCGCCAGCCTCGACCAGAAGGGCGTCAACGAGATCGTCGGCCGCTCGATCGCCGCCGGCGTCAACTTCTTCGACACGGCCGACGTCTATTCCGTCGGCGAGTCCGAACGCCTGCTTGGTCAGTCGCTTAGGGATCTCGGTGTTGCCCGGTCAAACGTGGTCATCGCCACCAAGGTCCACGGCGCCATGGGTGAGGGACCAAACCAGCGCGGCTCCTCGCGCGGCCATATCATGGATTCGGTCGACGCCAGCTTGGAGCGGCTGCAGCTCGACCATATCGATCTCTATCAGTTGCACGGCACCGATGCGGTGACGCCGATCGACGAGACGCTGCGGGCACTTGATGATCTCGTCTCCAGCGGCAAGGTCCGCTATGTCGGTGTCTCCAACTGGCAGGCTTGGCGCATCGCCAAGGCGCTCGGCATCGCCGACCGCAAGGGCTTTGCCCGCTTCGAGACCGTCCAGTCCTATTATTCGATCGCCGGCCGCGACCTCGAACGCGAGATCGTGCCGCTGATCAACGAGGAGAAGCTCGGCCTGATGGTGTGGTCGCCGATGGCTGGCGGGCTGCTGTCCGGCAAATATGGGCCCGGCGCGCCGGGCAATGGCGAGGGCCGCCGCGCGTCCTTCAACTTCCCGCCGGTCAACGAGGACCGCGCCTGGGCGGCGGTCGCCGTCATGCGGGAGGTCGCCGAGAAGCATGATGTCGGCGTCGCGACCGTGGCTCTCGGCTATGTCCTGGCCAAGCCTTTCGTGATGAGCGTGATCATCGGCGCCAGCCGCATGGACCAGCTCGAGCAGAACCTTGCCGCCACCAGCCTCAAGCTCGATGCCGACGATCTCGCCAGGCTTGACGAAGTGAGCGCACTACCCGCCGAATATCCCGGCTGGATGGTCGAACGCCAGGGCGCCGGCCGTCGTCCGGGGCCTTTCGTGCCGAAGGCATAGCGCGTACCGCTGGCAAGTCGGTCCTTCAACGCCGCGCGTCTCATCGACGCGCGGCTTCGATTACAGCCGAACGGTCTCGGCAAGAAAGTCGAGAAAGGCCCGCACACGTGCCGGCAGGTGTTTGCCCTGGCCGACATAGACGGCATGCGTCGGCTCTTCGTCGCCGGGGTTGAAATCTTCCAGCAGCGGCACCAGCCGGCCGGCGGCAATGTCGGGTTCGACATGCCAGCGCGCCAGTCGGGCGATGCCGGCCCCGGCGACGGTCGTTTGGCGCATCGCCTCGCCATCGGTCAATGCCAGGTTTCCGACAACCGGGGTGATCACCGGCGCGCCTGCCGTATCGATAAAAGGCCAGCCGTCGATATGCCGCGCGAAACTGAAGGCGAGCATGTTGTGACGCCCGAGATCGGACAGCGTGCGCGGCGTGCCATGTGCTTCGAGATAGGAAGGTGCCGCGACCACCACCATTCGGCTTTGACCGAGCTTGCGCGCCACCAGCCTCGATTCGCGCAGCGGCCCGGCGCGGATCGCGACATCGGCCCGCTCTTCCAGCAGGTCGATCACGCTGTCGGTCAGCACAGCCTCGACGAAAATTTCGGGATAGCGCTCCAGAAAGCGCGGCAGCAGTTCCATCAGCCGGTGTTGGCCGAACGGCACGTAGCTGTTAACTCTCAGCCTGCCGCGCGGCGCGGCTCCTGCCGCCGCTTCACGCTCGGCCTTATCCATGTCGGCGAGCACGCGCACGCCGCTGTCGTAGAACGCCGTCCCTTCCGGCGTGAGCTGGAGCTTGCGCGTCGAGCGGCTGACAAGCCGCGCCCCAAGCCGGGTTTCGAGCCGTGCTATCAGCTTGCTCACCGCCGATGGCGTCATCCGCAGCTGCCGCGCCGCGGCCGAAAAACTACCCGCCTCGACGACGCGCACGAAGACTTCGATCTCGCCGGAACGGTTGATGTCGGGCCTGGCCATCTGTGAATCTATTTCACAAGAAGTGTGCCTTGGGCAAGTCTGGTTCACAACATCGCGGATCATGATCTTCAGGGCCGGGGCGCGGACTGAGCGTCCTTCGCCGACAGATGGGACCATCGCCATGCCTCTTGCTCTTTATGCCCTCGCCGCCGGTGCTTTTGGCATCGGTGTTACCGAATTCGTCATCATGGGCCTGCTTATCGATGTCAGCAAAGACCTCGGCGTGTCGATCTCCGCCGCCGGCCAATTGATCTCTGCCTATGCGCTCGGTGTCGTCATCGGTGCACCCTTGTTGACCATTGCCACGGGCAACTGGCCGCGCAAAACCGTGCTGCTGGCGCTGATGGCGATCTTCACGATTGGCAACCTCGCTTGTGCGCTGGCGCCCGATTACTGGACGCTGATGGGTGCCCGCATCATCACCGCCTTCGCCCACGGCACCTTCTTTGGCGTCGGCTCGGTCGTCGCCACTGGTCTGGTCGCGCCCAACAGGAAGGCTTCGGCGATCGCGCTGATGTTCACCGGCCTGACCATCGCCAACATCCTAGGCGTGCCCTTCGGCACCTGGCTCGGCCAAGCCTTTGGCTGGCGTGCGACCTTCTGGGCGGTGACCGCCGTCGGCCTGGCGGCCTTCGCCGTCATCCTCGCCCTGGTGCCGCGCGGCCAGGCAGCGCCCGAGAAGAGCGATCTGCGCGCCGATCTCGCCGTTCTGCGCCGCACGCCCGTCCTGCTCGGCCTCGCCACCACGGTGCTCGGCTATGCCGGCGTCTTCGCCGTCTTCACCTACATCGCCCCGTTGCTCACCGAGATCAGCGGCTTCAGCGAAGCCGCTGTATCGCCGATCCTGCTCGTCTTTGGCGGCGGCCTCATCGCCGGCAATCTCGCCGGCGGCAAGATCGCCGATCGCTGGCTGGTGCCGGCGGTGCTCGGCAGCCTCGTGGTGCTGGCGCTGGTGCTTGCCACGATGAGCTTCGCCATCCACAGCCAGGTCATGGCCGTGATCTATGTCGGCCTGCTCGGCGCCGCCGCCTTCGCCACAGTGGCGCCGCTGCAGATGTGGGTGCTGGAAAAGGCGCAAGGCGCCGGCCAGAGCCTGGCCTCATCGTTCAACATCGCCGCCTTCAATCTCGGCAATGCGGCCGGCGCCTGGCTTGGCGGCGCGGTCATCGCCCATGGCCTTGGACTGGGTTCGCTCACCTGGGTCGCCGCCCTGCTGCCGCTCGCGGCGCTCGCCGTGGCCGGACTGGCGCTCCGCCTTGATGGTGGCACCACATCAGGTGCGCCTGTCTCCGTCCGGTCGTGACGCCAGCCGACACCCGAATCCTCTCGACCTCTTCACAAAACACCAGGAGCAAGAAAATGGACTATCGACGTCTCGGCGCATCGGGCCTGAAAGTCCCGGCGCTTTCATTCGGCGCGGGCACCTTCGGCGGCTCCGGCCCGCTGTTCGGCGCCTGGGGCAACAGCGACGCGCAGGAAGCGCGGCGGCTGATCGACATCTGTCTCGAGGCCGGCGTCAACCTGTTCGACACGGCGGACGTCTATTCGAACGGCGCCTCGGAGGAGGTGCTCGGCGAAGCGATCAAGGGCCGTCGCGACGCGGTGCTGATCTCGACCAAGACGGCGCTGCCGATGGGCGAAGGGCCGGGCGACTACGGCTCCTCGCGCTCGCGGCTGATCAAGTCGGTCGACGCCGCGCTGAAGCGCCTCGGCACCGATTATATCGACCTGCTGCAACTGCACGCCTTCGATGCGGGCACGCCGATCGAGGAAGTGCTGTCGACGCTGGATGACCTCGTTCGCTCCGGCAAGCTGCGCTATGTCGGCGCCTCCAACTTCTCCGGCTGGCAGGTGATGAAGTCGCTCGGCTTGGCGGAGAAGCACGGCTATCCCCGCTACGCCGCGCATCAGGTCTACTATTCGCTGCTCGGCCGCGACTACGAATGGGAGCTGATGCCGCTCGGCCTCGACCAGGGCGTCGGCGCGCTGGTGTGGAGCCCGCTCGGCTGGGGCCGCCTGACCGGCAAGATCCGCCGTGGCCAGCCTCTGCCGGAAAAGAGCCGGCTGCACGAGACGGCTGATTTCGGGCCGCCGGTCGGGGACGAGCATCTCTATCGGGTCATGGATGAGCTCGACGCGGTGGCGCAGGAAACCGGCAAGACCGTGCCGCAGATCGCCATCAACTGGCTGCTGCGGCGCCCGACCGTTTCCTCCGTTATCATCGGCGCTCGCAACGAGGAGCAGCTGCGCCAAAACCTTGGCGCCGTCGGCTGGGCGCTGACACCGGAGCAGGTGAAGAAGCTCGACGCCGCAAGCGAAGTCACCGCGCCCTACCCGTACTTTCCCTATCGCCGCCAAGAAGGCTTCGCCCGCCTCAACCCGCCGGCGGTTTGAGCCGCGCTGGCGTTGAAGCTGCCATCTCCCCCCTTGCGGGGGAGATGTCCGGCAGGACAGAGCGGGTGTGAAGGAACGCGGCGTTGACTAGAACCACTAGCGGCGAACGGCCCCATGGATAATTGCTGAGATGTCGACGGGACAGCACCCCCCTCTGCCCTGCCGGGCATCTCCCCAGCAAGGGGGGAGATCAGCTGTATCACCGCTCAATGCAGCACGAACTCGCCATCCACCTTGCGCCATTCATTCGGCGCGATCAGCTTCTGGTGCGTGTAGACCACCGAATGCAGTGGCCCGTCGAGCTTGGCTTTCCAGAATTCGATGAACCGGATCAGCACCGGAAACCTCAGAGCGATGTCGTAGTCCTGCCAGACGAAGCTCTGCAGGAGATGCGGGTGGTCGGGGAAATGATAAAGAATCTTGGCCGTGGTCAGGCCGTAGCCTTTGAGCATCAGGTCCATTTCAAGATGGTGGTGCATTATGGTCCCCTTGGGCGGTCCCCTGGTTGATTCTCCTTTCCTCCCAGCTGCCAATTGTGCGCGCCGTTACTTAACTGTCTATTGATTTTTGTTGATCTCAAAGGGAACTTTTCGCGTAAAAACATGCGGTTAGCAGCGAACCGCGTCGAGTGCTGACAGTTCCGGAAAGCGCCCCTGCGGCATCCCGCCGCGCGAATCCAACGTCTAATGTTGCCGTCGCGACGGAACTGGTAATAATGCCGCCGAATTCGCGGCTGCGTCGCCGCGATCCCGCGGGCGTTTCAAGCCGGCGGACTGGTTCGGGAGGAAAGCCAAGAAATGTCCGAGGTTCATGTCCATCGCGTCCAGCCGGCGTGGAAGAAGAACGCCCTGATCGACAATGACACCTACCTCAAATGGTATGCCGACAGCGTGAAGAACCCGGACAAGTTCTGGGGCAAGCACGGCAAGCGCATCGACTGGTTCAAGCCCTTCTCCAAGGTCAAGAACACCTCCTTCGACGGCAAGGTCTCGATCAAGTGGTTCGAGGATGGCCAGACCAATGTCTCGTACAATTGCATCGACCGCCACCTGAAGAAGCGCGGCGACCAGACCGCCATCATCTGGGAAGGCGACAACCCCTACGACGACAAGAAAATCACCTACAACGAACTCTACGGGCACGTCTGCCGGCTCGCCAATGTGATGAAGAAGCACGGCGTCAAGAAAGGCGACCGCGTCACCATCTACATGCCGATGATCCCGGAGGCGGCCTACGCGATGCTGGCCTGCACGCGTATCGGCGCTATCCATTCGGTCGTCTTCGGCGGCTTTTCGCCGGACGCCTTGGCCGGCCGCATCGTCGATTGCGAATCGACCTTCGTCATCACCGCCGATGAGGGTCTGCGCGGCGGCAAGCCCATTCAGCTCAAGGAAAACACCGACAAGGCGATCGACATCGCCGCCAAGCACCATGTCAAGGTCAAGACCGTTGTGGTCGTGCGCCGCACCGGCGGCAAGATCGGCTGGGCGCCGGGACGCGATGTCTGGTATCACGACGAAGTCGCGACGGTTAAGTCTGATTGCAAGCCGGAGAAGATGAAGGCGGAGGATCCGCTGTTCATCCTCTACACGTCGGGCTCGACCGGCAAGCCGAAAGGCGTGCTGCACACCACCGCCGGCTACCTCGTCTATGTGTCGATGACGTACCAATATGTCTTCGACTATCATGACGGCGACATCTATTGGTGCACCGCAGATGTCGGCTGGGTGACCGGCCACAGCTACATCGTCTACGGGCCGCTCGCCAACGGCGCCACCACGCTGATGTTCGAGGGCGTGCCGAACTACCCCTCTCAGTCGCGCTTCTGGGAAGTCATTGACAAGCACAAGGTCAACATCTTCTACACCGCGCCGACGGCGCTGCGCGCGCTAATGGGTGCCGGCGACGCGCATGTGAAGAAGACCTCTCGCAAGTCGCTGCGCGTGCTGGGCTCGGTCGGCGAGCCGATCAACCCGGAAGCCTGGGAGTGGTATTTCAACGTCGTCGGCGACGGCAGGGTCCCGATCGTCGATACATGGTGGCAGACCGAGACCGGCGGCATCCTGATCACGCCGCTGCCGGGCGCCACCGACCTCAAGGCGGGTTCGGCGACACGGCCCTTCTTCGGCATCAAGCCGCAGCTGGTCGATAGCGAGGGCAAGGTGGTGGACGGTGCGGCCGACGGCAACCTCTGCATCACCGATTCCTGGCCCGGCCAGATGCGCACCGTCTATGGCGATCACGACCGTTTCGTGCAGACCTATTTCTCCGCCTACAAAGGAAAATACTTCACCGGTGACGGCTGCCGCCGCGACGCCGATGGCTACTACTGGATCACCGGCCGCGTCGACGACGTCATCAACGTCTCCGGCCACCGCATGGGCACGGCCGAGGTCGAATCGGCCCTGGTCAGCCATGACAAGGTTTCCGAGGCCGCCGTCGTCGGCTATCCCCATGATATCAAGGGCCAAGGCATCTATTGCTACGTCACCCTGATGGCCGGCGGGCAGCCGAGCGAGGATCTGCGCAAGGAGCTTGTCGCCCATGTCCGCAAGGAGATCGGCGCAATCGCCACGCCTGACAAGATCCAGTTCGCGCCGGGCCTGCCCAAGACGCGTTCGGGCAAGATCATGCGCCGCATCCTGCGCAAGATCGCCGAGGATGATTTTTCCGCGCTCGGCGACACCTCGACGCTTGCCGATCCGGCCGTGGTCGACGACCTCGTTGCCAACAGGCAGAACAAGAAGGGCTGATGCGGGAAGACGCGGTATTGGGCACCGTCACCCAGTTGTGGCGCTATCCGGCAAGTTCGCTCGCCGGCGAGCGCCGGGACACCATCCTGGTTGGACCGGCTGGGATCGAGGGCGACCGCCTGTTCGGCCTTGTCGATGCCTCGGACAATGAGATCGCCCGGCCCGATCGTGACGCCAAGTGGAACAAGGTGCCGCGCATCCGCACCCGGCTGAGCCGCGACAGCGAACTGGAAATCGCCGTCCCCGATGGCGACTGGCTCGCCGCCCCCGGCGCCGAATGCGACCGCGTCGTGTCGGCCTATCTCGGCTTCCGCGCCTCGATCCGGCCGTTCCGCGGGGAGAACGCGGCCGGCTATGCCGGGCCGCTGACCGCGGAGCGCTACCGCAAGGCGCCGATCCATCTCCTGACCACCGCCTCGCTGGCACGGCTGGAGGCGCTCCATCCGGAGGGGGTCGCCGATCCGCGCCGCTTCCGTCCCAACATCGTCGTCGACATGGCCTCGGTCGACGGCTCGTTTCCTGAAACCGAATGGATGGGCAAGAAGCTCGCCATCGGCGACCTCGTCCTGACCATCTCGGAGCCGTGCCGCCGCTGCGGCTTCACCATCATCGCCCAGGATGGTTTCGACCATGACCCCGCCATCCTGCGCAATCTGGTCCGCCACAACGCCCACAACCTCGGCGTCTACTGCACCGTCGACCGGCCCGGTCGTGTCGAGACCGGCGCGCCGATGCGGTTCGTCTGACCTTCCGGCCCAAGCCTATCGATAAAGATCCGCCCGCGTCGGTGGCAGGCCGCTCGGGCCTCGCGCGCGTTTGGTGGCGACAGTCTGGAATATCTGCGCCGAGGCGCGTTCGAAGGTGATGGAGCAGCCGCTCAGGTAAAGCAGCCACAGCCGCGCCTTGGCTTCGCCGACCTCGCCGATCGCCTCGTCGAACCGCGCCTGCAGACGCTCGGCCCACAGCCTGCAGGTGCGGGCATAGTGCTCGCGCAAATTCTCGACATCATAGACGAGGAAGCCGTGTGCTTCGAGATTGCCTGATGTCATGCCGATCGTGTCGAGTTCGCCACCCGGGAAAATGTATTTGATCAGCGCCTTGTATTCCGGCCCCTTGCGCAGGGTCTTCTTGACGTCGCCCTTGCTGCGCCTGGTGATGGCGTGATGCAGATAGATGCCGCCCGGTTTCAGCAGCCGGTGGACAGCGGAGAAATAAGCGGCATGGTTTGCCAGGCCCAGATGCTCGAACATGCCGATGGACGATATCTTGTCGAAGGTGCCGGTGAGCTCCGCATAGGACTTTATCTCGATGGTGATCTTGTCCTCCAGACCCTCGGCGCGAATGCGCTCGCGCGCTAGTGAGGTCTGGGCTTGCGAGAGCGAGACGCCGTGTCCGACGACACCATAGTTTTTCGCGGCGTGGATCAGCATCGCGCCCCAGCCGCAGCCGATGTCGAGCAATCTTTCGCCGGGCTTCAGCCGAAGCTTGCGGCAGATATGGTCGAGCTTGTCGACCTGCGCCTCGTCGATGCCGTTTGCGAAATCCTGGAAATACCCGCAGCTATAGACCATGCGCTCGTCGAGAAAGAGCCCGTAAAAGGCATTCGAGATGTCATAGTGATGCTGGATCGCCTCCTTGCTGGAGCCGCTGACGAACGGGTTGCGCCCCGCGAGATCGACCCGCGACGCCATCTGCTTTCTCGAAAACAGCACCGCCGGCAAGTCACGTAGAAGCGCCCGTTTGGGCAACGCCTTCAGCTTCGACCGCAGCTTGCCCGTCGAAGGCAGGGCATAGAAATCGAACAGCGATCCGTCCTCGATGTCGACGGCCTTGGATATCCACATCTCGATAAGGGTCGACAGGGACGGTCGGCGAACGATCTGCCAGACAATGTCGTGGTCGTTGATGATCAGCACGGGGCCGGTGGCGGGGCCGATCCGCTCGCCGGTCCACAGCCTGACCGCGAAGCCGGGCTTGATCGCCTCGACTACCGTTCGAACGATGCGCGCAGCTCTTTCGGTGGCGTCCATGCCCTTCCCCGCAGTCGATGACGCGATGTTGTCCTTTTGGGCCGCGGATCGCAAGCACGTCACGCTTTTTCCACCCGGCATCTTGTCATTTGCTGCAACGCACCCCATCATGAGTGTGTGTTCAACAAATCGAAAGGAGGTGATCCGATGTCGAGTGATTTCGTTTTCCAGAACGTGGGCTCAGCGGATTGCACTTTCGGGAAGCAGTCTTCCCGTTAAGGCGCGAGATGCGCGGTCGGTGACGTAAGCGTCACCACCATTGAGCCGCGCCATGGACGGAAACACGGAAGGCCGCCGGCTTCGAAAGAAGCGGCGGCCTTTTCCTTTTTACGGTCTATTGGGTCAGTACGACCTTTTCGGTGTTGCGGATGATTTCCTGAAAGGCATTATCCAATTCCAGCCCGGTGGACACCTCGAAATAATGTCTCTCGGCGGCGGAGGCGTCTTTCGAAGAACAATCCTTTAGCACCGCCTTTGCCTGGTCCCTCTCGGTTGCCGACATATCCTTATCGTTGAGGTCGAAGCCGATGGTGAAAATCTCGATGTCGTCATTTTTCATATTGTCGCACAGCGTTTCAGCATTGCCGCGCGCAAGATTGCCCTGGCTGTTGTATCTCCCAGCAACACCCGCGAAGGCGGTATTGAACTGGCCATCGGTCATCAGGATCGCAACCTTGGCGACCTTCTTCGCATCGGCGTTCGAAGCGCCGTTGCCGAGACCGGCATTCTCGATCGCAGCGCGCCATTGCGGCGACAGCATGTAATAGGTCCACTGAATGGCGATCGCGCCGGCCGTATAACCATCGGCCTGGAAGTCGTCGATCGAATCAAGCAATGCCTCCGAATCCGCGGTCAGCGGGATCACTTGCGCGTCAGGACACTTGTTCATTCCCTGGTCGCTGAGATGATCGTCCCGATTCACCAGGGCATAATATTTCTTGCCGTTCCTGTCTGTGCGAACCGTGTCAGGGCCATCGGCGCTCAAGTCGGCATCGCCGTTCTTATTCTTGCGCTCTGTAGCGCAATTATCCGGGTGTGGCATGGCCGCCCCAACAATGGAGACGTAGTCGCTGAAGGACGGCAGCAGATTTTTGCCCGTCTTGGCAACGAGAAGCGAACTGCCGGCGACGGGTGGTAGTTCAGAACTCCCTTGCTTCTCGGCATAGACGTTTTCGGCCAGTTTTCCGGCGTTCACGCCAGATGCATAGGGCACAATCGCGACACGGACGCGGGGGTTCTTCGGGTCTTGGTTCTCGAGCATCGTCTTGACGGCGTTCGTCGCAGCGACTTTCAGATCGCCGATCTTGTTGACGTTGCCCCGCTTGGCCATCGATCCCGTTATGTCGAGCATCATGGCCACCTCTATCTGCTTGTCGGAATAGAGCGCTTTGGTGGAAGCGCCGACGCGCTGCATGTCACCGGTGCTGAACAACGGGAAATAGAGGCCGACATCGACGTGGGCATCCGCCTGGACCGTGTTGGCGGTCCTGTCGACGATCAGCTTGTCGAGCACGATCTGGCCAGCGTGCAGAATGCCCCCCGTGCCGTTGGCGTCGAGAAAGGCCTGCACGGATTTGTTTGCGTCGGCCTCCTTGATGGCGCCGGTGGTCAGGTCACGTGCCGTCGATGTCACTGCCGCGTCGATCACGCCCTGCAGGCTCGATCTGGCGTTGTAGAGCTGCGTGATATTGACCGAGAAGCCTGCGGCCAGCGCCAAGACCGAGGCAGCAAAGCCGAACAGGACCGCGAAATTTCCACTGCGGTCTCTGGCGAAGCCGCCGACCGCGTGAACAAGACCCCCGTAATTCCGCATCCAACAGCCTCCACTTGCCTCGGCCTCGTCGCCGCATCGGGGGCAATGCAGGATTCCAGCCGGAACGGGAGGCGACCCGATCCGCGATCGGGAATTCACCAGCAGAACATTGCTTTTATTGGATTTTCACGGGGTAAGAAGGTGAACGGTCGGTAAACGTCAGCGTGTATCCGCGCGCACCTTTACCGGACGCTTACCATGCCCAGACCGAAGTGCTGGTCCGGTGTCTGGCGACGTCTTGTTGCGGCACAGCATCTCTGTGCCGAAGCGGGCCAACTGTCCCAGGATTGCGAAGCATGTCGAGGCACAAACCCGGCCAGGTGTGTTGAGATTCATGTCAGGCCAAGCCATTTGCAGCCCGGCCTCACCTGAATATCAACGCAGTTAGGCCAGCATCCGCGCGCTGACCGTCCTGTCGATGCCGTGATAGGGTGGATTGAACAGCCTGCCTTCCTGTTCGTAGGTCCATACCTTGAACAAGCTCAGCCGGTGCGGGCCGAAACTGTGCAGCAAGGGAACGTCGGTGGCGTCGCGGCCGCGCGCAATGACGACGCGACCGGTCCTCGGCCGGTTGTGGCGCGGGTCGAACGTATACCACTTGCCGTCCAGGAAGGCTTCCATCCAGGCCGAGAAATCCATCGGCGCGGGATCCGCCGGCACGCCGATATCGCCGAGGTAGCCGTTCACGTAGCGCGCCGGAATGTTCATGCAGCGGCAGAGCGTGATCGCCAGATGGGCAAAGTCTCGGCACACCCCGACACGTTCCTCGTGCGCTTGCGCGGCGGTGCGGGTCGAACGGGCATAGCCGTAGCCGAAGGACAGGCGGTTATGGACATAGTCGACGATCGCCTGCACCCGCGCCCAGCCGGAAGGAAGATGGCCGAAGAGCTGCCAGGCAAGGTTACTCAGATGATCCGTCTCGCAATAGCGGCTGCCCAGGAGATAGAACAGCACCTCGTCAGGCAGCTCGGCGACGGGCATTTCCCGGGCCAGCGTATTGACCTCATCCGTCTCGCCGCTGTCCTCCACGACCGCGTCATAAAGGATGCGAAAGCCGCCGGCCGGCGCCGTGAAGCGGCGGCAGGCATTGCCGTGCAGGTCATGATAGAGTCTGGTCGGCACCGAAGGCGAGGTCAGGACACGCGTCTGCCGCTTGATGTCGGCCTGCCTGTCCTTGTGAATCTCGAGCAGCGAAATCACCGGAGTGGCCTCGGCGCATTCGATGGCAATCTCATAGCCGAGGCGTATCAGCATGGGCGTCGTCCCTTGGTTCGCGTGGTGGGAATTGTACGTTTGAAACGTTGCAAGGTGACGGTGGTTCCCTGGATCGCGCCCCAAATGCGCTCGCGCGCCTTTCCCCAAATGCGCTCGCGCGCCTTTCCATGTCACCGCCTTGGCGTTACGGTTGCGTCCTCCCTCGACCCCTCCCCCGCACTTCAAGGAAAATCATGTTTGCTGGCAGAAAATTCGCCGCCTTCCTCTTCGATATGGACGGCACGCTCATCAATTCCATCGCCTCGGCGGAGCGGGTCTGGGGCGATTGGGCGCAGCGCCACGGCCTCGATGTCGCGGCCTTCCTGCCGACGATCCACGGCGTACGGGCGATCGAGACCATCACCGCCCTGGCGCTTCCGGGCGTCGACCCGAGACACGAAGCGGATCTGCTGCTGAAGGCCGAGGCCGACGATCTCGACGGCATCGTCCAGATCGCCGGCGCCGTGGCATTCCTCAAATCCCTGCCGCCGGAGCGCTGGGCGATCGTAACCTCGGCGCCACGCTCGTTGGCGCTTGCACGCATGAAGGTCGCCGGCATTCCCGTCCCCGCGGTCCTCGTCGCGGCGGAGGACGTTTCCCGCGGCAAGCCGGCGCCAGATTGCTTCCAGCTCGGCGCAAGACGCCTTGGCTTCGACGCGCGCGATTGCCTGGTGTTCGAGGATGCCCCGGCCGGCATCGCGGCGGCGGAGGCGGCGGGCGCTCCGGTCATGGTGATCAACGCCACGCACCAGCACCCCCTGGCAACACAGCACGCGGCGATATCAGGTTATGACGCAATCGGCATCACCGTCGACGAGCGAGGCTGGGTTGCACTCGAGCCGCGGCGCAACGCTGCTTGAGATCAGTCGCTAGAAATCACTGGTCAGGCCTTTGACCTCCCAGTCACCATAGCGGCCGGGCTCCTTGCCGCCACGGCCGCCGATCTCCCGCGGAAGTGCTGCTTCCTTGCGGCGGTAGTCCTGCCGCCTTGCCTCGGCTTCCTGCAGCGCGCGGCGGGCGGCGGGCGTCAGCTCCCGTGGCGGCGTGCCATCGTCCGGGCCGGGCGGCGTTTTACTGGTTTCGTCGTTCATGCGATATTTCCAGTGGATTGAAACGGGAACGGGCGTTTCCCATCATATAGCGATGACCTCACGAGGATCGAGCCTTTTTCACCACCATCCGGACAGGAGCAGACGATGAATACCATTCGCACCGCCATGCTTCTCGCCGCCATGACGGCGCTGTTCATGGGCGTCGGCTTTTTGATCGGCGGTTCGGGCGGCATGATGATCGCGTTGGTCATTGCCGCCGGCACCAATTTGTTCAGCTACTGGAACGCCGACAAGATGGTGCTGTCGATGAATCGCGCCGTCGAGGTCGACGAGAAAAACGCGCCGGAATATTACGCCATCGTCCAGGCGCTGGCCAAGCAGGCCGGCCTGCCGATGCCCAGGACCTATCTGATCGACAATCCGCAACCGAATGCCTTTGCCACCGGACGCAATCCGCAGAACGCGGCGGTCGCCGCCTCCACCGGCCTGCTGCAGCGGCTGACCCATGAGGAGGTCGCCGCCGTGATGGCGCATGAGCTCGCCCATGTCCAGCACCGCGACACGCTGACCATGACCATCGTGGCCACCTTTGCCGGCGCCATCTCGATGCTCGGCAATTTCGCCTTTTTCCTCGGCGGCAGCCGCGAAAACAACAATCCATTCGGCTTTGTCGGCGTGCTGGCGGCGATGATCGTGGCGCCCTTCGCCGCCATGATCGTGCAGATGGCGGTCAGCCGTACTCGCGAGTACGAAGCCGACCGGCGCGGCGCCGAAATCTGTGGACACCCGCTGTGGCTGGCCTCCGCGCTTGACAAGATCGCCCGCGGGGCCGAACGCATTCCCAATCCCGATGCCGAGCGCAATCCGGCGATGGCGCATCTCTTCATCATCAACCCCCTGCATGGCGAGCGCATGGACAGTCTGTTCTCCACCCATCCGAGCACCGACAACCGCATCGCCGCGCTGCAGGCGATGGCACAGCGGATGGGCGAAGGCGCTCCGCCAGCCACGCAGCGCCAAGCGCCGATGTCAACGCAGGCTGACGAGCCGGAGATGACCGGACCGTGGGGCAAGCCAACCGCGCCAGAACCGGCGACCGGGCCGGCCAGCCCAAAATCCAATCCGTGGGGTCGCAATCCGACCGGACCCAAGGGCCGGTGGTCGTGAGTGTCGCGGGCAGGGCACCTCGACGCACGGTTCCAGGCGATCAGGATCACAATGCCGGCGGCGAATTCGTTGCCGGCCTTGCCGCGCGCAAGGCGGCGGCGCGACTGCTGGCCGCCGTCATCGACGCCCGCACGCCGCTCGACGGCCTGACCGATCACGAGAATGGTCATCCGCAATACAAGGCGCTTGATCTGCGCGACCGTGGCCTGGTACGCGCCATACTGGTCACCGCGCTGCGCTACCGCATGACCATAGCGGGGCTCCTGGCGCGGCGCCTGGAAAAGCCGCTGCCGCCCAACGCGACCGCCTTGTCGCATATCCTGCATGTGGCGGCGGCGCAGATCCTGTTCCTCGACATTCCCGACAGCGCCGCCGTCGACCTCGCGGTGACGCACGCCAAGTCCGATCCCCGCACGCAGCGCTTTTCCGGCCTGGTCAACGGTGTGCTGCGCACGCTCGCGCGGGCCAAGGAATCCGAGCTTCCGGCCGCGCTTGCCGCCACCGACGAAGCGCCGAAATGGTTTTCCGACCGGCTGAAGGCCGCTTACGGCGCCGAGAAGGCCCGGCGGATCCTGGCTGCCCACCGCCACGAGGCGCCGGTCGATTTCTCGGTCAAGGCCGATCCCGAACTCTGGGCCGAAAAGCTTGGCGGCATTGTCCTGCCGACGGGCACGGTTCGGGTGGAGAAGCTTGCCGGCGCCGTCACCGAATTGCCGGGCTTCGCGGAGGGTGCATGGTGGGTCCAGGACGCGGCCGCCAGCTTGCCGGCAAGACTGTTCGGCGATGTCAGCGGATTGCGCGTCGCCGATCTCTGCGCCGCGCCCGGCGGCAAGACCGCGCAGCTCATTCTCGCCGGTGCCAAGGTCACCGCCGTCGACACTTCGAAGAACCGGCTGGCGCGGTTGACGCAGAACCTTGCGCGCCTCGGCCTCTCCGCCGAAATCGTCCAGGCCGATCTGCTCAAATACGAGCCGGCGGAGTTGTTCGACGCCGTGCTTCTCGACGCGCCATGTTCCTCGACCGGTACCGTTCGGCGACATCCCGACGTGCCGTGGACCAAGACGGCGGCGGACGTCGAAAAACTCGCCGACCTGCAACGCAGGCTGCTCGCCCGCGCCGTGATGCTGGTCAGGCCCGGCGGCCGGATCGTCTTTTCCAATTGTTCGCTCGATCCGCGAGAAGGCGAGGAACTCTATCGCGCCTTCCTGGTCGACAATCCGGGGGTGACCACCGATCCGATCCGGCTGGGTGAATCTGCCTGTCTCGACCCGTTCCTCACATCCGATGGCACGCTGCGCACCACGCCCGCCGACATGGTGCTGGGCGCACCCGCGATTTCCGGTCTCGACGGCTTCTACGCAGCCCGCATGCGACGTGCCGGCTAAAGCAATCCCAGGAAAAGCGTGTAACGGTTTTCCGTCCGGAATTGCGTGAAGACAAACAGTTAGAGCGGGCGGCGATCCCATCGAACGCTGAACGTTCTAAAGCATGTCATCAAGGCTCCAATGATTGCCCCAGCGGGCATCGATTTCGTCGTCGACATTCTGGTAGCGGATATCCGTCGACAGCCGGATCAGCCCATCGAGGCTCTGGTTGGTCGTCGAGGCATGGATCATGTAGGGCGAGTGAAGGACGATGTCGCCCGCTTCGAAATCCGCCATCAGCCAGCGCGTGTCGAACCGCTCCGCCATATCGGGCAGGTCCTTCGACACCCAGCCGCCCTCACTCATGTTGCGATTATAGGCACTGATGCGCTCCTGCGGACTGAGAGCGGAATTGTCCTTGTTGAACTGTCTCTCCAGGGCGGCGCCGACGGCGTGTGATCCCTCCAGGTAGACCAGGCCGCCCATGTCGATCGTCGTGTCGCCGATCGGTATCCAGGTCGTCACCACCCGGTTGGTGCCTCCGCGCAGATAAACGAGATCGTAATGCGCCGGCGTCGCGGTGGCCGTTCCAGGCAAGGTGAAGCGCATGATCTTGCGTTTGTGCAGATAGGATAGGCCGCCCACGAAACCATCCATCAAGCGCGACAGGCGCGGCTGCGCGCAAAAGCCTTCATAACCGGTTGACCGGACCACCGACATCAGCCGGCGCTCGGCGAGCTGACGGTCGATGGCACGATCCGAAGCGATGCCGAGCGAGGGATCCGTCCCGGGTTCCAAAAGCCCGCTCTCGGCAAGATGGGAAAGCACCCAGCCACGAAAATCGGTCACTTCCCTGCGGGGCAAAAGGCTCTTCAGCCAGACATAGCCTTGGGTCGCATAAAGATGCCGGATGGCTTCAATGCCGACGGACGGGTCGGTCGCGGAAAGGTATCCGAGCCTGTTCGGCATTGTCGACAGCAGCTTGCCGTCAGCTGTGAGGGCAACCGGCGGGGTGTCCGGAAATGCCTGCTCATCCGTTGATACCGACATTTCAATCACCTGGATCGGTTCGACCTTGGCCGGAGAATACCTTATCATCCGGCCCCTTCCTATGGATAGGAAACCGACCTCCATTTGCTCACGCCGTTTCAGCCGCGCATCCTGTTCGCGAGGCAATTGCGGCGGCTACCGATTCGATCGAACGGTCGCGACGAGGGTCTATATCGGCGATGCCTTCCGCGTTCCGCAGCCCTTTCGGGACCGCGAAAACTGTTGGCCCAGCGCGTTTGGCCGCCGCCGCAAGAAGACATAAGTCGCAGGAAAACCGGCTGTATGGCCCGGAAAAGACGTGACTTTTTTAGGGGCGACCCGGCCACGGCCCCGTTGCGCGCCTTACCGAGGCGAAATCCGCCTTCGCATAAGTTCTTGAATCATATAAGCTTGTGCTTGGGATAGAGGACGACCAGGAGGGGTTTTGGCACTTGCTGCCGGCAACACGACGCGTCTGTGGACGCTGGTCGCGAAGGAGTTCTGGCGCAAGACGCGCCGGCGCCTGCGCGCCGGGCCGATCTATCGCTGGCGCTATTCGGGCCGCACGCCCGAACGTGTCCTGATCGCACCGCCGGACCTGCGCCTCGCCGATCCGCAGATCGCGCTCGAGATCTACTACGGCCGTTATCCCCTGTCCGGCCACCTGGTCGAGACCGGCGGCAAATCCCCTTTCCAGATCAATGTCCCCAATCACGGTTGGCAGAAAACGCTGCATGGCTTCCGCTGGCTGCGCCATATGCGCGCCGCCGGCACCGAGCTTGCCGCCGCCAACGCCCGTGCCCTGGTTTCGGACTGGATCGCCATGCATGGCAATCATATTTCGGGCGTTGCCTGGGAGCCAGGCACGACCGCCAAACGCATCATTGCCTGGCTGCAGCACTCCTCCATCGTGCTGCAGGGTGCTGAGTTCCCCTTCTACCGCGCTTTCCTGAAATCGCTGGCCATGCAGATCCGCTATCTCAGGTCGATGGCGCGCGAAATGCCCGACGGCAAGGACCGGCTGCGCGCCCGCATCGCGCTGGCCTTCGCGGCGCTGTCCCTGCCGGCGCCGGCTTCGGCGCTGCGCGGCGCCACCCGCAACCTCGCGGGGGAACTCAATCGCCAGATCCTTGCCGACGGCGGTCACATCTCGCGCAATCCAATGGCGGTGCTGGAAATCCTCGCCGACCTCCTGCCGCTGCGCCAGACCTATGCCAACCAGGCCGAAGCGCCGCCGCAGGCGCTGATCGGCGCCATCGACCGCATGCTGCCGGCACTGCGTTTCTTCCGCCACCAGGACGGCAGCCTCGCCCGATTCAACGGCATGGGCGCCACCATCCATGACCGCATCGCCACCATCCTGCGCCATGACGACACCGCCGGCGCACCGCTGCTGCATGCGCCGCATTCGGGCTATGAGCGGCTGGCGATGGGCGGCACCACCGTCATCGCCGATACCGGCCTGCCGCCACCGGTCGACGTGTCCAATGCAGCGCATGCCGGCTGCCTTGCCTTTGAACTGTCGTCGGGCCGCCAGCACTACATCGTCAATGCCGGCATCGACACCTACGGCGCCGCCGAGTTCCGGCCGCTGGCCCGCGCCACCGCCGCGCATTCGACGGCCACCATCAACGACACGTCTTCGGCGCGTTTCACCCACGCGCTGCGGGTAAACGACCAGTTGGGTTCACCGTTGATCGGCGGCCCGCAGCAAGTGCAGTGCAAGCGCATCGACCAGAAGGGCGTCCACGGCTTCATCGCCCGTCATGACGGCTATCTCCAGCGTTTCGGCTTCCTGCATGAGCGCGAGCTGAAACTCTCCTCGGACGGCAATGTGCTGGTGGGCCGGGACCGGTTCCAGCGGCCGGGCAGCACAGCGATCCGCAACAATGGCCGCGATTTCATCACCGTGCGCTTTCACATCCACCCCGACATCAATCTGCTGCAGGACGAGCAGGAGCGGCTGGTCCTGACCGGCGATCAGGCCGATACCTGGGTGTTCACCTCCAGCGAAGTGGTGCCCGAAGTTGAGGAATCGATCTATTTCGCCGGTCTTGGCGGTCCGCGCCGCAGCCGCCAGATCGTGCTCGCCTTCAAGGCGTCCGAAATTGCCGATGTCCACTGGCAGCTGACCCGCACAAAGATCGCCGGTTATCCCGAAAACAATTGAGCTTGCGGCGGCAATGGCATGCCGCGAAAAAGCCAACGCTTGATTTCCGAGCCTCATGTGCTACGGCGCGGGCACGCTCCTCCAGACATGAAAGGCCGCCAGCCATGGCCGTTCCTGCCAAGAACATTCCCGCCCCGGACCTCGTTCCGGTCCGCCGTGCGCTGCTCTCCGTCTTCGACAAGACGGGCTTGATCGACTTTGCCAGGGCACTGGCCGCGGCCGGCGTCGAGCTGGTCTCCACCGGCGGCACGGCAAAAGCGATCGCCCAGGCCGGCATGGCGGTGCGCGACGTCTCCGAGCTCACCGGCTTCCCAGAGATCATGGATGGCCGTGTCAAGACGCTGCACCCGTCCGTGCATGGCGCGCTGCTTGGCGTGCGCGACGACCCCGAGCACGCATTGGCGATGCGCAAATACGGCATCGAGCCGATCGATCTCGTCGTCTCCAATCTTTACCCGTTCGAGGAAGTCCGCCGCTCCGGCGCCGACTACGCGGCGATCGTCGAGAACATCGACATTGGCGGCCCGGCGATGATCCGCGCCTCGGCCAAGAACCACGCCTATGTCGCCATCGTCACCGACCCCGGCGACTACGCCGCGGTGCTCAACGCGCTGGAGATGAACATCGGCTCTCTGTCGTTGGATTTCCGCAAGAAGCTGGCGGCGAAGGCCTTCGCCCGCACCGCTACCTACGATGCGGCGATCTCGGGCTGGTTCGCCGAGGCGCTGGAGATCGAGCATCCAACCTGGCGCGCTTTCGGCGGCAGGCTGGCCGAGGTGATGCGCTACGGCGAGAACCCGCACCAGGGCGCCGGCTTCTACGTCAATGGCGACAAACGGCCGGGCGTCGCCACGGCGCGGCAGTTGCAGGGCAAGCAGCTATCCTACAACAACATCAACGACACCGACGCCGCCTTCGAACTGGCCGGCGAATTCGATCCCAATCGCTCGGCCGCCGTCGCCATCACCAAGCACGCCAATCCGTGCGGCGTAGCCGAAGGCACATCGCTGAAAGCGGCCTACGCCAAGGCGCTCGCCTGCGACCCGGTCTCGGCCTTCGGCGGCATCGTCGCCTTGAACCGCACCCTTGACGCCGAGGCGGCCGAGGAAATCGTGAAAACCTTCACCGAGGTGATCATCGCGCCCGACGCGACCGACGAGGCTGCTGCAATCATAGCTGCCAAGAAGAATTTGCGCCTGCTGGTCACCAGCGGCCTGCCGGACCCGCGCACGGCCGGCACGACGGTCAAGTCGGTTTCAGGCGGCCTGCTGGTCCAAGGCCGCGACAATGCCGTGGTCGACGACCTCGAACTGAAGGTGGTGACGAAGCGCGCGCCGACGCCTAGTGAAATGGCCGATCTCAAATTCGCCTTCCGCGTCGCCAAGCACGTCAAGTCGAACGCCATCGTCTACGCCAAGGACGGCGCCACGGTCGGCATCGGCGCCGGCCAGATGAGCCGGGTCGATTCCTCGCGCATCGCCGCGCGAAAGGCGATCGACGCGGCGGAGGCGGCAGGCATGGCCGAGCCGTTGACCAAGGGCTCGGTGGTCGCGTCGGATGCCTTCTTCCCCTTCGCCGACGGCCTGCTGTCGGCCATCGAAGCCGGTGCCACCGCCGTGATCCAGCCGGGCGGTTCGATGCGCGACGACGATGTCATCGCCGCCGCCGACGAACATGGCATTGCCATGGTGTTCACAGGCATTAGGCATTTCAGGCACTAACCTGCCGCTCGGCGGCCAGTGGGGTGAATTATCGAAGCATCTACTCCGGCCGATCCGCCGGATACGGTGTGCGAACCAGGATCGCCATGCCAATGGCCAGGAACAAAATAATCGCCGCCATGCCAAGCCGGGCCGAGCCGCTGGTTGCGGTAATCGTCGCCACCATGAACGGCGCCAGGAAACTGGTCGCCCGACCGGCCAGCGCATAGATGCCGAAATAGCGACCGGATTCGGCTGCGGTCACGCTGCGCGCCATGTAGGAGCGCGACGAGGCCTGCACCGGCCCGAAGGCCAGGCCGATCAGCAGGCCGTACATGATGTAGGCCTTTTCGGCCGCCGTACCGAACAGGCCGCCTGAATCGGCGGTCGAAAGCTGGATCAGGCCGAGCAGCGTGAACCCAGGGCCGGTCGAGACCACGCCGATAGTGGCGATGGACAGCATGACCAGCGAAATCATCACCACCGCCTTGGAGCCCAGCGCGGTGTCCAGGCGGGCGGCGACCCAGCAGCCGAAGATGGCGACGATATTGAGGATGATGCCGAACATCCCGATCTCGGTGATCGACCAGTGGAACATGCCCGCCGCGAAGGTGCCGCCCAGCGCCAGCAAGGCATTGACGCCATCCTGGTAGATCATGCGGGCGACGAGAAAGCGGAAGATGCCGCCGCGCTTGCGCACCTCGGCCAGTGTCGATTTCAGCTCCGACAGGCCTTCGCGCACCGCCGGCCCGATCGGGATGCCCTTGATGGCGTCGGGCGTAAAGAAAAACATCGGCAGGATGAACAGGAAATACCAGCCCGCCGACAGCGGCCCGGTGGCGCGAGCATCCTCGCCCAGTTGCGGATCGAGCCCGAACAGCGGGGTGATGCCGATGATCGTCTTGCCGGTCTCCGGCGAGCCGGCCAGGCAGGTGACGACGAAGATCAGTGCGATCATGCCGCCGAGATAACCGAGGCCCCAGGCCATGTTGGAGATGCGGCCGATCTCGCTCTTTGGCACCAGCCGCGGCATCATGGAATCGTTGAAGACAGTGGAGAACTCCGCCGCCACCGACGCCAGCGAGAACAGCGCCACGACCAGGAACAGGTTGGAACCCGGCGCGGCGAACCAGAGCAAGGTGAGACTGGTGATCTTGATCGCCGCGAAAAACGCGATCCACGGCTTGCGCGGCCCGGTCTGGTCGGCGATCGATCCGAGGATCGGCGATAGCACCGCGATGACCAGCCCGGCCGCGGCGATGCCATAACCCCAGACGGCCTGGCCAGTGGTTGGATCACCCGCCATGCGCGAAACGAAATAGGGGCCGAAGATGAAGGTGGTGACGACCGTGAAGAACGGCTGCGCCGCCCAGTCGAAGAACATCCACCCCCAGATGCCGCGCCCGGATGCCCGCTGCACTGTCTCTACCGCCATAGTGATTCCCCCGGCGTCCGCTCCGCCCATTTCGGGCGCCATGTCTGCATGTTTCGAATGATCATGCAAACGGACAACCGCTGGCTCACATGCCCGTCAGATCGCTCATCAGCCCCGACGCAACCGACAGCCGCGACACGGTGATGTCGCCGCCCTCCGTCAACGCCTGCAGCCGTTCGCGGATGCGCGCCACCCGCTCGCCACCAGCTTCGAGCCAGGCCGCCATCGGATCGGCCGCCTCGGCATGGCCGGTAAGCGCGGCGATAGCGATACCGCGCCGCGCCGCGCCGATCGTGTCGGTGGCGCGGGACAGAGCGAGCTGGTCATAATAGTCCGATGGCGTGATCGAGCGCGCCGCATCCTCGACGCGCGGGATGCGGAAGGCATCGCTGACGGCGAAGAACGCCTTGGCCGCCGCGACGATATCGGCACCGGCGGTGCGGGCCGTCAGCGCGACGTCGGGGATGAGCTCCGCCGCCTCGCTCATCGCCAGCTGCTCGGCCAGCTTTTCCGGTGCGCCCGCCTTGAACAGCGCGTGCCGCTTCTCCTCGATCCGCTCGCGCGAAAAAGCCGGCAGCAGCGAAACGAGCTTGGGCTCCAGCGCCTTGCGCGCATCCTGCAGTTCGGCGATGCGCTGGCCGAGCGGTGCCGTGCCGGCATCGTTCTTCAGGTACCAGCCGCTGCTCATGTAGATAAGCCGGCTCACCATCTGATAGAGATCGAGTTGCACCTGGCCGTCGACCAGGTTGTCGAGCGCGTCGATCTCGCGATAGAGCGCGGGCAGCGCAAAGCCATCGCGCACCACGGCGAAGGTGCGCACTACATCTGCCGCGGTGCGCCCCGTCGCCTCCTGAAGCCGGTTGACGAAGGACGGCCCACCGCGATTGACCAGATCGTTGGCGACGACGCGCGCGATGATCTCGCGGCGCAGCCGGTGGCCATGGATCTCGGAAGCGTATTTCTTCGCCATCCGGTCCGGGAAATAACCCATCAGGTCGCGGTCGAAATGCGCATCGTCAGGCACGTCGCTGGCGACGATGTCGGAAAACAGCACGATCTTGGCATAGGCGAGCAGCACGCCGAGTTCGGCCCGGGTCAACGGCTCGCCGCGCGCCTCGCGCTCGGCAAGGGCTGCCGGCGACGGCAGTGTTTCCACGACACGATCGAGCAGGCCGCGTGCCTCCAGCGCCGTCATGAAGCGGCTCTGATGCGCGATGTCGGCGAGGCCGCGCTTGCGGGCGATCGAAAGCGCCAGCGTCTGCTGGTAGTTGTTGGACAGCACCAGCCCGCCGACCTCGTCGGTCATCTCGGCCAGCAGCTTGTTGCGCGCCGGCCGCGTCAGCGATCCCTTGCGCATTGCCGACGCCAGCGCGATCTTGATGTTGACCTCGACGTCGGAGCAGTTGACGCCGCCCGAATTGTCGATCGCGTCGGAGTTGCAGCGGCCGCCATTCATGCCGAACTCGATGCGCGCCCGCTGCGTCACACCCAGGTTGGCGCCCTCGCCGATCACCTTGGCGCGCACGTCGAGCGCCGTGATGCGGATGGCATCGTTGGCACGGTCGCCGACCTCGGCATTGGTCTCGGTCGATGCCCTGAGATACGTGCCGATGCCGCCGAACCACAAGAGGTCGACCGGCGCCTTGAGGATGGCGGTCATGATCTCGACCGGCGTGGCGGTCGTCTTGGCAAGTCCGATCGCCGCCGCCGCGGCAGCCGGCAAGGTGATCGATTTCTGGCTGCGCGAAACGATGACGCCGCCATCCGACAGCTTGGTCTTGTCATAGTCCTGCCAGCTCGAACGCGGCAGCGCGAACATGCGCTCGCGCTCTGCCATCGAGGCCGCCATGTCGGGATCGGGATCGATGAAGATGTCGCGATGGTCGAAAGCGGCGATCAGCCGCGTTTTCGGCGACAACAGCATGCCATTGCCGAACACGTCGCCCGACATGTCGCCGACGCCCACGACAGAGAAGGGCGAGGTCTGGATGTCGCGGTTCATCTCGCGGAAATGCCGCTTGACCGCTTCCCAGGCGCCCTTGGCGGTGATGCCCATCTTCTTGTGGTCGTAGCCGGCCGAACCACCGCTGGCGAAGGCATCGTCGAGCCAGAAGCCGTGCTTTTCGGAGATGGCGTTGGCGGTGTCGGAGAAGGTTGCCGTGCCCTTGTCGGCAGCGACGACGAAATAAGGATCGTCCTGGTCGCGGCGCACGACACCTGCCGGTGGAATGACGCCGTCCAGGCCGATATTGTCCGTGATCGAGAGCAGGCTGGAAACGAAGTTCTTGTAAGCCGATGTGCCGGCCTCGAAGATCGCGTCGCGTCCGGCGCTCATCGGCAGTTTCTTGGGATAGAAGCCGCCCTTGGCGCCGACCGGCACGATGACGGCGTTCTTGACCTGTTGCGCCTTGACCAGGCCGAGCACCTCGGTGCGATAGTCCTGGGCGCGGTCGGACCAGCGCAAGCCGCCACGCGCAACCGGGCCGAAGCGCAGGTGCAGGCCTTCGACCTCCGAGCCGTAGACGAAAATTTCACGCCATGGCCGCGGCGCCGGCAATCCCTCGACCGCCTGCGACTCGAGCTTGATCGCCAGCGACTGGCCTTTCTCTTTCGTATCGGCAACGAAATGATTGGTGCGCAGCGAGGCTTCGATCAAATTGAGGTAACGGCGGATGATGGTGTCGTCGTCAATGTTAGGCACATCCTCCAGCGCATCCTTGATCTTGGCCTTGAGGTGCTTTGCCGCCACCACGCCTTCGGTTTCGGCCGTCGGGCCGAGCCGGGCGATGAACAGCGCGTGCAGGCCGCGCGCGATCTCGGGATAGCGGTTGAGTGCGGCGGCGATGAAATCCTGGCTCTGCGGGATGCCGACCTGCTGCAGGTAACGGCCATAGGCACGCAGGATGGTGATCTCGCCCGACCACAGGCCGGCGGTCTGGGCGAGGCCGTTATAGCCGTCATTGTCGACGTCGCCCCGCCACACCGACAGGAAAGCGTCCTCGAACAGCGCGCCGCCGTCGGCGAGGTCGATCGGCTTGCCGTAGCTGTTCTCCAGTTCCATATCGTGGATGAAGACCAGGCCCGACTGGTCGTCGCCGACTTCGAAAGTCCGCTCGCTGATGACGCGGAAGCCGATGTTCTCCAGCACCGGAACGCGCCGCGACAGTGCCACCGGGCTGCCATGGTGATAGATCTTCAGCGCCGCCTGGTGCGGCTTCTGCTCGGCATGGCGGTAATAATCGATGGCGATCGGATTGCCTGCGCTGATCTTGGCGATTCGTCCGGCATCGGCCAGCGCCACGCCAGCGCTGAACGTATCCCGGTAGCTCTCTGGCAGCCGCGCGGCGATGGCTTTCAACGCCGGGTCGCTGCCGCTGGCTTCGGCCGCATCGGCAAGCGCATCTTCCCAGGTGCGCACGATGTCGCGGATCGCCGCCTCTATCGTCGCCTGCTCGACCTTCGGCGTCTTGCCGCCGGAGCGGCCGATGATGAAGTGCACGCGCGCCAGCCCGCCTTCCGGGAAAGCCGGGTAATAGGCCGACAGCCGGCCCTCGAACGCGGTTTTCAGATAGGTGCCGATCTTCTCGCGCACGACGCTGTCGTAGCGGTCGCGCGGCACGAAGACGAGGATCGAGACGAAACGGTCGAACTGGTCGGCGCGCACCAGCGCCCGCACGCGTGGCCGCTCGACCAGGCCGAGAATGGCAGCGGCATGCTTGCGCAGGATCGGTACCGGCACCTGGAACAGTTCGTCGCGCGGATAGCTTTCCAGCACGTTGATCAGCGCCTTGCCGGAGTGGTCGTGGCGGTCGAACCCCGACTTGGCGATGATGGTTTCGGCCTTAGACCTGAGATACGGGATCTTCATCACCGAGCGCGTGTATGCGGTCGAGGTGAACAGGCCGACGATGCGCAGTTCGCCCGCCAACGCACCTTTGGCGCTGTAGGTCTTGACGCCGATGTAATCGAGATAGATGCGCCGGTGCACCAGCGACTTGGCATTGGCCTTGGTGACGATCAGCGGCTCCGGTCCGTGCAGGAAAGCGCGGATTTCCGGCGTCGTCGTCACCGCCTCGGTGCCGCGTCTCAGCACCAGCACGTCCGGGTCGGTCAGGATGCCGAGGCCGGGTTTTTCGGCCCGCTCCAGATTGCCGCTTTCCTCGCCGCCGGTGTACTTGAATTCACGCATGCCAAGGAAAGTGAAATTGTCGTCGCGCAGCCACTCCAGGAAGGCGATCGCCTCGGCGACGCTCTTCTTGTCGAGCGGCACCGCCGAATAGCGGAATTCGGAGATGGCCTGATCGAGCCGGGCCAGCATCGGCCGCCAGTCGTTGACGGCGGCATGGACCTGGCCGAGCATCTTGCGCAGCCGCTCGGCCAGGCCATTTGCTTGTTCGGGCGTCAGCCGGGGAATATGGACATGGATCACGCTCAGCCGGTCGTGGCTGCCGTCATCCCTGGCGAAATTGCCATCGCCGAGGATTTCGTCGACACCCGTCTTGCCATGGCGGACCGTAATCACCGGATGGGTGACCAGGGTCGGTTCGCCGGCGGTTTCTGTAACCTCGCCGAGGATGGAATCGAACAGGAACGGCATGTTGTCGTTGACGACCGTGATGACGGTCACCGGGCGGCCTTCGCGAACCACGCCCGAATCGGCTTCGACGGCGACGACGCACTCACCCTTTTTGTGGGCGGCGACCGCCTGGCCGGCGAGATCGGCGGCACGCTCGAGGTCGGCCACGTCATAGGCGGCGATATCCTCCGCCGGCGCGCGGGCGAGCAGGTAATCGGCGAGCCTGGCCGGTCTGTCATCGGCCTTTGCCGCAGGTGCCTTCTTCTTCGACTTAGCTGCGGATTTTACGCTGGCCATGACGCTTCTTCCCTCCCGTCGCATGCTTTTGCGACTATGGTAGCAGATGACCGCTGTTTGGCGACAAAGGTTTGACGGCTTGCCAAGAATTCTCGGAATTCGGCGGCAAGGCTTCGCATGACGAGGAGAAATGACACGATGACCGGCAAAATCACCGCGCTAGACCTGGCCGCCGGAGAGCTGAGCGAGCCGACAAAAGCCTATTTCGCCAAATGCGAGGAAAAGCTCGGCCTCGTCCCCAACGTGCTCAAGGCCTATGCCTTCGACGACAAGAAGCTGCGCGCCTTCACCGACATGTACAATGATTTGATGCTGGGCGAGTCCGGCCTGTCGAAGCTGGAACGCGAGATGATCGCGGTCGCCGTCTCCTCCATCAACCACTGCTACTACTGCTTGACCGCGCATGGCGCGGCGGTGCGCCAGCTCTCGGGCGATCCCCTGCTTGGTGAGATGATGGTGATGAATTTCCGCGCCGCCGATCTTTCGCCGAAGCAAACGGCAATGCTCGACTTCGCCGTCAAGCTGACGGAGGAGCCGGCCAGGATCGTCGAGGCCGATCGCGCGGCCCTGCGCCAGGCCGGCTTCAGCGATCGCGACATCTGGGATATCGCCTCGACCGCGGCCTTCTTCAACATGTCGAACCGTGTCGCGGCCGCGATCGACATGCGGCCGAACGACGAATACCACGCCATGGCGCGATAGGGCCACGCGCGTTCCACCATCGGTCCTGCTTCGCATCAAGCGTTGACAGGCGAATGCCGCCGGCTAGTTTTCCGGGAAACAAAATTTCCGAGGGGTGAACTTGATGCCCGAGGCCAACGCTTCGTGAATGGGAGTCCCCCTATGCTTGATGCAATCGCCAAACCCGGGATTTTTCTCCGCGCCCTGACCATGACGCTGGCGCTTGCCGCTCCACCCGCCCACGCCTTCGAGGCGGTGACAGCCTACCAGCCCATTTTCGAGACAGCCGCGGCCAAGACGATAACGCTGACTGGCCATGACCTGACCGTCGAACAGGTCATCGACATCGCCCGCAACGGCGCCAAGGTCGAGCTCAGTCCCGAGGCGCTGCAACGTTCGGCGGACGCTTATGGCCTGCTGCTCGAAGGTGCTGCCGAAGGTGTCACCATCTACTGGTTCAACCGTGGCGCCGGCGACCAGCGCGAGACGGTGATCTTCTCGGGCGATCCGACGACGCCGGAAAACAGTAAGCTGCTCAAGGATCAGCAGCTCGCCCGCTTCAAGGGCGGCGTCAACAGAGGCTACGGGCCGGAGCTGCAGGAAGAAGCGCTGGTACGCGCCATCATGGCGATCCGCGCCAACACCATGTCCTACGAGGCTGCCAGCCCGCAGCTGACGCATATGCTGGTCGACATGCTGAACAAGCGGGTGACGCCGGTCGTGCAATCGCGCGGCACGCTCGGCGAAGGCGACCTCGCGACGCTTGGCAATATCGGCGCGGCCATGGTCGGGGAAGGCGAAGCCTATCTCGATGGCGTCCGAATGCCGGCCACACAGGCCCTTTCGCAGGCCGGTCTGAAGCCTCTCGAGCCTTTCGCCGCCGACCAGGCCGCGCTGATCAGCACCAATGCCTACGCACAGGCACAGGCCGTGCTTTTGCTGGAGGACGCGCGAAAACTGCTGGAGTGGACCGACCTCAGCTACGCCATGGGGCTGAACGGCATGAATTCCAGCGTGACGCCGATTTCCGCACCCGTGCAATCCATGCGGCCTTACCCATGGCTGACATGGGATGCCGCGCGGGTCATGGACATGATCAAGGGCAGCTATCTCTTCGACGAGGATCAGGCCCGCATCATACAGGATCCGGAAAGCATGCGCGCCTCCAGCCAGCGCCAGGGCTCGGCCTGGCAGGCCTGGGCGGATCTGCGCCAATCCGTGCTGCTCTCCATCAATTCGTCGGATCACAATCCGGCCGTGCTGCCGGGCCTGACGCCGCAGAGCTCGCCGGAGCTGAGCACGCCGCAATTCATGAAATATTATATCAAGGGCGGGCCGCTGAGCGGCGGCAAGTCCGGCTATATCTTCTCCAACGCCAACTGGGATCCCTATCCCATGGCCAATCAGGTCGAGGCTTTCACCATCTCTCTCACCAATCTCGGTGTCGCGGTGGCGCAGCGCATCGAGCGCTTCCGCAATCCCTTCTTTACCGTGATCAAGCCGATCGATGTGCTGAAGCCCGACGAGCGCAAGGACATCCCGACCTTCGATGGCTATCTGCCGACCGATCTCTGGCAGGAACTGGCCGACCTCGGCACGCCGGTGACGCCGAATGGCCAGGCGATCGTCGCCACCGTCGAGGATCTGGAAGGGCAGACCCGCATCAAGACGCAACGCGCCCGCGAGGCGGTCGACATATCCTTCCATCTCTTGGCGCAGGACCTGTTGACGGCAAGCTATTGGATGGAAATCCGCAAGGCGCAGAACCCTCAGCGGAAATTCGGCGAGGCGCCAACCGCGGCGCTCGAGGCGCTGCGCCAGGTGATCCCGTGGCACCAGGCGGCATCGGAACGGCAAAAGCGGCCGCTCGGCATGGTCGCCTACGATTTCATGCAGGAGAACCCGGCCTCGAAATTCTATTCCGGCGGACCGCAGGCGCCGAAGGCGGCCGCCATGCCTGCGGCCGGCGTCTTGCCCAGATAGCCTTACCGCGCCGCGATGGCCGCCGCCGCACCGGCCATCGTCGTGGCGCTGACGCGGTTGGCGATCTTCATGGCGCGCTTGCTCCTGAGGAGCTTGCGCGCCTGCGAGGCGGCGAGCACCCAGGCGAGATCGATGGCGATCAGCACCACCGCCATGGTCGCCGTCAGTTCGACCCAGCCGACGAGACTGACCGAAGCGAGGTCGATGATGGTCGGCAACAGCGCCAGGTAAAACATCATGATCTTGGGATTGCCGAGCGTGACGGCCATGCCGGCGAAAAAAAGCTTGCCGGCCGAATCCTCACGCGGCATCTCGCCCTCCTTGGCGTCGACAGGCGCCGTCCACATCTTCCAGGCGAGATAGGCCAGGTAGAGAACGCCGATCCATTTCACAACGACGAAAGCGAAATGGAAGGTCTGCGCCACCACGGCCAGCCCAAACACCGCCAGCGACAGCCAGATGCCTTCGCCAATCCACATGGCAAGCAGGAACGGAAACACATCGCGAAACCCCTTCGAGATAACGCGCGCGACAAGCGCCGCGATCGATGGGCCAGGCGAACCGGCGGCCACGAACAAGGCGGCGGCGAAAATCAGCAGCGAGGCGAGGTGCATGGCGAGGGTCTCCGCGTCAGGGCTTCACCAACCACAATAACCCGACTGCTGCGTCTCTGGCAAAGGCAAGACAATATGGGCCATGGGCGCCGACCCCTACGGCGTGACTTGCGGAGCCCCTTGCAGCCCCAGCGTCACGCCGCTAGAAGGGCCGCCGCGAAACAATTTCGAGCTTCACTTTGCCCCAGTAACCACCGGTCTCGTCAACTCCCCCGACACACCTGCATGGCGCTGCATCAGCGGTGCCTGTTTGTTTTTTGATGTGTTCCTCTGGGCGGCGGTTCGAGACCGGTTTGGCACTGCTGAACCGCTGTCGCTCGGCTTACCGCCAGCGACACCTGATGTCACAATCTCCGCAGCCACCCGCCACGCCGCGCCCGCATGGGCATCTCGATAGCGCCGACCGGATGAACTTCCCAACGGGAAGGACTTACCGGCATGTCTTGCGCCCTGCGCGTCCACTGGACGATCGCGCCTGAAATCGCACCACGACCCCTGATCAACTGCAATCGCTGTGGCTTCGTGAAAGCCTACCGCTGCAGCGAGAAATTCCGCGTCAACGCCAACGGCAAGCGCATCGACGTGTGGCTGATCTATCGCTGCGTCGACTGCGACAATTCCTGGAATTTCGGCATTTTCGAGCGCTGCAACCGGCGCGATATCGCGCCGGCACTGCTGGCGGCGCTCGAAAGCAATGATCCGGCACTGGTCCGGAGCCATGCCTTCGACATCGTCGCCCTGCGCAACCAGGTGGGACGCGTCGAAGAGTTCCCTGACGCCGTCGTGCGCAAGCAGGTGATCGGCAGGATTAAGCAAGGCGCGACGGTGCTGGATCTTCGGCTTGGTCTGGAAATACCGGTATCGTTGAGGCTCGACCGGCTGCTTGCCAACGAACTCGGCATCTCGCGGTCGCGCCTTCGGGCGCTGGACGAGCGGAGGCTGCTGACCATCGAGCCGGATGGAGCAAAGGCCCTGCGCAAACCGGTCCGAGAGGGAGCGACAATCCGCATCGATCTCGCCAGCGAGCCCGACCGGCGGACCATCATCTCGGCCGCTGGTGGATGAACGAAAGAGGGCGGAGAACAAGTGCTCCGCCCTCTCAAACTCTCGGAAAGGGAAACTTTACGCCGCGCCGACCGCCTTCGACGACTTCTCGAAACGCTTGCGCTCGTTCGGGTCGAGATAGAGTTTGCGCAGGCGAATGGTCTTCGGCGTCACCTCGACCAGTTCGTCGTCCTGGATCCAGGCCAGCGCGCGCTCCAGCGTCATGCGGATCGGCGGGGTGAGCTTGACCGCCTCGTCCTTGCCGGCGGCGCGGATGTTGGTCAGCTTCTTGCCCTTCAGCACGTTCACTTCGAGATCGTTGTCCCGGCTGTGGATACCGATGATCATGCCCTGATAGACCTTGACGCCGGGATCGATGACCATCGGACCGCGATCTTCAAGGTTCCACATGGCGTAAGCCACCGACTCGCCCTGTTCGTTGGAGATCAGCACGCCGTTGGTGCGGCCAGGCAACTCGCCCTTGTAGGGCTCGTAGGCATGGAACAGCCGGTTCATCACGGCGGTGCCGCGCGTATCGGTCAACAGTTCCGACTGGTAGCCGATCAGGCCGCGCGTCGGCGCATGGAAGACGATGCGCTGGCGGTTGCCGCCCGAGGGACGCAGCTCGACCATTTCGGCCTTGCGTTCCGACATCTTCTGCACGACGACACCGGCATGCTCCTCGTCGACGTCGATGACGACTTCCTCGACCGGCTCCAGCAATTCGCCATTCTCGCCCTTCTGCATGACGACGCGCGGACGCGAGACGGCGATCTCGAAACCTTCGCGGCGCATGGTCTCGATCAGGACGGCGAGCTGCAATTCGCCGCGGCCGGAAACGAAGAACGAATCCTTGTCGGGCGATTCTTCGATTTTCAGCGCGACATTGCCTTCGGCCTCGCGCAGCAGACGGTCACGGATGACGCGACTGGTCACCTTGTCGCCTTCGGTGCCGGCCAACGGGCTGTCGTTGACGAGGAAGGACATGGTCACGGTCGGCGGATCGATAGGCTGTGCATGCAGCGCCTCGGTCACCGCCAGGTCGCAGAACGTGTCGGCGACGGTGCCCTTGGACAGGCCGGCGATGGCGACGATGTCACCCGCCTGCGCTTCTTCGATCGGCTGACGCTCGAGGCCGCGGAAAGCGAGAATCTTTGAAATGCGGCCGGTCTCGATCTGGGTGCCGTCATTGTGCAGCACCTTGACCGCCTGGTTAGACTTCAGCGTGCCGCTCTCGATGCGGCCGGTGATGATGCGGCCGAGGAACGGGTTTGCTTCCAGGATGGTGCCGATCATCCGGAACGGGCCGGGATGAACGGTCGGCGCCGGCACATGCTTGATGACGAGGTCGAACAGCGGCGCAAGCTGCTGGTCCTTCGGGCCTTCCGGATTTTCCGACACCCAGCCGTCGCGGCCCGAACCATAAAGGATCGGGAAGTCGAGCTGCTCGTCGGTGGCGTCGAGCGCGGCGAACAGGTCGAACACCTCGTTGACCACCTCGACATGGCGCGCGTCCGGCCGGTCGATCTTGTTGATGACGACGATCGGTCTCAAGCCGACCTTGAGCGCCTTGCCGACGACGAACTTGGTCTGCGGCATCGGGCCTTCGGCGGCGTCGACCAGCACGATGGCGGAATCCACCATCGACAGGATGCGCTCGACCTCACCACCGAAATCGGCGTGGCCGGGCGTGTCGACGATGTTGATGCGCGTGTCCTTCCAGTCGACCGAGGTCGCCTTGGCCAGGATGGTGATGCCGCGTTCCTTTTCGAGATCGTTGGAATCCATGGCGCGCTCGGCGACGCGCTGGTTGTCGCGGAAGGAGCCGGACTGTTTCAAAAGCTGGTCGACCAGGGTGGTCTTTCCATGGTCGACGTGCGCGATGATCGCGATATTACGGAGGTTCATGATTCTGGTCTCGGAAGCGTTGCAGGCAGCAGGCCAAAGGCGCTGCCTCTTTCGGTTGCGCGGCTCATACAGGGTTTTTCGCAGTTGCGAAAGGGGACGCGCGATACCAAATACTCATCAAATCTTAAGCATCTGCGTGTGAAATGATTTTGTTAACCAAGGCGGGAACCTTTTCAGGGCCCGGACAGTTCGAACGTCATGACCGATAGACTCAACCGATTTTGGCCGCTTATCGCTTCCGCCGCCTTTGCGATGCTGCTGGCGGCCAACGCCGCGCAGTCGGCCGCGACGCTGAAGGAAACGCGGCCTGTCCTGCCGGCCGATGCGCCTTCCGCGCAGCAGGCCTTTGCCGACGCGCCCGACGGCGTCGACCCCGTGGTGACCGGGCCGGTCAGTGCCGCCTTCAAGCAGAGACAGGCGAGCGCCAACTGCGACGCGGCGGTCTGGCCCAACATTCCAATGGTCTGCTACCCCGACTGATCGTTCGCGCCCGTTCTTACACGCTGAGGTGTGTTGAGATTCAGGTCAGGCCGGGCCGAAAATAGTGGTTTTCGAGAATCCGAGCGGAGCGTACATTTTGTACGTGAGCTCAGTTCTACTGCGACGCAGTAGAACTGAGAAGCGCAGGAATCCGCCGTTTGCAGGCCGGCCTCACCTGAATTATCGACGCGCCTCAAGCCGCCTGCGGTTCGGGATCGAAGGCCGGCCGGCTGGTGTTGATCAGGAGCGAAATACAAGCCGCCGCGATCGCCGTCATGCCGGCAATCAGGAACGCCAGTTCGTAGTTGCCCTGCAGTTCGCGCATGGTGCCGCCGAAGGCAGCGGCGGCGGCGGCACCCACCTGATGGCCGGCCACGATCCAGCCGAACACGATCGGCCCGCTGCGGTCGCCGAAGGCTTCGTTGGCGAGCCTTAAAGTCGGCGGCACGGTGGCGATCCAGTCGAGACCATAGAGCACCGCGAAGATGATCAGGCTGGTTGCCGAGAAGCCGGAATAGGGCAAATAGATCAGCGACAGGCCACGAATGGCATAGTAGACGCCGAGCAGCTTGCGCGGGTCGTAGCGGTCGGTGAGCCAGCCGGACAGCGTGGTGCCGATCAGGTCGAAAATGCCCATCATAGACAACAGGCCGGCGGCCTGCACCTCGCCGATGCCCATGTCGCCGCAGAAGGCGATCAAATGCGTGCCGACCAGCCCGTTGGTGGTGAAGCCACAGACGAAGAAAGTGGCGAACAGGTACCAGAAAACCCGCGTGCCGGCGGCGCGGCGCAGCGTGCTGAGCGTATGCGCCAGGAAATTGCCTTGTGATGCGGGCGAAGTCGGCGGCACATCATCCGCCTCGGCCCCATAACGCACCATTCCGATCGAGGCCGGGCGCTCCGGCACCAGCAACCAGACCAGAGGGATCAACGCCGCGGTGGCGATCGCGACAGCGATGACGACAGGCTGCCAGCCGCCTGACTGGGCGAGCGAGGCGATGAGCGGCAGGAAAATCAGCATGCCGGTGGCGCTGGAGGCCGACATCAGCCCCATGACAAGACCGCGATTGGTCTTGAACCAGCGGTTGACGATGGTGGCGCCAAGGACGCTGGCGACAGCGCCGGATCCGATGCCGGAAAAAACGCCCCAGGTGATGAACAGATGCCATGGCTTGGTCATCAGCAGGCTGAGCGTGGTCGAAGCCGACATCACCACCAGCGACGCCAGCAGCGTGCGGCGCAGCCCGATGCGCTCCATGAGCGCGGCGGCGAACGGACCGGTCAGCCCATAGAGCAGGATGCCGACGCCCGCGGCCAGCGAAATGACGTCGCGCCGCCAGCCGAAGCTGTTTTCGAGCGGCAGCATCATGACGGAAGGCGCCGAGCGCAGGCCGGCCGCGATCAGCAGGCAGAGGAAGATGACGCCCACCACGACGAAAGCGTAGCGCTGGCCAAAGGGACGAGATTGAGCTATCATGTTACTGACCGGTACGTTGCAAGGTAGGAGCATGTATACGTACCGATCGGTAACATTGTCAATCGAGTCCCATGATGCCAAGCGACAAAAATATTGAACTGACCATCAGCGACGGTCATGCGTCGGCGCCACCCAAGGCCGCCAAGAAGATCCTCGACGTGGCCTATGACCTGTTCTACCGGCGCGGTATCCGGGCGATCGGCGTCGACGAAATCGTCAAGCGTGCCGGTGTCACCAAGCCCAGCCTCTATCGCAGCTTTCCCTCCAAGGACGAGCTGGCCGCTTCCTACCTCAGGCAATACGATCTTGAATATTGGGAGCGTTTCGACGAGGCCGTCGCCGCCAATCCTGGCGACCCGCGCGCTCAGGTCAAGGCTTTCCTGACCCGTATCGGCAAGCGAACGCAAGTGGCGGACTATCGCGGCTGCGGCATGACCAATGCGGCGGTCGAATATCCCGACCACAGCCATCCGGCTCGCGTCGTCAGCGAGGCCAACAAGCAGGAATTGCGCCGCCGCCTGCGCGCCATGGCGGCTGCGATGGGCGCGCAAGACCCCGACACGCTGGGCGACGGGTTGCTGCTGCTTGTCGAAGGCGCCTATATCAGCGGCCAACTGTTCGGCCTCGGCGGACCCGCGCAGTCGGTTGCCCGCAACGCCGACCTGCTGATCGAAGCCAGCTTGAAGAAATAGCGATTGGCGATACGCTGGGACGACCTCCAACTGAGATCTCCGCCATGCGCAGCCTGTTGATCCCGCTCACCTTCGCCGGCCTTTGCCAGGCGGCACAGGCCGGCGACATATCCAGCACCTACACCGACCTCGACTGGAAGAAGGACTGCGTGACCTATGCGCAGGCCGAGCAGGGCGACGGCGACTGGGCCGACCTCGCCTGCTCCGGCTATCGCGGCTATCCAGTGCTGGTCGGATATGACGACGCCCGCGAATCGCTGTTCTATGGTTTTCCGCCCGGCGGCGACATGACGTCCGTCTGGGAAAGTTTTTCCGCCTTGAATTCGTCCGGAGCCAAGGTCGAGTGGCGCGTCGAAACCAATGGCGACAAAGCCGTGCCGTTCGCGGTCATCCACCGCCGCTCGATCAGCAATGGCGAGGACGAGACCAAAAAGACCGAGGTGCTGCTCGTCGCCAAGGTCGCCCAGATGGACGCCCGTGACGGCTGCACCGTCGGCCTGGTGTTGGCCACCGGTAACCCCGCCGCCAACGACCAGGCGCGCAAGATCGCCGACGAGAAGGCGAAAGGCTTCGCCTGCGGCAAGGACAAGCGCGTGGTGATTGGCGATGTGCCGGCTTTCGGCCGGGTCGATAACTGACCGCTCGAGCTACTTGCTCGCCTTCGCCCGGTCGATCGCGTCCATGATCATCTTCTTGGCGTATTTGGAATCATGCCAGCCCTCGATCTTGACCCATTTGCCGGGTTCCAGATCCTTGTAGTGCTCGAAGAAGTGCTGCACCTGCTGGCGCGTGATGTCGGGCAGCTGCGTGTATTCGGTGACGTTCTCGTAGCGCAGTGTCAGCTTCGGTGACGGTACCGCGATGATCTTTTCGTCCTGGCCGGCATTGTCTTCCATGATCAGCACGCCGATCGGCCGCACGTTGATCACGCAGCCCGGCACCAAGGCGCGCGTGTTGCAGATCAGCACGTCAATCGGGTCGCCGTCGCCCGACAGCGTGTGCGGCACGAAACCGTAATTGCCGGGGTAGCGCATCGAGGTGTGCAGGAAGCGGTCGACGAACAGCGTGCCGGCCTCCTTGTCCATCTCGTACTTGATCGGCTCGCCGCCGATCGGCACCTCGATGATGACATTGACGTCCTCAGGCGGATTCTTTCCGGTGGCTATGGCTTCGATGCGCATGTCTTTTGTCCCTCTCTCGATTGGCAGGAGATAGCGGGCGGCGCAAAATGGTGCAATGCGGCGAATGGTGCTTACAGGCGTCCGGCGAGACGCGATGGCGGTCGACCCGTTCAATCATCGGCACAAGATGTTTCAGCGTCGTGATGTGCGGTGAGCCCGGGACTGCGTCTCCCACGATCATCCCCAGGCGGTCACTCCCAGACGAAGGCGACCTTCTTCAGCGCCTTCTGCTCGAAAATCTCGACCCCTTCGGCGATGTCGCGGCCGCCGGCCCCGGCATAGAAGGCAAGTGCGTTCTGGTTGTCTTCCAGCGCCCACACCACCATGCCTTTCAGCCCGTGGTCGGCGAGACGTGCCCTGGCCGCCGAAAACAGCCGCCTGCCGAGCCCTATGCCCTGATATTCCGGGCGCAGGTACAATTCATAGATCTCGCCCTGCTGCTTGAGTTCCTTGGCGCGGTTCTTGCCGATCGTCGCGTAGCCGGCGATCGTGCCGCCGATCTCGACGACTAGGACGGTGGCGGCGCGGCGGATGGCGTTGGCCCACCAGTCGCTTCCGCGACGGTTGATCATAGATGTCAGCGTGCGGTGCGGAATGATTCCGCTATACGCGCCGCGCCAAGCCTCGAGGTGTACTTCGGCGATGGCGCCGGCATCGCGCGGGTCTGCCTTCCGAATGTCGATCGTCAGCGTATTCATGATTTGTTAACCATAAACCCGCATCGCCCGATTGCAAGAGTCGCGGCGGCCGATGGTCCGCTTTCGCACAGACGATCATGACACTGCCGACATTGGCCAAAGCCTGCCTGAAAACGCGCTCAGCCGAGGCGGATGGCGCGGCTTTCGAGTACCGAAACCCAGCGGACTTTTAGGTCCGTGGGCATCGGAAGCGCAGAAAGCCGCGTCAGGCGTCCGGCTGAGTAGCGTTTGCAGGTAGGGCTTTTCAGATTTCGACCAGATGGTCGTCGAGCTCGTTGGTATCGCCCGAAGTAACCGGAAAGTGCTCGGCCAGCACGGCCCCGACCCCCTCGATCGCCTTGACGAAACCGTCGGCAAGCCGATCGTGGCCGGCATGCGCGGTCAGATCGCGCACCACGCCGTCCCAGACATGCTGGCCGACCTTGGCAGCGATGCCCGAATCGGCGACCACTTCGGCGTAGCGCTCGGCGATCGAGACGAAGATCAGCACGCCGGTGCGCGCCGTGGTGCGGTGGACGTTGCGGGCGAGGAACTGCTTGACCGCATTGGCGTGCGCGGCCTGATAGCGCAGCCGACGCGGCACCATATGGATGCGCAGGCCGGGCAGCGTCCACAACAGGGCCAGCACGCAGGCCATGGCCAGCAACTGAGCGATGACGAAATGTGGCAGGCGGATGGTGAGCCACCAGGCCTCCAGCCCATAGGCGACCGCGAGGCTGACGACCAGCATGCCGAGGGTCGCCATCAAGGCTGCGGGAGCTAAGTAGCCATCGCTGGCATGCGCCACGACGCAGTAGATCTCGCCGTCGGTTTGCGCTTCGGCGGCGCGGATCGCAGCGGCGATGCGCTCATGATCCTGCGGGCTGATCGGTCGTGTCGCCATGATCTTGTCTCACCAGCTTCCTGAAGAACCGCCACCGCCGGACGAGCCGCCGCCACCGGAAAACCCGCCGCCACTGCTTGACCCCGACGACCAGCCACTGCCGGAACCACCCGAGGACCAGCCGCCGCCCGACGACCTTGTCGTCCAGCCGCTGGTTCCGGATGATCCGCCCGCACCCTGGCCATAACGAAACGTCATACCCAGCCATCGATACACGCCCGGCGACAGCTTTGTGCCGAACATCGGCGGCAGGAAGGCCATTGCCAGGCCACCGAAGAACATCGTCGCCCACAGGATCAGGAACACCGCGACGACCGGATCCATGGGGGTGCTGCTGTCGGCGGGATTGCGCCGGCCGCGCGCCTCCAACTCCTCCGGATTGCCGTTCAGCACCATGATCATGTCGTCGACGGCCTTGGAGATGCCGCCGGAGAAATCGCCGGCGCGGAAGGCCGGCACCATGTCGTTCTCGATGATCAGCTTGGTGTGCAGGTCGGTCAGCGTGCCTTCCAGCCCATAGCCCACCTCGATCCGCATCTTGCGGTCGTTCGGCGCGACCAAAAGCAGGACACCGTTGTTCTCCTTGGCCTGGCCGAGCTTCCAGAAGCGGAACAGCCGGTTGGCGTAGGGTTCGATCTCCTCGCCGCCGAGGCTGGGAATGGTGGCGACGACGATCTGGTCGGAGCCCTTGGTTTCGAAGTCCGCCAGCTTCTGCGTCAGCGCGGCACGTGTGCCGGCATCGATGATGCCGGCATTGTCGACCACGCGGCCGGTGAGAGCCGGAAGGTCGGCGGCCACGGCGGCGATCGAGGCAAGCAGCAGAGACGCCAGGATGATTAAGGCCAGGCGCAGCCGCGAAGCGCATTGGCCGGGCATTGAAGGGACGGCAGCTCTGGCCATGGCCTTACCAGCCTCCCGAGGAGCCGCCGCCGCCGGACGAACCGCCGCCGCCCGAAAAACCGCCACCGGAGGACCCTCCGCCGGAGGACCAACCGCCGCCGCCGGACGACCAGCCGCCGGACGATGATCGCCGGTGCGGCTCGAAGGTCATGCCGAGCCAGCGATAGCGTCCGGGCCCGAGTTTCTGGCCGAAGATCGGCGGCAGGACCGAGGCCGCGATGCTGCCGAAGAAAATGATCGCCCAGATGCCGATAAAAATGGCGAAGAACAGGTCGTCGGAATTGAATGGTGCCTGCTCGTTGCGCTTGCCGCGCGCTTCCAGTTCTTCCGGATTGCCCTCCAGCACCATGATCATGTCGTCGACGGCCTTGGAGATGCCGCCCGGGAAATCGCCGGCGCGGAAGGCCGGCACCATGTCGTTCTCGATGATCAGCTTGGTGTGCAGGTCGGTCAGCGTGCCTTCCAACCCGTACCCGACCTCGATGCGCATCTTGCGGTCGTTTGGCGCGACCAAAAGCAGGACGCCGTTGTTCTCCTTGGCCTGGCCGAGCTTCCAGAAGCGGAACAGCCGGTTGGCGTAGGGCTCGATCTCCTCGCCGCCGAGGCTGGGAATGGTGGCGACGACGATCTGGTCCGAGCCCTTGGTTTCGAAGTCGGCGAGTTTTTGGGTCAGCGCCGCACGTGTGCCGGCATCGATGATGCCGGCATTGTCGACGACGCGGCCGGTCAGCGCCGGAAGATCGGCGGCGAAGGCGGCGAACGGGAGGAAGAGGATGCCGGCAAGAAGGCCAAGAAAGGAAAGGTGGGCGTTCCGCAGCGCCCCCCTTGAGGAGGAGATGTCCGGCAGGACAGAGGGGGGTGTTTGCACGCCGGCGGTCCGTCTTTTCGCGGAATTCGTTCCGATGACAGTCGCCGTTCACCCGCCCTGCTTCGTGCCGAAATCGACCTTCGGCGGCTGCATCTTGTCTTCGTCGACGGTGAAGTTGGCGAAGGGCTCGTTGCCGCGGAACCAGAATGTCGCCCACAGTACCGACGGAAAGGTCTTCAGCGTCAAATTGTAGTCCCTGACCGCCTGGATGTAGTCGCGGCGGGCAACGGCGATGCGGTTCTCCGTGCCTTCGAGCTGCGCCTGCAGCGCCAGGAAATTTTGGTTGGCCTTGAGGTCGGGATAGGCTTCCGACACCGCGATCAGCCGCGACAGCGCGCTGGTCAGCCCAGCCTGGGCATCTTGAAACTTCTTGAGGGCTTCCGGATCCTTCAGCGTTTCGGGCGTCACCGTGATCTGCGTCGCCTTGGCGCGCGCTTGGACAACCGCGTCGAGCGTGTCCTTTTCATGCGAGGCATAGCCCTTGACCGTCTCGACCAGATTGGGAATGAGGTCGGCGCGTCGCTGATACTGGTTTAACACCTCGCTCCATGCCGCCCTGGCGTTTTCTTCCGCCGTCGGGATCGTGTTGTAGCCGCAGCCGGCAAGCAGCGGCAGCACGATTGCCATCATCAGGAAGGCGGGCAACGTGCGAAATGTCGATGGTCGAGCAAGGCGCTGGGCAAGCATGAAGGGATCCCTCGATAGAAGTTGCATCCGAAGCATTACCACAATCGGCGCGCAAGAAAACGGCCTCGGCCTCTGAAGCAGGCTCGGCATGAATTGTGCCCGCGCAAGGCCCTGTGATTGGCCTGGTGAACGCGATAAGGTTCGATCAGAACGGGATATCATCATGGCGAAACGCCAGGACAGCGACAGCGAATCGCGCCGTATCCTCCAGCGCGTCGCGCAGGAGACCGATCCGGCCGGCAATTCTTTCGTGGCACGGACGACGAAAGGCATGCGCGACCACGTCTCCGCGGCCGATGCCGATCGCACGGATCCGATCGAAGTCTGGGGCACGCGTGTTGGCAGGATACTCGGCCTGCTTCTGGCGCTGGGCCTGATGGTCTGGCTCGTGCTTTTCCTCACCCGGGGCAGCTAGGAATCAAGAGACAATGAGCGCCGAAAAAGCCGACGCGCCGCGCGCGGTCATCGTCATATCCAGCCATGTCGCCCGCGGCTCCGTCGGCAACCGCGCGGCCGTCTTCGCGCTGGAGACACTGGGCTTTCCGGTCTGGGCCGTACCTACGGTCACCCTGCCCTGGCATCCCGGCCATGGCCGCGCGACCCGCATCGTGCCGCCGCTCGACCAGTTCAAGGCGCTGATGGCCGATCTGGAGCGCGCGCCGTGGCTGGGCGAGGTCGGGGCCGTGCTGTCGGGTTATCTCGGCGAGGCCGGCCAGGCCGAGGCGGTCGCCTCGCTGGTCGCCGCGGTCAAGGCGAGGACGCCCGATGCCGTCTATATCTGCGATCCGGTGATGGGAGATTCCGGCGGCCTCTACGTGCCCGAGCCCACCGCCGCCGCCATGCGCGACCGGCTGATGCCGATCGCCGACATCGCCACGCCCAACCGCTATGAGCTGGAATGGATGGCCGGCGCGCCGCTGCCCGATCTGAAATCGGTGATCTCGGCCGCACTCCATGCCGGACCGTCGACCATGCTGGTCACCTCGGCTCCGTCGATGATGTCAGGCGGCACAGGCAATCTGCTGCTCGACGGCACCCAGGCGTTGCTGGCCGAACACCGCCTGATCGACAAGCCGCCGAACGGCCTTGGCGACTTGACGGCAGCGGTCTACCTGGCGCGCATCCTGTCCGGCCAGCCGGCGATCAAGGCGCTGCAGTCGACGACGGCGGCGGTCTACGAAATCCTGGCGCGCACCGCAAAACGCGGCGGCGACGAACTGCAGCTCGAAACCGACGCGCAGAGCCTGTCGCACCCGATGGCCATGGTCCAGCTTCGCCACCTCACGCATCCGGGGCGGGACCGCCGGGCGTGACCCCGGCCAAGGTCGCGCTCGTCGGCGCCGATGGCTGCAAGGCTGGCTGGATCGCCGTGCGGAGCGAACCCGGTTCGACACGTCGTGACCCAGATACGGCGCCTTCGGTCGATGTCTTCCCTTCGTTCGCCGCCCTGCTGGCGGCGATCCCCGATGACGCGATCGTCGCCGTCGACATGCCGATCGGTCTACCGGAATTTTCGCAAAAGGGCGGACGCGGGCCGGAAGCGCTGGTGCGGCCGCTGCTTGGCGCTCGCCAGTCCAGCGTCTTCTCGATTCCGTCCCGTGCCGCGCTCTATGCCGACACCAGCGACTTCACCACGATCGAAGCCTGGTACGCGGCGCATATCAGGGCAAGCGAAGCGGCCAAGGCCACATCCAACCCGCCGCGCGGCGTTTCCATCCAGGCCTTCGGCATCTTTTCGAAAATCCGCGAGATCGACACATTGCTGATCGCGCGGCCCGAACTGCGCGGCCGCATCTTCGAATCGCATCCGGAAGTCGCCTTCTGTCGCCTGAACGGCGATCAGGCCATGCGGTTGCCGAAGAAGATCAAGGGCAGCGTCAATCTGGCCGGCATGGCGGAGCGCAAGGCGCTGCTTTGCCGGCACGGCTATGACATGGATTTCCTCGACCAGCTGCCGCCACGTGGTGCGGCCGCCGACGATTTCCTCGATGCGGCGGCCATGATGCTGATTGCCGGCCGCATCGCCAGCGGCGACGCGAAGCCGTTTCCCGACCCGCCTCGCGCTGACGGTTTTGGCATACCGGTCGCCATTTGGGCGTGACAATGTCGGCGGGCGTCCCGCTCTGGCGCATGGCATTTATAGCTAGCCCCTACAATTCTGCATTGCTCGTAACGGGTTTTTGCCGTTAGAGGCTTTCCTCGACCGCAACGAGCTGCCGCCTCCAACCCGGAAAGGCCTTAGCCGCCCATGCCTCATCTTCCCGAACACCTCCTCGCCGGCTACCGCAATTTCATGAACGGCCGCTACCTCACCGAGAGCGGCCGCTATCGCGAGCTCGCCCGCGAAGGCCAGGCGCCCGAGACCATGATCGTCGCCTGTTGCGACTCGCGATCCGCGCCCGAGGCGATCTTCGACGCCGGCCCCGGCGAACTCTTCGTCTTGCGCAATGTCGGCAATCTGGTGCCGCCTTACGAGCCGGACGGCGAGTTCCATTCGACCTCGGCCGCGCTCGAATTCGCGGTGCAGAGCCTCAAGGTCAAGAATATCGTTGTCATGGGCCACGGCCGCTGCGGCGGCATCCGGGCCGCGCTCGACACCAACTCCGCGCCGCTATCTCCCGGCGACTTCATCGGCAAGTGGATGAGCCTGATCGCGCCGGCCGCCGAGACGGTGTCGGCCAGCACCTTCATGACGGCGACGGAACGTCAGACGGCCCTGGAGCGCATCTCGATCCGCTACTCCCTCGCCAATCTCAGGACCTTTCCCTGCGTCTCAATCCTTGAGGGCAAGGGGCGGCTGTCATTGCACGGAGCCTGGTTCGACATTTCGACCGGCGAGCTCTGGGTGATGAACAAGGAGACCGGCGATTTCGAGCGGCCGGTGCTGGAATGAACGGTACGGCGCGGCAGGCGATGAGTGTCCGGCCGGTCGTTTTCACGGCGGCCGCGCTGATGATAGCGATCGTTGCCGCTCGCGCCGATGACCGCGCCATCATAAGCCGCTGGTATTCGGCGCTGCTGGTCGCCGATCGCACCGAGCTGGCGGACCTGCTCGCCGACGACGTCCGCATCAAGCTCGACGACCTCGGCGTTGTCCAGAGCAAGCAGGAATTCATCGCCTCGCTCGACGAATGGAAAGGTGCGGTTGCGGGAGCCGCGATCCGCCACCGCATCGAGAAGACCGAAGGCGGGGTCACCACCGTGATCGCCTGCTACGACTTCCCCGACAATGATATGTTGATGCAGGAGACCTTCGCGGTGAGCGACAACCGCATCACCGCCAGTTCGCAGGCGGCAATCGCTGAAAACTGCGAGGGCTACTGAGGCGGAGCGGCCAACTGGCATATTGCGGGCCCGCGGACCGCGCCCTACATCGGTGACACCTCCTTCCTGACGCCAGCGAAAGACCCTCCATGCCCTCTCCGAAAGCCGTCGATCTCGCCGCCCATCCGTTGACCGCGTGGCGAGGGCCGCTCGGCCTGCCCGATTTCGCCCATATTGGCGACGGTGATTTTTCTCCCGTTTTCGACGCCGCGCTGAAGGCGCATGAGGCCGAGATCGACGCGATATCAGGCAACAAGGATGCGCCGAGCATCGAGAACACGCTTGCCGCGCTTGAGCTCGGCGGCGAGGCGCTGGATCATGTCTCATCGATCTTCTGGTGCCGCGCCGGCGCTCACACCAACGAAACCATCCAGGCCCTGGAGCGTGACATTTCGCCGAAGATGTCGCGGCACTTCTCGGCCATCTCGATGAACGAGAAGCTGTTTGCCCGCATCGACGATCTCTACCAGCGCCGCGAGAGCCTTGACCTCGATCCCGAGACGCTGCGCGTCCTGGAGAAGACCTGGAAAGGCTTCGTCCGTTCCGGCGCCAAGCTCGACGCCGACGGCAAGACGCGGCTGGCCAAAATCAACGAGGAGCTGTCGTCGCTCGGCACGACTTTCGGTCAGAACGTGCTGGCCGACGAGCGCGACTGGGCGCTGTTCCTCGACGAGGCCGATCTCGCCGGCCTGCCGGATTTCGTGAAAAGCTCGATGGCCGAGGCCGCCGAGATGCGCCGCCAGAAGGGCCGCTACGCCGTCACCCTGTCGCGCTCGATCTATGAGCCGTTCACAACCTTCTCCGAACGCCGCGACCTGCGCGAGATCGCCTATCGCGCCTTCACCATGCGCGGCCAGAACGGCGGTGCGTCAGACAACACGTCCGTGGTGCGCGACATGCTGAAGCTGCGCGCCGAAAAGGCGAAGCTGCTCGGCTACGCCTCCTTCGCCGCGCTCAAGCTCGACGACACCATGGCCAAGACACCGAAGGCGGTGCACGCGCTGCTCGACCCGGTTTGGGAAAAGGCATTGGAAAAAGCCGCCGCCGACCAGAAGGAGCTGGAGCGTCTGGCTGCCGAGGCCGGCAGCAACGAAAAATTCGCCGCCTGGGACTGGCGCTTCTACCAGGAGAAGCTGCGCGCCGAGAAGTTCGCTTTCGACGAGGCGGAGCTGAAACCCTATCTGCAGCTCGACCGCGTCATCGACGCCTGCTTCGACGTCGCGACGCGGTTGTTCGGCATCACGTTCGAGGAGAAGAAAGGCATCGCCGCCTGGCATCCGGACGCGCGCGTCTTCGTGGTCAAAAATGCCGACGGCAGTGAGCGCGGCCTGTTCCTCGCCGACTATTTCGCGCGGCCGTCAAAACGCTCCGGCGCCTGGATGAGCGCGCTGAAGTCCGGTTACAAGCTTGGCCATGGCTCGAAGCCGGTGATCTACAACATCATGAACTTCGCCAAGCCGCCAGCGGGCGAACCGGCTTTGCTGTCGGTCGACGAAGCGAAGACCTTGTTCCACGAATTCGGCCATGCGCTGCACGGCATGCTGACCGACGTCACCTGGCCGTCGGTGTCAGGCACCTCGGTCAGCCGCGACTTCGTCGAACTGCCCTCGCAGCTCTACGAGCACTGGCTGACGGTGCCGGCGGTTCTGGAAAAGCACGCGCTGCATGTCAAGACCGGCAAGCCGATGCCGAAGGCGCTGCTCGACAAGATGCTGGCCACGCGCACCTTCGGCGCCGGCTTCGCCACCGTCGAGTTCACCGCCTCTGCCTTGATGGACATGGCCTACCATGCACGGCCCGACGCGCCGGAAGAGCCGCTTCGTTTCGAGGCCGAAACGCTTGCGACGCTGCATATGCCGGATACGATCGCCATGCGCCATCGCACCCCGCATTTTGGCCATGTCTTCGCCGGCGAGGGCTATTCGGCCGGCTACTATTCCTACATGTGGTCGGAGGTGCTGGACGCCGATGCTTTCGCCGCCTTCGAGGAAACCGGAGACCCCTTCAACCCGGCGCTGGCCGAGCGGCTGAGGAAGAACGTCTACGCCGCCGGCGGCTCGAAGGATCCGGAAGAGCTCTACACGGCGTTTCGCGGCAAAATGCCGTCGCCGGAAGCGATGATGGTCAAGCGCGGATTGGTGTAGGCAATCGCCGAAGTCGGCGCTGACGTTAACCTCGTTATCCTTGGCTGCCGACCCAAGGATCCTTTACCCTTGGCCACACCGGCCGCGTCAGCTTCGTGTAATTCGTCGCCGCCGGATTGCTGGGATAGGAACTCGGCGCCGCGACATAGATGATCTCGGCGGCGATCGGCTCGAAGCCGGCGTAAAAATGGTTTGTTGACTTGATCAGCAATATGTCTTTCGACAGCGGATCGACGCCGATGTTGGAGAAGACATCCGGCTCGAAGGTCTGGGTGCGGTTGGTGTTCAGGATCACATCGACTTCGGTGCCCTCGATGCGCACCACCGCTGATGGTCCCAATGTCACCCGGCTCGGGCCAAAACTCTGCCAGCCCTCGGCAACCGCTTTCAGTACCTTGACGCGTGCATCGATCGGTTCGCCCGCCTGCGGGCCGGCCTTGCCGCCGAAACGCAGGTCGATGACGGCGCCCTCGCCGGCCGCCTGGCAGAAAGTCACCGCGATCGGATCCCAGATCGTCGCCACGCCGAACTTGTCCAGACCCCGCGCCAGCATCTGGCGCAGCACGAAGGTACCGTCGCCGGGAACGCCTCCGCCGGGGTTGTCCCAGATATCGGCAATGACCACCGGCTTGCCCGGTCTTTGCTTGCGCACGGCCAGCGCCCGATCGATGCCGTCGGCCGTACTCAGCATCGTCATCGCGGTCGTTTCGCGCATGGCATAGAGCTCGCGTCCAAGCCGCTCCGCCAGCGCATCGCCCTTGGCCTTGTCATTGTCGGTAACGACAAGGATGCGCGTGCCCATTTCGGGCACGTCGGCGGCCATGAAGCCGTGGATGACCGAGACCGACAGCACGCCGTCCTTGCCGTGCAGCGCCTTGATGCGGTCGACGAAGGAGCGCATCGGCTCGCGGCTGGTCGGCAGCACCTGGATCATGCGGCAGTCGAAGGTCGAGATGACCGGCTTGATCTCGCCGCGCGCCGCGGCCAGGCCAAGCGCGACCACATGCTCGCCGCGCTCGTAGAAATCGGTGTGCGGGAATTCGAGGAAATAGGCCATGATGTCGGACGCCGCCACGCGCTTCGGCGTCAGATGGCTGTGCGGATCGAACTCGCAGGCAATCACCACGCTTGGCCCGACAATGCCACGCACGCGCTCCAGCAGGTCGCCCTCGCAGTCGTCATAGCCTTGCGCCACCATGGCACCGTGCAGGCCCAGAATGACGGCATCGACCGGCAAGGCGGCCTTGAGCTGGCCGAGGATTTCGTCGCGGAGCGCCTCATAGGTCTGCCGCTGCACGAGGCCGCCGGGCTCTGCCCAGGTGGCGGTGCCTTCGATCACGGTCAGGCCTTCGGCGGCCGCGCGGCGGCGCAGCGCCACCATCGGCGAGGAGCACAGGGTCGGCGTTTCCGGATGCTTGCCCGGCCCGGCATAGAACGCCATCTCGAAAGAGGCTCGGTCGGTTGGCACCGGCGAGAAGGTGTTGGTTTCCGTCGCCAGCGAGGCGGTGAAGATACGCATGAAAACTCCGTGGACTTCTTGTTTTCGCAATTCCGGACGGATAACCGCTGGGCACTTTTCCTGGAATTGCTGGGATTGCTATTTGACAGCCCCGAGCGCCAAGCCCCGGACAAGATAGCGCTGCAGCCAGATGAACAGGATCGCCACCGGCAGCGTCGCCAGCAGCGTCGCCGCCATGACATGGTGCCACTCGATCGTGTAGCGCCCGGCAACCAGCGAGAACACCTGGATCGGCAGCGTATAGCTCTCCTGGCTGCGCAGCATGGTGAGCGCCACGACGAATTCGTTCCAGGCATTGATGAAGGTGAAGATCGCCGTCACCGCGATCGCCGGCAGGCAGAGCGGCAGGAACACTTTTCGCAGCGTCAGCCAGCGGCCGGCGCCTTCCATCCAGGCGGCCTCCTCAAGGTCGCGCGGAATGGTGTCGAAATAGCTCTGCAGCATCCATACGGTGAAGGCGACGTTGAAGGCCATATAGATGAAGCCGAGCGCGGTGGTCGATTCGACCAGTCCCCAGGCAGCCATCAGCCGGAACAGGCCGAGCACCAGCACGATCGGCGAGATCATCTGTGAGATCAGCAGGAACTGGCGGAACGCTCCATAGCCGGCAAAGCGGAAGCGCGACATGGCATAGGCCGCCGGGACGGATATGAGGATGGCGCCAACGGTGGCGATGACAGACACATAGAGCGAATTGGCCAGCGCCCGGCCGAAGCCTGTCGCCACCCACATGTCGGCAAAATTCGACCACCGGAACTCGCTCGGCCACCATGTCGGCGTCAGCACTTCGGTACGCGGCTTGACCGCTGTCAGGAACATCACCGCGAAGGGAAAGATCGTCACCACGATCAAGGGCGCCAGCAGCAGCCAGGCGATGATGGTGCGCTTCAGCTTGGCCTTCATGCGCGCTGCTCCCGCATCGCAAGGCGCACATAGATCATGGTGAAGATCAGCAATATGGCGAACATCACCAGCGAGACCGCCGACGCCTCGCCGAGTTTGCCGATACGGAATGCCAGCTTGTAGAGGTGGGTGACCAGTATGTCGGTCGAGTTGGCCGGCCCGCCCTGCGTCATCACCCAGATGATCGGGAACGAGTTGAAGACGTAGATGGTGTTGAGCACGATGGCGATGTTGATGAAGGGTTTCAGGAGCGGAAAGGTGATCTCGCGGAACTGCTGGAGCGGCGTTGCCCCTTCGAGCGCCGCCGCCTCGTAGAGATCGTCCGGGATCGACGACAGGCCGCCGAGAAAGATCGTCGTGGTGAACGGCACCGTCACCAATATGCCGATCAGCACCTGCATCGGAAACGCCGTCTCGGCGCTCGCAAGCCACTGGATGTTGTGGTCGATCAGGCCAAGTCCGATCAGCGCCGAATTCAGCATGCCGCTTTCACCGCTCAGCGCCCAGCGCCAGACCACGGCCGTCATGGTCAGCGACACTGCCCAGGGCAGCATGATGATGACGCGGGCAAGGCCACGCCCATAGAAATCGGTATTGAGGATCATCGCCACCGGGACCGAGAGCAGCAGCGCTCCGCCGACCACCAGCACCGTCCACAGCCCCGTGCGCCAGAGCGCGGCGACGAAGTCGGGATCGGCGGCCAGCGCGGCGAAATTGGCAAGACCGCTGAACTCGCGCAGCTGACCAAAGCGATTGACGTCATGCGTGGCGATCTGGATCAGGTCCCAGACCGGCCAGAAGATGACCACCGCCGCCAGGAACAGACTGGGCAAGGTCAGGAGGTAGGGCAGGAAGCGATTTTGCATCGGCTGATTTTACACCGCGTTGCGAGGCATCAGTAGCACTGGTTGGCCAGTTGACCTGTTCTTCCCAGGCGCTCGGTTTCGAACTCTTCCCCGGCGTCGGCGCCGCCCCTCACCTGCCTGCCGGCATCCTCTCCCGTATAGAGACGGGGAGAGGGGAGCTTTCATCACCGCTTTCGCCAGTCACCAGCGTCCAGAAAGGGCTCCGAGATGCCGGCCGCCCTTTCTCCCCGTCTCTATACGGGGAGAAATGCCCGGCAGGGCAATGAGGGGCGGCGCTGACGTCGACAATTCGTCCAAAGTGGTTGCTTGTCAGTCTTCGTTATTTACGTGGAGCGCAGCCAAATGTCTGTTTGGAAATGTGGCGCGCCCCACCTGAGTCGGGGGCGCGCCACGGGCGCAGGGAGATACGCCCTATTTGTTGGGCGCGGCCCCTACTTCTTCAGCACTGCGTTGGCCTTGGCCGCCGCTTCCTTCAAGCCTGCCTCGGGATCGCCGCCGAGATAGATCTTCTGCATGGCATCCGACGTGATCTGGGCAACTTCTTCCCAGCCTGGGATGACCGGCGCGAAACGCGCATCCGGCAGCAGGGCGGTGAAGGCGGCCAGGTCGGCGTTGTTGACGTAATAGTCCATCTTGGCCTCTTCCTTGTTCACCGGCAGGAAGCCTTCGCCCTGCGTGAACTTGGCGCGCTGTTCCGTGGTGAACAGGAAGTCCATCAGCTTCCAGGCCTCGTCCTTGTTCTTGGAGTTCTTGAACATGATCATGGAGTCGGTGACGCCATAGGTGCCGCGCGCACCGGTCGGACCGGCCGGAATGGCGGCAACGCCATATTTGAGGCTCGGCGCCTCGTCCTTGATCTGGTTGGACAGGAAGGGCGCCGTGATCATCATGCCGACCTTGCCCTGCTTGAACAGGTTCTGCACGTCCTCGCGATTGTTGGAGGTGACGCCGGGCTCCGTCAGCCCCTCGTCGATCATCGACTTGTAGAGCTTGGCCGCTTCGAGCGCGCCCGGCGTGCTCAGGCCCGACGTGCCGTCCTTGTTGAGGATCTCGGTGCCCTGCGACCACATCGCGTAGTAGTAATAGACGTCGGTCTCGATCTCCTTGCCCTGAAGGCCGAAACCGAAGGCACCCTGCGCCTTGATCTTGCGAGCATCCTCCTGCAATTCGGTCCAGGTTGCCGGTGGCTTGGCGATGCCGGCCTTCTCGAACAGCTCCTTGTTGTAATACATGGCGCGCGCCGAGGCGGCGATCGGCAGGCCGTAGGTCTTGCCGCCCATGATCGAGGGCGACAGGAAGGTGTCGATGAAGCGACCCTTGAATTCGGGCGTGATGTAGCTGTCGAGCGGCTCGGCGACGTCCTGCTGGACGAAGTCGATCAGCCAGCGCGTGCCTATGATGGAGAGATCGGCGTTGGTGCCGGCGGTGATGTCGGTGGTCAGCTTCTGCAAGAGCACATCCCACGGCACCACCTCGAACTTGACCGTGATGCCAGGGTTCTTCGCCTCGAACTCCTTCTTGACCTGCTCGAAATACGGGCCGGTCTTGGCGCTGTATTCGGCGACGGTAACCCGCACTTCGCCGGCCTCTGCCTGCGCCGCGAAGGCCAGAATGCCCATTCCGGCCATCAGGCCGGCAGTCCATTTCGCAAGGTTCATCCGATCTCTCCCATTTGTTTCGCGCATTCGCGCTCCTTGTGCCGGTGCCGGCACAAGATTTATGTGACTTTCCTACATTATCGATGAATTCGCCGCGCGCAAGCGGATTAATATGTTGCTTAATTACATCCTGTTCTTTAGCCTCTCCGGCATCTGCCTGACCTGCGGGAGGAGCAAGCGCCGTGGTTTCGAGAGCCGAATTCGAAGGCAGGACCGCCGTCGTCACCGGCGCCGGTGGCGGCCTTGGCTCGGCGATCGTCGCACTGCTGGCCGGCAGGGGCGCGCGGGTGGTCGGCTGCGACCAATCAGAGGAGGCGCTGGCGAGCCCGCACCTTGCCTCGCGGCATGTCTTCGACCTTCTCGACCGGGCTTCCATCGAGGCGGGGATCGCCGCCGTTCTCGACCGGGACGGCGTGCCAGATATCCTGGTCAACAATGCCGGCTGGACGCGCGCCGAAACGCTCGATGCGCTGACGGCGGACACGATCGAACATGAGCTCGACCTCAACCTGACCGGTGTGATGACTTTCGCCGACGCGCTGGTTAAGGCGATGGCTGCACGCGGTTCGGGCAGCGTCGTCTTCATTTCTTCCGTCAACGCCATCGCGCATTTCGGCAATCCGGCCTACGCCGCCGCCAAGGCCGGCATCAACGCCTATGCCAAGTCGATCGCCGTCGAGCTCGGCCGTAGCGGCGTGCGCGCCAATGTCGTCTGCCCCGGATCGATTCGCACCGCCGCCTGGGACCATCGCCTTGCCAAGAACCCTGACATAATCGGCAAGCTGCAGCGGCTCTATCCGCTCGGCCGCATCGTCAACGCCTCCGAAGTCGCCGAAGCGGTGACTTTCCTTGCCTCCGACCGCGCCTCGGGCGTAACAGGCGTGGTGATGCCCGTGGATGCGGGATTGACCGCCGGCTGCCTGCCGTTCATCGACGACATACTGGGAGCGTGACCATGACCGACGTCGAGTTTCGCAACCTCTCGAAATCCTTCGGCCAGCACAAGATCCTCGAGGAGATCAGCCTCGACATCAAGAGCGGCGAGTTCGTCGTGCTCGTCGGCCCGTCCGGCTGCGGCAAGTCGACCTTGCTGCGCATGCTGGCGGGCCTGGAGACCATCAGTTCCGGCGACCTCTTGATCGGTGGCACGCGCGCCAACGACCTGCCACCACAGCAGCGCAACATCGCCATGGTGTTCCAATCCTACGCGCTGTTCCCGCACCTGAAGGCTTCCGACAATATCGGCTTCGGTCCCAAAATCCGGGGCGAGAGCCGCGCCGCCATCGACCAGAAGGTCAAGAAGGCGTCCGGCGTCCTCAACCTGTTCTCCTATCTCGACCGGTATCCCCGCCAGCTCTCGGGCGGCCAGCGCCAGCGTGTCGCCATGGGCCGCGCCATCGTGCGCGAACCCTCGGTGTTTCTGTTCGACGAGCCGCTCAGCAATCTCGACGCGCAGTTGCGCGTGCAAATGCGCACCGAGATCAAGGCGCTGCACCAGCGGCTGAAATCCACCATAGTCTACGTCACCCACGACCAGATCGAGGCCATGACCATGGCCGACCGCATCGTCGTGATGGACCGCGGCAGGATTCAGCAGGTCGGGCCGCCGCTGGAGCTCTATGACAGGCCGGCCAACAAGTTCGTCGCCGGCTTCCTCGGCTCGCCGTCCATGAGTTTTGTATCCGGGGCACTGAAGACGACGCCCGGGACGACCTGGTTCGAGTCGGTCGGCGGCGGCCGGCTTGCGCTTGCCGGCGACCCGGTGCCGGCAGGCAGTGCCGTTGAGGCGGGGATCCGGCCGGAGCATTTCATCGTCGGTGAAGCCACCGACGCCATGACGCTCAAGGTTGACGTGGTCGAGCCGACCGGCTCCGAAACCCATGTTTACGGCGCCATTGGCACCGATACGGTGCGCGCCGTGTTCCGCGACCGGGTGCCGGTGCGGCCGGGCGACCTGCTGCCGGTCTCGGTCGACCCCGGCAACATCCATCTGTTCGACACGGCGACGGGCCTGCCGCTGAGATGACGACGGAAACGCGGATATGAAGACGCCGGCCGATATCATCACGCGGCTGCAGCTGATGTCGCAGGACGGCACCAAGTCGGATCGCCGGCTGGCGAGCCTCGTCCTGTCCGACCTCGACTTCGCCTCCAAGGCCGCGATCTCCGAGATCGCCGCGCGGGTCGGCGTCAGCGAACCGACGGTCACCCGCTTCTGCCGCAATCTCGGCTGCGAGGGGTTGCGCGACTTCAAGTTCTACCTGGCCCAGGCCATCGCCATCGGCGGCCAGTATCTGTCGCCGGAGCCACTGAGCCGCGACGCCCGCGAACAGCGCATTGCCTCGACCATCACCGAAGCGGCGGTTACAGCCATCCAGCGCGCCAGCGAGAACCTCGACATGACGACGCTGGTCGACGTCGCCGCGCGCCTTGCGGCATCAGGCAATGTGCTGTGCATAGGTTCGGGTGGCATTTCCTCGATGATGGCGACCGAAATGCAGAACCGGCTGTTCAGGCTCGGCCTGCCGGTTCTGGCACAGATCGACGGACAGTTGCAGCGCATGTATGCCGCCGTTGCCACGCCAGACACCACGGTGGTCGCCTTCTCGGTCTCCGGCTATGCGCGCTCGGTCATCGAGGCGGTGCAGGTCGCCCAACAATATGGCGCCGCCACGGTGGCGGTCACCGCGCCCGACTCCGCACTGGCCAAGGTCGCCGACACTGTCATCCACCTGCAGCCGTTCGAGGACGGCAACATCTACAAGCCGACATCGTCACGTTACGCGTTGCTGGCGATCGTCGACATGATCGTGACCTCGGTCGCCGAGACACGCGGCCCGAAGGTGCTGGAGAACCTGCGCCGCATCAAGCAGAGCGTGAACACGCTGAAGGTCGACGACCCGCGTTTGCCGCTGGGCGATTGACGAGCCGGCGCCGAAATTGCCAATTCCCCCCAAAAGCGTGAGTGAGGAGTGGTCCGCGCAGCGGACGGGAAGCCAATTGCTTGGCTTTCCGAACGACGACCACCCGGAGCGACAGCGCAGGACCGGGTCCGGCAGGGCAGAGGGGGCGATGTCCCGCCTGCATCTCAATTTTGGAAAAGCGCTTCGACACCTGTTACCAGCGCCTCCGGATCACCCAATATCCGCAACGTCTTGAGGCGGGCCGTACCGCCGGCGACGACGGAAACGGCCGATGCCGGAACACCTAGCGCCTTGGCGACCAGCCTCTCCAGCGCTTGATTGGCGGCGCCATTTTCCGGCACGGCGCGGACCCGCGCCTGCACGTGACTTCGTCCGTCCGCCAATGTTTCGACAACGTCGAGCCGGTCCACGGAAGACTTCGGCGTCAGCCGCACGAACAGATCGACGCCGTTCTCGCGCATGCGGAACGGCGCGCTCATGCGATCGTCAGGCCAGCAGCAGCGGCGCGACCGTGGTGAGAATGAACTGCCTGAGGAAGAACAGGATCAGCAACAGGATGATCGGCGAGATGTCGATACCGCCAAGGTCGGGCATGAAGCGGCGGATCGGCCGCAGCGCCGGCTCGGTCAGGCGGTAGAGCATGTTCCCGATGCTGCCGACGAACTGGTTGCGCGAGTTGACGACATTGAAGGCGTAGAGCCAGGAAAAGATCGCCGAGGCGATGATGACCCACCAATAGAGGTCGAGCGCCATGACGATGGTTTGAATGAGGGCGAGCATGCCGGACTCCAATTGTTGCCGACATGTAGCCATTACGCGCCAAACCGGCAAGGGCAGGGTTCCGCCACGCGACCGGCAGCCGGTTTTTCGGTGAAGCGCCGCCTTGACAGGAAACCGCGGCGCCCGATAAATGCGCCATCCGCTGGACGGGGCTGTAGCTCAGCTGGGAGAGCGCGTCGTTCGCAATGACGAGGTCAGGAGTTCGATCCTCCTCAGCTCCACCAGCGGAATAATCGTCCGGCTTTTGACCGTCCCGGCAAGGCGCGGCCGGCATCCGCCACGGCGCGATGCAAGGCGTAGCCCCGATCCCCCCAAAAATGGCCAAATGGCATTTCGCCGTTTCCGAGGCGAAATGGTTGTCAATTGGACTTATGGCGATGGCCGGTGTCCGGCAGGCGCTATTTTTTTTGGAAGCCGCCCCATTAGAGTGGCGTTCTCAAATCAGTTTTTTCTGTGTGTTGTGACAGGGCGTTTCGGCGGGGGCGACCGAAAGCGCTATACGGATTCCGAGTCGAAATGAAGTATCCGCCTGCGAAAGCAAACTAGTGTCCATTCGCCAGAATCTTGCTGCAAATCTCAGGCGGCTCTGCAAGGACCATGCTTCTGTCAGCGCGGTATGCCGCGAGCTTGGCATCAACCGCACACAATTCGAGCGTTACCTGCAAGGGCAGACCGTGCCCAACAAGGCCACCGCCAAGCTGATCTGCGATTATTTCCGCGTCGACGAAGCCGAGCTGTACCGGGACCCCGGCGCCCCCTCGCCCGCGGCTCCCGGTCTGCCGCCGATCTCCGAAAGCCTGTTCACCCAGATGATCCGGCCGCCCGCTCCGTCGATTGCGGGCGGCACCTATTTCACCTATTTTTCGATCCCCGGCAGATCCGATCTGCTGGTGCGGGCGATCACCTTCGTGCGTCGCGAAGCCGAGCTGGTCACGTTCCGCAGGGTCACCGGATGGTCGGAGCATCATCGCTCGACATGGGCGCGGGCACGCGGCAATCATTATGGCGTGGCGATCTCGCGCCTTAACTGGATCTATTTCAGCGGCGTCAACCGCCGCCAGACAGGCGAGCCGTCGCTGATCTCGGTGCAATGGGCGCCTATCTCCGAACCGGTGCTGACAGGCAAGGCCATGCTTCTGACCGAAGCCGGGCCGGCATTCGTGTCGGTCATCATGCGGCAGGATAGGTCCAATATCCGGCCCAGGCATGCGATCCGCATGGCGCATGTCGTCAGGCTCGATGATCCCAGCCTCGACCAGCTCGTCGTCAGCCTCGCTCGCGACGGGCTGGGTTAGCCGCTTGCTTACGCTGAATAAGAACAAGAATATCCCGAAAAAGCGTATGCCAGCGATTGCCTACTCCATAACCGAGTAAAATCGATTTTTTTAGACTTTCTAGCCAAGAAAGATATTTTAGCTCATGGCTGATTTACTACAGTTTTAACAAACCAGTAACTCTTCCGACCTTACCTTTCTTCCCGCGGATCCCTTTCCGGGATCTTTCAACAGATCCCTGGGGGTCGGGGAAAGGGACGAAAATGACCAAGAAAGTGAACATTGGCCAGAACATGATGTTGGCGGCAACCAGGCACGGCTTGTCGGCCTGCCCCACGGCGGCGCTGAGCCATTCGGCGATCAAGCGCCTTCTGGGCCTCGACAGCCTCACCGACGCGCCCATCTATGCGTTGACCCTCTCAATCCCGGAACTTGATCCGCATTCGGCCGGTCGATCGATCAATTAGCCGGCGTAGTACATCTAGTGCAGCCAGTACGCATTCCCTAAAGTTCATTCGATGACAGGAGCAGAACATGTCAAATCAGGCCTTACGTCAGTCAGAGCTCGACAGTCTCCAATATATCGCGACGATGACCAATGAGCTGGTGCAGATGGCCGAAGCGAGCCGCTTCCCCATGATCTCCTATCTGCTCGGTATGGCCTATGCCGAAGCCTTCGACGTCTTGCGCGGCGCACGGCCGGCACGACACGCGCAGCTCAGCGGCAATCCGATGCACCCCAAGGCACACCCGAAAGACAACCACGCTCAGCCAAGAACAGCGTAGCGCGATGCAATTGTCGGGCTTGCGGGACGGCTGGCACGGATTTGAGGGGCATTAGTCCCGCAAACTGAACACGAATGGCGCTGTACGGCTGACGCGCGGGCCGAGTTCCGCCGGTGGCGCCGGCACGGTCGCGCCCTGCAGCACCGCAAGTGCTGCTCGGTCGAGTTCGGCATCGCCGGACGAACGGGCGACCCGGGCCGACAGGACCCGGCCGGATGGGTCCATTGTAAAAGTCACGTTCACATTGCCCTGCGCGCGCCGGGATTTCGCGGCGCTCGGATAGCGCTTGTGGCGATTGATCCACGCCGTCAGCCGCGATTCCCATTTGGCCGGGCTGACACCCGAGAACCCGGCCGCCGATCTCGGCGCCGCCGCCTTGGCGGCAGGCTTGGCCTCGGCTCTCGCGGCACTTGCCGTCTTCGGTGGCTCGGCCTTTTCCTTCTTCGGCCTTGGCTTGGGCTTGTCGACCGGCTTTTTAACCTTGGCTTCGGCCGGTTTCTTTTCCTTGCGCCGTTCCGTCGGCTTTGCCCGCGGCAGCGGAACGACAGCCTCCGGCGCGACGGTCTCGACAATATCGGGGACGACCTGTTCCAGCGGCGGCTGTTCGACCGGTTCGGCCTTCGTCATCTCCGTAGGCTCGTTCGGCGGCACCATCACGGCCTCGGTAACAGGCTCCGCTTGCTCGACCATCTTGTCAGGCTCGGCCTCGGCGGCCTTCTCGGTCTGTTCGACTGGCTCGGCCCGGTCGGGAATGGCCGCGTCGGGCATCGCGGCCTGTTCGGGCACCGACGGCGTCACCATCATCGGCGCCATCTCGACCACTAGGGCCGGCGGCGGTCCGCCATCCGACAGGTCGACTGGATTGAAATTCTGCACGGCATACGCGACCGCGACATGAGCCCCAAGCATCAGCACCGCCGCGCATGCCCATAGGCCAAGGTCGCGCCAGTCGAAGCGCGACAGCACCACCGTGGGCGAGGCGGCGGATGGCGTCATGGAGCGGCCGCTTTGCCTGGCGCCGGTGCGGCGATATCACCTGCCGGCGCGGCCTCCAGGCCGACCAGCGCGATCTTCAGATAGCCGGCGGCCCGCAGCAGGTTCATCGCCTCCATCAGCTCGCCATAGGCGACCGCCTTGTCGGCTCGCAGGAATATCCGCGTCTGCTTGTCGCCCTTGGTGCGGCTGTCGAGCGTGGCGGCAAAAGCCGGGCGCGGCACCGTGTCGTTGCCGATCGCCAGGCTGAGATCGTTCTTCAGCGTCAGGAACAGCGGCGTCTCCGGTCGCGGCGCCGGCGTCGCGGTCGAACCGGGCAGGTCGACATTGACATCCACCGTCGCCAGCGGTGCGGCGACCATGAAGATGATCAGGAGCACAAGGATGACATCGATGAAGGGCGTGACGTTGATCTCGTGGCTTTCCTCGAGGTCGTCGTCCAGGGTCTGTCGCATTCTGCTCCCCATGGCGTCGCTCCCGCTACTCCGCCGCCAAGGCTGTCGCCGCCGCTATCGTGCGGAAATCGAGGTCGCGGCTGACCAGCCGTTCGACGCCGGCCGAGGCGTCGGCGAGGATCTGCCGGTAGCCGGCTATCGAGCGGGCGAAAACGTTGTAGATCACCACCGCTGGGATTGCCGCGACCAGACCCATCGCGGTGGCCAGCAGCGCTTCGGCGATGCCCGGCGCGACCACGGCGAGATTGGTGGTCTGAGCCTGCGAGATGCCGATGAAGGCGTTCATGATGCCCCAGACGGTGCCGAACAGGCCGACGAAAGGCGCGGTGGAACCAATCGTCGCCAGCAGGCCGGTGCCGCGCGACATGCGCCGCGACGCAGCCGCCTCGATGCGCGACAGGCGCGAGCTGACCCGTTCCTTCAGTCCGTCGCCGCCGACGTGGTCGAGCGCATTGGCCGAAAGCGCGGCCTCTTCTTCCGCTGCCCGCACCAGGAGCGCGCCGGGATCGCCACAGCGGTCGAGCGCGCGGCTCGCCTGCTTCAGCGTGGCGGCATCGCCGATCGCGCGGACGGCACGGCGGAGGCGCAGCTTGCCGCCGAAAATCTCCAGCGACTTGGCCAGCCATATCGTCCAGGTGACGAGCGACGCGAAGGCCAGTCCAGTCATCACCGCCTTCACGATGATGTCGGCGGCCTTGAACATGCCCCATGGCGACAGGTCATGCGGCAGGTTCAGGTCCATCGCCCCCGCAGGCGCGGCCTCGGCCGGCGCTGTCGCGCTCGGCTGGCCGGCTGGTTGCGCGGGCGCCATGACAGCCGGTGCAGCTTGTGCCGGCGCGGCAGGGGCCTCAACCGCTGGAGAAGAGCCGGCCGGTTGCTCCTGGGCCGTGGCGCCGGTCGCCCCCAGGACAAGCGATGCGACCAACGCCGCCAACAAACCATATCTCGACATGAGCTTCTTCCTTGTTCTCACGGCGGCCAGCCGCTTGCCGGTTCCTGCAACCCTGGCGACGACTTCACTGCACATAGCCGACGGGTTGGCCGGTGACGGGATGCGCGAACACACCCATCTCGACGCCGAAAATGTCCTTGAGCACATCGCTCAGCATGATCTCGCTCGGTGTGCCGCGCGTCAGCAGCCTGCCGTCCTTCAGCGCGATCAGCTCATCGCAGTAGCGCGCCGCCATGTTGGGGTCGTGCAGCACCACGACGACGCACAGGTCGCGCTTGCGGCTGAGCTCCCTGACCAGGCCCAGCACCTCGACCTGATGCGCGATGTCGAGCGCCGAGATCGGCTCGTCGAGCAGCATGACGCCGGCATTCTGCGCCACCAGCATGGCCAGCCAAGCGCGCTGGCGCTCGCCGCCGGATAATTCATCCACCAGCCGCTCAGTGAATCCTTCCATGTCGGTCAGCATAAGGGCCTGCTCGACATGGCGCCTGTCCTCGGCGCCGAAACGGCCAAGCGCACCATGCCATGGATAGCGTCCGAGCGTTGCCAGCTCGCGCACGGTCAAGCCCGTCGCCGCCGGCGTCGTCTGCGGCAGATAGGCAAGAGCCCGCGCCAGCTCGCGCGCGCCCCATTGCGATAGCGGCCGTGCGGCGAAAGTGATGGCGCCGGAGCTTGCCGGCTGCTGGCGCGCCAAAAGCTTGATCAGCGTCGATTTGCCCGAACCGTTATGGCCGATCAGCCCGTAGACGCGCGCGCGCCGCAATTCGAGCGAGACCGGACCGAGCAGCGTCCGTTCGCCGACGGCGAAACGCACGGCATCGATATCGAATGCGGTCTGGCTATCGGCTTCGGCCATGGTCACGGCATTTCTCCAGCCCCGCCGCCGCATTCCGATCCTGTCTGCGGAGGCAGGTCCCCGGTTGACTATGAAACTTGATATTACTAGTCAAGATTTAAGATGGGAATGCACCGCAAAACCTGAAACGCTCCGGGGCCGGTGCCATTGTTGCCGCGTACGGGCCCTCACCCGCGCAGCCAGCCGATCCGCGCCGGCGATCTCGGTCCCGGGCCACACGATGTCGGCATCCGGTGTCGCCGCATCGATGCGGACACGCTAGGGTGAGCCGGCGGCAAGGAGCTCCGGATGATCAAGGCGACACCCTTCGACTACCCCTATGACGGCAGGCTGGTTGCCGAAAACACCGCGCTCGTCGTCATCGACCTGCAACAGGATTTCCTGTCGACATCGGGCTATTTCGCCAGGAAGGGGTATGACCCCTCGCCGCTGCGGGCGATCCTGCCCGCCGTGAACCGCCTGATCGCGGCCGCGCGCAAAGCCGGCGTCACGGTCATCCACACAAGACAGGGTTACCGCGCCGACATGGCCGACATGACGCCCTACGAGAAATGGCGCCGCAAGCGTTCCGGCCTCGACGGCACCGACGTCCTGCTGCGCTCAGGCGCTGGGTTCCAGATCGTCCCGGAGATCGACGTCGCGCCGCACGACATCATCATCGACAAGACCTGCAACAGCGCCTTCACCTATACGGATTTCGAGCTTGTGCTGCGGGCGCAAGGCATCACGCATCTGATGTTTTCCGGGTGCACGACGGATGTCTGCGTCCACACCACGCTGCGCGAGGCCTGTGACCGCAATTTCCAGTGCCTGACGATTTCGGACGCCTGCGCCAGCGGCGACAGACAAGCGCATGAAGCGGCGTTGCACATGGTGACGGTCGAGGACGGCGTCTTCGGCGTGCTGGCCGATTCGGACGCCGTCATTGAAGGCCTGTCGCGGCTTGGCGACAGCCTGAAGCAGCAGACGATTGATGGGCTTCACCCCGCTGCTCGCGTCTCCAATCCTGGGCGAGGCGCATAAGCTCCAGGCTGGAACTCGCTGGCCTCCCGGCGCGCCAGGGAGTTGCGCAGCAGCGCCAATGTTTCCCGGCCGGCCGTCGCGATCTCGCGCGGCGTGTCGACGCCGACGATCATGAACTCATCGATCCCGAGCCCGGCATAGGCGAGCAGCGACAGCGCGGCCTGAGCAGGCGGGCCGGATAGGTCGACCGCCTTGTGGCCGGCGGCGGAAACACCCTGGTGGATCCTGACCGGAAGCGCGAAGCGCAGTTTGCCCGCACGGCCATGTTCGGCCGCGGCGCCACGTGCCCGCTCCATCAATTGCCTGATGTCGTCGATCGGCCCCGGCGCCAGTTCGAAGACATCGGCATGCCGGCCGGCCACCTTCAGCGCCGTTCCGGATTGCCCGCCCATGCGGACCACGAGGTCGGCGCCATGCGGGCCCTTGCGCGGCACATAACCGCTTTTGATGCTGTAGAAAGCGCCTTCGTGATCGAAGGGCCGGTCGTTCGACCACAGCCGCTTCAACAGCACCAGATATTCGTCGATGCGCTGCCAGACGACGCCATGTCCGACCGGCCGTGTCTCGGCATCGTCGTCGTTCAAGGGCTCGCTGATCATCCTGAGCGTCAGCCGTCCGCCGCTCTCCCTGTCGATGGACGCCAGCTGGCGGGCAGCGACCGTGGGTTCGATCACGCCGGCCCAGTGGGTGAGCACCACTTGCAGCGAAGCGGTGCGGTTGAGCACCTGCGAGGCCAGATCCATGTTGGTCAGCAGCCCGGCCGAATCGTCGACGACGATCTTCTGGAAACCGCCGTCCTCGATCAGCCCGAGCTTGGTCGAGGTCTCGGCGAAGTCATAGAAAAAGGGAACCGCCGCGTCGGCGGTCTTGCCGGGTACATGCGTGAATTCGATCGGCATTGTCATCTCCTCCATCACTGGAATCACTGATGCTGTGAAATGCGAATCCTCAGGCGCGCGAAAACGCCCCGGGATCCGGCTCATTCAACTCCGATTGCCTGAAAGCTGTGGGGCAGCAGCCCCTGTCGATCCCGCGCCTTAGGGAATAAGGCCCAGCACGACTGCCCCGGTGAACACGAACGCAAGGGCAAAGACGAGATAGGCGAAAGCGCCGGCATAGGCCGGGCGAAAGCCCTGGGCATTGGCCACTCGCTGGCCGTTGCTGTCGGTCTGGGCGTTCTGGAAATAGGACATGTCGACCTCCGTCTCGCCGCTTAATCTATAAAACTTGTAGACTTTGTCGATTGCTATTTTTGGGCAACTGACAGAATTATTTTCTCGTTGACCGCCAAAAATTGGTGTGAAGTTGCTGTGAGCTGGGTCCCAGGCAATCGATCGGAAAAGCGCGGGGGTATCGATGTGAGGCGTCCCAAGGTCCAGCTTCTTCATTCCGGGACAGCTTGACGCCCTTCCTCTCCCCCTCCGGAGGGATAGGAAGGACACCAAATCCTACTCGTCTAACGCTCTTCCCTTCGAAACGGCTTGAGCAGCGCCGATGGCGCCACAGCGTTGCGCGACATGACGGCCATGGCGACGATGGTGAAGATGAACGGCAGCATCAGGAACGCCTCGTAGGGGATGTGTCCAAGCCCACTCGCCTGCATTCGCAATTGCAAGGCATCGACGAAGGCGAACAGCAGCGCGGCCCCTGCCGAGCGCCAGGGATCCCAACGGCCGAAGACGACCAGTGCGATCGCCACCCAGCCGCGCCCGGAAACGACGCCGAAGGTGAAGGCGTTGAACTGCGCCATCGACAGGAAAGCACCAGCGAGCCCCATCAGGGCGCCACCGAGAATGACGGCCTGGAAGCGCGTGGCGATGACGCTGACGCCGGCGGAGTCGGCCGCGCGCGGGTTCTCGCCGACCATGCGCACCGACAACCCCCACGGGGTGCGGTAAAGGATGAAGGCCGCCAGAGGAATGGCCAGAATGGCCATGTAGACCAGCGCGAACTGGTTGAACACCGCAGGTCCCAGCACGGGAATGTCCGAGAGAACCGGGATCGGCAGCGTCTGAAAACCCTTGATGCTCGGCGGCACCGATTGCTGGCCGAAGATCAGCCGGTAGAGGAAATAGGCCAGCCCCGACGAGAACAGGGTGACGCCGATACCGCAGACATGCTGGCTGAGACCGAGCACCACCGTGAACAGCGCATGCAGCGCGCCCATCAGCATGCCGGTCAGCACCGCCACCAGGACACCCAGCCACAGGCTTCCACTGAGGCTGGTGGCGGTGAAGCCGGTCATGGCGCAAAGCAGCATGATGCCTTCGATGCCGAGATTGAGCACGCCGGCCCGTTCGGAGAACATTTCGCCGAGCGTGGCAAAGGCCAGCGGCGTGGCGATGCGGATGATGGCGGCGAGAAAGCCGACCTGAAAAATCTGCTCGAACACCGCGCTCATCCGACGGCTCCGACGCGGCGGATGCGATAGGCCGTGAACAGCAGCGCCACCAGCATGGCAAGCAGCGCCGTGCCCTGGATGACGTCGCTGAGGAAGGCCGGCACGCCGGTCGCGCGCGACATAGCCTCGGCGCCGGTCATCACGGCTGCAAGGAAGATCGCCGCCGGCACGACGCCGAGCGGGTTGAGCCGCGCTAGCATGGCGACGACTATGCCGGAATAGCCGTAGCCCGGCGAAATATCGCTCATCACCTGGAAATGCACGCCGCCGACCTCACCGACGCCGGCCAGCCCCGCCAACGCGCCCGACAGCAGCGCCGTCGACAGCAGCACGCGCTCGACATGGATGCCGCCATAGCGTGCCGCTTCCGGGTTTTCGCCGGTGACCCTGATCCGGAAGCCCAGCGTCGTGCGCACGATCAGGAACCAGATAACCGGGGCCGCGATCAGCGCCGCGACGACACCGAGATGCAGCCGTGTGCCTTCGATCAGCACCGGAAAGTTCGCCGAATCCTCGATCGGCGGCGAGATCGGATAGCCGCTGAAGCTGTCCTTCCACGGTCCCTCGATCAGTGCCATCAGGGCATAATAGATGACCGAGTTGAGCAGCAAGGAGCTCACGACATCGTCGACCTTGAACTTTACCCGCAGCGTCGCAGGCACCAGCGCGACCGCCGCGCCTGCGGCCGCCCCCGCCAGCGCCATGAAAAGCATGGCAAGCGGTCCGGGCATCGGGATCGCACCAACGAAACAGCTCGCCACCGCGCCGGCCAGCAATTGCCCTTCCGCGCCGATGTTCCAGAACTTTGCGCGGAAGGCGACCGCCACCGCCAGCCCGGTAAAGATCATCGGGGCGGCGCGGACCAGCGTTTCGGTGACGGCGTAGCTGTCGCCAAGCGAGGCCGTGAACATCACGCCGTAGGATTCGAACACCCCGGCCCCGGCCAGCGCGATCAGGCCGCTACACAGGATGAGCGTGGCGACAATCGCCAGCAACGGCAGCGCGAGGTTGAACCAGGCGGGCGTGGACGTGCGGACTTCGAGGCGGAACATCAGTGGCCCTCCGCGCCGGTCATCAGCAGGCCGAGCCGGGCGACTGTCGCATCGGCACTGTCCAGCGTGCCGACGATGCGGCCCTCATACATCACCGCGATGCGGTCGCACAGCACCAGCAGTTCCTCCAGATCCTCGCCGATGACGATGATGCCGCAGCCTTTGGCGCGCATGTCGAGGAATTTTTCATGGATGAAGCGCGCCGCACCGATGTCGAGGCCACGTGTCGGCTGTGAAACGATCAGCACCTTCGGATCGAAAGCAAGCTCGCGCGCCAGAAGCGCTTTCTGCAGATTGCCACCGGACAGCGCGCCGGCGCGCGTCATCGGTCCGGGACATCTGATGTCATAGGCCTTGATCTGTTCCTCGGCGAAAGCGCGGATCGCATCCGGCTTGAGCAGGCCCTTGGCGGAGAAGGCTGAAGTGCCGATGCGCGGCAGCACCATTGAATCGGCGAGCGGCAAATTGGTGACCAGCCCCGTCGTCATGCGATCTTCCGGGATGCGGCCAAGGCCGAGCGCCTGCACCTCGCGCGGCGAGAATTTTGCCACCTGTTTGCCGGCTATCGTCATTCGGCCCGTCTCGGGCGCCAGCACGCCGGAGATCACCTCCGCCAGCGCCCGCTGGCCATTGCCGGAGACGCCGGCGATGCCGAGGATTTCGCCGGCACGAACCGCAAGCGACACATCGCGCAACGCCATGCCGGAATGCTTCGAGGTTGAAATGCCGTCGAGCGTCAGCACATCGGCGCCGGGCGTCGACGATCCCCTTGCCGGCGGCACGATCTCATGGCCGCACATCAGTTCAGCCATTGCAGCCGACGTCGTGTTGGCGGGGTCGTCGACGCGGCCCGCGACGCGGCCGTGCCTCAGCACGGTGCAGCGATGCGTCAGCGCCCGCACCTCGTTGAGCTTGTGCGAGATGAAGATGATGCCCAGGCCTTGCGCCGCCATCGAGCGCAGGGCTGAAAACAGTCCGTCGACCTCGCTCGGTGCCAGCACCGCCGTCGGCTCGTCAAGGATCAAGAGCTTGGCACCGCGAAACAACGCCTTGACGATCTCCAGCCGCTGTTGCTCGCCGACCGACAGCGCCGAGACCGGCAGATTGGGATCGAGCGTCAGCCCGTGCCGGCTGCTGATTTCAGCAAGCCGCGCCAGCCCGCCGCTGCGGTCGATTCGTCCCGATTTGCCCGGAATACCAATGAGCAGATTTTCCAGCACGGTGAGCCGTGGTGCCAGATGAAAATGCTGATGCACCATGCCAATGCCCGCGCCCAGCGCATCGGCCGAGCTGGTGATCCTGACTGGCTGGCCCTGGATCAGGATCTCACCGGCATCCGGCGCGTAGGCACCGAACAGCACGTTCATCAATGTCGTCTTGCCGGCGCCGTTCTCGCCGAGCAGCCCGAGGATTTCCCCCGGCGCCACGCTGAGATCCACAGCCTCGTTTGCCTTGACGACGCCGAAGCTCTTGGTGATGCCGCGCATTTCGATGAGAGGGGCGGACAAGAATGCTCCTGATTTTTCCGATCCGGCCTTAGCTGCGGAGGGCGGCGCTGTACCCCCCTCTGTCCTGCCGGACATCTCCCCCTCAAGTGGGGAGATTGGCAGCTTCGCCGACTTCGCTTATGTTTCAAGGTCGGCGATTGGCGAAAGCCGAAGTGACATCTGATCTCCCCCCTTGAGGGGGAGATGGCCGGCAGGCCAGAGGGGGGCGCCACGCGCCAGCCCTCAATCATGGCGTCAATCCGAAACCGGCGTGTTCTCGTCGACGTCGACGCGGAAATTGCCTTCCAGGATCTCGGCCTTCTTCTTCTCGACCAGATCCTTGACCTCGGCGGGCAAAGTCTTGTCGAACTTGTGGAAGGGCGCCAGATACGAACCGCCCTTGGCCATGCGCGAGAAATCGCCATAGTCCTGCGCGGTGTAGACCCCGGCCTTGACCAGCTTGATCGCCTGCTCGACCGTCGGATACATGTCCCAGACCGGACCGGTGATGACGGTATCGGGGCCGAGGCTCGACTGGTCGGACATGTTGGAGATGGCGAAGATCTTCTTTTCCACCGCCGCCTCGATGACGCCGAAGCGTTCGGCATAGATGACATCGACGCCGGCATCGATCTGCGCCACCGCGGCTTCCTTGGCCTTGGGCGGATCGAAAAAGGAGCCGATGAAGGCGACCTTCTTCTTGACGTTCGGGTTGACCTCCTTGGCGCCGGCGAAGAAGGCGTTGACCAGCCGGTTCACTTCCGGAATGCCCATCGCCGCCACCGCGCCGACCGTGCCCGATTTCGACATCTTGCCTGCGATCATGCCGGAGAGATAGGCGGGCTCGTGGATCCAGTTGTCGAACACGCCGAAATTCGGCTCGGCCGGCCCGGCGCCAGAGCCGAACAGCCAGGCTGTCTTGGGGAACTGCTTGGCCGTGCGGCGCGATTCACGCTCGGCGGCGAAGGCATCGCCCAGCACCAGCTGATAGCCGCCCTGCGCATATTCGCGCATGACGCGGCTGAAGTCGGCGGTCTGGACCTTCTCCGACCATTTATATTCTATGCCCAGTTCCTTCTCGGCCTTCTGCAAGGCAACGTGGATCTGGTTGTCCCAGGGTTCCTCGATCGGCGTGGCGAAGATCGCCGCCACCTTCAGTTTTTTGCCCGCCGCGAAGGCCGCACCCGGCAGCATCGTCGCGGCCAGGCCAAGCGCGCCCAGCTCCAGCACGTTGCGTCGCGACAGCCCTTCGCGCATCGAATGAGATCTGTTCTTCCGGTCTTCCATTGAAGTGCCCCTCTGTTTGACAGCCGTGTCGAGCCGGCCGTTCCTGAAATCAGACGGGGAACTATGGAACGGGTCCGGACTTTTGTCCACATGGTCAAATTTGGCAGGATCGAGCACATCCACTCTCCTGGCCTGCCAGGAAGAGCGATTGCTCAGGCCCGTTCGAGCGCGATGGCAATGCCCTGGCCGACGCCGATGCACATGGTGGCCAGCGCATAGCGGCCGCCGCGCTCGCGCAGCTCCAGCACCGCCGTCCCGGAGATGCGCGCGCCCGACATGCCCAGGGGATGGCCAAGTGCGATGGCGCCGCCATTCGGGTTCACGTGCGGCGCATCCTCGGCAATGCCGAGTTGGCGCAGCACGGCGATGCCTTGCGAGGCAAAGGCTTCGTTGAGTTCGATGACATCGAATTGTTGCGGCGTCAGGCCAAGCCGCACGCAGAGCTTCTGCGTCGCCGGCGCCGGACCGATGCCCATGACGCGCGGCGCGACCCCGGCGGCGGCCCCGCCAAGAATACGGGCGATCGGCGTCAGCCCGTATGTCTTCACCGCCGCTTCCGAGGCAACAATGAGCGCCGCCGCGCCGTCATTGACGCCAGACGCATTGCCGGCCGTCACCGTGCCACCTTGCCGGAACGGCGTCGGCAATTTGGCCAGCGCCTCGACGGTTGTGCCGGCGCGAGGATGTTCATCCTTGCTGATAGTGACCGCATCGCCCTTGCGCTGTGGAATCGTCACCGGGGTGATCTCCTTCGCCAGCCGGCCATTGGCTTGTGCCGCGACGGCCTTGTCCTGGCTGCGCACGGCGAAGGCATCCTGGTCCCAGCGGGAAACAGCGAAGTCTTCCGCCACATTCTCGCCGGTCTCCGGCATCGAATCGACGCCGTATTGCTTCTTCATCAGCGGGTTGACGAAGCGCCAGCCGATGGTGGTGTCATAGATCTCGGCATTGCGGGAGAAGGCGGTGTCGGCCTTGGGCATGACGAAAGGCGCGCGGCTCATCGATTCGACGCCACCCGCGATCATCAGTTCCGCCTCGCCGGCCTTGATGGCACGCGCCGCGATGGTCAGCGCGTCCATGCCCGAGCCGCACAAGCGATTGACCGTCGAGCCTGGTATCTCCTTCGGCAGCCCAGCTAGCAGCAACGCCATGCGCGCTACATTGCGGTTGTCCTCGCCGGCCTGGTTGGCGCAGCCATAGACGACGTCGTCGATCCGCTGCCAGTCGATGCCGGGATTCCGCTCAAGCAAAGCCTTCAGCGGGATGGCGGCAAGGTCGTCGGCCCGAACCGAAGACAGCGAACCGCCGAAGCGGCCGATCGGCGTGCGGATGTAGTCGCAGATATAGGCCTCGGCCATTTTATGCAGCCTTTGTTTTTCCGGTTCCCTCATGCGCCGCCTTGGTGCGGGCCTGCAGGTTGCGCAATGTCGCGAGTTCGAGTTCGCTTGGCGCCGGTGTTTCGTCAAGCGCCTCGGCGAACTTAACCACCCAGCCACAGCTCTCCTGCACCTGCTGACGGGTTACCCTGGGATGCAGCGACACGACCGTGAATTCCTTGGCCACCGGATCGGGCTTCCAGATGGCAAGATCGGTGATCAGCAGCGTGGGGCCAGCGGTCTTGATGCCTACCCGCTGTCGGTGATCGCCGCCCTCGCCATGGCCGAAGGAGGTGACAAAGTCGATCTTCTCGACCATGCCGCGCTTGGTCTGCGCCATGGTGATGTAGATCTCCTTCGACGACGTCGCGATCTCCGGCGCGCCGCCGCCGCCGGGCAGTCGGGTCTTGGGATGGAAATAGTCGCCGATGACAGTGGTGTTGATGTTGCCGAACTTGTCGAGCTGCGCCGCACCGAGGAATCCGATGGAAATGCGGCCGCCCTGCAGCCAGTAGCGGAACATCTCCGGCACCGCGACGGTGGTGACGGCGGTTTCGCACAATTCGCCATCGCCGATCGACAGCGGCAGCACGTCGGGCGCCGTACCGATCGTGCCGCTCTCATAGATCAAGGTGATGTCGGGCGCATGCGTCAGCCGCGCGACGTTGCATGCCGCGGACGGCGCGCCGATGCCGACGAAGCAGACATCGTCATTCCTCAGCGCCCGGCTCGCGGCGATCGTCATCATCTCGTTGGGGGTGAAGCCCAGCTGATTGTCGCTCATGCCGCGTTCCGCAGATGCGAGACCCGGGCCGCGAAATCGTCGGGACTTTTCTCGATCACGTTTGCCTGCATCCAGGCCCGGAATTTCTCGCGGTCGGCCGCGACCTCGTCCCATTCGATATAGGCGGCATTGTCGCGCGCATAATAGCCATGGGCATAGGAGGGGTGCGAGCCGCCGGGCACGACCGAGATCGCCGCGATCGTCCAGCGGGGCAGCACAGTCAGATTGGGGTGAAGATCGTCAAAATTGTCGACCACCTCCTCCACCGTCACCACCGCGCGCCTCGCCGCCAATACCGCCTCCCTCTGGACGCCGATGATGCCTTCGACCAGCACATTGCCTTTCCGGTCGGCTTTCTGCGCATGGATGAAAGTGACATCGGGCCGGATGGAAGGCACGGCCGCCAGCATCTCGCCGGTGAACGGACAGGTCACCGCTTTGATGTTCGGATTGACATCAGCCAGCCCCGTGCCGCGATAGCCGCGGAACACCGCGCAGGGCAGGCCGGCCGCACCCGCCTCATAGCCATTGGCCATGCCGGCATGGCTGTGTTCCTCGACCGCGATCGAGCGGGGAAAACCGTTCTCGATCGCATCGCGGGCGCGCCGCAGCAGGCCGACACCGGGATTGCCGACATAGGAGAAGACGATTTTCTGGGCCATGCCCATGCCGATCATCTGGTCGTAGATCAGGTCCGGCGTCATGCGGATCAGGGTCAGGTCGCGATATCCCTGGCGGATCGCCTCATGCGCCGCAGCCGTCGGGATCAGGTGGGTGAAACCTTCGAAGGCAGCGGTGTCGCCATCGTTCAGGTTCTCCGCCACGGCCTGTTTGAGCGGCAGGAACTTGACCATTGCGGCGACTCCCAGAGTCCAAAAGTTCGTATTGCGAACATATGTATTGAATGCGATACTTTCTAAACTCCGTTGAGCCGGGGTGTCAATCGTAGCGAGATCGCCCGGACCGAGAGATGAGATGCACGACGAGACCGTTTCCCGTGATCACGTCGGCTCGCTCGAGCGCGGACTCGGCGTGATGGAGATATTGGCCCGCCATCCCTCCGGCATGACCCTGACCGAAATGGCCGAACAAGCCGGCCTGACCCGTGCCGGCGCCCGGCGATTCCTGCTGACGCTCACCGCTACCGGCTATGCGACGCAATCCGGGCGTCTATTCTCCCTGTCCCCGCGCCTGCTGACCGTTGCCCGCACCTGGCTCGGCGGCGCCTCGCTGTGGAGCTTCGCCGCGCCGATCATGCGCGCGGTCGCCGCGCAACTGAACGAGGCCTGCTCTGCAGCGATCCTGTCGGGCCAAGATGTCGTCTATGTCGCCCGCATTCCCGGCCGGCGGATCCTGAGCGTATCGCTCGATGTCGGCACCAGGCTACCCGCTTATTGCACCTCGATGGGGCGGATGCTGCTGGCGGGGCTGACACCGGCGGAATTGGACGCCTTCTTCCGTAAGGCAACGGTCGAGCGGCGGACGCCGAAGACAATTGTTGAAAGACCGTTGCTGGCAAAGGCCATTGCCAAAGCCAGAATGGATGGCTTCGCCATCGTCGACGAAGAGCTGGAACTCGGCCTGCGCTCCATCGCCGTGCCGATCCGCGACCGCGCTGGGCGCACGGTCGCGGCGATCAATGTCTCGACCCAGTCGGCACGGTTTTCCGTCGCGGATATGGAGCGGGAGATCTTGCCTGCGCTGCTTGAGGCCAGACAGCGTGTCGAGGATTTCTTTGTCGTCTGATAGAGGCCTGTTAGGCTTCCCTGGCGTTGGCCCGCCAGCGTCTAAATAGCGCCCTCAATGCTTGATCCGGTCCCGCATCGCGTACCACAGCATGCCCAGCACATAGAGCGGCCCGCGCAGCGCCGTGCCGCCCGGGAACGGCATTGGTGTCAGCGTCGAGAACAGGTCGAGCCGTGAGGCATCGCCGGTGATCGCCTCGGCCAAAAGCTTGCCCGAGAGCGTCGACAGGATGACGCCCTTGCCTGAATAGCCGTGCGCGAAATAGACCTCGCCATAGTGCCCGACATGCGGCAGCCGCGACGTCGTTACCGACACCAGCCCGCCCCAGGCATGATCGATGCGGCAGCCCTTGAGTCGCGGAAAGGTGCTCTCCATGTGCGGCCGCACGAAGCCGGCAATGTCGGCCGGCGGTGACGGCGTGTAGCGCTCGCCGCCGCCGAACAGCAGGCGTCCATCGGCGGACATCCGGTAATAGTTGACGACGAAGCGTGTGTCGGACACTGCGACATTGGCCGGGATGACGTTGCGCGCGCCCTCCAGCGGCTCGGTGGCGACAATGTAGTTGCCGACCGGCATGATGCGGCTGTTGACGCGCGGCTCCAGCCCGTTGAGCAGCGCGTCGCCCGCCAGCACGACGTGTCTGGCCCGCACCGATCCCTTTGCCGTCGAGACCCGGATCGAGGGTTCGCGCTCCAGCTTCACGGCCACCGAGTTTTCGTGGATGACCACGCCGGCCGCGGCAGCCGCTCGGGCAAGCCCAAGCGTGTAGTTGAGCGGATGCATGTGGCCGCCGAGCGGCTCATACATGGCGCCATGATAAGGCGTGTCGACCTTGGCCCGAGCCGCCGCTGCCGAGAGTATCTCGACATCGCGGAATTTCATCACGCTCTCGAGGCACTTGGCCTCTTCTTCCAGATCCTTGAGGTCGGATCCGTTGACCGCGCCGACCAGATGGCCGGTCAGCCTGAGATCGCACTCGATGGCATTGCGTTCGATGATGTCGAGCACCAGGCCGCGCGCTTCGAAAGCGAGGTCGAACAGCACCTTGGCCCGCTCGGCTCCATAGAGCTTGACCAGGCCCTTGGCGCCCTTGCGCAGGCCGGGGATCATCTGGCCGCCATTTCGGCCCGATGCGCCCCAGCCGATCTTGCCGCCTTCGAGCAGCACCACCTTCAGCCCGCGTTCGGCGGCGTGAAGGGCGGCCGACAGCCCGGTGCAGCCGCCGCCGACGATGACCAGGTCGGTTTCGGCATCGCCGACGAGCGCTGGATGGTCCGGCGCCGGATTGGCGGTGGCGACGTAGTAGGATTTGCCGATGTCGAGACCGGAATTGAAACCCGTTGAAGATGCCATGATCACACCTTCAGCAAGAGATGGTCGCGTTCCCAGCTCGTCACCACGCTTTGGAATAGGTCGAGTTCGACGGTCTTGACGCGCAGATAGGTCTGGAAGAAGTCCTCGCCGAGCAGTTCGCGTACCGGGCCACAGGCGGTGAAGCGGTCGAGCGCCTCCTCCATGGTCTTAGGCAGCGTGCTCCTGATCTTGTAGGCATTGCCCGACGCCTCGGCCGAGCGCGCCAGTTTCTGCTCGACGCCGAGATAGCCGGCAAGCAGCGATCCGGCGATCGCCAGATAGGGATTGCAATCCGCCCCGGGCAGCCGGTTCTCCACCCGCCGCGCGGCGCGTCCCCCCGCCGGCACGCGCAGGCCGCAGGAGCGGTTGTCATGCGACCACTCGATATTGGCGGGTGCGCTGTGGTTGGGCCTTATGCGGCGGAAAGAGTTCACGTTTGGCGCGAACAGCGGCATGATTTCCGGAACGTATTTCTGCAAGCCGCCGATGAAGTGGCCGAACATCCCGGTGTCGGCATCGTCGCCGCTGGCGAAAAGCGCGTTGCCGGCCTCGTCGACGACCGACATGTGCAGATGCATCGAGCTGCCGGCCTGGGCCGCGATCGGCTTGGCCATGAAGGTCGCATGCATGCCGCATTGCTGCGCGGCCTGGCGCGTAAACCGCTTGAACAAAAGCACCTGGTCGGCAAGCGGCAGGGCGTCGCCATGCAGCAGGTTGATTTCCAGCTGCGCCGTACCCGATTCATGGATCAGCGTGTCGAGCGGCAGACCGGCCGCCGCTGAATAGTCGTAGATGCGCCGGATCACCGGCTCGAATTCTTCCAGCGCGGCCATGTCATAGGGATGCTGCACACCCTCGGCGCGGCCGTTGGCGCCGACCGGGGCGGTCAGCGGTCTGTCCGGATCGGGGTTCGGCGCGGCCAGATAGAATTCGAGTTCCGGCGCCACCACCGCGCGCCAGCCGCGCTGGCGATAGAGATCGAGCACGGCGCGCAGCACGTGGCGTGGCGAGGCCATCCAAGGTCTGCCGTCCATGTGAAAGGCGTCGGCGAAGACATAGGCCTTGCCCGCCCCCGCACCCGGCGCCAGGCACAGCGTCGAGACATCGGGCACCATGCGCATGTCGGGGTCCGAATAAGCAAAACCCTCGTCGATAGAGCCGGAATAGCGACCGTCGATGCTGACCAGGAAGGCGCTGCTCGGCAGGTAGAGCGCGCGGTCTTCCAGCGCCTTGAGGAGTTTGGCGGTCGGCAGCGCCTTGCCGCGCAACACGCCGTTCATGTCGGGCACCAGGCACTCGACCTCGGTGATGCCGTGCTGCGTGAGCCAGGCCTTGGGGTCGTTGGTTGCGGTATTCGTATTCTTATCAAGCATTTCGTTCATGTCCGTATCATGGAGACAATGGCTTGCGCGGCCTCGTCCGTTTCGGATTTCAGCGCTAGCTCGGCTGTATTGTCCCTGAGCCGGGCGCGCATGGCGTCATCGGCCAGCAGGCCGAGAAGGGGCTCTCTCCAATCCCCCTTCGGTCCAGCCGTCGCGGCCGATATGATCGCCGGTCTCTCCGGCGCGTTGCGCATTGTCGTCCCAGCAATAGAGCATGATCAGCGACGGCACGCCGAAGCGCAGCGCCTCGCAAAAGCTTTTATTGCCGCCGTGGTGGATGAAGGCTGGGCGCCCCGGGCGGGCAAGGCCTGTGCGATGCCAATGCAGTTCAGCGCGGCGCCAGAGCCCGCCTTGGAAAACAGCGCGATGGTCGGGCTGGCTTTACGCGTCAATTCATCCTCTTCAATCCGGCCGGCTGATCACGCCGAACAGTGCGGCCCCGTGCCTGGCCGCCTGCGGCCGCCGGCTGCGGGAGAGGCGCAGGTGGATGCGAAACAGATCGGCACCCATTTCATATCGCCGGTTGTCGAGATGGTCGAGTGTATTGAGGTGCTCGCGCAACGATTGCTTCAGCCGGAAGACGTTGATGCATGACCCGGAACGGCTGGATGTGTGTGAAACCGGCGGCGCGGCAGAGCCGCGCCGTTCGACATCGCTTTATGCCTCGATCGCTTCGACCAGTGCGCGCGAGACCGAAGCTATCACCGCATTGCGCTTGGCCAGGCCCTGCCTGTGCCGGTCAGATAGATCGACATCAGAACCGGATTGCCCGAGGCCGGCCAGATGACGGCGGCATCATTGGTACTGCCGCGCTCGCCGGTCCCGGTCTTGTCGCCGCATTTCAAGCCTCTCGGCAGGCCCGCCCTGATGCGCTCACCACCGGTCTTGTTGGCCACCAGCCAGTCGACAAGCCGCGCTCGGCTTTTTTCGCCGACAATCAGGTCGAAGCGAGAAGCGGTTCTGCGTTGTCGTTGAGCGGGAACGGCTCCAGGAGGAAAACGATGCCGCCAGGCCAAGCCCAGCGGCATCTCCTCTGGTGACTACGGGCCTTTTCAGCGACGAACCGCTACGGCGTCGTTCCCGCCTGAAGCTTGGCCGCCGTCTGGTCGATCTTGCCGGCAAGAACACCTTGGGCCCAGGCCGTGACCTCGGCGTCGAC
>NZ_VFVO01000008.1:0-345654 GCF_006442875.1 Mesorhizobium sp. B2-3-15 | reverse complement strand
CTGTAAAGCGATTTGACGATCTTGTAGACGAGGTCGTCGGTCTGCTTGGCGCTGGTCACCCATTGCGCGGCGACGGAAATGGTCTTGGTTTCGCCGACATTTTTGTAGGTGCCTTCCGGCACGGTGTCCACGGAGAAGAACTTCTGCTCGGAGAGCAGCTTGTCGGCTTCGGGGCCGGTGATCGGTACCAGCGTGATATTGTTGGTGGTGGCAAGCTCAACGATGGCGCCGGTCGGATAGCCGCCGACGAAGAAATAGGCGTCCATGGCGCCATCCTGCAGCCGCTCTCCGGCCGGGCCAGGCTTGAGATATTCGGGCTGCACGTCCTTCTCAGTCAGACCGTAAGCGCCAAGCACAAGTCGCGCATCGACGATGGTTCCGGAGCCCGGCTCGTCAAGGGAGACGCGCTTGCCCTTGAGATCCGCCACCGACTTGATGCCGGCGTCGGCTCGCGCGACCAAATGGATCGTCTCGGGATAGAGCGTCGCGATTAGGCGCAGGTCGTCAACCTTGGGCTTGCCCTCATAGAGGCCGGTGCCCGAATGCGCCCAGTAGGCGACGTCGGATTGCGTGAAGCCCGATTCGGACGCGCCCGACTGGATGGCGCTGATGTTGGCTACCGAACCGTTTGAGGACGTAGCGGTTGCGACCAGGCCTTCGACGCCGGCTGGCCCAGTTGCCGAGATGGCGTTGGCGATCAGGCCGCCCACCGGATAGTAGGTGCCGGACGTTCCGCCTGTGCCGATGCGAAAAAATGCCTGCTGCGCGCGTGCCGGCGAAAATCCGGCCGCAACCAGCGCCAGAGCGCTCGCGCCTATGGAAAAGGTGCGGCGGTTGATCGAAATAGTCATGCTACCTCCCAGTCTAAAGACCGGCAGGATGTTGCAGCGGCCAAGGTGTTGTCAACCTGTACGCGCTTTTTGAGAGCGGATCGGTCCTCGCCGGCTGAGGCTGCCGGCTGTTGCTGGCCGTGGCGCATCCTCAATAGGTGCAAATTTTGAAGAAGCACCAAAATTCGATCTGAAGCTTCATCATTGGTTGAACGGCAGTAGTTCGCATCCTTGCGCCAAAAAGCTGCCTGTCTGAATTCGTGAAGAGTTTCGGGCGCCTGCGGGCGTACGAAAGTCCCCGAGGAAGGAACCCGCGTGCCACAGGCGAAGGCTATGGAGATTTCGATCTGCTGCTGATGTCGGCGATGGCTGGGGCGTCGCCCGGAGGCACCGAGTTGGATGCGGGCAGGCCGCTTCGTGGCGCCTCCGCGCGATGTTGCCGGGACAGTGGGCGGCTGGGCGCGGTCCTGTCGGCGTCAGCAATTATCATGGATACGCGCGGACCCGTTGCCGAAGGCTGAGTGCCTGCAGCTGAAGGCTGAACCATTCCATGCCGGGTCATGGCGTGCTGCTCCCGGTCCATGGGGAACCGTGTGGCGGTCCGCGCGGCTGCCTCCACCGTTCGAACACCTCGATGATGATCATGCGTCCGCCGCAGCAGGGGCATGGCGGCCGGACATCAGGCGGCTCTTGCGAGGTGTCGTTCTCGGACGGCGCAGCGACGTTCAGCAGCTCGCGGGCGCGTGCGAGGCTGCCTTTGCGGGAGCCGCCAGCAAGCAGCCCGTAATGCCGGATGCGATGGAAGCCGTGCGGCAGGACATGGAGCAGGAAGCGTCGGATGAACTCATCAATCGCGAGCGTCATGACCTGCTGCCGGTCGGCGCCGTCGCGGCGGTAGTCCTTGTAGCGGAAGGTGACGCCGGTCTCGTCGAAGGCGATCAGGCGGCGGTTCGAGATCGCGACCCGGTGGGTATAGCGCGACAGATAGGCGAGCACCGCCTCCGGCCCGGCGAAGGGCGGCTTGGCGTAGACCACCCATCGCTTCTCCCGGACGGGGGCAAGGTGGTGCAGGAATGCCCGCCGCTCGGTGAGATGAGCAAGGGTGCCGAAGAAGCTGAGCCGTCCGGCGTCGTGCAGAGCGACCAGCCGGGTGAGGAAGAGCCGGCGGAACAGCTTGCCGAGAACCCTCACCGGGAGCAGGAAGCCCGGACGCGACGATATCCACCGGCTTCCGTCCGGCGCGATGCCGCCGCCCGACACGATCATGTGCAGGTGCGGATGGTGGGTCATCGCCGATCCCCAGGTGTGGAGCACGGCGGTGATGCCGATGCGGGCGCCGAGGTGCTTCGGATCGGCGGCGATGGTGAGCATCGTCTCCGACGCAGCCTTGAACAGAAGATCGTAGACGAGCGCCTTGTTCTGGAAGGCGATGTCGGCGACCTCAGCGGGCAGCGTGAACACGACGTGGAAGTAGCCGACCGGCAAAAGGTCGGCCTCGCGCTCGGCAAGCCATGTCCGCGCGGCCGCGCCCTGGCACTTCGGGCAGTGACGGTTGCGGCAGGAGTTGTAGGCGATGCGCCACTGGCCGCAGTCCTCGCAGACCTCCACGTGACCGCCAAGGGCCGCGGTGCGGCAGTGCTCGATCGCCGACATGACCTTGAGCTGCTGCAGTGTCAGATGCCCTGCATGGGCGGCCCGGTAGGCGGGCCCGGCAGTGCGGAAGATGTCGGCGACCTCGATCGAGGCGCGCACGCTCAGCCGTCGGGCGAGATCTCTGCCGGCCTGAACAGGCCAAGCTTGTCGAGCGGGCTCGTGACCGTGCGCACCGTTCGGGTCGCGACCTTGGCGTAGAGTGCGGTGTTGTTGAGCTTGGCGTGCCCCAGCAGGACCTGGATGATGCGGATGTCGGTGCCGTCCTCCAACAGGTGGGTGGCGAAGCTGTGGCGCAGCGTGTGCGGCCCAACCCGCTTGGCGATGTCGGCGGCCTGGGCCGCCTCGACGACGATGCGATAGAGCTGCCGCGTGCTGATCGGCTTCATCTCATGCTGGCCCGGGAACAACCAGCCGTCACGATGCATCACGCCCTGCTGACGTCCGACCTTCCACCACTCACGCAGGAGAGCGAGCAGATCCTCCGAGAGCATGGCATTGCGATAGCGCCCACCCTTGCCACGCTCGACACGCAGCAGCATGCGCTCGCTGTCGACGTCGGTGACCTTCAGCATCGACACCTCGGCGACACGCAGGCCCGCGCCATAGGCAACAACAATGCGGCCTGGTGCTTGAGGCAGGTGGTGGCGTTGAGCAGCCGGGCCACCTCGTCGCGGCTTAGCACCACAGGCAGGTTGCGCGGATGTGCCAACCGCACGAGCCTGCGCGCCAGGTCCGGGCGGTCGAGCGTGTGAGTGAAGAAGAAGCGCAACGCCGACACGATGCTGTTCATGGTCGGCACGGGGACGCAGTCCTCCTGCTGCTCGATCTGGAACCGGCGCAGGTCGTCGGCTGTCGCCGTGTCTGGTGGACGCCCGAGGAATGTCGCCAGGCGTCCGATGTCGCGAAGGTAGTTGCGCTGCGTCTCGCGTGAGAAACGCCGCATGTTCATGTCGTCGATCAACCGCTGGCGCAGCGGGCTGATCGGTGCATCGAGAACTGAGTGCTGCACGTCGGGCTCCTTGTTGAAGAAGCCCGTCATGCTCTGCCGCTACTGGGTGACGCTCAATGCAGGCGCGACGTCCGGCATGCGCTCTCTAACCTCAACCGTAGGCGCCCTCCCGCGCAGCGGGTTCGTTCCACGGCCCAATTCCAGACCTTCGTTTGGTGCGCGACTGTTCAACGGGCTTGTCGCCCTTCATCCAAGATCAGAGCTCGGGACATGGAGGCGACCTGATCGTCGTGCTTACGACCGGGGAACGCTAGAATTTCCAGGAAATCGTGCTCCCAATGTGCCTCCTTCGGCAGGTGAACGTTGCCGTTCTCCATCATAGCCGAGACACGGGATAGACGGCTCTCCTTGCCCATCCGAGATTTGACGGGCGTGGTCGAAAGACCTTGATGGTCGAGGTCGGCTATCAAGCTCGTCCCCGATCCGACGTCCTCAATCAGGACGATATCCGGATCGTGATCGTCGATCGATCTTTTCACCGTCTGGATCAGTTGCGGGTAGGCGGCGCGAGTACGAACGAGATCGAGCAAGTAGTAGTGTTGTCGCCCGCCTTTGAGGGCCGTATCCCAGTTTTGCACGATCGTCATTGAACGACGGTTGAGCTGCCCTGGATCGTACTATCGAAACCACGAGCGCTTGACGAGGTCATCGGGCGGAGCGGGGGGCCCCGGTATAGGGCTGAGAAGGTGAGCGATCCGAGGTCCCGCTTCAGCCTTTCGAGTTCCGCCATTCCCAAGCGCGTCGAGTGAAGAGGGTCTCCGAGCTTCTCGCGCAGCGACAATCGGGCGGCACCTTTCCTGGCGCGCCGGCACGACGTCCGCCCGCGGCTGGCCGTGGAGTTCGTCTTCGACGCGGTAGAGTTCTGGGATGCGCCTGAGCGCCTCGCTCGCGATTCGGCGCTGGGCCGGCTGCGGCAAGTTCGTAGAAGCGCCGGCGCACGTTTGCCCAGCAGAAGGCTTTCCCGGCCTGGCGCTGGTGGTGCAGGAGACGTTTTAAAGCGTGATCCGCACGGTCATCTATTCGTCTTCTACGGCCGTCGCGGCGTTCTGATCAAGGTTCTGTGGCACGACCGCCACAGATCGCGATCACTCCCGAACAGTGAACTTGTCCAGCGCGCCGACCGCCTTGCTATATTCACCCGGCCTATTTCCCCCTCCGGATCATATGTTGGCTACGGAATGCCCGAGTAGTTGTCCATTCGCCCGTCCTTATCGATCGAGCAGCATCGACCACTCCAATCCGACAATTTCGCAGGCTCTCAAACCGGCCTTAAGGCAGAGCAGAAGTGATCACCTTGTCTCGGGTCGGGTTCACGGATTGGCTGAGATCAGCTTTGAGGATGCTTCGTCCAAGTCTCAACGCCGTTACCGTCACAGCGCAGTGGCTGCGACTATTGCAGATATCCGACCACGAGACGAGTGGCCTCGTCGGTGAGCGTTCCGATGGTTTTGTCAGAAAGCTTCCCATCGCTATGCAAGACGGCATTATGGGCTAGCGCCTCGATCGAGGTCACACATACAAAAGCGGCAAGTGCCCGGTCTGCCGCGCGTAACTCGTCTCTGTGACTTTCGAGATAGGCCTTGAACATGGCGTGGGCTTCACGATTGAAGGTTTCCACATTTTCGAGGCGCCCCGTACGGGGTATCTGCTCGGCAAGGACACGGTGCAGCTTGGGGTCGATGCGATGCGCCTCGATCGCAACTGCGACAAGCCGGCGCACAGCTTTTTCAACCGGCTGTGACGCGATCTCCGCGAACGCCGCCCTGACAACCTGCATGATTTCTTGATTGTGGCGATCGATGACGGCGGCGACGAGCGCCTCTTTGCCAGGATAGTATTGGTAAAGCGAGCCAACGCTCACGCCCGCTTCAACGGCAATACGGTTGGTGCTGGCCTTGTCAAAGCCTTCTCTGATCAAAATGCGAGCGGTCGCTTCTACAAGCGCATCGACCGTCGCGCGGGACCTCTCCTGAGACGCGCCCTTCCTTGGATTCATAAGCGGCTTAGGCGCCATGTTTCTCCCGTCCTAATGCGAGTAGACAATTGTGAGCCATCGCTCGCATTATGTCCACCATTCTTGTGAACGAGCGGACGAATGAATGCTTTATGGAGCTGTTTTGGGAATTCATCTCTATGCCATGTGCACTGCTTTGCTCCTGTTCGTGGCGGCAGAGTTTCTGCTCCTTGCGGCAAGACGAGGCTACCGAAGACCGGCAAGAATGGCCTTCTTGGCCAGTCGCTTGGCGGGACCTCTGACCGGCGCTGGCGTCCTCGCCGGTATCGTCCTTGTGGTTCTTGGCGGCTGGTCCCTGTTGACGCCGTGGTTGGTGGCGTCCATCGCGCTTATCGGCGCTCTAATGGCCGTTGAGCACACATTCGTTCGTCCATGGGCGATGCGAGGCCAAATGGGGCATCGCGGCTCGGCAGTGGACGTCAAGGCATTGGCCGCCGACAGCCGTGCTATGGCTGGACGATTAGCCGTCATAGCGCTTTTTGCGCTCATCATCGCTTTGATGGTCGCTAAACCTGAATTGAACGGGTTCGCATAGTCTTGGACTCTGAGGCTCGTCGGCACGCCCCAGCGAACGAAATATATTCGAAAGCGAGTTTAAAAATGGCAACCTTGGTTCGCGGCAATGAAAGAACGCTGCAACGGCTTACTTCGGGCACAGACTGTCCAAGCTTGCAGAGCCGCATCCTCGTTGGGTTGCTGAGGTTGTTTCGTGTCAAGAAGCGGATGGCATCCGCTGGTGCCGTGCAACAGCGCGTGCGCCGATTAGCATTGCGGCCGGCTCTCTTCGGACCAACAGGACTGGGGCGCGGCGTCGAGGTGACGAGAAAGGACGTGGCTGGATGGCCAATCTATCACACAGCGCCCGCCGCACATTGTGAAGGTTGCAACATCGTGGTCTTCCTGCACGGCGGCGGCTATATCAATGAGATCGTTCGCGCCCACTGGCGCATTGTCGGCTACTTGACCCGAACTGCCGAGGTACGCTGTATCGTTCCTATTTATCCATTGGCACCCCATAACACCGCAGAAGAGGTAGTGCCGGCCATGGGCGAACTGTTGCGTAAAATCCTGCAAGATGCGGGGGCGGTGAAGGTGACAGTGGTCGGCAATTCGGCCGGAGCTGCGTTGGGATTGGCAGCGGCCCAGTGGCTGCGAGATCGTGGACACACACAACCGAGCCGACTTGTGTTGATCTCGCCTGGCGGGGATTTTTCCGTCAGCCGGCCGGAGCAGGTGCCGATTGCTGCGCGGGATCCTGTCAATGATATACCTGGCGTACGCGAAGTCGGGCGCCTCTTTGCCGGAGACCTTCATATCGCCCATCCATATGTCAGTCCATTGAATGGCGATTTCCGTGGACTGGCGCCGATAATCATCTTTTCCGGGACGCTCGACCTGTTTTATCCTGATTGCGTCGACATGGCCACCAAGGCATGGGCGGCAGGAGTGACGGTCGAACTTCATCTTAAACAGGGCCAGCCGCACAATTATCCTGGGATGCCAACGCCGGAAGGCCGGGAAGCGCGGACCAGGATCTTGCGGGCAGTGGCCTGAGGATGAAGCTCATTCCACGGCTTTGTATTCTGACACAGGCGTTGGAGGAGCTCGTTCGTCCAAGAGCATAGGTTTTCTGTATGACGTCATCGCTGGGCACTCGGATTTCCCAAGAAAGCTGGCCCTTTCCAATAAAGGATCGGCGTGCCGGTAACTATGTCGATTTGCTGCCTTTGAGCGCGAATGACGCTGACGCTCTCTGGCCGGCTGTCGTTGCAGCCCCTGAGAGTTTTACCTATCTGCGATACGGACCATTTGCAGAAATCAAAAGCCTTCAAATATTTCTTAAGGAGGTCAGCGCTCGTACGCACCAACCATTTTGGATAGTGGAGCCAAAAGGGCAAGCGCCGCAGGGATGGCTTTCAATTTGCGACGTGGATCAAAAGGATAGCAGCATCGAAATCGGCAGTATCTGGTTCTCCCCGTCGTTGCAGGGGACACGCGCGGCGCGGGAAGCTATTTTTCTGCTGATGTGTCATGCGATGGATGAGTTGTGTTATCAACGTCTTGTCTGGAGATGTCAGTCGCAAAATCAGAAATCGTTCAAGGCTGCCAAGAATCTAGGATTTACCTACGAAGGAACATGGCGACGCGCGGCAATCGTTGACGGGTGGCAGCGTGACGTGGCTTGGTTTTCCATCTTAAAAGAAGAGTGGCCCTGTCGTCGGGCCACAATAAGTCGATGGTTGATGAGCGAAAACTTCGACGCCGCGGGCAATCAGATGGCGCGGCTCGCGGAGCTGGATTGCGGCATGTAATCGATCCTTCTCAGTGAAAGCCTCGTTCCCTTTCCCCTTACGGAAGCGGACCTTCGGCTTCCGGCCCCGCCGCACTCAGCTTCATCTCGTTTCCGATTCTCGGAGCCACCGAATGAACAGGTCAAGAATTCGCTGACGTCGTCCATCGAGGGGACATCGTTTTCGGCCCGGTACGAAATCGGAGTCGGGGCTGGGAAAGGCGAACGATATCGCGGCTGTTGAGGAAGATGGCACGGTGAGATCAAGCGGTCAGCCTTCTGTCGAACTCCCTTCCTTCCCGGGTTTGATGTAGTTTGGGCCGGTAGTCGCCGTCAGCCATGGAGTTGGATACGATGACGTATTTCGATCTAGGCACCTTCTCCCGCCGGCTGGACAACACGCCTTCCGAGGCGCAGATGTGGTTCGACCGGGGGCTGATCTGGCAATACGGATTTAACCACGAAGAGGCCATTGCCTGTTACCAGCGTGTGCTCGAAGTGGCGCCTACAAACGTCATGGCGCGGTGGGGAATTGCCCACTGTCTAGGTCCAAACTACAACAAGCTATGGACCTCCTTCGGGCCTGAAGAGCGTATTGTCGCTTTGGCGCGGGCGCATGTATTGTTGGCGGAGGCGTGCGATCTGCCTGCAATCGAAGTCGAGCGCGCATTGCTTGATGCGCTGACGTCGCGGTTCCCTACTGACCCTGAGATTACGGATTATGGCCCTTGGAATGACGATTTCGCTGCAGCGATGCGCACAGTATACGAGAGGTTCCCTGACGATCTGGATGTGACCGCGATCTTTGTCGAGGCGCTGATCAACCGCACGCCTTGGGCGCTGTGGGATACTCGTACCGGGCAGCCTGCGGCTGGCACCTCGACGGAGGAAGCGCACGCGGCTCTGGACCGCGCCTTCACGACCCAGCCAGCAGCCTGGGGACATCCGGGGTTGTTGCATTTCTACATTCATCTAATGGAGATGTCGTCGACGCCGGAAAAAGCCTGGCCGCATGCAGATCGGTTGGTGCGCCTCGTGCCAGACTCTGGGCATCTTGTGCATATGGCGACGCATATCGACGTGCTTTGCGGCGACTACCACAAAGTCGTGATGCGCAACCGGCAGGCGGCTCAGGTGGATCGTTCATATTTCGCTCATGCAGGCGGTAAGAACTTTTACACGGTCTACCGGATCCACAACCTTCACTTTCAAATCTACGGGGCCATGTTTCTTGGTCGCCCTTCGGATGCCTTCGAGGCCGCGAGGGCACTGGCGGAAAATCTGCCAGAGCCGGTGGTGCGTTACATGCCAGAGATGTTTGAAGCCTTCGCGCCGATGAAGTTGCACGTACTTATCCGCTTTGGCCGCTGGTCCTGCATCCTGGAGGAGGCCTTCCCTGACGACGCAGAGCTCTACTCGTTCAGCACCGTCCTGTTGCATTATGCCCGGACCGTGGCACTGGCCAATCTCGGTAGAATCCCCCAGGCAGAGGAAAGCGCCAGCCTTTTCGCGGCCGCGCGCGACGCAGTGCAACCCGAGCGCATGCTGTTCAACAACCCATGCGCTGATATCCTCGAGGTTGCCGAAGCCATGATGCTGGGGGAGTTGTATTACAAGTCCGGCCGCCTCCATGAAGGCCTGGACTTCCTGCGGCGTGCGGTCGATCTCGACGACAATTTGCTCTATGACGAGCCATGGGGTTGGATGCAGCCGACGCGACACGCGCTTGGCGCATTGCTGATGGATGCCGAACGATATGGCGAAGCTGAGGCTGTCTATCGCGCCGACCTTGGGCTTGATGCGACGTTGCCGCGGCCTTGCCAACACCCACGCAACGTCTGGAGCCTTCACGGCCTGCTTGAATGCCTTAGCCGACGGAGTGACGCGGTCGAAATCAGCGACGTCCGACAGCAGTTCGATCAGGCACTTGCGCATGCAGAAGTGCCGATCATGGCATCATGTGCCTGTCGGAGTGCACCGCGATAAGTGGCAAGGTTCCGCTCGCTACGTTGCAACGTCCTCAGCGCCAAAAGAGCCAGCATCGAGTCGCACGCATCCATGGCGCGAAGCCGGGCAGATGGCCCATCCGCAGGCTGAACTCCTGTCGTAGCCGCCCATACGATGGATGCGCGTGATGCATCGAACTGATAGCTTCGAGCAATTGTGAGGACGTGGGGTGTCTGGATTCACAGTGGGCACCTGATGACGCTTACACCGGAGGGGAGGACATAGATCAGCCGAAAAGTGAATGAACGTCCGTCAACGATTTTCCGGCCTCGTCATTCAGAACACTTCGCCGGGATAAGCCCCCCACAAGTCGAACTGTTTGATGAAGCCTGACATCGAACTCAGCGCGACGCTGCACCATTGACCATCGCATCCCCTGAGTTTGACTTCAACGGCAGGTTCCAGCCAGGAGATAACCGGGCCATCGAATTTAGCCTTTTTGCGCAGAGCAACGTTACCTTTGCTCCAAGGAGCGATCACGGCCGTTCTGCGTCCAGACAGAAGCGGGGCATAGATCCATCCGCTGGCCCCGCTCCAATCCCGTACCCGCCGCCAGTTACCAAATTGCTGGTAAATCTCAAGGGGAATGCCCGGGCGCATGTAGACCCATTCAACGCTGTAATCGACACCAGGGCCGATCCGCAGGTTCGCGGGTGAACTTTTCAACGAGACGAAGCGGGGTATAAGAACGCTAGTGGTCTCGGCCCGCAATCCTGTCGTCGGTGCAGATGCGGCTACCAACCCAACCGTGAGAGCAGATCGAATGAGCGCCCACGCTTTAAAAACCTTGACGCCGCGTTCGGTTTCGAAAAAGTATTGCATGCGGCGCGGCGGGACCACTTCACACCATAGTTTTTGTTAAAGAGGTCTGCACAATGGCGTCGACCCCTGGCATCAAATCAGAAGCACGTGAGCTAATAAGCGGATCGGGCGGACCGAGCTGAAAGCCTCTTGGTGCCAGCAAGAGCAGGACGACAGCAATCGCTATCAGGAGGATAACGATAGCGGTATTGAAGAACTCTCTCATCTTCTTCATCCAAGGATTCACGCGCCTGTGTGGTTTTTTCCAAGTCAGTTGGGCGGCTTTGGAGCGCGTCGCCAGACTTCGCTCAACGAGCTGATTTGCAAATCTTGCTCGCTTTCAAGGCGGCGGTGAGCCCCATCAGCGAATAGGCGTACTGGGTTTGTGTACCTCTCCAGGACGTGGCCAACAGCTTCATTTTGCTGGCTGCCCGCATGGCATTGACCATCGATCGATCCTCTTCGGCGCTCGCCAACCAAGCCTTGTTGTCTTGAGTAAACATTGAGAAGTGCTCGTCTGCGATCACCACATCGATGTCCGACCCCGGCTTAAGGCGATACCCCATGACGGCTTCGGGCTGGTCATCCTTCGGCGCTCGCGAGATCATGACAAAGTTCTCGCCATGATCGACATCCGCAGGAAGTTCGGAAACAGGGACACTCAGGACATAGCACCATGTTGTGTCTGAACGATATGAATAGACGCCCCATGCACCGTACTGAGAGAGAAGTTTTGGGCCAGCTTGCACCCAAGTGATAGAAAGTAGCAAAGATGCAATGCTTGTCACAACTGCTTTGATGGTCATCATATCCTTTCCAGATTTCAGAGCGCAGCAAACGTGGTCAAGGTGGTTTCCGTATCACTGAGGTTTTAGGATGGGTTTCTCAATGGGAGCTTTGGAAGTTCTGACCACCATCAAGACGGCCGTGCTTTGGCCTCATCGAGCTGCCTCCAGTCGGGCGTTGGACTTTGCCTTCAGTAGTCCCGGATCGCAACAAGCCGGTCCCCTTTGACGGTGGCGATAACGAGATGTGTGGCCCACGGATAGTACCGTGGCAAAGCCGACGCCTGCTCAGTCAGTGTTGCGCCATCGAGGCCGCACAATTCGCCGCCGAGTAGTCGAGCACGATCGCCTTTGCCGTCCAACATGGCTATGTAGTCTCCGTCGTACGGGTAACCGATGAGCGCGATCTCCTCATAGTCTTCTAGCTTCCGCATACTCGTCTCGTGTGCCGTCCGCCGCATCCGTGGTCAGCGGGGCCGTGTCTCCGCTGCGCCAATCACGCCTGGAATGTTTGTGCTTTTCATCGGCGGACCGGCCCAGCGGCCATGGACAGGGGGACAACCGCTGGGCCAATGAGAGCGCGCTCCTCCCGACCGCGAGCACTGACGTTGTCGTGATCATCAGCACTCGCACTGCGCTCCCAAGATGGCGCTGCCGCTCCCGGCATTGGACGATGGTCCGCTGCTTGATGCGCCACGTCGAAGTTCACTCTCATGCGGCATATACCGAGCGTGGCGGGAAACTATTCCAGCATGGCGACTATTTTCGGAAGGTTGGCGCGGGAGGCTGGCGCGCGCCACCGCTGTCGTCAATTCGTCGGCGATGGCCAGCGATAATCAGGTAGCTGCAGAGCGTCGGCAATTTCTCGCCCGATGGCCAAGCGTGCGACACCGGGGATTGCAAATGTGCTTATCGCCAAGTTGCGCACAAACAGGCCCAATCGCGTCCTTGGTGCAAAGGCTGTGGCAAATCGCTCGGCGCCGCGCTGCTTCGTATGGATGTAATTCCGCAAGAGAGTTTCGTACGTGCGGAATGCCTCCTGATATCGTCCCTCGGCCCTGAAAAGTTCCCCCGCCAAGACATAGGCCGAAATCATGGCCAAGGCTGAACCTTGTCCGGCCAATAAGGACACGCAAAACGCGGCATCGCCCGTTAGAGCAATGCGGCCTTGCGACCACCTGTTCATCCTGATCTGGCTGACGCTGTCGAAATAGAGATCGTCGATCCCATCCAGCGCATTTAAAATACTTGGGCATTCCCACCCGCCACCGCCGTAAATTTTTCGCAGCACTGCCTTCTGCATCTCCAGCGTCGCTGGCACTGGGTCGTTGCCCGCCGCAAAGACGAACAAGAAGAGCGTTCGGTTATCACGCAGCGTGAAACGCCCGAGCATTCTTCCTGGCTGGCCGTACATCAAATACACGTCTTCGTCGCGTGGACGGTAGCCAGCGCACTCGAAGGCCGCGACAGCGTAACCGAGTTTCTTTTCGAACTGCTGCTGTGGCCCGAAGGCCAGACGGCGAACGCCGGAATGCAGACCGTCAGCGCCGATCACCAGATCGAACGCGCGCTCGCCTCCACGCTTGAAGTTAACGCGCACACCGGCTGGATGCTCTTGAATGCCGAGGATCTCATCATCGAATATGACTTCGGTCGTATCCTTTATCTTGTCGAAAAGCAGCCGAGAGAGATCGCTGCGTCCGAGTGTCACAAAGCGGCCCGCTGTCACCTCAGTAAAGACGTCCGTGCCAAAACCTGTGACGCGCTTTCCACGATCGTTCACAAAGCGCACTTCGCGTACATGGTAGCCTACCCGATTGATCTCATCCTCGAGCCCCATTCGCGCGGCGAGGCCATAACCAAGGCCCCAAAAATCGATGACGTAGCCTCCCGTGCGCAAATGGGGCGCTCGTTCGATTAGTGTTGGTCGGAATCCACCGGCTGCCAGCCAGAAGGCAAGGGCGGGACCGGCGATTCCGCCGCCGGAAATCAACACCGTTCCGTTGGCCATATTGAAAATTTAGTGGAAGTCGCCGCTCTGGCAAGGAGAGGTCAGTCGGCACGAGAATGATGATTCGCTGCCCAGGCCGCCCGGGGATGGCGTCGCGGTTAAGCAGGCTGCTAACCGCACCTCTTTCCCAACAGGGCAGCCTTCCCGTGACTCAAGAGATTACAAATGCCGAATGGTCCGCCGTTCGCGCGATGTGAGGTTCGCGGTGGGTGTGGCAGCTTCGCCTGGTATTCTGGGCGGACGCATCGGGCGCGTTCGCGGCGCAGCTAATCGTTCGCAGCCCCACGAGAGTTTTTGTGAGATTCCAGCCAGTCAACCAATGCCATCCGAATGAGCTCAGGTCGACTCATGTTCATCTCGGCGGCTATTGCCGATAGAGCGGATTCGGTCGCCGCATCGAACGACACATGGGCGGTCTCGCGTAGCATTGTCGCTGCCCGTAGATCAGCCAGCCGTGCATTTTGGGCCTCGCCCCCGGAAGACACATCAGTCAAGTGAACGTTCCTTTCATCAACTTCCAGAAACTCCGCGCCTGCCGCTCCGTCGTCTTGGGATGGATCACATCGAAAACAACATAGCGGATCGGTCCGGCACCAACTCCGCCGAAAATGCCGGGCCGCCAGGAAACGCCCGCCGGCGGACTTGCTCAAACAGCATCACTCTTGTGCTCCCCGCGCGTTCTTTCATGGGCGCCTGCATCCGAACTCGATGGGGATTTCGCAAAACCGCAATTATTCAGGCCGATCAAATCTGCACTCGCACAGAGTATGAGAGCTATTCTTTGAGCGCCGGACATTTGTAGCCGGGCCTGCGAAAGCCACAGCACGCGGCGCTCCGGGGACACAGCTCGCATTGCCGAGCGTGCGGCGGCGGTGATTTCGTATCCTCCGCAGCGGGCGCACTGGAATTCTACCGTTCGCAAGATAATGTCGGCCGCGAGCGCGGTTTCTTCGCAAATCGGGCACGTCGACGGGTAATACCGCAGGGCTCCTAGGGTCGGCGGCGGAAGCCTTATCATGCCGCCCGCCCCGAAGCCTCAACTCGCGAAGATGACTCAGGATTTCGCTGCTGAGGCACATTGCTGGTTGAGGAGATGTCTATCCCGCGACGAGTGCGGCCATGTCGGGTTTCATATGATACAAGCAATCGGTCAATCTTTCTTGCGACGTCGGGCGTGGTCTTTTTCAGTTCCTCGAACGCCCACGTTACAAATGTCTCTGACAATCTGTCAGGCCGATATAGAATGACTTCGCGGGGATCTAACGGATTACTGAACGATACACCGACATCCGAACCAAGAAACCGTATGAAATGTTTCTGGATTTGTTCGGCCGACATGCAGTCTCACTTTCCTTTGACTAATGATAGCCCAATGGTCCTCAGCCCCGTATTTTGGCAGCAACGCTCCTTCGGGTGACCACCTCGATTTCCTTAGCCTCTTTTTCAAGTCGGTCGGGCGCGGCGGGGCCCATCAGGGCGTAGGCCGTGCCGCCCGATTGCCAGTATATGGTCGGCACGCGCCCATCCGTAGCGGGAGTAGGCGGTACGGCGTCTTCGCCGCTCATCGCGACCGCAACAAGTGTGATCTGGCCAACGCTCGGTGTGTCAGCCGTCAGGACAAGGCTCTGCCGCCCGTTCCAGGGCTGCACCTGAACATCTTTCACCCTCCATGTCGCTGGAAGAGCGGGCATGCTGATGTTCATGGCGCCGACCAGTCGCTCGATCTTGTCCTGCTTTGGCTCACTGCCCCTTTCGGGACCGGCATTCAGCTGGGCGACTCGCAAGGCATCACGCGCGGCAAGAATGAAATTCTCATCGGTGGTTTGGCCTCCCTGGCGGAGAGGCATTGTCAATGAGTTGGCCGACCAACCCGCCAGAATGAGCAAGGCAGCTGCCGTTTGCAGTTTGAGCGCACCGAATATTCTTAGCCGTCGAAACGCACTTTCCAGTTGCTTGGCCTTGTCCACGCTAACTCGGGGCGGGAAAAGCCGCTGCGGTTGAGCGACGCGCAATGCTTCCATGCGCTGTGCCTGGGCAAAAACTTCCGCCGCCAGTTCCGGCTCCAGGGCAAGCCGTGCCTGGAGGTCGGATCTCTGAGGCTGGGTCAGTTCGCCGTCAAGGAAGCGATTGATCTCGTCCTCGGAAATACGGTCACTTGGCCACATCACGGCCTCCTACAACTTTTAACTGGGAAGGCGCGCAATCGCGTAGTTTTTCCATGTTGTTCTTCAGGGCAACTCGTGCGCGGCTCAGGCGGGACATAACAGTTCCCTGCGGTACGCCGAGTACTGTTGCGGCGTCAGAATAGGTGAAGCCGAGGACGCCGACCAAATGGAGAACTTCGGCTTGCTCCGTAGGCAACTCTCTCAGCGCCTTTCTGACATTGGAGAGTTCGGTGCTGTGCTCCTGCGATGGCAGTAACAGTGGGTCAGACTGCTCCGCAAAGGCGGCAATCCGCCGCCTCTCTGCGTCCGCACGGACCGCACTGGTTAGAAAGGTATTTCGCACGATCGTGATCAGCCAGGGCATGAGAGGACGCGAAGAATCGTAGCTGCGAGCCAAGGAAAGAGCGCGGACAAGCGACTCCTGCACCAAGTCGTCGGCGTCTGCGTCGTTGTGCGTAAGCACTCGACCATACCGCCACAGATCCTCCAGATGCGGAGTGACGTCGAAGCTCGCATTCATGTGCCGTATACTGAGACGATGGCGAAGCTATTCCAAGCCGGTGCGACTTTTTTGTCCTCAAGTGACCTTGGCACCGGGTTCAACTTCGAAAGCGAAGCTGCGGTGGTGAGGGGTCCGAGCCGCTATTTGCGGCGGCTGCGCCGGCGGCAAGCCGGCAAAGAAGAAGTTCAAGGGCTATTCGATCGGCTACTTCCATATCGACGTCGCGGAGGTTCGCACCGAGCAGGGCAAGCTGAACATGTTCGTCGCCACCGACCGCACCTGCAAGTTCGCCTTCGTCGAGCTGCACGAGTTCACCACGCCCGGCGCCGGCGGTTCGGCCATGCCGCTGATCAACGAGACCATCGCTAGGAAGCTGCTGCCAAACGCTGCTCTGCTAACCCATCGTTGCAATCTGACGGCCAAGTTTCTCGACCCGGAGAAACGTCATTCGCCACTCGGTGAAGTCGGTCGATCATGCTCAGCACGGATGGGATGACGCAACTGTAGCTGGCAGTCAGCATTGATAAAGTTGCTCTTGATAACAGACATAGCCAAATCGACAACGCATTCGATGCCCGTCGCAATGGGGCTGTGTGATCACTCCAGCTGTTTCGGCACCGGGATGGGGATTAGGGTCATGGGCTGGTACTGAGCCAATCTTTGAAGGCCCGCAAGATCGGTCAGCTCGACAAAGCGCGCGTTGCTGGTGATAAGCTTTTCCGCGCGCAATTGCTGAATGACGCGATTGAGATGGGGCACGCTCAGCCCGAGCGCGTCCGCCATGACTTCCTGCGAAAATGGCAAGTCGAAACTTTCTTCGTCAGCGCGTTCCACCTCCAGGAGACGCGCGTGGATCTCTAGCAAAAGGTGCGTCAGCCTTTCAATCGGAGTGCGCCGACCCAGATTGACAATGTGTTCCGCATAAGTCGCTGCCTCCTGGGCGGCGAGCCAACTTAACACCAGACCGAATTGGGGCTGCTCGTAGCAGAGACGAACGTAAGCGTCGAACGAGCACACGGCGTAGGTCAGCTCGCTCACGGCAACGACCGCACAAGTCGATCGATCGAAAAAGCTGACCGGGAATCCAATGACATCACCCGGCAGGATAAGCTTGAGGATTTGCCGCCTGCCGCTGCGCAGCAACCTGTAACGGATCGCGTAGCCGTCTTTAACAAAGCACAGGTTTCGGAACTCGGAGCCGTGAACGACGAGTTCCTCCCGTTTCCGAATGGTAAGATCGCGCTCGAATATTGCCTCAAGACGTTTGATGTCTAGCGATTCCAGCTTCATTGCACGTGTCAGTCGGGTCACGATCGGGTGGCCGGTCAGCGGCATGCCATGCTCCACATGTTCATGACCTTCAATGAAACTTTCCTATGCTTATTAATCCAGATCAATGAACAGAATCATCAAACGAAAGTTGTATTGACTGGCAGGCCTACGCCACTGCGAATGCCCATGCAAATAGGCCATTTTCAGCGTCTCGCTGAAAAAAACCGGTTTCCGGAACAACAATGAGAGTCGTCCGACGGCTCCACGCTAAGGAGGAACAGCTGATGTCACTCGACGATCAAAATACTTCCCATATATCCCGCCGTAGCATGCTGCACGCGGGCGCAGGTCTTCTCGGTAGCGCCGTTCTGCCCTTATCCAGCTTTGCGGCTTTTGCGGCCGACGACAAGCCCGCGATAGGCACCTGGCCGGCCGGGTCGGCGGGCGACACCGTCTACATCGGAGCCGCCGTGCCCCTTACAGGTGCCTATGCCGTGCAAGGTGCTGACGAACTTAAGGGCTGGCAGCTCGCGGTCGACCACATCAACAACGGCCACGAGTTGATGAAGGCGTTGGCGCCGAAGGTCGACAAGGGGTTGCTCGGCAAGAAGGTCGAGCTGTTGTCCGCCGACAGCGCGGCCAAGCCGAACCAGGCCGTCGAGCTCGAGCAGAATTTCATCCACCAAAATAACATCATCCTGATGACCGGCTCGACTTCATCGGCGGTCGCGGTTGCGCTCAACAAATTCGCGCAGCGCGAGAAGATCCTCTACGTCGCGGGCATCTCCGGCTCAAACGACACAACAGGCAAGGACTGCGTTCGCTACGGCTTCCGCCAGAATTTCTACGGCCAGACCGCAGCCAACGCAATCGGCCCGATTCTTGTGAAGACCTACGGCAAGGGAAAGAAGGCGGCATTCATGACGCCGGACTACACTTACGGCCACACCGTGACCAAGTCGGTGAACGACTACCTGACCTCTCAGGGCGGATGGGAGATGGTGACGGACCAGGTCTCGCCGTTGGGCACCCAGGATTTCAGCCAGTATCTGACCAATATCGCCAATTCGGGCGCCGAATTCATCGTCAACGTCAACTGGGGCCGCGACGCGGTGCTGTCAATCCAGCAGGCCAAGCAGTTCGGCCTGACCCCGAGCATGAAGATGGTGATCCCCTACCAGATCCCCTTCCTTGCCAAGGAAGTAGGCCCCGAACTGACAGCCGGGGTTTTTGCCGCTACCGATTTCTGGTGGACCCTGCAGGACAAGTATCCGCTCGCCAAGCAGTTCGTGGACGCGTTCCAGCAAAAGTTCGGCTATCGACCGGAATGGGGCGCCGAAAACGCCTATGTCAGCTTCGCTCATTGGGCGCGCATGGTGTCGCAGGCCGGTAGCTTCTATCCGCCGGACGTCATCAAGCAATACGAGAAGGGTGAGACCATCCCTTCACTCGTCGGCGACGTTCACTATCGGCCGGAAGACCATCAGTGCGTGCGACCGGTCGTACTCGTTCAGGGTAAGGATCCCAAGGACATGAAGAGCGACGACGACTACTGGAATGTGGTGGAGGTCGTCGATGGCGCGCCGCTGATGCAGAAGCCCGACGAGTTCGGCTGCAACCTGGGCAGCTACACCTGATGCCCGCAGCGCCTTCTCCGCTCGCCACGGCTGGAGAGGGCGCTCGCATCGGGACTGGCTCTGGCCGGACGCAGACGGTTCGTCTCCCGGCGGTTGGTGGGATGTCGATTGTTCGCGACTTGTCTGCCAAACCCTTGCTGGCGCGCGGGCAGGCATATTTTTCATGACTAAGGTGGGCGCAGAGTGATCAACTGGGCAAATTTCATTTCGCAGTGCTTCAATGGGCTCGTACTCGGCGCGCTTCTGGCGCTGATCTCCTCCGGGCTGACCATCATCTACGGGACGCTCGGCGTCCTGAACCTTGCCCACGGCGCAATGTTCATGCTCGGTGGCTATGCCGGCTGGCTCGCCTACACCTACACAGGTTCATTCCTCGCCGCGGTGGCGGCCGGATCGCTGTTCGTGATGATCGTGGGGGTGTTGATCGAGCGGCTGATCGTTCGCCATTTCTACACGCGGCCGCTCGAGGACCAGCTTCTCGTCACGTTCGGGCTCGGCATCGTTTTCGTCGAGACGGTCCGCTTTTTCTTCGGCAGCCTCTCGCACACGGTGCCGCCGCCCGCCTCGCTAGTCGGCATCACCCATCTGGGCTTCATGGTCTATCCCACCTACCGACTGGCGCTCCTCGGCATCGTCGCCCTGGCGCTGCTGATGCTCTATGTCGTGCTCTATCGCACCCGCATCGGGATGATCGTGCGAGCGGGCATCGAGGATTCGGTAATGGTCGATTCACTTGGAATAGATGTCTACAAGATCTTCATGCTCGTCTTCGGCATCGGAGCCATGGCAGCTGGCTTCGCCGGCATTGTCAACGCACCCGTGGTGTCGATCGCGCCCGATGTCGGGGAAGCCATACTGGTCCAGACCTTTGTGGTCGTGGTAATCGGCGGTGTCGGTTCCTTTACCGGCGCCATCCTTGGCGGCCTCATCGCCGGCGAAATCATCAGCATCACCTCGATGTTCAATCCTGGTTATTCGTATGTCATGCTGTTCGTGGCGATGACGCTGGTGTTGGTGCTTCGACCGCACGGGCTGCTCGGCACGGCAGGGCGTGAGTAGACGCGGTCGGCCATGAACATCAAACATCCCTTCCTCGTCGAGCTTCTGACGGCGCTGGCGCTCGTCCTGGCGCCTTTCGTTCTGCCCCATCTCGGGTTCTCGCCCAGCACGATCAATCGTATCCTGATCTGGGGACTGTTCGGGATAGGCTTCGACATCCTGTTCGGCTACACGGGATTGCTGTCCTTCGGCCAGTCGGCCTTCTACGGTACTGGCGGGATGTTCGCCGCCTATCTCCTGACTGAAACCGGCTTCTCCTATGTCATGGTTGCCATTGTCCTGGGCGCCGTCGTGTCGGGTGTCGTCGGCTTCGCGATCGGGTTGATCGCCCTGCGACGCACCGGTATCTATTTCGCCATGATCACGGTGGCGATCGCCGAAGTCTTCTTCTTTGTCGAGTTCAATCCGCTCTCGGCATTCACGGGCGGCGAGAACGGCTTGCCTGGCGTGCCAACCCCGGTCGTCAACCTCGGCTTCACGGTGCTCGAATTCAACACCGACTGGACGATGTATACCTTCCTGGCGTTCTGGTATTTCATCGGCATTGCCGTCGCACTGCGCATCGTACGCTCGCCCGTTGGCGCGATCCTTTCGGCGATCCGCGACAATCCGCTCCGCGCCGCGGCGCTGGGCCACGACATACACGGCTACAAGCTCACGGCCTTCGTGGTTGCCGCGATCTATGCCGGCTTTGCCGGCGGCCTGTTGGGCGTGATGCAGGGCTTCATGCCACCGGACGCTTTCATGTTCGACACGTCCGGCCAGGTCGTGATGCAGACGGCGATCGGCGGTGCCGGCACACTGTTCGGGCCGCTGGTGGGCGCGACAGTGTGGCTCTATCTGAGCGACTTTTTCCAGAACACATTGCATCTCGGCGCCACATGGAAGTTGGTGCTCGGCATCGTTTTCGTGCTGCTGGTCTGCTTCCTGCGGCGCGGCATCGTCGGTGCGATCGCAGATCTCTATGGGTTGACCGGTGGCCGCAAGCGCATCGAATCGGCCAATACCGCGGTCGAGAGTGCGCCGCACGTCGTGACCGCCGTCGAACCGATGCCGGCGCGCCGGCATGGCACTGCGCCAGCATCCGGACCGATCCTGCAGGTGCAGGGCCTAACCAAACGCTATGGCGGCATCACAGCCAACAGCGACATCGACTTCAGCGTTGATCACGGGGAGATACGGGGCATCATTGGACCAAACGGCGCGGGCAAGACGACGTTTTTCAAAATGCTCACCTGCGAGACCGCGCCGACCTCCGGCCGCATCATGCTGGCCGGCCGCGATATTACGGGCATGGGCGTGTCCGAGGTCTGCCAGCTCGGGCTCACCAAGAGCTACCAGATCAACCAGTTGTTCGACCGCCTGACGGTGCGGCAGAACCTGATGATTGCCGCGCTGGGCGAGGCGCGTGGAAAGTTTCGGCTTGACCTGTTCAAGAGTATCCACAGCGTTCCCGGTCTCAGCGAGCAGGTCGAGCGAACGGCGGCGCTGGTGAACCTTACGGCGCGGCTCGAGCGGCCCGTTTCGGAACTGGCTTATGGCGAGAAGCGGCGGCTGGAAATCGGCCTTGCGCTGGCGACGTCGCCGAGCTTGCTCCTGCTTGACGAACCGCTTGCCGGCATGAGCCCGCGCGAGCGCGTCGAGACCGTGGCGCTGCTCAAGTCAATCGCGCGTGGACGCACGATGATCATCATCGACCACGACATGGATTCGCTCTTCGAGCTGGTCGAGAAAATTACCGTCCTGCAGGAGGGCAGGGTGCTGGTCGAAGGCATGCCCAGTGAGATTAAGGCCAATTCCAAGGTGCAGGAAGCCTACCTTGGCGGGGTACATGGAGAGGTGGCATGAGCCTGCTCGATGTCAGGGCGTTGAACAGCTATTATGGCGACAGTCACATTCTGTTCGACGTTGCATTGAGGGTCGAGAAGAATGAGGTTGTGGCGCTCCTGGGCCGCAACGGCGCTGGCAAGTCGACGACGCTGAAGAGCCTGATGGGGGTGGTGACGCCGCGGACCGGCTCGGTTGAACTAGACGGGGTCGAACTGGTTGGCAAGAAGGCGCACAGCATCGCTCGGGAAGGCATGCAACTGGTGCACGAGAATCGGCGCATCTTCGGCAGCCTGAGCGTCGAGGAAAACATCATTCTGGCCGGGTTGACTGCGGATGACCGGTGGCCGCTGGAACGCATTTACACGATGTTCCCCCGGCTGAAGGAACGACGCGCCAGCCGTGGTACGGATTTGTCAGGTGGCGAACAGCAGATGCTGGCTATAGCGCGTGCACTGGTGCGCAACCCAAAGATTCTCCTGCTTGATGAACCCTTCGAAGGACTTGCTCCAGTCATTGTGTACGACTTGGTGCGCGCCTGCCGCGAGCTGGTCCAGGCAGGGCAGACAATTGTGCTGGTGGAACAGAACATCGCAGCGACGCTGGCGCTCGCGAGCCGCGTCTATATCATCAACAATGGCCATATCGCCCACGAAGGCCCGGCCGCCGAACTCAAGATGCAGGCGGGGCTGCTGCAACACCATCTTGGCGTCTAGGTCAGCCTGTGGACAATCCGACGACCTCATCGACAGTGTCATCCCCGCCAGAGAATTCGTCAGATTGTGGCTATCACGATCGGAAAGATAGCTAGGAGTTAGCAAGTGCCTTGAGCCGCCAGCAGACGGTGGCTTTTGGACTACGACCCCGACTTGGTAGTGGAGGGGCAGTCCAAGACATTCTCATGCGCTCCGTACGCCTTTGCTCGAAGAGACACTGATCGGGGGCACGGTCTCGTCAGTGGGCGCGGCTTGGCAGCAGGCCGCGAGCCATGATGGAGCCGTAAACGCTTGCAGGATCACAGCGGAATTCGCAAGTCGGTACCTCTAGAAATCAAATCTTCAGGATAGCTTGGCATTCTTGTCCATCCCGACGAGCGGATGGCTCGGGCGGAACATTCAGGAGAAACCAGTGTAAGGGCCGATATTTGACAGAACGGATGCACCTGGACGTGCAGGATAGTCCTGCCATAACTGCAGAAGTCGACCGACTACTGGCGCGCCGCACGCGCGATATCCGGCTGACGGGCGAGATCTACCGCCTGTTTCGAGCGCGTGTCTGGTCGCAGACAGCGAAGATCATCCGAGCCTGGATGGTCTGGGTGGCTTTGTTGGACGTGCTGACACTCGCGCTCAACATGGTGATGCTCCCAAGGGCAACTGCGCTATCCATGCTCCTGCCTGGCGCCATCATTCCGCCCGTCGCTGTGGCCGTCGTTCTTATCTGGCGAAAGCCGCGGGCGCCGTGGCTACAAGGGGCTTCGCTGATCGCGGGCTTGTTCCTCATTTTGTTGTCGGTTGCGTTGGTCGGCGTAAGCGCTAGTGGCGAGTTCTACGAACGGCACTTGAACATCATGCTGTTCGTGGCCATCACAGCCATCATCATCTTCGGGGTTCCGCTGGCCTGGACGGTGACTATTGCCGCCTTGGCGCTCGGTCTCTATCTCGTTTTTCAACTACACAACCCGGGCATCGAATTTGGCAGCGCCGTGGCTGCGACGTTGTTTTTCACCAGCGGCATCTTCGCAACGGTCGCCGCGCGGCGCATCATGACAATTCTCGCTCAGAAAACCTTCCTGTTTGAGCTTCGAGACCGGCGCAGGGTCGCCGAACTGGCGGAAGCGAATGACCGGCTGAAACTTTTGGCGAGGACTGATCCGCTCACTGGCATAGCCAACCGGCGCTGGATGACGGAAACGCTTGACCGTCTATGGGACGGTGGCAGGAAATGCCCGGGCGGTGCCGCCATGCTGATGTGCGACATTGACGACTTCAAGAAGCTGAACGACCACCTCGGCCATGCCCAGGGCGATCGCTGTCTGGTCGAGGTCGCCAGAATGATCCAGGAAAACGTGAGGCGCGACCGCGATCAGGTGGCCCGCTACGGCGGCGAAGAGTTCCTGGTGTTGCTGCCCGGGGTGGACGAGGAAGGGGCCGTCGCTGTGGCCGAGCGAATTCGTCAGAGCGTTGAGGCCGCGGCTTTTCCCAACCCTGCATCCCGCGTGTCGCGCAGCGTCACACTCAGCATTGGAGTTGCAGTTCAGACGACTGACGAGGCCATCTCACCCGAGCAGTTACAGAGTCACGCGGATGCGGCACTCTACCTTGCCAAACAATCCGGCCGCAACCGAGTGCTGCTCCACGGATCGGCGTCATTCGGGCGAAAACATGTTCAGCCGGCACGGTGATGCCTCGAGTACGTTAGGGCGAAAGTCGTTGTGCTGTTCTTGTGCGGCTGAAGCAGACCGGCTCGGCGACATAAGCCAACCCGGGTGCGCGAGCCGTCATAACGGGGTTGACGTCGGTAATGCGGCGAAAGAAATCCGTTTCTTCGACGCGCGGGTGCGCAGTCACGCCCGCGTCTGTTCACGATGGAACTGATGGAGCATCCACGGTAGCGCGTCTGCGCAATGGCCACATTTTCTTCATTCACCTGTTGTCTGCACGCCTGTGCTGCAATCGCCAATCGCGGCCCGATCCGTTTCATCGGGACGTCGACAATCTCTTGAGCCCGTTCTCGTCGACTCGATACGGATGCCGGATAGAGGACCTGATCTCCACCCTCGACGGCATTTGGTAGCCAGCCCTCAGGGGGCGCCATCGGTTCGATGACCGCTGCTACGTCCATCGTCGCTTTGGACATATTCACTGCGAGGCGCGGAACGATCAACGAACGAGGGGTCGGTTCGTACCTCTGCGCAGCCGACCGGCTCCCCTCGGGGCAGCATGCGGGAACCTGATAGTTGAAGGCAGCAATGGAACGCAAGGCGGCGTTGGACATTTCGTCTGAATAAACGCGTGCGACGGTGGTGCCCCGACTGCATCCGGCGGCATCGTCTGACACGAAAGGGAAGGAGCTAGCGATGAGAATAATTGCCCTTGCGGGAATGCTTATACTCTCGGTTCCGGCCTCCCAGGCACAGACCACGACCCCTCAGCCAGCCGCACCGACTACTGAGACGCCTGCCGGTCAGGTGGTTGCGTCGCGGCAAGGCGGCCCGGCCAACCTCTGTCACGAGATCCTCGCCTTCTTGAAAGCGCCCCCTCCGGAGACGCCCCCACCCACCGGCGCGGCAAAGAAGCCGGAGGCGGCTTCGGCTAAGCAGGGCACGACCGGTTCGGGCGACCCAGCGAAGTCGGAGGGCGGTACGGGTTCTGCGCAAAAAATCACCGGGCAGGACGGCGTGGCGACCGACGCACCCGAGCCAGGCAAGGACAATGCAGCCAGCGGATCTGCGAATAATGCCCCACAGAAGGAAAGCAGGGCCGCGCCCCTGCCCCCCGCGGACGTTACCAGCACGCCCAAGCAATCCGTGTTGACCGTTGAAGCGGCGGAGCAACTCGCCAACGCGAACGATATCGCCCAGTGCCAGAAAACGGCCCGCGCCATGAGAGTTGCCGGCGTTGCCATGCCGCCGCCGCTGATTGCACTGGCAGCACTCGACATGCAATATCAGCAGAAGGCGGCCATGCCGGTCGAGCCCTCTGGGACTGCCGCCGGGCAGCCCCTGGCACCGCAGGCGCCCACGCCGAAATAGGCAGGTGCAGGAACGGCTGGCTGGCGGGCCGGTTTCGAGAAGGGAAGGAGCAGGCGGCATGCGCATGATTTTGACGGGAATTATCGTGACGGTCGTAGTCGCGTTCGGTGCCGGCTATGTTTTGCAGGCGCAGCAGGTGCCTTCCTGGCAGGTCTTCAGCACAGACAGCGCCCGAGTGGGCGATCCGGGCCACAATCTCGTCGGACAGAACTGGTCGGGCGATCCAGCCGCCGGCAAATCATGACCAGAACCTGAGGGTGGTCGGCTGCAGCCGACCAGCGATAAAAAAACGTTATTCGGCCGGTTTAGCGGAAGCTTGCGGCCTAACATCCGTCTCCGCCTGCTGCTGAGCCACCCAGGCGCTGTGATGCTCCTTGGCCCAATTCAAATCCACCGTGCCGGATCCCATGGCTTCGTAGGCGCCTTCCATGCCGAGCGTGCCGATATAAATGTGCGCAATGATCACCGCGACCAGGAGGACGCCTACGACCGCATGTACATACTGGGCGGTCTGCATGCCGTTGATATCGGCGAAGGAGAATGGGAACAGCATGTAGATGCCGGACACCGACAAGGCAATTCCCCCCAGCAGGACTGCCCAGAAGATGAGCTTTTGTCCCGTGTTGAAGCGCCCCGCCGGCGGGTGCGTCCTGTTCGATTTGTCGAAAAATCCCCCGCCAACCTTCAGCCAGTTGGCATCGTAGCGATCGGGAAGATTGTCCCAGATCCAGGTGACCAGCATGACAAGTACGCCCAGCATGAACGCCCACGCGACGAAGTCATGCGCGTATTTCGCCCAGAACGACCACGTCGAGAACGCATCAGGCCCGATCAGCGGCATCAGCAGGCGTTTGCCGAAGACGAGATTCAGGCCGGTAATGGCCAGGATGATGAACGCTGTGGCCGTCGTCCAATGAGCGAGCCGCTCGACGGCGTTGAAGCGCAAGATCTTGACGCCTGATTCACCCGCCGCAGTGCGGATGCGGCCTCTAACGAAATAGAACAGCGCCAGCACGACCAGCATGCCGAGGATGGCAATGCCGCCGATCCAGGGCAGCGCGCGCTCATGGAAGCCCTGGTAGTCGCGGCCCTGCGGCTGCTGCAGCGTGGCGGCCTTGCCGTCCGGTATGGTGACGCGGCCCCGGATCTTGTTGAGTTCATCGAGAAGTTGCCGCTCGCTGACAGCCTGGGCGGTCGGGTTGTTTCCTGAACCGGCGTCCTGCGCCCTGGCCGGAACAACAAGCAGGCCGAGAGCCAGAATGAGTGCGGCGGCCGCCGGGGAAATCACTCGACCAAGGCTCGAGATACGCATTTGCTCGGTCCTCCTGAGCTTGTTTGTCTGCGCGAACCAATCGGCACCGCGATGAATTACACCTCAATTGTCTCCCGATAGGCCGTCTGCCACCCCCACGCACCGGAGCCGTAGCCGCGCTGCGTCACGCGTTCCTTGTAGATCGCAGCGATGATCTCGCCGTCGCCAGCCAGCAGCGACTTGGTCGAGCACATCTCGGCGCAAAGCGGCAGTTTGCCTTCGGCCAGCCGGTTGGCGCCATATTTTGCATATTCGGCCTCGGTCGAGTCCGGCTCCGGACCGGCCGCGCAGAACGTGCACTTGTCCATCTTGCCGCGCGATCCGAAATTGCCGACGCGAGGGTATTGCGGCGCGCCGAACGGACAGGCGTAGAAGCAATAGCCACAGCCGATGCACAAATCCTTAGAGTGCAGCACCACCGCGTCGGCGGTCGTATAGAAGCATGCAACGGGGCACACCGCCGCGCACGGGGCGTCGGTGCAATGCATGCAGGCCATCGAGACGGAGCGCTCGCCGGGCTTGCCGTCATGGATGGTGACGACGCGGCGGCGGTTAATGCCCCAAGGCACGTCGTGCTCGTTCTTGCAGGCGGTGACGCAAGCGTTGCACTCAATGCAGCGGTCGGCGTCGCAGAGGAACTTCATCCTGGCCATTTTCCGCACCTCCCTGTTACGCCATCGCGATCTGGCACAACGTGACTTTCGGCTCCTGCATGCCCGTTACCGGGTCATAGCCGTAGGTGGTGATGCTGTTCGCGCTTTCACCGAGCACATAGGGATCGGCGCCTTCGGGATAGTTGGCCCTCAGGGTCTCACCCTGGAACCAGCCGCCGAAGTGGAAAGGCATGAACGCTACTCCCTTGCCGACACGCTCGGTCACCAAAGCCTTCACCCGCGCTTTGGAATCATTCTCCGCGCCGGTCACCCACACCCAGACGCCGTCGCCAATGCCCCGGGAGGCTGCGTCCGCGGGATTGATTTCGACGAACATCTCCTGCTGCAACTCGGCCAACCACCGGTTTGAGCGGGTTTCCTCGCCGCCGCCTTCATATTCGACCAGGCGACCGGTCGTCAGGATGATCGGGAACGATTTCGCGACGCCCTTGTCCACCGCCGCCTTCTGAACGCTGAAGCCGATATTCGGCAAACGGAACTGCTTGGCGTCAGGATAGGTCGGATATTTTGCGACTAGGTCCACCCTGGGGGTATAGATCGGCTCGCGATGGATCGGCACCGGGTCGGGCAGGTTCCAGGCGACAGCTCTGGCCTTCCCGTTTCCGTAGGGGTGACAGCCGTGGCTGAGCACGACGCGCTGGATGCCGCCCGACAGGTCGGTCGACCACGAGACCTTGCCGATGTCACCCATATCATCGCCGATCGTCCGGATGACTTTGAGTTCCTCCGCACTCAAGTCCTTGTCCCAGCCGAGCTTTTGCAGCACCGCCATCGTGAATTCCGGATAGCCGTCGGTCAGTTCCGAGCCTTGCGTGTAGGAGCCTTCGGCAAGAAGCGTCTCGCCGTTACGCTCCACACCGAAACGGGCCCGGAAGGGACTGCCGCCATCCATTACATGCAGACCGGTGCTGTAAAGGTTGGCCGTGCCAGGATGGCGTATTTCCGGCTTGCCCCAGCATGGCCAGGGCAGGCCGTAATAGTCGCCGCCGACCTCCGGATCGTCCTTCGGCGCGCGTAGCGTCACAAGATCAAACTTGTGCTGGTTTTTCATATGCGCCTTGAGGCGCTCCGGCGATTGACCGCAGTAGCCGGTCGACCAGCTTCCGCGGTTCATCTCACGCAGTACGTCCTCCGGTTGCGGCCGGTCACCCTCGACCGCGATGTTCTTGAACATCCAGTCGGCAAGGCCCAGCTTCTTCGCGAGCAGGTAGATGACCTGATAGTCGTCCTTCTGCTCGAAGCTCGGCTTAACGATCTGCTCGCCCCACTGCAGGGATCGGTTGGAGGCGACGCGCGAGCCGGAAGTCTCGAATTGCGTACAGACCGGCAGCAGATAGACGTTGTCCTTGCGCCCGGCCTGAACTGCCAGCGATGCCCAGGTCGTCGGGTGCGGATCGGCAACGACGAGCAGTTCGAGGCCGGCCAGGCCCTTCATTGATTCCGGTATGCGTGTGATGCTGTTGCTGGCGTGGCCTTGGACGAACATCGCCCGCAGACTGTCGCGCTGCTGAATGTCCTCCTTGGGGAGCACGACCCCATCGAACCATCGGGTCAACGGGATGCCGGGTGTCTCCATCGCCTCCTTGGAGTCGAACCGGCGCAGAAGGTCGTCGTATGGAATTTGCCAGACTCGCGACCAATGCTTCCAGGCGCCCTCCGTCAGGCCATAGTAAAAGGGCAGGGTCACCACATCCAATCCAATGTCGGTCGCGCCCTGCACGTTGTCATGTCCACGGAAGATGTTGGCGCCGGTGCCCGGCTTGCCAACATTGCCCGTGGCGAGGCACAAGATGCAGCTGGCGCGGACGTTGGCTGTTCCGGTCGTGTGATGGGTCTGCCCCATGCACCAGATTATCGTCGATGGCTTTTGCGTGGCGAACATCTCGGCGATGCGCTTCATCTGCTCGCCAGGCACACCAGTGATGCGCTCGACCTCGTCGGGCGGATATTTCGCCACCTCCTTGCGGACTTCGTCCATCCCGTAAACGCGCTGGGCTATGAATTCCTTGTCCTCCCAACCATTCTTGAAAATGTGCCAGAGCAAGCCCCACAGCACCGCGATGTCGGTGCCAGACCGAATGCGAGCAAACTCGGTGGCGTGCGCGGCCGTACGGGTGAACCGCGGATCCATCACGATGAAGTTGGACTTGTTGAGTTCCTTGCCTTCGAGCAGATGCTGCATGGCGACTGGATGGGCTTCGGCAGGGTTCCCGCCCAGCACTATGAGCGTCTTGGAATTGCGGATGTCGTTGAAGGAATTGGTCATCGCGCCGTAGCCCCAGGTATTGGCCACGCCCGAAACCGTCGTCGAATGGCAGATCCTCGCCTGGTGGTCCTGGTTATTGGTTCCCCACAGGGCCGCAAGCTTGCGGAAAAGGTAAGTACCCTCGTTGGAGAACTTCGCCGATCCCATCCAGTAAGCGGATTCCGGTCCGGACTTCTCACGAATGTCGAGAAGCTTGTCGCCGATCCCATTGATGGCGTCATCCCAGGAGATGCGCTCCCACTTGCCGCCGGAAAGCCTCACGGGGTATTTCAGGCGGCGGTCGCTATGCACCAGCTCGCGCACGCTTGCGCCCTTGGCGCAATGCGAGCCTCGATTGATGGGGCTGTCCCAGGATGGCTCCTGTCCGGTCCACACGCCGTTCTGGACTTCCGCGGTGACCGTGCAGCCGACAGCGCAATGTGTGCAGACACTTTTCTTCAACTCGGTCGGCACTCCCGGCTGCGGCGGGCTGATCGCCGCGGCTTTGCTTACCGTGCCGAACTGAAACGAGCTGAGAGTGGCTATTCCGCCAACTGCGAGGCCGGAGCGGCGGAGGAATGTCCGTCGGTCGATTGGAGCCGAATCCGTGCCAGCAATGAGGCTTTGCAGTCGTGTGCGGCTTGCCTGTCCGCTTTTGCGCTTCGTCAGCATGGCGGCCTCACTTCTTTTCAGGGTAGCGGTTCACACGGTAATAGGCCTTGACGTGATCGGTTTCCCGGTAGCGGGCCCGCATCTCGTCTTCACCGGGGTCATAGGCTTGCGCTTCGCTCGGAGCCAGTGCCGCCGCCGCAACGGCGGTGGTGGAGGCGCCGCCGAACGCCCGGAGGAAGCTGCGCCGGCTCAGTCCCGTCGATCGCTCCTCCTGCATTGCAACCTCCATCTGTCAGGGCATCCGGCCCGCTTGCATTTCCTATGCGCTTCGCCGCGTCTCCATGGCAAAGGCTTCACTTTCGATGTCGATAAAGGTTCGACCGACCACGCCGACCGATCGGTAGAATTTCGCCGTTTTTGCGCTTTCCAGGTCGCCAAAGAAACGTCCGGCCCAGGGCGCGAGGTGCCGTTGGAAGAAAGCCTGCTCTTCGCCCGCCGCCACCTCGAAATGATTGCTGGCAAAGCCGCTCATGATCTCGCAGAGCGTTCCGAGATGATCCTCGGGGTCGCAGTGGCCGGCGGCTCGCTCGATGCCCAGGCGCATCATGTCCTGGCGCAGCCGGGCGAGTGGCCGTTCGTTGAGAAAGCCGGTGAGATAGTATGAAGCGTAGGGGAGAAGCTCTCCGCGTCCCACGCCGATGAAAAGTTCGAAATATTCGCGATTGATATCATCGGCGCAGGTGCAGGCCGCTGCCCGGCCCAAGGCAGCGTGAGCGCGACCGAGCGGCGTGTCGCTGCTGTTTTGCAGGCGGGCAAGCCGGGTCAGGAAGCCGCTATCGGGTGGCCTGAGCAATAGCAGCGCGAAGAGGGCATATTCGTCGGCGCGGGCTTGATCGATATCGTCAAGATCAGCGCCATCGAAATCGATGATTGAAGCATCCGCTCCATCCGACGATCCATACGCCTGGTCCAGGGGCAAGTCCGGGTTCATCGTGTGACCTTGACCGTGCTTCCGAGATTAGGTCAGCGATTGTAGCCCCACCCCGAACGATTGCAACAGCTGTCTGACGAATTCGTGCGGCTGGTCTAGTAGCAAGTCGGTGTTGGTCGTGTGACCTTGATCGTGGGCCCCTGATTGGGTGAGCTATCGTGGCTCTGAGTACGGGTGCAGCAGGTCCCGGCGTCAGCGCGGGATCGCTCTGCCGTGGCGCGGCCGGGAGAGGACCTCGGTACTTCGCGAGGGCGGAGAGACAGGGCCCGCGTCCGCCGCCTCTATCTCACCTGCTCCGTCAACTGGCGACCTCACCTCGGTAGGCTCGACGGTCTGGGCTTCTGGCGCATCGATATCAGCTTCGCCAACTGGCGGCGTATTCTCCGGCCATTGGGCGTGCGCTTCGCCGGGCGCCCGGGCGGGCGAAGGCCGGGGAATTGCGGCTGTTTCCCGCTCATTCGCTTCGATGGGTAAAGCCATCTTTGATAGAAAGCTGACGACTGCTTCCTTCGCGTCCAGCGGGCCGAACCCTGGCATCGAACCCGCCTGGTTGAAGTCCCAAGCGTATTCGGAGGGACCGACATAATCGCGAATTGCCGGATCGAGAGACCACATCCTGCGCGTCGCGGCGCTCCTCAGCGCCGCAGGGACGCCTTTTTTCAAGAAGGCCGTAATGTCGCTTTCAGGCGTCAGGTCCTCGACGCGGGGGAGGGGCTCGGCGGGTCCGTCTGGTTCGTTTTGCGTCGATCCCGCATCCTGAGCCGTGGCTCGGCGGGCAGCGCCGGCATCCAACGCCGCAGCGTCAGGTACCGGCTTCTCGTCGTCCGTTGCTTGAAGTCCGGCGGAGCGCACAGACAGCTTCCGGCGCGACCAGCGGGCGAAGATGTTATCATTGCCGCCGCTCATTCCTTGTCTCCAGTCCCGGAAGGCCAATTGCGCCCCGCATCAAGGTTTGCCCGATCGCGCTTGCGCTTGACGAACGGCCGCTCGACATGGTGGGCTTCGACGAAGGCGGCAAGCTGCTGCTGGATCTCGACCGGCATCGGCACCGCCTCGATGATGTCGGTGCCGGACTCCGTCAGCGACTCGGCGTCCGAGGGATCGGCGGTTACCAATTGCAGCAGGACCCCGGGAGGCGCATTCGTGTGCCGGAGCGATACCCACAGGCTCGGCTGCTGAGAACGTAAGTTCTCCCGGTACATCGTCGTGTCCGCTCCGAAGAACTCGATGTCCGCCGTTCCCGCATAATAGCGGGTTACTGTTGCGGTTTCATCGAGCGCCGTCCAAGCTGCGGCTACCGGAACGCCGACGAGCACCGCAACGGGCATCCAGGCATGATCGACCCACGGGTTCTGCAGAGTTCGTCGCTCGACGACGACACCGACTTGAGTTGTTTCCCGAACCAATTCGGAATCCTGACTGTCCACAATGCCTAACTTGCGGGTGTGGCGGCTCGAAGCGGCAGGCCGGCGATTAGGTTCTGCGGCTTCATGCGAACCATGCGGTCGGGTGTCATCGCCATGATCAACCAGATCGGCCGCGCACCCACTTCCGGCCTAACTTCGTCGAATTCGGAGAAGTCGAGCCGAAACAAAGCTATAATGCGCTTTGCCGCCTCAGGGTCAAGGTCCTTGCCTGTCCACAGCGCATTGCCGATACGCGTCGCCTCCGCGTCCAGACCGACGAACCATGCCCAATCGTCGTCCTCGGTCCTCTCGACCGGCTCAACGCTCACCTCAATGGCCAGCAGATGGCGTATCCAGACCTCGATCGCGGCGGCAAGGCCGCGCCGCGCCGGACTGTCGACGTCGCCGAGGCCAAGCACCATGTCAAAGGCATCGCTCCTGCCGAAATAGCTGCCGGCATTCTTCTCCTCGAGGATCTGCAGCTCGGTGACGGCAGGCCCTCCGAGCATGTTCAGGAGAGGGGAGGCGTGACGGTTCTGCTCGTGGACTTCAATGGTTTCCGCGTCGGCGAGCAGCAGCGCTCCTTCATGGAGGGTCACCCGCTGGGCACGGTAAAACAGCTCGGCCGCACGAAGCACGAAGGGATCGTCGTCCCCGTCAAGCGCATTGCGCAGCACCAGCTGCGCAAGCTGGTTCATGAACAGGGGCGGAATGTCGGCAGCCGAGCCGCGCGCGAGTTCGAGATAGCAGGCTTCGAGGGACGGCGCTGCCAAAAGGCGATTTCGAAAGGCAATCATGAACTCCCAGTTTTCCCGAGCATCCGGGTCGTCGATCGCTGCGATCTCCTCGTTCCCGACCGGCCGGCGCGGATCGTGCATCAGCAGCTCGTGATGCAGCCGCAACTCCGCCGCGCACGCATCTTCCGGCGGCAGAAGCTCAGGGCGAGCCAAATAAGCTTTGAGGAACGGATCAGTCACCATCAACCGGCCTGCCTTGTCGCGATCGAGCAGATGGTGGCCCGAAGAAATCCAGAAATCCATCATTTGTGCCTACCCGCCAGCACCACAATGTCGACTTCTTCCATCGCACCCTCTTCTCCCTCGACCTCGATGATGCGGAATGCGGCCGCCGGATCAAGGCGGCTCACCTTCCGGTGCAGGGTGCGGAACGATTCACGGATGCCCGCCTCCTCGCCAGCGCGGTGCAGCGCAACAAGGGTGTTCGGCGGATGACTGCACAGGGACTGCGCGAAGGCGATTTCCTCCTCGGCGGCCGCGCGCGCGACCGCCATCCCGGGCGCTCCGCAACGGGCGACAAGCTGCTCGGCCAGTCTTTCGGTCGCAGCCGCGACTTCTTCCGCGGTGGCCTCCGTCACGATGACGAGGGTGGACCAGCCGAAGCTCTCAACACCCAGGAAGCCGGCGCGGAAGGCTTGTCGTTCCTTGCCGGAGAGGCTTTCGACATCGGCGGCGAAGAACCGGAAAGTCCCCGCGACGGCCCACTCGCCGGGTTCCGCGGCGTGGGAATAGACGAAGCCATCCGACGGATCTAGGCGGATCGTGCGCAGAAGCTTTAGAGCCATGGCATACCCGTAGCGGGATCGAGCCACGAAGGTGAGCCAAGAGCTTCCACCAAACTCCGCTTTTCGGAGGCTCCCGGGCAAGGCTTCCCCGGAAGCAGCAGGTCGCCATTGTCAGCGATCCGAACGTCCTGGCCTCGGTGTGAGGAGCGGTGCAGCCATTGGCTGGCGAGCGATGCGAAGCCAGTTTCGCCCCATTCGTGGAACGCGTTCATCAGGTGACGGGAGAAGCTGGCGATGATCTCACCAGGATCGGGGGCTTCGAAGCCCAATTCGTCAAGCGCGCCGAGTAGCGGCCGCTCGCCAGGTTCGTAAGCGCGCACGGCCGCGATGCGGATCATGGCAGAAAAGACGAGCCAGGCCGGCGTCTCCTCGTCGCGAGCTCCCTCAGGCCAGCCCAGGCGTCCGCCGCCAACGAGAGCGCCGTCGATGTGGATCGCGTCCGGCCAGTCGAAGGTGACCGGCATTTCAGGCGGTGCACGCGCGGCAAGCGCGTCGGCCAGAGCGTTCATTCCGGCATAGATGGCAAGGCGGGCCTGCGCCAACGATTGTTCAGGCTCCAGGACGACCGCGAACTCGGCCAGATCATAGCGCCGTACCCAGACCAGCGTCCCTGCACCCTGCTCGCCGGCAATGGCGCGGGCGTGCTCAAAGGCATCGCCGGCTTCTCTCAAGACAGTGAGGCTGTAGAGCGGGGGCAGATCGAGGGCGCGGTCGGTGACCGAAGCACGCTGGGACATAATGCCGATCCATTTTTGATGACGGCGGCCTAATTCTCCAATAATGTATATACTGTCTCTACAGTAAAGGCGCTACCGCAGCGGGCGGTGTCGCGTAGCGGGGAGGCGAAATGAGCCTGGACAAACCGCGCACGGTCTTCATCTGCTCCTGCGAGCGCAGCATGCCTGGTTTTGGCGACAGCGTGCGCCGCGGATGCAAAGACGCTCAGGTGCAATCGAGCGATCAGCTGTGCGGCGCCGAAATCGATCGTATCCGCAACAGATTGAGCGAGGGGGGAGCCATCACCATAGCCTGCACACAGCAGGCGCCGCTTTTCCGCGAAGTCGCTGAGGAAATCGGCTTTGCGGGTGACCTCGATTTCGTGAACATCCGCGAGGCGGCAGGCTGGTCGGCAGAGGCCGCATCCGCCGGGCCGAAGGCGGCGGCACTCGTCGCGATGGTGGCCGAACCGACCTCGCCGCCCGCCCTCGTCACGCTTCGAAGCAATGGCGTGGTGCTGGTTTATGGCCGCGACCAGTCGGCAATGGAGGTCGCCCGCCAGCTTGCCGGGGATCTGGACGTGACCGTCCTGCTGACGCGACCCGAGGAGGTTACACCCAACCGCGTATGGGATTTCCCCGTCGTGCGGGGCAGGATCCGCAACGCACAAGGCCATCTGGGCGCCTTCGAGCTGACCGTTGACGATTTCGCGTTGCCAGTTCCCTCTTCGCGCGACCGCCTGCGCTTCGGTGCGGCTCGTGACGGCGCAATCTCTAAAGCGGACATCGTGATCGACCTCTCCGGCGGCGTTCCGCTATTTCCGGCTCACGACCTGCGCGCGGGCTACCTCAAAGCGGATTCCGCCGACCGGGCCGCGGTAACCGCCGTGATCGCCAAGGCTGCTGGCCTCGTCGGCGAATTTGACAAGCCGCGCTACATCGATTTTTCCGCCGATCTGTGCGCCCATTCACGCTCCCGCATCATCGGTTGCACGCGTTGCCTGGATCTGTGCCCTACCGGTGCGATTGCCTCGGCCGGCGATCACGTGATCGTCGACGCAGAAATCTGCGCCGGTTGCGGCAATTGCGCGGCCGCCTGTCCGACCGGTGCAGCCGCATATGCCGTTCCGGATGCGCAAATCCTGCTTCGGCGGCTGCGTTCGCTCCTGGTCACATATCGAGAGGCGGGTGGCAGGGATCCGGTCGTTCTGTTCCATGACGGCTACCACGGCGAGCCGCTTATTGACGCGCTCGCGCGGTTCGGCCCAGGCCTGCCTGCGAATGTACTGCCAGTCGCCGTGAACGAGATAACGCAATTGGGAATAGAGGCGTGGATAGCGCCGGTGGCATGGGGCGCGGCGGCGGTGATGGCGCTCGCCTCCGCGAAGCCCAAGCACGAGCTCACCGGCTTGGCCCGCAACGTCACCATCGCCAATCTGCTCGCGCGATCGCTCGGCTACGGGTCAGAACTCTGCGGCCTGATCGAAACCAATGATCCGGACATGCTGAGGTTGGCGCTCGACCGTGTGCAACCGGGCTCCAGCACGCCGACGCCGACGACCTTCCTGCCCCTGGGGGACAAGCGCAGCCTGTTGCGAAACACCTTGATCGAACTGCATCGCGCCGCGCCGACGCCAGTGGAGCGCGTAGCGCTCCCAGCGGCAGCGCCGTTCGGCGGGCTCGATATCAATGTCGAGGGCTGCACGCTCTGCCTCTCCTGCGTGTCGGCGTGCCCAACGGGTGCGCTCTCCGACAGCGAGCAACAGCCTGCATTGTACTTTTCCGAAAGCGCCTGCGTCCAATGCGGGCTCTGCGCTGCGACTTGTCCGGAGAAGGTGATCCGTCTCGCCCCGCGGGTCGATTTCCCGGCATGGAGCGCGCCACGTCGGGTCGTCAAGCAAGAACAGCCCTACGAGTGCATCCGCTGCGGCAATCCGTTCGGGACCCGCAGTACGGTAGAGCGGATCGTCGCCAAGCTGGAAGGCAGGCACTGGATGTTCTCGGGCGAAAACGCGCGGCGGCTGGAACTGGTGCGGATGTGCGACAATTGCCGCGTCGATGCCGCCATGAGCGAAGACCTCGATCCCTATGCCGGTCCTGGCCGGCCGGCCCCGCGAACGACAGAGGATTATCTCCGGGACCGGAACTCGGAAACCAAACGGGTCTAAACTCAGTTGCTGCGGGTCTCGGCCTGTAGGAATCGTATCAGCGCCGCCCGATGCTCGGGGTCGCGAATGGTCTGCTCGGGCATCTTGGTGCCCGGCGTGTATCTGCTCGGGCCAAGCTCGAACAGCTTCGATACCGTTTCGGGCGTCCAGACGATGTCCATCTCCCTGAAAGCGGGCGAGTATCGGTAGCCAGGCACGGATGCGATCCTGCGGCCGAAGATGCCGTGAAGCGTGGGGCCGGCGCGATCGCCCTCGTGGGGATCGAGCGTGTGGCATGCGACGCAGGCGCGGAACACCTCCGCGTCCGGATTGCCGGCATATTCGGCCATCGGATCGGCAGAACCCCCGACGGTGGTTCCGAGCCGTTGCCCGTTCTCGACATTCCATTCTCCCACCACGTGATCCCCGCCGCCGCTCAAAAGCGTCTTTCCGTCAGGCGAGAAGGCAAGGGCCCAAACCGGCACGCCCGCGGTGCCAAATGTGCGAACAGGCTGCAGGCTTTTGACGTCGAGCAGCACAATTTCACCTTTGATCGAAGAGGCGGCGATGTATCGTTCATTCAACGTGACGGCGAGCGCGGTGATCGGACTTGACGAAGCTGCAACTTCGGCCAGGATCGTCCCGCCGCGGTTCAGTTCACTCAGCTTGCCGTCCGCGCCCCCGACGAACACGCGATCGCTCCTCGTCGCCACCATTGCGCTGAGGGGTGCAGGCATCGCGACCCTGACCGGAGCTCCGCCTTCGGCCGGCCAAAGCATGACTGCCGCGTCGTAGCCGGCACTTGCGAGCGTCCCGTCGGAGAGGTATGCAACCGCGTTGACATTGTCCCGATGGCCCTCGAGGACGTGCGGCGGCCCGCCCGAAAGCGGCCACAGCCGCACGCTGGCATCCCAGGAAGCCGAAGCCAGGGTTAAGCCGTCGGGCGAAACTGCGAGCGCCACGACCGGCGCCGAATGGCCTTGCAGGACGGAGACTGGCGTGCTTCGTCCGGCCTCCCAGACCGCAATGCGGCCGTCCGCCCCCGCGGTGGCAAAGCGGCCTTGCGGCAGGGCTGCGACCGCATCAACCTGCCCATCGTGAAACAGCAACACGTCCCTCGCTTCGCCGGTCCTGATCGACCAGATGATCGCCTTGGCGTCGAAACTGCCGGTGATCGCCGTTTGCCCATCCGCCGTCACGGCAATCGCCCGCACTGGTCCGCCGTGACCGCGGAGATCGGCACCCAGCGCGGCGACACCGAAGAGGAACGGAGCAGTTGCCATCAGACACATTGCGAGCGTCGTCTTCATTGCACACCAGGCCGTTCCGTGCTCCCTTGGCGCAGCGCCGCCGTTGCGGGCATCAAGCTTGCTGGACCGGCCATATCGTTCAAACCGTTCGAGGCAATCATATGACCCAGAATATGGAAACCGATCCCTTCAACGTCTCCATGCGCAAGTTCCTTAAGCAGGTCGGTGTGACTTCGCAGCAGGCAATTGAGAAAGCCGTGGCGGAGAAGGGCCTGAAAGGACAAGGCCGACTGACCGTGAGGGCCCTCGTCACGTCTGAGCCAGCAGGCCTGCACCATGTCGTGGAGGGCGAGATCGATCTGGGGTGAGCAGCGACCGAGGTCGGGTTCGGCTGCTACTTCGCGAACCGGATCCGCCCGGCCGGCGATGGATCATACCCGGCAAGCTCGGCAGCGCGGCTGGCGAAGGTGTCTTGCTGCAGCAAACGCAGCAACGCCTGGATCGGTTGCTGAAAGTAGGTCCGCTGCCGCATCAGCAGGTCGAAGCTTTCCCAGGCCAGTGACACAAAATCGAGGCCGGCGGCGCAGGCGGCGGCGCGGGTGGCGATTCCGCAATCGGCCCGTCCGGTACGCACGGCGGCCGCGAGCTCGGGACCGGTAAGGCAGGGGGGCTCCAACCGGTTGACGTCGCGGTGGCTCGCGCCGGCATCCGTCAGCAACAAAGTGAGCAGCATGTCCGCGCCTGCGCCGCGTTGACGAACCGCAATGCGCGCGCCGGTCGCAAGTACGTCGGTCAACGTGTTGAGCGATTTCGGATTGCCTGGCGCCAGCAGCAGGCCCTGCTCGCGGCGGGCGAATCCGACCAGCACCGCATCGTACAGCCGCGGCCTCGTCGCAATCGCGGTTACATTCGGGTCCGGGTCGTCGCTGTGGAAATGGATCGCGGCGACAGACACCTCGCCGCGCAGCAGGCGTGTCACGCCGGCTTCCGTGCCTTCTGTCAGAAAGGCCAGGCCGGAGCCCGACTGACGCAGGCTCCATTCGAGCAGATCATCCTGGCTGCCACCGACGATCGGCGGTGGGTCGGATTGGATCATTCCTCCGGGTCGAACCAGTCCCGACATGACCCAACGGTCGAGTTCATGTCGGGGAAACAGCCACTTGCCGGCCACCTTGCTGCAGGGGAGGCGCTCCTGCGCAATCAGTTCGTAAAGCTTGCGCTCGCCAATGCGCAGATAGTCGGCGGCTTCAGATGTCGTTAGCAATTCCATCCTGCATTGATATGCATATTTCTGTGCCGGTTCAAGAATTTGACTCTGACGGAGGAGTTGCAGGACATTGACGCTGGACAGGATTGCGAGGAGCAATGTCGGAAGGGCTGGGCGCATGGCAACTGATCGCGAGCGGTGACGCCACGCTGTTTGCCATCGTGCGCCTGTCGCTCGCCGTCAGCCTTTCGGCTGTCGCGATTGCCATGGTCGCCGGCCTGCCGCTTGGCGCAATTATCGCGCTCTCGCGCTTTCCAGGTCGTTCGGCGATCGTCGTGGTGCTGAACGGTTTCATGGGCCTGCCGCCGGTGGTGGTCGGGCTGACCGTCTATCTGCTGCTATCGCGATCCGGGCCGCTGGGCGAGTTCGGTCTTTTGTTCACGCCCACCGCCATGGTCTGCGCGCAGGCGCTGCTGGTGTTGCCCATCATCGCCGCTCTGACCCGCCAGACGGTCGAGGATCTGTGGCGCGAATATCGTGAGGAACTGAACGCGATGGAGGTCGGGCCGGCGGGCCTGGTCACGACGCTTTTGTGGGACGGCCGCTTCAGCCTTGTCACGGCTCTGCTCGCGGGCTTCGGCAGGGCGGCGGCCGAAGTTGGCACCGTAATGATCGTCGGCGGCAACATAGATGGCTTCACCCGCACCATGACGACGGCAATCGCACTTGAAACCTCAAAGGGAAATCTGCCGCTCGCCATCGGACTCGGCCTGATTCTGATTTTTCTTATCCTGCTGATCAACGCGGCCGCCTGGGGCGTGCGGGTGTGGTCCGAGCAACGGGCGGGCTAGGGGATGCGGGCCGCTCAGAGCGATCTTCCACTTGTCTTCGATGACGTGTCGCTTATCGTTGGCGCGACGACCATACTCCAGCGGGTGAACCTGACGATCGGGCCACATGCGCCGACGGTGATTGTCGGCCCAAACGGGTCGGGCAAGACCTCCCTGCTGCGGCTTTGCATGGGGCTTACTGTACCTTCGGCCGGAACCCTGACTTGGGGCGGTCGGACCCTCTCCCCGAAGACGCGGCGTGCGATCCTGTTCCAGAAGCCTGTGATGCTGCGGCGCTCGGTGGCCGCGAATGTCGCCTACGGCCTGGCTAGGGCCGGCTGTCCGCGTCGGTTTCGCGCGGCGCGCACGGAGGATCTGCTCGACCGCGTGGGTCTTCTCGATCTGGCGGCACGTCCGGCACGGCATTTGTCAGGCGGGGAGCAGCAGCGGCTGGCGCTCGCTCGCGCACTGGCGCGCCAGCCCGAAATCCTGCTGCTCGACGAGCCGACGGCCAGTCTCGATCCGGCGGCAACACGCTTCGTGGAGGAAATCATCGTGGCCGCCGCCCAATCCGGAACGAAGGTCGTCATGGCGTCGCACCACCTCGGCCAGGTGCGCAGGATCGCTGGAGACGTCGTCTTTCTTGTCCGGGGGCGTGTTTGCGAGCATGCCGTTGCCAGCGACTTTCTGGATCGTCCCGCGACTCGGCAAGCGGCTGCGTTCGTGCGCGGCGAACTCGTGCTTTAATCAACCTGGACGGAGATTGAGATGCTGATCCGCCGAATGTTCTGTGCACTTGTGGTGCTTCTGATGCTCGCGAGCGGCGCGCCTGCCCAGGAGCAGTCGATAGTTGTGGCGTCAACGACCTCGACGCAGGATTCTGGGCTGTTTGACCACATCTTGCCGCTGTTCGAGAAGAAGACCGGCATCGGCGTGAAGGTTGTCGCTCAGGGCACTGGTCAGGCGCTCGACACCGGTCGGCGCGGCGATGCCGATGTGGTCTTTGTCCATGCCAAGGCGCAGGAGGAGAAGTTCATCGAGGAAGGGTTCGGGGTGAAGCGCTTCGACGTGATGTACAACGACTTCGTCCTCGTGGGGCCCAAGAGCGACCCAGCAGGCGTCAGCGGGACCAAGGATATCGCAGCCGCGCTGATCGCCATCGAAGCCAAGAAAGCGGCCTTCGTTTCGCGCGGCGACAGGTCCGGCACCCACTCGGCCGAATTGAGTCTGTGGAAAACGGCCGGCATCGACATCGAGGCGGCCAAGGGCATCTGGTACAAGGAGATCGGCCAGGGCATGGGAGCAGCGCTCAACGCCGCGGCCGCCATGAACGCTTATACGCTTTCCGATCGTGGTACCTGGCTGTCATTCAAGAATCGGGGCGAGTTGGGCATTGCCGTCGAGGGTGACAAGCGGCTGTTCAACCAGTATGGCGTCATGCTGGTGAATCCGCTGAAGCATCCAAGTGTCAAAGCGGACGCCGGCCAGCGCTTCATCAACTGGCTGATCTCTGCGGAGGGCCAGAAGGCGATCAGCGAGTACAAAATCGACGGACAGCAGCTCTTCTTCCCAAACGCGCAGCACGAGCGTTCCTGAAGCTTGTTGCAAACGGGCTCGGGTCTGCTTCACTATCGGGCCATGACGAGAACACTTTCTCCGACAGGTGCGCTCACCACTCTTGAGAGGGCGCTCGCAGTGCTGCTCGACAGTGTGATGCCCGTCGCCACCTGCCTGGTTCCGCTCGATGAGGCTCTTGGGCGCGTGGCTGCCGGGATGCCGGCTGTCGTGCCGGCCCAGCCTGCGCGGGATATCGCTGCCATCGACGGCTGGGCGTGTCGCGCCTTTGACCTCGTGGGAGCGTCGGCCTATTCGCCAGTAGCATTGCCGACCCCGCCCCTCTGGGTGGAGACGGGCGATGCCATGCCTGGAAATCGTGACTGTGTGCTGCAGGCCGGTCTTATCGATTGCGATGGACCGGTGATCCAGGCGGTATCTGAAGCCGCGCCTGGCCAGGGTGTGCGCCGGATGGGCGAGGATATGGCGGCGAACCGCCCGCCAATATTTGAAGGAAAGACAATCGGCGTCGCTGACCTGCTGGTCGCTCGCAAAGTTGGATTGAGCCAACTTGCCGTACGGATTCCGTGCGTGCGCGCGATCGACGTCGCTGCCGAGAGCCACGAGACATTCTCCATGCGGCTCGTGGTCGAGAGCCTGGGTGCCACGGGCGCTTCGATTGCCGAAATAGAGGCCGTCGAGCGTGACGCGACAGCGATCGCTGCCGCTCTTAATGGCCAGGCCTACGATTTGCTGCTCCTGATCGGCGGTACTGGCGATGGCTGCGCCGATGTGACCGCCGAGGCTCTCGCGCGGCGCCGGGTTCTACTCGCGCATGGCATTGCTCTGCGGCCCGGGGGGACAACGGCGATAGGGCGGCTCGGCAAGACACCGATTGTCGCCTTGGCCGGATCGCCGCAGCAGGCTTTCGCGGGGTTCCTTGCACTCGTCCAGCCAGTCTTGGACCGCCTGTCGGGCAGATCTGAACGGTCCGGCATTATCTTGCCGCTCTCGCGGAAAATTTCATCCGCGGTCGGGCTTTGCGAGATCGTTCTGCTCGCAAAGGAGCGGGATGTGTGGACACCGCTCGCTGTCGGCGACTTTTCGCTGGACGCCATGCGTCTTGCCGACGCCTGGCTTGCAGTTCCTGACGATAGCGAGGGGTATGCCGCCGGCACGCCTGTCGCCGCCGTTCCGCTCCGCAACGTTTGATCGAGTGTTCCGCCATGACGCATTCTCCAACATCGGCCCAGCAGAACAGCGGCCAGGAGCAGTTCCTGACGATACTATCGCGCGAAGCTGCACTGGCGCGCTTCGAGACCGAGCTGTTTCCTCGCCCACTACCGACCGAGAAGCGGACGCTGGCCGACGCGCTGGGGCTGGTTCTTGCCGAGGACGTCGCAGCGCCGGTCGACGTGCCGCCGTTCGACCGCTCCAATGTCGACGGTTTCGCGGTACGTGCGGCCGATCTCGCTGCCGCGTCTGAAACGCGTCCCGTTCGGCTTGCGCTGAATGCGGAAGCGATTGCCTGCGGCACGGTTCCGCAACTCCCCGTTCTGACCGGAACCGCCACGTCCATCGCAACCGGCGGACCGCTGCCCCGCGGCGCGGACGCAATCGTCATGGTGGAGCATACCCATCCCGCCGGGTTGAGTGCCATTGAGGTGGGCCGCAGCATCTCGCCCGGCCAGTTTGTCTCCAACGCGGGGTCGGACATGGCGCGAGGAGAAGTCTTGCTGCGCACCGGAACGCAAATCGGCTCGCGCGAGATCGGGATGCTCGCTGCCTGCGGAATCGCACAGCTGACAGTGGCTCGCAGGCCACGCGTGGCCGTGCTCTCCACTGGCGATGAACTCGTTCAGCCGGGCGAGCCGTTGCGACCGGCCGGCATCTATGATGCCAACGGCCCGATCATCGCTGCGGCTGTCACTGAAAATGGCGGCGAGGCGCATTTTCTCGGCGCCTTTCCCGACGACGAGGCGAGACTTGAGAAGGCTATGCGCGAGGCGCTCGCCGCCCACGACGTGCTGCTCCTGTCGGGCGGCACGTCCAAGGGGGCAGGGGATGTCACGCATCGCATTATCGGCCGCCTGGGCAAGCCCGGTATCATCGCCCACGGCGTTGCGCTGAAGCCCGGAAAGCCGCTCTGCCTGGCTGTGTGCGGGGGCAAGCCGGTCATCATCCTGCCGGGATTTCCGACCTCGGCCATGTTCACCTTCCATGACATGGTGGTACCCGCCCTGCGGCGCATGGCGGGGCTGCCGCCTCGCGTCGATACTCAGGTCACCGCAAGCCTTCCGTTGCGGGTTCCTTCCGAACTCGGACGGACCGAATTCGCCATGGTCTCTCTTGTGCAAGGGCAGGGAGGATTGACGGCCTATCCGACTGGTAAGGGTTCGGGAGCAATAACATCCTTTGCCCAGGCGGACGGCTTCATCCGCATCGAGGCCCTGGCCGATCACGTGCCTGCCGGTGCCGACGTGGCGGTGACGCTGTTCACACCGGGGGTCCGCGTTCCCGACCTTGTCGTCATTGGCAGTCATTGCATCGGCCTCGATCTGGTCGTTGGCGAACTTTCGCGCCGCGGGATTTCGGTGCGCTCGCTGCCTGTGGGAAGCCTGGGCGGTCTTGCGGCGGCCAAGCGCGGCGAGTGCGATCTCGCCCCCATCCATCTCTTCGACCCGAAGACGCGGATTTACAACGCGCCTTTCCTCGGTGACGGTCTCGAACTCGTGCCAGGCTGGCGGCGCATGCAAGGTTTGGTATTCCGCCAAGGGGACGAGCGTTTCGAGGGCCTCGGCGCGGAGGAGGCGGTCCGTGCGGCGCTCGCCGACCCTGATTGCATGATGGTCAACCGCAACCAAGGCTCGGGAACGCGTATCCTAATCGACCAACTGCTCGGCGCGGAACGCCCGGACGGCTATTGGAACCAGCCACGCTCGCACAATGCCGTCGCCGCGGCGGTGGCGCAGGAGCGCGCCGACTGGGGAGTCACCATCGCGCCCGTCGCGCGTGCGGCGCGGCTCGGTTTTATCGCGCTGACCGAAGAGCACTACGACTTCGCACTGATATCTGCGCGAAAGGAACGGCCTTCGGTGCACGCATTCCTCGAGGCTCTCCAGACCGACGAGGTACTTTTGGGCCTGGAGCGCGCTGGGTTCAGCCGGCCGGGTTAGCAAAAAGCAACGCGGCCAGGCGCTCAGCTTCGGCAAGATCCTCGACCGTGTTGGCGTTGAAGAACGGGTCCACCGGCCCGACCGGCCAGGATACGGTGGCAAGGCCGAAGCGGGTGGTCCACCGGTCGATCTTGCGGAGACCCTCGTTGGTCAGCGCATGCCGCAATTCATCCCGCAGCGCGACTTTCCACAGCCCGATGACCGGATGCGCCTGGCCGCCGGATGCCGCCACCGCCAAGTCTGCTTTCTCTTTGATGCGCGCCCGCTGGAGGCGTGCAACGAGGTCGCTCGGCAGGAAGGGACAATCTCCGGCAGCGCTGACCACCCATTCTACACCCGGCCTGTTCCCCGCCGTCCAATCGAGTGCGGCGAGTATGCCGGCGAGAGGTCCCGGATAGCTCTCGATCGTGTCGGCGGCAACGGGCAGGCCAAAGCGGGCGAAGCGAGCGGGGTCGCCATTGGCGTTGAGCAGAAGCCCGTCGCATTGCGGCGCTAGCCGGTCGATGACATGCTCAAGCATCGTGCGTCCGCCGATCACACGCGTCGGCTTGTCTCCGCCGCCCATGCGCCGACCCAGACCGCCGGCGAGCACCACGCCCAGCGTTACGGTTCCCTCAGTCGTCATGCTCGGCACCCTTGCGGCGGTGGCGCGGCGCTTCCTCATCGACCGAAGCGAGATCCTGGTCGAAGACGATCCGCTCCTGGCCTGAAAGCACGGTGAAGCGCTTGCCGCGCGCCCGGCCGACCAGCGTCAGACCCACCTGGCGGGCCAGCGCCACGCCCCAGGCGGTGAAGCCGGAGCGCGAGATCAATATCGGAATGCCCATCCGCACCGTCTTGATCGTCATCTCGGAGGTTAGCCGCCCGGTCGTGTAGATGATCTTGTCTGCCGGATCGACGGCGTGGCGGTACATCCAGCCAGCGATCTTGTCGACGGCGTTATGGCGCCCGACGTCCTCCATATAGCAGATTGGCGTGCCCTCCCTGCAAAGGACGCAGCCATGAATCGCGCCTGCTTCCAGATAGAGCGACGGCGTGGTGTTGATCTTGCGCGTCAGCTCGTAGAGCCAGGAGGTGCGAAGCTCAGCGGGCGGAAGTGTGATGTCCTCGATCGCCTCCAACACGTCGCCGAACGCAGTGCCTTGGGCGCAACCCGAGGTCTGCGTCCGCTTTCTGAGCTTCTGCTCGTAGTCGGTGTTGCGCTCGGTGCGAACGACCACGACCTGCAGGTCTTCGTCATACTCGACGTCCGTCACCACGTCGTCAGGCAGAAGCATGTTCTGGTTCAGCAGATAGCCAAGCGCAAGATATTCAGGGTAATCGTTGACCGTCATCATGGTGACGATCTCTTGCGCGTTGAGATAGAGCGTCAGGGCACGTTCTATCGGTACGCGGACCTCCACCGTCGCGCCTGTATGGTCGACGCCCGCGACCAACTCAGTCAGCCGTCGGTCTTGCGGGTCGGGTGTGATGATGGCGTGTTCGGGTTGGCGTCTCATCAAATGCATGGCAGTCTCCTGACGTCGTATTCTGGCTCGCCACTGCTCTGGCCTGATGTATCTTACAGGTGTTCAACCGAAGCTAATTAAAAAAAGCTCGGATTGATGCGATTGCTGCCAAGGCGGCACCCTCGTGCAGTGGGAACATAAATGGCGCAAATCTCGGATGACTGCTTCGCTTTCGGCGGACCGATGCGGCCCATCGACGAGACCGCCGCGCTAATCGCCTCGAAATTGAGTGCCGTGCAGGAGGTCGAGGCGGTCCCGCTCGTGCTGGCGGATGGGCGCTTCCTGGCGAGGGAGATGGTCGCACCGCTGCCGCTGCCACCCTTCACAAATTCTGCGGTCGATGGGTATGCCGTGCGAGGGGCCGACCTGCCGCAAACCGTCAAAACGGCGTTCGCCGTTGCCGGGAGGGTTCAGGCCGGCATGGCGCCGGATGAACCTGTGCTGCCCGGCCAAACGGTGCGCATTTTCACTGGCGCTCCAATGCCCAAGGGGGCCGATACAGTGTTCATGCAGGAAGATGTGAGCGTGGACGGATCTGGCCGGGTCATTCTCCCGCCCGGCTTGAAAACGGGTGCCAATGTCCGTCCTATGGGTGAGGATGTCGCACTGGGTGAAGGCGTCCTCCCAGCCGGCCACCGGCTGCGGCCGCAAGATGTGGCACTCGCCGCCGCATTGGGATTCATCGAACTCCAGGTCAAGCGCAGGATACGTGTCGCAGTGTTCTCGACCGGGGACGAAATCGTTGCGCCTGGAGACCTGCGCGGACCAGCGCAGCTCTTCGACTCGAACCGCTTCATGCTTACGGCAATGCTCGCTCGGCTCTGCTGCGACGTCACCGATCTCGGTATCCTGATGGATGACAGCCGCCTGATTGCCGAAAAGCTGCGCGAAGCGGCATCGAGCCATGACCTGATCCTGACTTCGGGCGGTGTGTCGACGGGCGAGGCCGACTGCGTGAAGGCCGCTGTCGAGAGCGCCGGAACCTTGGTGTTCTGGCGCGTTGCGATCAAGCCGGGCCGGCCCGTCGCCATGGGCGTGATCGATGGAATCCCGCTGATCGGACTTCCTGGCAATCCGGTGGCAAGCTTCGTCACCTTCGCCCATATTGCCCGCCCTGCGATCCTCGCCCTCGTCGGGGCGCGGCAGCAACCGCCGATCCCGATCGCTGTGCGGGCCGGCTTTTCTTACAGCAAGAAGCAGGGACGGCGCGAGTATGTACGAGCAAACGTGCACGCGACCGCGGATGGTTCCTACGAGGCGACGAAGTTCCCCCGAGAAGGCGCCGGACTGCTTTCATCTCTGGTCGCCACGGACGGTCTCGTCGAACTGGGTGAGGAGATAGTCCATGTCGAGCCGGGCCACACGGTCAACTTCCTCGCCTATTCCAGTCTTCTGTGACAGCCGTCCGGCCGCGCCAGAAGCAGGAGCCAAGACCCCAAGGCTCCAATTGACGATGCCACGCCCCGTCGGGCATCATGCTGGCCATGATCACCACGACGAAGCTGGATCTGACCGGGCTTAAATGCCCCTTGCCCGCACTGAAGACGCGTAAGGCGCTGAAAGCCTTGAGGCCAGGCGATCGGCTCGAGGTTCACTGCACGGACCCACTGGCGGTCATCGACATACCAAATCTTCTCACTGAAATGGGAGAGCGCCTTGAATCGACGGAACGCGACGACGATCGGATCGTGTTCGTGATCGAAAAAGCGCAAGCTGCGACGATCTGAAGGGTTGCACCACATCTCCCGCGGTTCCACGATATGACCTGGCAACGCCCAGCCTTGGTCGTGCAGGGAACATATCGTGCCTCATAGTCGACATCATGGTCCGCCGGATATCGTTACGAGGTAAGGGGCACGCGGGAGGCGAGCACATGACGATGCAGGAACAGCGGCGGCGTGATCGCGGACCAAAGGGCAGGCCGCTGGATGACGCCGCGCTCGCCGAGGTCCAGGCGCTGCTTGGCGCGCGCCAGCGACGGCGCGACTTGGTGATCGAATTCCTCCACCTTATCCAGGACCGATATGGGTGCCTGTCAGCGCGGCATTTGCGGGCGCTGGCACAAGATATGCGTTTGTCGCAGGCAGAGGTCTACGAGGTGGCGACGTTCTACGACCATTTCGACGTCGTGAAGGAAGGCGAGATGCCGCCGGCACCGCTGACAATCCGTGTGTGCGATTCAGTGAGTTGCATGCTGGCAGGCGCCGAGACGCTCCTGGCCGAATTGCAAGCGGGCGCCGATCCGGCGATCAGGGTCATGCGCGCGCCCTGCATGGGCCGCTGCGCTGGCGCGCCGGCCGCACGTATCGGTAATCGCGAGGTCGACCAGGCAACTGCCGAGGCCCTGCTGCGCATGGCCGCGGCAGCGGAGACCGATGTAAGCATACCCGATTATGTGGGACTGGAGGCGTATCGCCAGGCAGGAGGCTACCAGCTTTTGCAGCAGGTACGGATTGGGACGCTGAACACAGACCAGCTCATCGCCACCCTGGGCGATGCGGGCTTGAGGGGCCTGGGCGGTGCTGGTTTCCCTGCCGGCAAGAAGTGGCAGATCGTGCGCTCCTATCCGGGCCCGCGCCTGATGTCGATCAATGGGGACGAGGGCGAGCCCGGCACCTTCAAGGACCGCATCTATCTCGAGCAAGATCCGCACCGTGCCTTTGAGGGTGCATTGATTGCAGCGCACGCGGTCGAGGCGGAACGGATCTATCTTTACATGCGTGACGAATACCCTGCGGTGCTCGCCATTCTTCGTCAGGAGATCGCCGCACTCGAAGCTACCGGCATCGTCAAGCCGGGGTTCATCGAACTCCGCCGCGGCGCGGGTGCGTATATCTGCGGCGAGGAGAGTGCGATGCTGGAAAGCATCGAGGGCAAGCGCGGCATGCCGCGCCACCGCCCCCCCTACATCGCCGAGGTCGGCCTGTTCGGACGACCGACGCTCAACCACAACGTCGAGACGCTCTGGTGGATCCGCGACATCGTCGAAAAGGGCGCGCAATGGTTCGCTACGCAGGGCAAGCCCGGCCACCCCGGCATCCGCTCATGGTCCGTTTCCGGCCGCGTGAAAAATCCCGGCGTCAAGCTGGCGCCGGCCGGCGTAACGGTACGCGAATTGATCAACGACTATTGCGGCGGCATGGCGGACGGTCAAGAGTTCAAGGCCTATTTGCCGGGCGGCGCCTCAGGCGGTATCCTGCCAGCGACACTGGGCGACATTCCGCTCGATTTCGGCGGCGATCTGGCCAAGCAGGGCGCCTTCGTCGGCTCCCATGCTATCGTCGTGTTCTCGCGGGCCGACAATATAAAGCAGGTCACGCTCAATCTGATGAAATTCTTCAAGCATGAGAGCTGCGGGAAGTGTACGCCTTGTCGCGACGGGACCGAAAAAATGGTGGCTCTCTTGCAGGAGCAGGGTCTGATGCCGGAAGACAAGATTCGCGACCTCGAAATGGTCATGCGCGATTCGTCGATCTGCGGCCTGGGCCAGGCAGCGCCCAATCCGGTCAATCATTTGCTGACGCATTTCCGGAGTGACCTCTGATGGCCGAGAGCACGGTATTCACCCTCGATGGGCAAACCGTAAGCGCCACCCCTGGCGAGACTATCTGGGATGTCGCCAAGCGCCAGGGCACAAAAATTCCGCATCTGTGCCATGTCGACATGCCGGGTTACCGTCCCGACGGCAATTGCCGCGCCTGCATGGTCGACATCGAAGGCGAGCGCGTGCTGGCTGCCTCCTGCGTTCGTCAGCCTTCTGCCGGCATGGTCGTGAAAACCGATACCGAACGCGCCCGCAAATCACGCGAGATGGTATTCGAGCTCCTCGCAAGCAACATGCGATCGGCGAGCGACGGTCCAGACAACCTGTCTGCGTTCTGGCAATGGGCCGGTTCGATGGGAATTTCGGGCAGCCGATACCGTTCCAAGTTCACCGAGGAGGGGCTAGCGCCAGAATTCGACATCACCAATCCGGCCATTGCCGTCAATCTCGACGCCTGCATCACCTGCGGCGCTTGCGTGCGCGCCTGCCGCGAGGTGCAGGTCAACGACGTGATCGGCATGGCCGAGCGCGGAAATCACTCGGTTCCTGTCTTCGATATGCACGACCCCATGGGCCTGTCGACCTGCGTCACCTGCGGCGAATGCGTCCAGGCTTGCCCGACTGGTGCGCTCTACGAGAAATCGCTGATGGACGAAACCGGCAAGACCCGTGTCGTCCAAGCGTTCGACAAGCTTGTCGACACGGTCTGCCCGTTTTGCGGCGTCGGCTGCCAGACGCGCGTCGCCGTCAAGGACAATAAAATCGTCCAGGTCGACGGCCGCAATGGTCCGGCGAACGAGAACCGGCTCTGCGTCAAGGGCCGCTTTGGCTTCGACTATGTGATGTCGCCCGAACGGCTGACGAAGCCGCTGATCCGCCGCGACGATGCGCCGAAAGCCGGCGACATCGATCTGCGCGATGTCGACCCGCTCACCGTGTTCCGCGAGGCCAGCTGGGAAGAAGCGCTGGAGCGCGCTGCCAGCGGGCTGAAGCGCATTCGCGACGACCATGGCGGCAACGCACTGGCCGGCTTCGGCTCCGCCAAGGGCTCGAACGAGGAGGCCTATCTCTTCCAGAAATTCGTTCGGCAGGCATTCGGGACCAACAATGTCGACCATTGCACCCGGCTCTGCCATGCCTCATCGGTGGCCGCTCTGATGGAGGGCGTTGGCTCTGGCGCGGTCTCGGCGCCTTTCATGGATGCCATGAAGGCCGAATGCGTGATCATCATCGGCGCGCGGCCGGCGACAAATCATCCAGTGGCGGCGACTTATTTCAAGCAAGCGGCAAAGCGCGGCACCAAGCTGATCGTGATTGACCCGCGCGGCCAGGAACTGATGCGCCACGCGACCTACAGCCTCCGCTTCAAGCCAGGCAGCGACGTGGCGATGCTGAACGCGCTGCTGCACGTCATCATCGACGAGAGGCTCTATGACCAGCAGTACATCCAGGCCAACGTCTCCGGCTTCGAGGCATTGAAGGCAAAGGTGAAGGATTTCTCGCCCGAGGCGATGGCTCCCGTCTGCGGCATCGAGGCCGGTGTGCTGCGCGATGTGGCACGCACCTATGCCAAGGCGGAGCGTTCGATGATCTTTTGGGGCATGGGCATTTCGCAGCACACCCACGGAACGGACAATTCGCGCTGCCTGATCGCGCTGGCGCTGATCACCGGCCATGTCGGGCGCGCCGGCACAGGGCTCCATCCGCTGCGCGGCCAGAACAACGTCCAGGGCGCCTCAGACGCGGGCCTCATCCCGATGTATTTCCCCGACTACAAATCGGTGGAGAATGCCGATATCCGCGGCCAGTACGAGAATTTCTGGGGCCAGGCGCTCGACCCCAAACGCGGCTTGACCGTCGTTGAGATCGTCGACGCGATCCATGACGGCGAGATCCGGGGTATGTACATTATGGGCGAGAACCCGGCCATGTCCGATCCCGACCAGAGCCATGCGCGCGCCGCACTCGCCAAGCTTGAGCATCTGGTAGTTCAGGACATCTTCCTGACCGAAACCGCATGGCACGCCGACGTGGTGCTCCCGGCCTCCGCGCATGCGGAGAAACTCGGCACCTACACCAACACAAACAGGCAGGTGCAGATCGGCCGACCCGCCGTCAACCTGCCCGGCGAGGCGCGGCAGGATCTCGATCTCATCATCGAGCTTGCCAGACGCATGGGGCTGGACTGGAACTACAAACACGTTTCGGATGTCTTCGGCGAAATGGCGCAAGTAATGCCGTCGCTGAAGCATATTTCCTGGGAGCGCATCGAACGCGAGGAGTCCGTCGTCTATCCTGCCGATGGTCCTGATGTTCCTGGCAACGAGATCGTCTTCACCACCGGGTTCCCGACCGCGGATGGCCGCGGGCGCATCGTGCCCGCCGACCTCCTGCCCCCCGACGAGGTGCCCGACGACGAATATCCTCTGGTGCTAACCACCGGGCGCTTGCTGGAGCACTGGCACACGGGCGCCATGACGCGCCGCGCCGGGGTGCTCAACGCGATCGAGCCCTACGGCATTGCTGCGATGAATCCCTACGAGATCAGGCGCCGCGGCCTTGCGCAGGGAGACGTGATAAACGTGGAGACGCGGCGCGGCGTCGTCGAAGCCATTCTGCGGGCCGATCGAGAGGTCGCCGATGGCATGGTGTTCATGCCGTTCTGCTTTAACGAGAGCCCGGCCAACATGCTTACCAATCCTATGCTCGATCCTTACGGCAAGATCCCCGAGTTCAAATATTGTGCCGCGCGGATCGTGCCGGCATCGAGATCGGTCGAAGCTGCCGAATGATTCGGAAACTGCCCGCTGACGTAGCTTGGTCGATGGCTGACTTGACGAAGGCCATTTGCTCTACCGCCGCGGCATTGCCGGAGTCCCGAAGGCGCCAACCACGTTGCAGGCCTTTGCGAAGATCGATAGATCGGAAAGCGCCGTTGCCGCCCAGACTCAGTCCACGCTTATTCCGAAGATACTCACTCGGCGTCCTCCTCATAGGTTTGTTTGGGCTGAAGGCGACGCGAGATGCATTCTAACGGAACGGTGTCGGCTTGCTTGCTTCAGTTTTCCGAGCGCTAGCCGAAGCACAGCAGCTCACCGCCGGCTTTCCGTTTTTCATTCTGAGTATGTAAGCAGGTCGACGCGTTCATGGATGCCGTGAACCGCGGGGCAAGCTCTTGTCACCGCAACTCACCCGACCAGCATGCGCGCTTCCCGCGCTGCTTCAATAAAAGCGTCTCTGGCGATGTCAGCCGGAACGTTGCCATTCAACGCCTGCTGGCATGCTCGTAGTGCAGATCGATGCTTGGCGCTTCCTTCGTTGCGCCACTTGTCGTTGAGCAAGTCAAAAGCCTCACGAGCGTTGGTAAGGTTTCGGATGTCGCCGCTGATGCCGGTGGCAACGGCTACAGGTTTGGAAAACCACGCTTCATACATGGGAAAGCCTCTGACGCGCAGAGCTCACAACGCACGTCACAACACGGAGTTTCATCATCACGCATCACCTTCCCGTGAAAGCCGGGCTGTCTGAATATCGGGCGTCCGCTGGTTTCAGCCTTCGGGAGGTATGCCATGCGGGACTGTCCCTAAAATGGCCCACTGGGTCGGCGGCGCCGCGTCCGTCGTAAAATGGCAGGCAATTCTGCCTGCCATTTTGATCTCGCAAAAAGGCCCATTCAGTTGGCGCCGCCAAGTCGCTGGTCCACCACCCTGATATTGATAGATAAGGTCACGCGTCCCACATAGGTGTTGCGTCGGGCGTTTCTCCCCATTCGTCGACGCGTTCCCCTCTGGAGGTATTTACCTCCAAACCTGATCCGGCCTTTTTTGTTCACGAACTCACTTCATCGGACTGAGGATTCTCGGACCCGATTGTACTTAGGCACCAACACCGATGGCGCACACAGTCCGGCCACGTACCGCCGTCGTAAACTGGCGCCATGTTGTCGCCTAATGCGCTCCGATTGTCTTCGGCGGACTCAAGTGGACTCTGTTCTGAGACAACATATCCCCAGCGGCGACATCACGAGAGTGCCCGCGCCTTACATTGGCGTCACGCGGGCGCTTGATTGCACGGATGCTGCTGAACGATGTTTTTGCCACAGCGTCATGCAGGGCGTCGCCAACTAGACAAACATCATGACGACAATCGCGCCGAGGACTATCAAGACAAGCCCGCCAAGAAGCATTGGCAGCAGGCTGTTGTCGGGGTCGATACCGGAATCGATCTCCCTCGGTAACGGTTTTTCCTTCTTCTTTGGTTCAGGCATGGGGCGTCTCCATCGGAGCAAAACGTAACGAAATAATCATGCGACGTTGTGCGCGGCGCCGTTGCCAGCGGGTCTTTTCGGGCTGCCAAGGAAGTCCCTCGGCGTCAGCATGAGGTCGGCCAGCGTGTAGCGGTCCAGGGTGCTCTGGAACGAGGCAATCGCTTCACCAAACATCCCTGAAAGCTTGCAAGATGCAGTTAGTACGCATTGGTTTCCATCAGTCGCGAAACATTCAACCAGTGCGAAATCCGGCTCCGTCAACCGCACGACGTCGCCGATCCGGATCATCTCGGGCCGCCGTCCGAGAACAAGGCCGCCGGAACGGCCACGGATGGCTTTCAGATAGCCGTTGCGGGTGAGGGTATTGGCGACCTTGTTCAGATGCGTCTTCGATATGTTGAAGGCGCGCGCAGCTTCCTCGATCGTGATCAGCCGGTCACCGGCGGAGGCGGCGTACATCAGCATTCGCAACGCGTAGTCTGAGAAGGCAGTCAGCCGCATGCATCTCTCCTGCTGTTGGCGCGAGAATCCCTACCAACCAGTCTGCATCAAAGGTCCTTCTCGACAATAGGTGCGATGCCAATCGTGGTCTCACCGCGGTTGAAGGCAATTGCTAAACGGAAACTGTGCGCGATCCGAAGCGCGCGGTCGATAAAAAGCGCTGCCACCTCGGGCGGGCAAATGCGGTGCACCGTCTTGCGAAACAACTTTAACCAGCGACGGAAATGCGTCTCGCCGAGGCCGGCTATGGCCAGGTGTGGCGGCAGTGGCCGCCCCTCATATCGGGACGTCCGAAGCAACGTAGCAGACCAGAAGTCACACATCTTCGCTAGATGCTGTGGCCAACTGTCTGGCTCGATCCGATCGTGGAAAATGGGGCCGAGAAGGTCATCATGTCGAATTTCGCCGTAAAAACCGTGGACCACCTCGCGGATCGTTGTCTCATCGAGCAGCTCCGGCAATGGGACGCCGTCGACGACGATCGTCCTCCTGCTCTGATCATTCTGGCTCATCTGTTTGCTCCTGGCTTCCTCTGTCCCATCCAAGCGGGTTCAAGCCTCGGCTCGCCCATAATGATGGCAATAAAACATAGCCTGTCAATGTATCTTTTCGAAAAGTTCCCAGGTCCGGCCCCAACGTCGCCTGGGGACCTAGTCTAGGCGTTGCCGAACTGCCTGGACATTTCGGTGTCAGGTCGGACCCGGGAAGTATGCAAATTGGGGGGGAATTCCTGATGCGATTCAGTTTCGAGGATCGCCAACATCTCATCGGATGACCGTGCCTGCCGGAGTTGCTCTCGAACCTGAGAGCCCCGAAACAACCGGCACATTTGCGAAAGAGCAGGGAGAAAGGCGGAAGAGGCAGAGCGCGGCCAGAGCACAGTGTAAATGAGATCTACGGGATCGTCGTCTGGACCCTCGAAATCAATGGGCTGGGCCAAGCGAGTCAAAGACGCGACAGGCGAGTAGATTGTGCTGAGTAGAGCGTGGGGGATCGCGACGCCACGGCCGATGCCGGTCGAGCCGAGACGCTCGCGGTCGAAAAGACCGCGCAGAACCACGTGCTGGTCAACCCCAGTTCTTCGCGCAATCCTAATCGCGATTTTTGACAAGGCTGATTGCTTCCCCTTTGTCACGAGGTCAAGCGAGATGTCTTCTTCTGACAAGATGGGGGAGATCATGAGCGTCAACCTTCGTGTCGATCCAAACGCGATCGCAGTGATCAGCCGCCCTGCTTAAGCAGGGCTGCCTTCACCTTCGAATGAAGTGGAATCCTGGCTGTCCCGGCCGCGAAGCCAGTGCCTTGTCGCGTCCGGGCTAAGAGCCCATTTTAAGGCTGTTTGGCTCTCGCCGGAAATCGAGGCTGAACATATTCATGGCAATTGAGAGGTAGTGAAAGATTTCGCGAAATCAAGCAAACAGTGCGGGCGGCGCAAGCAGAATTACTGCACTGAAATGCCTGCTAATTTCGTTTGACGAAAATAAGGGTCTCCTACTTACTGGAAGGGCGCGACTGGCCGTATCAACAAGCTAAACAACGATTTCGTGTACCGGTCTCCCAAATTCGGCCATCGCGACTTTTGAATTCAGCAAGGAGATAACCTATGAAGAAGCTCGCCCTCGCACTTGTCGTGACAATGGCCAGCTCGCTCTGCGCCATGGCGGCGTCTGAGGTCACCAAATCCCCGCCAGCCGCGCCTTACCAACAGGTCAGCAAGCTTGTGAAGCTGCCCGACTTCCTACCTGGCATGGGCCAACTTTTTGTCGATCCGGCGACACTGCCGGCCGGTCCGTTCCTTGCCTATGATCACGACGGCAAAATTGTCAGCACCATCTATATGCTGCCGATCAAAGATCTCAATCCGGACAAACGCTTCGACAACCTCGCCGCGCCCGGCGGCAATGTCGACCACGTCGACGTCTACTACAATGCCGGTCATCCAGGGGTCGAAGAGCCGCATATCCACGTTGTGCTGTGGCATGTCCCAGCCGCAGATGAGGCGCGGGTCGCCAAATGATACTCACGCGCCGTGAGATATTGGGCGCGGGCGGCGGTCTCGCCGCCGCCCTTTCCCTGTCTTCTCTGTCGGTATGGGCCGGCGAGATGGTGGAAATCAAGATGCAAGGGAGCGACGACGGTTCACAAGTCTGGTTCGATCCGATCGGTATTCTGATCAAACCGGGTCAGACGGTCCGCTGGACCAATCTCAATCCTGGCAATTCGCACACAACCACACAGCGACCGCTTCGCATGCCCAAGGCGGCAAAACCATGGGATTCCGACTACCTCCTGCCCAAGCAAAGCTTTTCGGTTACCTTCACCGAGCAGGGGGTGTACGATTACTATTGTGTCCCCCATGAGCATGCCGGGATGGTCGGCCGTATCATCGTCGGCGAACCAGAGGCACACGGCTGGTCTGAAATGGTCGGAGCAAATGGCGACCTACCGGAGCAGGTCCTCAAGGCATTCCCGATTGTCGAGGACATTATGACGAAAAGGGTCGTCCGGCGTGTTTAGATCATGCGCATGGAAAGGAACGGCCCTCAGCAACAAATGAGACAGAATACGACGATATTGATGGGAGCGCGGGTTGCTCGGATGTCGTCAGTGACCTTTAGGGGCGACTTCCATGACAGGCTGTGTGTTTCCGTGTGAAACTCAACGAACATCTCGGGCCGAACGCGACGCGCGCACTCCGATGCCCGACACGCCTCTCGATGTCCGAACTGCAGTCGAGCAACGCGAACGTGCGACGCACCGGCTTGCTGCGCTGGGCGAGATGACTGGCGGTATTGCCCATGATTTCAGAAATCTCCTGGCAGTAATCCAATCCGGGCTCGGGCTCGCGGAGCGGAGAGCTGACGCGCCCGAAAGCGTGCGTGCCTACATTGCCGCAGCGCGGGAAGGGATCGATCGAGGGATCGAGCTAACGTCACAGCTACTCGCCTTCGCAAAGCATCAGGAACTCGATGCCCATGCTGGCAATTTGAATGAGTTCCTCAAGTCTTTCGCGCCCCTCCTAAGGTATGGCGCCGGTCCCGATGTCCGCGTCAAGCTGGAGCTTGGTTCCGACGTCCCGGACTGCTTGATCGACCCAGCGCTGTTCGACGCTGCAGTGCTTAATCTCGTCATAAACGCGCGAGATGCGATGCCAGGTGGCGGGGAGATTCACGTCATCACTGAGCGATTCGTGCAAACGACCATGACACCTGACCCACCCGGGCCGGGTACCTACGCACGCGTTCGCGTCAAAGACCATGGTTGCGGCATGGCTCCGGAAGTCTTGCGGAAGGTATTCGATCCTTTCTTCACCACAAAGGGTGAGAAGGGCACCGGGATAGGGATGTTGCAAGTGCAGGCATTGGCGCGGGCGGTTAATGGTCGGATCCGGATAAGGAGTGAACAAGGGATTGGGACAACAGTGGAGCTCCTGTTCCCGTCAATCCAAGCGGACACTTAGACGCCGAAAAGAGCTGCTATTATTTGTCGGCGCTTGCGACGGAATGCAATCCTGTCAGGGCAGGACCTATTACGCTATCATCCGCATTTGCGGATTGCACCGCGTAAACCGGATAGGAGAACTGCGGCATTTCGGGCACAAGGTGCAGCCGGCCGGCCACTATGTGAGGCTGCACAGAGCTCATCCTGAAATATCCCGAGCCGCCCACCGCAAGAACATAGTTCAATGCGAGCGAACCGAGATCGAAAGTAAGATCGGGCGCAGCAGTTGGGAAACTCATCCCGTGGTGATGTCCAAAGTCCGGACCCCAATCCATATAGACATAATCAGACCCGTCCAAGAGGCGCGCTTCGGAATTGGTGGTCGCAAACACGAGTTTTTCTTCCAGAAGCAGATCGATTTTCAGGCCGGGTCGATGCTGGGGCGCGTACATGATCGCCACGTCGACGAGTCCGGATGCGACTTGTTTGATCAAGTCCTGCGGCACATCGACGTGCACACGAAGCGCGATATCCGGAAGGGATTGACGCATCCATCGGACCCAGTCGAGCAGAAGGGGTTGGGCAAGGCTGACTTCGCTGCCGACCGTCAGAACAGCTCGGCGTCCCGGGGGCACGGCAACCTGGTGAAGGGTGCGTTGCCACAACTGGACGAACATCGGGGCGTGGCGCAGGAACTGCTCGCCGGCGGGAGTGAGCGAAGCGCCGCCCTTGTGGCGGACGAAAAGCTGGCGACCCAGTTGCTGCTCGAGGTTACGGATTCGTGCGCTCACGGTCGTCTGGGCGACGTTCAAGCGCTCCGAAGCCCGAATGAAACTCCCTGTCGAAACGATTTCGATAAAAGTGCGAGCGAGCTCGATGTCCATGGCGATCATAACATGAAAACTGCGTTAAAAGGTCAATCGAAATCATTTGTCGGATAGATGCCGTCCAAATCTGACTTCGGAAACGGTTGTTCGGCGAGGTTGACGCGGCCACAGCTAGGCGGGACATGTCGACCAAACAAGTCGACGCGGCCCGATCTCGTGTCGGGGTTTGCCTCACCGCGGCGAACGGTCGCGCTGCCCCAGTGGCGGCTGGTCGAATCTTACCCTGGCTCCCACATTCAATGGTCAGTAGTTGAACTGATCGTAGGTAGGACACCAACAGGTTTAGAACGATTTGGTTGAGGTTGCTGCAACTAGGCCCGACTTGGGGAGTCCCGAAACACGCGCTAGGTCGGAAGCGCCGCAACTTGACGCGTTGCTTTCGAGCATTCGTTCCTGTCGCGCCTGTGCTGGGGAATTCAGCCATGAACCGCGCCCGGTGGTGCAGGTCACTTCCGAGACCCGGCTCTTGATCTGCGGCCAAGCGCCAGGACGACGGGTGCATGAGTGCGGATTGCCATTCGACGACCCCTCAGGTGACCGCTTGCGCGAGTGGCTTGGGCTGGATCGCAGTGTCTTCTATGGGGATTCGCGAATTGGCGTGGCTCCGATGGCGTTCTGCTTTCCCGGGACCAATCCCAAAGGGGGCGACCACCCGCCACCGTCCCGGTGTGCCGCGCTCTGGCGACGGTCGCTTCTGGCGTGCTTGCCTAGAGTGGAACTGACGCTCCTGGTCGGCGGTTACGCTCAACGGTGGGCGTTGCAACACGCCTCGGGGAGCTTGATGACCGCGACCGTTGCCGCGTGGCGCACCTATGGTCCGACAGTCATCCCGCTGCCCCATCCCTCGTGGCGCAGCACAGTCTGGCTGCGTCGCAACCCCTGGTTCGAGAACGAACTGGTGCCTCACTTGCGCACCCGGGTTTCTGCTGTCCTGGGCAGCGCGGCTGCCCCTCACGAGCCGGCGGCATGATCAGCGTGCGGCGGACTCGGCACCCGATGGCCCGAAAGTTCTGTCCGTGTTCAGGGAGACCCGTCCACGCGTTGCTCCCCTCAGTCGCTTAATCGGGTCAGCACCTGGCCGCGGTGCAGGGCCACGTGGTCGGTCTTGCTGCTCTTGATCTCGTATTGAGGAGACTGCGGGCTCGCGTGATGCGTGTGGCCTTTATAGTCTATATCTTGGGTATGAATCTGAATGATCGTTCCGTTGACGCGACCTGCCTCCGAGTTCCAACTCACCCGATCCCCGACTTCAAACCGTTTCGTCATCGAGACGGTCGCGGGTCGGCGCCGTGGTGCCTTCTTGTGTTCCGTCATTTCTCGGTGCTCCGCCTGGGTAGGGTCAATTTTGGCGCATTTGGCTGAGGCTTGGCAGTCACCCGTTCTTGCCCATCGCCTGCTCGAACTCCAGTTCGGCGCGAAGTCCCGCCAGGTCGCGATGGACGAAGGCTGCGGCCACCTTCTCTCCACCGCGCCGATAGGTGACTGTGCAGTCTCTTGCCGCAAGGTTACCGTCGATTGCCGCCTCGTCCCATCCTTCGGCGTGGCCAACGTAGGCCAAGCTGAAATCGTACTGTTCGGTCCAGAAAAATGGTACGCAATCGAACCGCTCGCGAAGCCCGAGCATATTTCGTGCAGCGGTCTGCCCCTGGCGCTCAGCGACCACCCAGTGCTCCACGCGAACGTTCTCACCCGTGAGACGGTCGGGCCAGCGGGCGATGTCCCCGGCGGCGAAAATTCCCGGAACACTGGTTTCCAGGTAGGTGTCTACCGTGACCCCGCGGTCGAGCTCCAACCCGGCCCGCTTGGCCAGCGTCAGGGCAGGGCGCACACCGATCCCTGCGACGACGAAATCGGCCGCGAGGATCTCTCCGTTCTTCAGGGTAACGCTGCTCGAACCGATCGACGCCGCCGTCGTGCCAAGGTGGAAGACGACGCCATGATGCTCGTGAAGCGTCCGGATGTGCCGGCCGAGGTCGTCCCCGAGAATTCGTTGCATGGGGATTGCTCCGGGGGCCACCACATGGACCTCGACACCCCGCGTGCGCAGCGAAGCGGCGACTTCCAGGCCGATGAAGCTGGCGCCGATGACCACGGCCCGACGGGACGTCACAGCGTCGGCGTTCAACGCGTGCGCGTCGGCGAGCGTTCGCAGGTAGTGGACATGGGGCCGTTCGTCACCCGCTCCTAGCCGCACGGGCTCGGCGCCTGTGGCCAGCAGGAGCGCGTCGTAGGCATAGCGAGTCCCGTCAGTTAGCTCCACGTGCCGAGCGCGTGTATCGACAACCCCCACATGCGCACCCAGCTTCAGTCCGATGTCCTGAGCGCGGTAGAATTCAGGTGAGCGCAACGGATTAGAACTGTCTGGCGCGGTCCCCGCCAGATAGCCCTTCGACAGGTTGGGCCGGTCACAAGGGCCCGCCGCATCGGCGCTCAGCATCGTCAGGCGGCCGTCATAGCCCTCACGCCGCAGGGTTTCAGCGGCCGCCTGGCCGGCAGCGCCTCCGCCGACGATCACGATCGACTCGGGCATGCCCGTCCGGGCTGGAAGCGATCGACGCGCTATAGGCTGGCGCCGCACCCGAACCCTCATGTGAGCGTCAGTTTGCTCGACGTCATAGCACGGGATTGATGATAGGGCAGGGGCGCGGACCGCTTCCCCCGTGCGCAGACTGAAACAGGCGTGATGCCAAGGGCAACGCACAGTATCCTCAACGAGGAGCCCGTCGGCCAAAGGTGCGCCGTAGTGTGTACAGACCGATCCAACGGCGAATATTTCCTCACCCCGGCGTGCCAGCAAGACAGGCTCCTTGCCGACATAGCCGGCGAGCATGGCGCCATCTGCGAGTTGGCTCCGAGGGATGCCTATGCCGAAGTCCAGGCGGTCAGTATCAGGTGTATCGGAGTTCATGAAAGGCCTCCTTATTCAGGCCGACACCGTGGGGCATGCAACTGGCTCGGGGGACGGCACGACGAAAATCCTAAAGCGGGCACAGTCCTTCTCGCGTCATTCAGATTGAGCGTATGGACCGTTCGAGCAACGTGATCAATTCGACATCACCCGGTTCAGCCGATCATTTTCAAGCAGCGAGCGGGTAGCACCGCCGAAGATCCACTCCCTGAACCTGCTATGACCGTAGGCGCCGGATATGATCAGATCCGCTTGCATTGCGTCGGCCACGTCGGCGATCGTTCCGCCATCGGGTTTTTCCCGAAAAACTTCCGCCTTCGCCGTTACGCCGTGAAACGAGAGGAAGGCGACAACATCGTCCAGGCTGTTCGAGGTTTCATCGGTCGCGTCATCGTCGATCGTGATCACGCGAACCTCCTTGGCCATTTGCAGAAACGGCATGGCATCAGCAACCGCGCGCCTGGCTTCACGCGTGTCTTTCCACCCGACAATAACCTTGTTGATCCGGAAATTTTCCTGGTTGGTGGAGGCAACAAATACAGGCCGTCCTGCCTGAAGGATTACATTGCCCAGATCGGTGGAACGATGAGTGTCGCCAGAAGAGGCACCTTCGGGCGATGCTGTGACGATGAGATCGGCCACACGCGCCGAGTCGATCAGCAAGCGGGTCGGATTGCCCACCGCGCCGCGCCATTCCGTCTCAACCGTCGCGCCAGCAAGACCTTCGAATTCCGCGCGGAGGTCCTCAATTCGTCGCTCGATGTTCTTCCGCTGGCGCAGCATGTCCTCACCGTCGAATGCGACGCCTCCTTCCATTACGATGGGTGGCGGAACATCGGCAGCCGAAAGGCCGATCAGACGCGCGTCGAACCGCCGGGCCAGATCGACACCGAGCTTGATGACAGGAGCGACCATACCATCGATGTCGAGATTGAGAACGATTGACTTGTAGGCCATTGGACTTCCTTCCGGGAGTGAGTAATGAGCCGGTCGGCTAAGGAGGAACGCCAACCGGCGATGTGCGGCGAAAACGCTCCGCGACAACTGTCATCAAGCGTTAGAAAAGCGCGTACTGCGCTGAGAGCCCGACGTCGCACCGATCATCGCAATGAAGCAGTTCGTCAACTGGCGCCGCCCGTCAAAGCTCCTCGCCCTACTCAAACACGAGATTAGCTGTGCCTCTTTTTGCGATCAGCATTCGCCGGGCATCCTGGATTCGCTCAGCCTGTAGTTTGGCATAGGGGCCCATCGGCTTGGTCGTTTTGTTACCGCGACGGACCTGACAGTACCACTGGCTGCCGTTCGAGAAGATTTCAACCGAGGTCGGCGTCGTGTTGGACGCTTCCCTGCCGACCGCCTTGATGAATTTGACGATCGTTGAATAATGTTGAGCGGGTGAGACCGTACCCAAACCATTGGTGGTGCTAAGTTCCTGTTGAATTGTCGGCATAATTCGAACTCCTTTCGGTCATGATGGGATTCCGTTCAGCCATTTCTGGTTCCGCTCTTCTTCGGACTGCGGTGCCCGAGAGCGCTCTGCTAGGTCGCCATTTGCTGCTCCATTTCCACCTCGGCCTCCAGACTTTCGATGTCGCGGAAGATCGAAGCGACAGCCAGCGTGCGTCCTTCGCGCCTGAAGCGCAGCAGGCAATCTCTGGAGGCGATATTCCCATCGACCGCGATCTCGTCCCATCGCTCGGCATGGCCGACATAGTTGATGGGAACATCGTAATGCTGGCTCCAGAAGAACGGCACGCCGTTGAATTTCTCGCGTTGGCCGAGCATGTTGAGGGCCGCGGTTCGTCCCTGCCTCTCTGCAACGACCCAATGCTCGACCCGAATGTTCTCACCGCTGTGGGCATCGCGCCATCGCGCAATGTCGCCGGCCGCGAATATCCCTGGCTCGCTCGTTTCCAGAAAGGCGTCCACAACAACGCCATGGTCAACGACCAGCCCCGCCGTCTCGGCAAGTCTGATCCGCGGCCGCACGCCGATGCCGACGACGACGAAATCTGCCGACAACGAGCCGCCACTGCTGAGATTTACCTTCTTGGCGTCGATGCTGCTCGCTGTATCCTCGAGATGGAATACGACGCCATGCTCTTCATGCAAGGCGCGGATGAAGTCGCTCATTTGCGGGCCGAGGACGCGCTCCATGGGCCGTTTTTCCGGCGCCACGACATGAACTTCGATCGCGCGCGCGCGCAGAGCCGCGGCAACTTCCAGGCCAATGAAACTGGCGCCAAGCACGACCGCCCGACGGGCAGTCGCGGCATGCTCGATGATCGCCTTGCAGTCTGCGAACGAGCGCAGCGTGTGAACGTGCGGCAAGTCGGCGCCGGGGATGGTCAGGCGGACGGGTTCGGCGCCGGTCGCAAGCAGCAGCCTGTGGTAAGGAACCCTTCTTTCATCAGCGAGGACGACCTCGCGGGAACGCAGGTCGATATCAACGGCCTTCGTGTCGAGACGGAGGTCGATGTTGTTTTTTGAATAGAATTTCTCCCTGCGGAGCGGGATCCAGTCCTCCGGCGATTTTCCCGCGAGGTAGTCTTTGGAGAGGTTCGGCCGGTCGACGGGCGCCGATTGGTCCTCGCTAATCATCACGATGCTGCCCTGGAACTGCTCGCGCCGCAGCATGTCGGCCGCTGCGAAACCCGCGGCGCCTCCGCCGACAATGACGATCTTCTCGGGGACTTGGCTGGAGCCTCCAGAACGCGGTTTCGGAACCGTCCGTTTGATTTTCTCGCCGACGAATATCCGATCATCGCGTTGTTCCACCGACCAGCAGGCGAGTGGATTGAAGGCGGGGGCGCGCAAAGCCTCGCCTGTGCGCAAATCGAAGCACGCATGATGCCAAGGACACCGGACGGTATCCTCCAATACAAGACCCTCGACGAGCGGCCCGCCGTAATGTGTGCAGGTCGCCCCGACGGCGAAGACCTCCGCCCCGCGGCGCACAAGCAGCACCTGCTCATCGCCGCAATGGCCGACAAGCTTTGCACCATCGGGAAGATCGGACAACGCGATCCCCTGGACCAGATCCGGCCCGTTCGGTTTGTTATGGCCTTCAGCCATTTTCTTCTCCCTTGGCGATCAGGTGTTGAAATCGCCTATACCGACGAGAAGCGGGAACTCAGGCCCGCCAGCCTCTGAATACCTTCACCTGATCGTGCGTCTTCAGGCTCTCGGCACCGCATGTGCTTAAACGTGCAGACATGGCACTCGATGCCGATTGGACGTCTGTTACAGTTTCTCGCCATCTCTGCTATCATGCAAACGAATTTAATCGACAGTTGTGTGCAATATTTATGATTGCTCCTCGCGTGATCCCGGGCAGGCAATTACAGGATTACTTGCCCCGTCTTACCCCAGTCGGCGAGAAAGGACGCCAGGCCCTTGTCGGTGAGTGGATGTCTGGCGAGGTTTCTGAGCACCGCAGGTGGCACGGTCGCGATATCGGCGCCGGCGATCGCCGCCTGTTTGACATGGAGAGGGGTGCGAATTGAAGACGCTAGGATTTCCGTCGTGAAGGATTTGTCGTTGTCGTAGATCTTGCGGATTTCCCGGATCACCTCCATGCCGTCCAGACCAAGATCGTCGAGCCTGCCGACGAACGGCGAAATGAAGGTCGCGCCTGTCTTGGCGGCGAGCAATGCCTGGTTGGCTGAAAAGCACAGGGTGACATTGACCTTGTGGCCGAGCTGACTGAGAGCCCGGCAAGCCCTGAGCCCGTCCCAGGTCGATGGCACCTTGACGGCCACATTGGCGGCAATGCTGGCCAAACGCTCTCCTTCGGCGATCATGCCGTCGAAGTCGATCGCGGTGACCTCTGCTGAGACCGGGCCCTCGATCGTCTGGCAAATTTCCTTGATCACATCCCTGATCGGGCGGCCGGTCTTTGCTACAAGCGACGGGTTTGTGGTCACCCCGTCGAGAACGCCAGCGGCGGCAAGCTCACGAATTTCGGATATATCGGCGGTATCGACGAAGAATTTCATAGTCTTCTCCTCTAAGGTGAACGCCCATCGATCATTGGATGGGTGTTTTCTGCTTTGGTTCCCGGAGAGTTTGTTGTCGTGGCCGCGATCGCACGCCCGATGACAGTGGGGGAGCGCCCCGTCTCTATCGGTGTCTCAGCAAAATCTCTCTAAGGACGATGGCATCGTTGTGGGCCTCGTCATGAGCCGAGTAGACGAGTGTAACGACGCCCTCGCGCGTCATGTCGCGCAGCTGCTCGAGTTCATCGCGATGCTCATGGATTTCCGCCGCATATCGCCGGCGGAATTCATCCCAGCGGGCCGGATCGTGTCCGAACCATTTCCGAAGCTCGGTGCTTGGCGCGAGTTGCTTCAGCCAATGGTCGATGGCGGCGTCGGTCTTCTTGACCCCGCGCGGCCAAAGCCGGTCAACCAACACTCGTTTGCCGTCGTCGGCAGCGGGACTCTCATATGCCCGTTTCAATTTTATTCTGTCATTGAAGATTTTTTCACTCATCGACCTCGTCCCGTCTCCGTCCGTCTCGTTGACCGCATCAAGACGTTCGGAGAATTCATTTCTAAGGATCGCCTCGTCGACTTCGTCCGATACGACCAGAAAGACGTCGCCGCGATATCGCTCGATCCAGTGACGACCCGCACCATGGCTGCGCAGGTAGTCACCGATCCGATGGATCGAGGAATATCCCAGGCCCTGGTGCAGCAGGAACTTCATAAAGGTCGTGCTTTGCGATCCGGAAGGTTGCCCCCTGACTCAAGGACCGACCTTCTGGCCCTGCGCGTTGAACTGTTTCAGATAGGCGATCACGTCGGCGATGTCCTGATCCTTGCTGAGACCGGCAAACGTCATCTTTGTGCCGGGGACCAGTTTGCGCGGCGCGTGCAGATAGATCGTCAGGGTCGGTTCATCCCAGGTCAGACCGGAATTCTTGTTCGCCGCGGAATAATCGTAGCCCGGATACACGCCGGCCGCTCGGCCGACGATGCCATTCAAGACCGGACCTACTCCGTTCTTTGCGTCTGGGCCGACCGAGTGGCAGGCCATGCACCTCTTGAAGACGGCTGCGCCGGCTTCGGCGTTGCCGGGGGATGCCTCCAGCGCATGGGCCGACCCCACTGTAGTGAGAATTGCGGTTGTCAATCCAAGCAAAGTCGATTTCATGTTTGCTTCTTTCAGTGAGTGGCTGGGTCGGTTCCTGCCGAACCGGCCCCTACAATATGGGATTCGAAACACACCCAGTCTGCCGGACCCGAACCGCGGATCCGGATCCGGCAGCGTTGCCTCAGGAGGAAACCAGTGGGCCGGGGTTCTTCAGATACGTGTTCTTGATCGCGTCCACCGCCCAGTAGGCAAGAGCGCCTACGGGTCCGGTCGGGTTCTTCCCGGCGTTCTGCGGAAACACGCAAGCGCCGGTCACGAACACGTTCGGGACATCCCAGACCTGAAGGTATTTGTTCAGGACGCTGGTGTTCGGATCGGCTCCAAACACTGCCCCACCCGTATTGTGCGTGCTTTGATAAGGCACGATCGAATAGGGCACGGGCGGAATGCTCCGATCGACCTTGGTCGCACCCATCTCCTTGGCGATCTTCACGCAGATGTCGGCCTGACCGTTCATCTGCTTGACCTCGTTGTCCTGGAAGTCGAACGTCATCCTCATCAATGGACGCCCGAAGACGTCGGTGTAGGTTGGGTCGAGACTAAGATAGTTCTGCCGGTAAGCCATCACCGCGCCTTGATTGCCGACGCTGGCCGCGTGGTCGTAATTGTCGACCACTGCCTTCTTCCAGGCGGAGCCCCAGCGCGGAGTGCCGTGCGGAGTTGGATGCGACTGGATGGGCCGGGCGCCCGAGTTGCTGCAGCTGATGCCGCCGCCGCCGATGTAGCCGGCCTTCACGAAATCGTAGTTGTCGCCGTTGAAATCGTCCATGGTCGTGCCGAGCGCGCCGGCGCCCATGAAGCGATTGAGGATGGTTTCCTTATCGAAGAAGGCCGTAGCCCCGCCACCGCACTGATACGCGTAGTTGCGGCCGACCACTCCCTTGCCTGTTGCCGGGTCATAAGGCACGCCGATGCCCGATTGCAGCAGCAGGTTGACGTTGCCGAGCGCATAGGCCGACAGGATGATGAGGTCGGCGGGCTGTTCGAATTCGCGCCCGCGTGCGTCGAGATAGGTGACGCTGACCGCTTTCTTGCGGGTCGAGTCGAGATTGACCTTCATCACGATCGAGTTGGTGCGCAGTTCGAAATTCGGGTTCTTCAGCGCCAGCGGAATGACGGTGAAGTGCGGGCTGGCCTTGGCATTCGCCTCGCAGCCGAAACGTTCGCAGAATCCACAGTAGTGACACTGGCCGAAGGCCACGCCATCGGGATTGACGTAATCCCGCGACGCGTTGGACGATGGGTTGGGGAACGGGTGATAGCCGAGATCGCGGGCCGCCTTCTCGAACATCACCATGCTCTGCGCGGCAATCATAGGCGGATTGGGGTACTCGTCCTTTCGCGATCCCTCGAAGATGTTGCCACCATCGATTTTCCGGCCGTTAATATTGCCGGCCTTGCCGGATGTGCCGCAGGTTTTTTCGAACCTGTCATAATAGGGTTCGAGATCGTCATAGGTGATCGGCCAGTCCTGCAGGTGCATATCCGACGGGATGATCTTTTCGCCGTATTTGTCGACCGTCCGGGTGCGCGCCTGATGGTCCCATTCGAGCCAGCGCCAGGTCACACCGTTCCAGTGCACGCCGGCGCCGCCAACGCCCTGGCCAGGCAGGAACGAGCCGAGTTGCCGCATCGGCAGCGCCGTTTGCGCTTCACTGTTGCGGAACGTGATGGTTTCCCGCCGGACGTTCTGCATGAGATCGTAGCGGGCGGCGTAACGCAGTTCGTCATGGATCTGCGGGTCGATGAAGTCCGGATTGGTGTCACGCGGGCCTCCCCGCTCAAGGGCGACGATTTTCAGCTTGGTCGAAGCAAGTTCCTTGGCAATGATGCCGCCCGTCCAGCCCAATCCGACAATCAAGACATCGACCGCGTTCAATTTGGTGGCCATGTTATAGTCTCCTTGTTCTTTCGCCGATTAAACCAGATCCTGGATACCCTTCGGTTCAGCCGTATAGAGCTTGTTCCGAAAGGGTTCGATCTTGTCCATGTACATGGCGTCGGCGCCTGGGAATCCGATCATCTTCCAGGCCGCCCTGTCCTTGTTTCCGCCATACATCGGGTCGGCCAGATAGCCCTCAATCGTGAGTTGGAGCAGAAGCCCGAAGAAGGTCGCGGTCGGCACCGTTGAAAGCTCGACCTTCTTGCCGTCGAGTTCGGTCATCACCGCGGCACGATCCTTTGCCGAAAGGCCGTCGAAGGTGCTCTTGTGGTTCTTCTGTACGTATGCACTGATATCGGCGATGCCGGCCCGGATAAGTTCCGATGGCGTCATCGGCAATTGATAGCCCTGCTCGGGCGTACCCTCGCCAAATGGCCCTTCCAGATACAGGCGGTCGCCCTTGCCGTATCCGCCGGCCATCTGCCGATCGATATAGATCGCGACGCCGAGTTCCTTGGCGCCGGGACCTGTTGAATCGCTTGGAATGAGCGTATCGACCGCCGCCTCGATGAAAGCGGACTCATCGATGTTGAAGAATTCGTAGCCAATGCCTCCAGCCTGAGGTTCGGTGGCTTCGGCAACGTGATGATGTTTTGTGTCAGCGGTCGCAGCTATGACTTCGTCCGCCGAAGCGGATGCCCCAAGCGGCAGGGTGCTCGCCGCCGCTCCGGCAGCTCCAGCCGCGCCGAACAGCTTCAGAAACTCACGCCGCCCCACATCGCCTTTGCTCTTTTCTTCCCTCGACATGATTCCTCCTGTGACGCTGCAGGCAAAACGATGGGTAGGTGGAGAGAGCCTGCGCCCGCTCCAACCGGCGCTGCGCAGCATCCAGCGCTAAGCTTGGTGGATTTCTCGGAGCGTATTGTTGGCGTATGCCGCGTAGCAAACGAATTTAATCGACAAATGAATACCGATTTTATGATAGATCCGAATTGTTGTTGCTTTTGGATTCGATATGGCTTGATCGGATGGCCACGCCAAATGGGGGGCACTTCAGAACGCAATTTATCTGTCATTTAAACGCAGTTTTTATGTTATGTTTTTTCATGGACGTCGAGCTTGCTCGTTCTTTTCTTGAGATTGTTTCCAGCGGAAGCTTCATCCGGGCCTCCGAACGGTTGAATGTCGCCCAGACAACCGTGAGCGCGCGAATTCGCAGCCTTGAGCAACAACTGGGTCGCCAACTTTTCGTCCGCCACAAAGGCGGCGCTTCGCTCACTCCCGCCGGCGAGCAGTTCCTACGCCACGCTCCGATGTTCGTTCAGTTGTGGCAGCGCACTCTTCACCAGGTTGCTGTTCCACCCGGCCGTCGTGCTGTTCTGACTGTTGGTAGCGAAATCAGCATCGCCGAGCCCCTTCTGCTCGACTGGGTTCGATGGATGCGTCAATCCCTTCCGGATGTCGCGCTTCATGTGCACGTCGATGTGCCGCAGGACCTAATCGATCAAGTCGCATCCGGGCTCGTCGACGTGGCAATCATGTATGCGCCCCAGCATCGGCCCGGCCTGAAGATCGATCTGCTCCTGGAAGAAAAACTCGTGCTCGTGACAACCGATCTGGAAGCACGCCTGGCGGGCAGCATAGACTACGCGCACATAGACTGGGGGCCAGATTTTACGTTTCATCATGGCATGAATTTCCCTGACGTCGCGCCGGATCTTTTTATGGATCTCGGCCCGCTTGCGCTCAGCTATATTCTTTCGGTTGGTGGATCCGGCTATTTCAGGATGAGCGCTGTACAACCCCATATCGAGGCCGGACGGCTTCACCTGGTGCCCGAAACGCCGCAGTTCTCATATCCCGCTTACGCCGTCCAGTCTGCCAACGCAGATGAAGCCGTGGTGGCCCCTGCTTTGGCTGGATTGCACTCTGTCTTAAATGGCGATGCTTTTTCGGCTTACCACCGTCTTGCACATGAGGATGCTTGATCTCGTCCTTCATATCGCGATACCGATCCCCGGATTGGACAGGGGTGACAACCCGTTGACGGGTTGCCGATCAATTTTGGACGAAGTGCGGTCGATGGACCGGGTTTCGAGATGTCCGCCATGCACTAAGGGATGGCTTTTTTGCCATTCTGATGGGCGCCATCTTTGGCGTGGCCTATGTCTTGATTGAGATGTGAAGAACCCGGTCCGGCGCTACCGAGGCGCAGGAGACTAGCTGCCGGCGATTGTGAACCTGCGTGAGCGATCCCGAATTTGGAAGCGTGGAAGCAGCGTGCAACTGCAGTGCGTTTCCAGCCCAATTTCGGCCGTCATCAAAAAGGACAAGCGGCGGGCAATGCGGCGGTTATCTCGTCACGATCCCAGGCTCATCGCAATGGTCCGGGACGACTAGCAAAAAGACCCGTGGTGTGGCCGCCGAAGCGAAGGTAACGGCAACATAATTGCGTTGAAATCATAATAAAATTCGTTTGCGAATTCCCCTGGAATGACAAGACTTAAATATGGCGCGCCGGTAACCGGCTCTTTCGCAGCGCTTGAAATCCTGAGTTGGCCATTATGAGGAATTGCGACATGAGATTTGACAAAGATATCAAGCAAGACTTGGAAAGCGAACTGAATTGGGACCCTGACATCATTGCCACCGATGTCGGCGTCACCGTAAAAAACGGCGTCGTCTCGCTTACCGGCTATGTCCCTTTCTATATGCAGAAGTACGAGGCGGAGAATGCGGCGAAGCGAGTCAAAGGAGTGCTCGGCATTGCCAACGACATTGAAGTTCGCGTTCCGTCCAGTCATCAAAAGACAGATCCGGAACTCGCACGGGCGGCAATCGAGGCGATCTCCATCGAGCTTCCTTCCTCACACGAGCGGTTCAAGGTCATCGCAAAAGATGGTTGGCTTACCTTGGAGGGCGATGCCGAGTGGCAGTATCAACGCAATCAGGCTGAACTCGCTGCGCGCAGACTACACGGCGTCAAGGGTGTCACCAATCGCGTGGTGTTGAAGCCGCGCGTGGCGCCCGTTGAGATCAAAACCAAGATCGAAACAGCCTTCAAGCGAAATGCGGAGTTCGACGCACAACATATCAGTGTCACCGCCGATGGCGGTGACGTGAGCCTCGCTGGGACGGTAAGCTCGTGGTCGGAAAAGCAGGAGGCCGAGCGAACGGCTTGGCGGGCGCCGGGCGTGGTCAGGGTCCATAATCACATCAACATTGTCGGCTAGGTCCTCGCCTTCGGTGAGGATGGATGGTGCCAGCCCTGTTGTTGTGCCGGAGTTGCAGGCGAAGCTCGATCGCAAATGCGATCCGGGCGGCAATGGTCGAGAAAGAAGAACGATAAGCCGGCTGGCCGAGTCTGACGTGGAACCGGATAACAGTTCTCCTGCCGATATTCTGATCGGCGGACTAAGAGTAGCCGCCCACGAAAGGCTGCCCCACATGATTGATGACGATTAATTCAAAGACGAAGAAGTGCAGGTCGATGCCGCGATTCTGCCGCACCTCGAAGGCCACATGGATGAACGAGGATAAAAGAAGCCCGTTTCTCATCGAATCCTCAGCACAACTTCCCCAGGTGACGGTGTTGAAGCGGTTTCCCTTGCCTAGAACACTCGGTATCAGTAAAGAATCCCGCATAGGAAGAGGAAGACGCTGGCCTGTGCCTGCGGCGGCCGCAGCGCGTGTCAAGACATTCGAGATCTACCGCTACGATCCCGACTCTGGCGACAATCCGGTCATAGACACTTTCGAGATCGATCTCGACGACTGCGGCCCGATGGTTCTGGACGCCCTCATCTGGATCAAGAACAAAGTCGACCCTACGCTGACGTTTCGCCGCTCATGCCGCGAAGGCGTGTGCGGCTCCTGTGCGATGAACATCGACGGCACGAACTGGCTGGCGTGCACGAGATTCATAGCGGAAGCGGAGAACCCAGCAACAATTTATCCCTTGAGCAACATGAGGATCATCAAGGATCTCGTTCCCGATCTCACACATATGTTTGCCCAATACAGCCTTATCGAACCCTGGCTCCATTCCGAGGCGCCAGTGCCGGAGAAGGAGCGCCTTCAGTCGCCCGGCGAGAGGGCCGAGCTTGACGGTTACTATGAGTGCATTCTCTGCTTCTGCTGTACGTCGGGATGCCCCAGTCATTGGTGGAACGGCGCTCGCTTCCTTGGCCCTGCCGCGCTGCTCCATGCCTACCGTTGGCTCATTGACAGCCGCGACGAGGCGACTGGCGAGCGGCTCGACGATCTGGAGGATCCTTTCCGGCTCTACCGATGCCACACGATTCTCAACTGTACGCGCACATGTCCCAAGGGACTGAATCCCGGCAAGGCCATCGCGGAGATCAAGAAAATGATTGTCGAGCGGACAGGCTGAGGGGAGAGAAAATGAAGACTACAATCCGCCGCATGCGGCCACTTTCCCCCAACATTCAAATCTACCGACCGCAGCTTACCTCGGTTCTGTCGATCGCCAATCGCATCACCGGCGTCGTCCTAAGCGCTTTCGCAGTGTTGCTGGTGATCTGGCTCTCTGCCGTCGCTACCGGTCCGCAAGCATTCGCCACCGTTCAAAGTGTCACAGGATCCTGGATCGGGCAGGGTTTAATGATTTCAGCCCTGTTTTCCTTTTTCATGCACCTCAGCGGCGGTATCCGACATTTGTTCTGGGACGCGGGATATGGTTTTCAACTTCGCACGATCTATGCCTCCGGCTGGGCAGTGGTCATAACAAGCTTTATGCTCACGGGGGCAACCTGGGTGCTCAGCATCTACATGGCGGCAAGGTAAGAAGGTGCACAAGCAGGATACGCGCTCACCGCTAAGCCGCGCGACCGGGCTCGGCTCGGCCAAAAAAGGCTTCGGCCATTGGTGGGCCGAGCGCGTAACGGCTATTGCACTGGTTCCGCTGACAATATGGTTCCTGGCGTCTGTCGTCGCTCTCACCGGCAGTGACCGTGCTGGCGTCGTAACCTGGCTCAGGACAGCGTCCGCAACGATCGGCATGTTGCTGCTGCTGGTGGCGCTGTTCTATCACATGGCCCTTGGACTTCAGGTAGTAATCGAGGACTACGTTCATTCTGGAGCGAGGTTTGCGGCGTTGATGGCGATGCGCTTGGGCTGCTTTACGCTGGCCGTAACGGGCATTGTTGTCACGTTGCGTATCTCCTTCGGCGGCTGAGAGACGGAAAAGGACGACCAAATGCTCGTCGATAGAGTCCTACCTATGGCCCGCAAGAGGCTCGTCACCATCGGATATGATGCTCCGATGCTCGAGGCGGCGCGGCTGCTTGGCGGCTCTTCGGACCTCGTCGTTGTCTGCGACCCCGATAGGCTTTTGAAAGGCGTGATTACGAAAACGGATATCGTAAGGCAGATGGGCAAGTGTCAGGGCTCCATCTGCCAGATCGCGGTATCGTCGGTGATGACCGAGGATGTCGCCATCTGCCAGCCGACGGACTGGTTGCATGACGTCTGGTCGATCATGAAGGAGCGCCGACTGAAAAACATTCCCGTCACCGACGCAGGATCTCGGCTGATCGGAGTGCTCAACGCGCGAGATGCGCTCGAGGCCCTCATGCAAGAAGTGGAACAAGTGGAGACGCTGTTGCGCGACTACGTCATGGGCTTTGGCTATCGCTGATAGACGTATGGTCGAGCATCACGGCGTGCCATCGAGCGGCCGGCTGATTTCGAGTGGGGCGGGGTCCCGCGATTGCCCCGTTTTAGTGCGACACGAGAACCGGCAAGTGGAGATTGCCGAGCACGCCGTTGGTCGCACCGCCGAGAATGAAATCTCGGATCCGGGAATGGCCATACCCGCCCATCACGAGAAGCTGCCCGCCGATCTCCAGAGCGTGCGCCTGAAGGGTTTCGCCAATTTCGCGATCCTCGACGTTGATCGACCTGCCTTTGGCAGGATAGCCGCGCTTGTTCAGTTCCCCAGCTATTCGGGCCGAAATGGTCGTTTCGCGAAAGGGCTTTTCATCCATGACTGTGACGTCGGTGATTTTCGAAGCCCGCTGCAGAAAAGGTTGCGCGTCAGCGACGCCCCGCGCTGCCGCCCGGCTGCCGTCCCAGCCTATGACGACATGGTCGATGACGCCGACCTGAACTGTATCCGGAATGACGACGACAGGCGGCCGGATTCGAACACGAGGCCTTCCGCCGTCATACGTCGGGCTTGGTTTCCAGGCTCCCAGCCGATAAGCGATAGATCGTAGTAGCGCGCGTTTGCGGCCGCGACATTACCGAATTCGGCAGGTGGCGCCGCGATTTCACTCGTTGTCAAAGCGATCCCCGCTTTCGGCGCATGTTCTTTCATGGCCGCAACAAGCGCTTGCCCTCGCGTCCGGCTGTTCATTTCCGCTTCATGGATCATCTCGGAAAGCTTCAGCAACAGCCTAGAAAGCGCGTTGGAAACGCTCGGAATGTCGACATTAATGTCCGAGCGCGTGGAGATCACCACCAAGATGGCGAGCGACAGCGCCCGCATTCGGGGCGACCGCGTCAGAGCTCGCATTAGGATAGGTAACTAGAGGGACAGTATTTCGAGTTTCATACTGTGCTTCCTTGTTTGGAGGCTACTGCCTTGGTTCCGATCCAGAGACACCAAGCATGCGCCGAGCCTCGCGACACCGCTGTTAGTCCAACGCTTTTTTTCATAAAGTGTCTGATCCGCATAAAAAGCGATCGGAGGCGGCATCATCCTCGCTCTCTCGTCAAGTCGAAAATCCGCCTCGAATTTGCCGACCGAGGTGAGTCGAAGTCGCATGAGATGTAGTTCGGAAGACACGATCTGCACGGATAGACAATTGCGCGTGGCATCACGACGATTCCGGGGCGCCTTGCGGCTTACTTCCGGTCACCGCTTGAGTCGCGGCGCCTTTGCTCCGAGGTAACTCCCACCGGACATCGAGAGGATAGCGACAGTGGCCCAGATAGCGGCAAACACAGGCATGGTAGAAAAAGGATGCCTGTCCCCCAGCGGGTCGTAAGCCTCCGGCAAAGGCCGCGGTTCCCAGATATCCGGCCGAGCTGCCGTCAGTGGGTCTTGAACTCAGGCCGGAGACTGACGAGTAGTTTGGCTACCTGATCGCTTCTCTCAGCGAGTCGTCCGCGGTTGGTTAGTCCCATGTGCTCGGTTGCTACGGTGAAGAGATAGCCCGCGATCTCGCCGGCGGTGGCGCCTTCGTCCATCAGCATGACATAGGCCGTGTTTGCGTATGCGTCGTATTCGTCGGCGGCCTCTAGTATGCCGTAGATACCGATAGGATCCCAATCGCGAAGCAATATCTCGCGAACCCGTGCCCGGTTCTCTCGTGACTGATATTTGTTTCGTCCGTGAGCCATTCTCTTGTCCTATGCAGCGATGGCTTTCGCTGATCGAAGCTCCCAGTTCCACGGCAGGAGATCGGCCAGTCGGCTTTGCGGCGTGTCGGCGATGCGGGCGAGCACGTCTGCGAGCCAGGCCTGCGGGTCGGCATCATTGAGCTTCGCCGTGCCGATCAGCGTATACATGACGGCGGCGCGATCTGCGCCACGGTCCGAACCGGCGAAGAGCCAGGACTTTCTCCCGAGAGCCAGGCCGCGCAGCGCCCGCTCGGCCGCATTGTTGGTCAGGCAGATGCGCCCGTCTGCGAGGAAGCGTGTGAACCCTTCCCAGCGCTTGAGCATGTAGTCGATTGCGTGGGCGACCGGGGCGTGGCGCGAGAGCTTCGCACGCTCGCAACGCGTCCATGCTTCCAGCTCGGCAACGAGCGACGCGCTCCTTTCGGTCCTGACGGCGAGGCGCTGTTCGGCGGCCAGTCCGTTGATATCGCGCTCAATGTCGAACAGGAGATCAATGCGTCTGACGGCCTCGAAGGCAATCGGCGAGATCGGCGACGCGGTCTTTGCCCGACGCGCATTGGCGGCGATGTCGGCGAGCACGAAGAATTTGCGCCGTGCATGGCTCCAGCAGAGCGCCTCCGTCACCGGTCCGGGCTTCCGGTCCGGGAGGTAAAGCCGGTTGTAGCCGGCATAGGCATCGGCCTGCAGGATGCCGGCGAACTGCTTCAGGTGCCGCTCAGGATGACCGCCTGACCGGTCTCGGGATGCGTAGAACAGGGCTGCCGGTGGTGATGTCCCGCCGAAGGGCCGGTCGTCGCGGACATAGACCCAGGCTCGGCCGATGTCGGTCTTGCCTTTTGCCAGGATCGGCACCGTGGTGTCGTCGCCGTGAAGCCGCTCTGCTTTCAGCACATGGTCCTCGATCAGTGCATGCAGCGGCCGCAGCACCGCCGCGCACGCGCCGACCTGATCGGCCAGCGTCGACAGGCTCAGCTCGACGCCTTCGCGGGCATAACGCTCACTCTGCCGGTTCAGCGGCTGGTGCTGGCCGAACTTCTCGAACAGCACCATGGCAAGCAGGTTCGGGCCGGCAAAGCCGCGCGGCGTGACGTGGAACGGCGCCGGTGGCTGCGTGATCGCCTCGCACTGCCGGCACGAGAACTTCTCTCGCACTGTCTGGATCACCTTCCACTGGCGCGGGATCACCTCCAGCGTCTCGGTGACGTCCTCGCCCAGCTTCGATAGCCTCATCGAACCGCAGCAGGGACAGCTCTCGGGCACGACGATCACGACGCGCTCACGCGGCAGATGCTCAGGAAACGGCTTGCGCGACGGGCGCCGACGCTCGAACGAGCGAACCGTCTGTGTCTGGGAGGCCGCCTTCTCGGCAGCGATCTCGTCCTCCGATGCGTCCGCCTCCAGATCCTCGAGCTGAAGCTCCATCTGCTCTAGCAGTCTGGCCTTGCGCTCCGATCGGCTACCGTAGAGCTCCCGCCTGAGCTTCTCGATCTCCAGCTTTAGTCGTGCAATCAACGCCTCCGTCCCGGAACTGACCGCCGCCGCGCGGGCGGCAAGCGCTTCGGCCTCGACGCGCGCGGCTCGCTCCGCGAGGATCATCGCGTGGGCGGTGGCAAGATCGGAAGGGAGCGATTCAGCAGCAGACACCAAGCAATGGAATCATATCCACCACCATGTGCAAGGCCAAAATCGTCAGCCGGTCGCCGTCGGCCGCCAGGTCCTCTGCGGCATGCGCCAATCAATGCCTTCGAGCAGATAGCCGAGTTGGGCCGGCGTGATCGTGACTACGCCGTCGGCCGGCGATGGCCAGATGAAGCGGCCGCGCTCGAGCTTCTTCGAGAACAGGCAGGCGCCCTGGCCGTCGTGCCACAGAACCTTGATCAGATCGCCGCGACGGCCGCGGAAGACGAACAGATGACCATTGTGCGGATCACGCTTTAGCGTCTCCTGCACCACCAGCGCCAGGCCCGGAAAGCCCTTCCTCATGTCAGTGTGGCCGGTCGCCAGCCACACCCGCACACCGCTCGGAACCGGGATCATCGGGACCTAAGCGCGTCCAGAACGCGCCGCAGCGCCTCGGCATCTACGTCGCGATCGACGCGGACGCGGCGCCCGCCGCCAAGCTCGATCTCGATGATACCGCTCTTGCGGCGACGTCGGCCGGGAGATGCTGATGGCACCTCAACGGCGGGCGGCATGGCAACTGCAGGTACAATCTCGACCGGGACCAATTGCGATGAACCCGCATCCACCCGATCGCACAGGTCCTTGCGCCATCGAAAGAGCTGGCTGACGTGAATACCCGCCGATCGCGCCACTTCCGACACTGACACGCCAGGCTCAAGCGAGGCCGCGACCAGGCGCTCCTTCTCCTCACGCGACCACCGCCGGCGTCTCTCCACCGACGTGATCACCTCCACCCGCGGCATCGTCATAGGGCTACTCCTAGGATTATCCCTAGGACTTCCGACGTTCGCCCTTAGCCCGCAAGGCGGCCGTCACCGGAAGGATACAGCGGGTCACACGTTCTGTCATCTGCGTAAGGGATTTCGGGCAGCGTCGAAGCACTGTCCAATATTTGTCGCTCATCCCATTGGCCAATGCAGACAAATACGCGAAGGAGATCATAGGTCGGTGTTCTCTGTAATCAGCGTAGATGGACCTGGCGACGAGGTCTCTGGCGCAGGCCCCTCATGCTGCCTTCCGTAGCGGGTCGCTTCTGCATTCCGGTCCGGCGACAAGCGTTCGCAGACACGCCGTCTCGGCGTATTGGGAGCTCAACCCGTCAATCACCTGCGGAATTTCGCTGCGCAAGATTCCAATGTCTGCAAGCATTCTATCGTCCAAGCATTCAAGCTGATTGATCGCCTGGCGCCTCTGCCTAGTCTCGAAAGGCGCAAGAACTAGCCGTTGCAGAAATCCCGGCTTACGCTTCTGCACCTGTGTTCTCAGGTGATCGGACATGTCGCTCTCCATTGTCGAGATACAATTGGCGCGGAATTGGCGTTCGCCGCATCCAGTGGGCGGAAGGACGCGATCGGCGACTGAGGTTCGACAAGCCGAGAATCCGGTGTGGAATGACCTCAAGTCGTTCCCCAGTCGGCGACTACGTGCCGTCCTGTTCATTTGATCGGTTAGGGATCACAAAGTATGCCCCGAGGCGGTAGCAGACGCGAGCGTCGGCCCGCTCGGGGCTACGAGCGGTTCAGTAGTGAGCCTGCGAAAAGCAGGAACCTCCTATGATGACTGAACGAGATCATTACTGCGATATGGTCCTTGAATAGGATCTTTCAATCCGGAGCCGCCCTGTTGCGACATTTCGACACGAAATGCATGCGGTATTTGCGATCTTTAGCGACTGCGGAATTCGCAGGATTGGGACCGTCAGCTCACTCACCTTCGCTTGCTCCACTACCGCAGCTCGATAGGCCGCGTTCGGTCGCACCTAATATGGTCGCCATGCGATAGGGCCGGATCGATCCGGCTAAATTTGTTTACGTCTTCGTCTGCCCACATTGCGTGTATCAAACTTCAACCGAACGCACTTTAGGTCTAGAGAATCGGTGATCTCAATCAGGTTCTGGAAAACGTCGCGCGTACAGGAGTCGAAGCCAACGGCTGTCGACTTCCTGACAGGCCATAAGCGAGACAAGGAGCGATCCCCGCAATCTCTTGACCGGCAAGTCGCGCCACTGACGATAGCGTATGGTCGGTGTTGTTCCCATGTCTAGCCACACCTCTCCTATGTCCGTCACGTCGATAACATGCGCTTGAGGATGCAGAATTCGCGCGGTCGGCTCCTCGCTCGCGTCAGCCTAGCGTAACCAGGAGTTCGTGAACGCGCCCGTCGTCGATCAACTCGACCCGGAGGGGACGCTGAACGAGCGATATCCCATCTAACTGTGCCGAAGCCACTCCGCGGGAGGACCCATTGGGGTTTTCAACCTTTATTCGCACCCGGGCGGATCGGCGACGAAGGGTGACCTCGAAACCTTGCCAGCTGTTCGGGATGCAGGGGTCGAGATGCAGTAACGATCCCTCAAACCGCACACCCAGGATGCTTTCGAGTCCGGCGCGGTGCATCCACCCAGCCGATCCGGTGTACCAGGTCCATCCGCCATGTCCGAGATGATCGGGCGCTGAATAAATGTCGGCGGCAACCACATATGGCTCCACCTTGTAGTGGCGGAGTTCGGCCCGCGTGCGGGCGTGGTTGATCGGGTTGAGCTGAGCGAACAAGCCGGCCGCCTTGTCGCCTTCGCCGAGAAGAGCAAAGGCGATGACCGACCACGCTGCGGCATGGGTGTACTGGCCGCCATTCTCACGGATGCCGGGTGGATAGCCCTTGATGTATCCCGGATCGTGCGACATTCGGTTGAAAGGCGGCGTGAACAAAAGCGCAAGACTGTTGTCCTCGTCGATCAGTTCGCGTTCGAGGGCAACCATGGCTTGGGCCGCGCGCTGAGGCTCGGCGGCGCCGGAAATTACGGCCCAGGATTGCGCGATAGAGTCGATTCGGCATTCATCGTTTGTCGCGGAGCCAATCACGGTGCCGTCGTCGAACCAGGCACGCCGATACCAGTCGCCGTCCCATGCTTGATGTTCGAGCGACTCCCCCAGCGCGGTGGCGTGCGCGCGCCAGGCGTCAGCGCGGGCGACATCATGACGTGTATCAGCAACCCCAGCAAAGGCGGTCAGGGTCGTATGCAGGAGCCAAGCCAGCCAGACGCTCTCGCCCTGACCGCCTTCACCCACGCGGTTCATTCCATCGTTCCAGTCGCCGCCGCCGATCAATGGAAGACCGTGGCGGCCCACCGCGAGGCTCGCATCGAGCGCCATTGCGCAATGCTGGTAGAGGCTTGCGGTCCGGTCTGAAATCGCAGGCGAGAAGAAGTTATCGTGTTGATCAGCGGTTAGGTTAGGTCCCTCCACGAACGGTATGGCCTCGTCGAGGACCTCGACATCCCCGGATACCTCGATGTACTGGGCGACAGCATAAGCGAGCCACGCCTTGTCGTCGGAAATCCGCGAGCGTACGCCCTGGCCTGAATGCGGCAGCCACCAATGCTGAACGTCGCCCTCCGCAAACTGGCGACCCGCAGCACGAATCAGATGTTCCCGTGTAAGCGAGGGAAGGATTGCCGCCAGCGCCATGCCATCCTGGATCTGGTCGCGGAATCCGTACGCTCCACTCGCCTGATAGAAGGCGGACCGGGCCCAGATGCGACATGCAATTGTCTGATAGAGAAGCCAACCGTTCAGCATGATGTCCATCGACCGATCGGGCGTTTTGACCTGCACCGTGCCGAGAATGTCCTGCCAATGCGCACGCACCTCGTTCAGCACCGCGTCGAGATCGGCCCGACGATACCGCGTGATTAGTTCCGCAGCCTCTCTGGGGCCAGCGGTGTCGCCGAGGAAAAGGACGATTTCGGTTTCCTCTCCTGGAGCGAGCTCGATGATAGTTTGCAAAACGCCGCAAGGGTCGAGGCCGGCGCCGACCGCTCCCGAAAGGCGGACGCCGGCTGCTAGGCCGGCCGGGTCGGCAAGGTCACTGTTGCGGCCAATGAACTCCCGACGATCGGCGGTCCAACTTGTTTGACGTCCGCCCAAGTCGAGGAAGGAGACCCGAGACCCGAAGGCGGCGCTCCATGGGTTCCTTGCGAAAAGTGCGCCGGATCCAGGATCAATCTCCGTCAGAACGAACGGAGCCGATGACGCGCGGGAGACGCCGAGTACCCATTCGACATAAGCCGTCACGGATAGCCTGCGTCGGCGGTTGGTGGTGTTGCAGAGTTTGAGGCGCGATATCTTGATCGCATCAGTCAAGGGTACATAAACCAGCAATTCCGACGCGATGCCGTGCGCCTCATGCTCGAACCGGCTGTATCCCCAACCATGCCGGGCCAAGTAGGTGCTTGCGTCATCACGGATCGGCGATGCCGTCGGAGACCACAATTCGTCCGTATCCTCATCGCGCAGATAAACCGCTTCGCCCGATCGATCGGTGACTGGATCGTTTGACCATGGCGTTAACTGGTGTTCGCGGCTGTTGACCGACCAGGTGAAGCCGCATCCCTCTGCGGACATTTGAAAACCGAAAGCGGGATTGGCGACGACATTGATCCAGGGCGCAGGAGTCGACTGACCGGCGCCAAGGACCGTCACGTATTCCTTACCATCATCGGCGAAGCCGCCGAGGCCGTTGAAATATTCAAGCTGCAAGGTCGGCGTCGCAACCGGTTGCAGCGGGCGCCGGGCGCGAGAGCTTCGGGCCGGCGGGATCCCGTCGCCGGCATCGGAAATGCGGTTGAGCTGTTCGGCTAACCCGCCATGCTCGGCGACGAGCACGATCCGCGCGATCGATCCAAGCAGCGCGCGGGTCTCCGTGGGAACCAAGTCGGCTCGGAGGACGAACACACGACCGGCGGAGGCGTCCTGCGAAATGACCGACGAGAGACCACCGTGGCTGCTCCGCACCAAGCCCTCGAGGGCGTTTTGCAGATCTTGAATGTAAGAAGAGGCACGCTCGTTGATGATGACGAGGTCCACCGCGAGCCTTTGATGCCGCCAATACTCCATCGCCTGAAGAAGTTGATGCGCGATCCGCATATCGTCCGCATTGGCAATACGCAGGAGGATAATAGGCAGATCGCCGGATATACCTTGTGCCCAAAGCCCATGTTGGGCGCTTGCGCCGCGAAGGATTGTCTCCGACGAGGAGCGCATCGCGGACGTGGCGTAAAGGAGATGGCCCGCCAAGCGCTGAAACAAGGTCGCATCGGCTCGATTGATCCCGAGGTGATGGAGTTCCACTTGCGCCTTCGTCCAGGCGAGCGTCGCGGCGCGGTCGAATGCGCTGATGTCGTTCGTCTTGTCGATCAGGTCAAGGACCCCCATTCGTGATTCCGCGACCACGGTCCAGTATGCAATGCGGACCGTCGCACCAGGAGCGAGGCGCACGCGACGCCGCAGGGCGAAGATGGGATCGAGGACCGATCCTGTCGAACCGGACAGGAGCCGACCGTCGATCACGGCGGCAGGGTTTCGAACGCCTCGTCCTCGGCCGAGGAAGCGCCCCCTGTCAGTTTCAAATTCCGGCCTTCCAACGCTCGCGCCCTCAACCACCGAATGATGCGCGGCCCAGATTTCAGGTTCGTCCGGCGAGCGCCGCCGCCGCGTGGCCAGGATGGCCCCCGGACGCGTATCGTACTCGGTCTGGACGAAAAGTTTCGCGAAGGCTGGATGGGCGGCATCGGTGGCGGAGGGCGCAATGACCACCTCGGCGTAGGATGTGACCTCGATGTCTCGCGAGCGACTGCCGGAATTGGTGACGGTCACACGGCGTACCTCAGCGTCGTCCCCCGCTGAAACAACAACTTCGAGGATGGTGCTCAACTCGCCGTCGCGGCGCGAGAAGGAGGCACGATCCGCGCTGAAAGTGACCGCGTAATGATCCGGCTCAACGCCGGTCGGGGCGATTCCCGCCGACCAGACGTCATCGCTCTCGATATCCCTGAAATAGATGTAGGATCCCCAATCATCGCAGGTGGCGTCCTCTCGCCAACGTGTAACAGCCAGTGCCTCGTAACGGCTGTATCCCGAGCCGGCGGCTGTCAGCATGACGCTGTAACGGCCGTTGGAGAGCATGTGCGTTGCCGGCGTCATGGCATGAGGATCGACGCGCCGCGAGGCCTCGGGCAGATCGAATTCACGGATATTCGCCACAGACGTCCCCTGGCTCGCCCAAGGCGATGGCACGGCGACCTCCCGGGGCATAGGCTCCTGCAGCAGCAGTTCGGCCGCCTTCATCATGGGTTCTGCGTGGAATCGGCGCCGCATCGCGCCTCCCAACAAGGCGTCCGCGATGGCGGTGATCGTCATGCCTTGGTGATGGGCCATATAGGCACGGACAACCGCGACTGTTTTTCCGTCCGGAACTCGGGTGGGTGTGTAGTCGAGCGCCTCGAAAAAGCCGTGGCGGCCCCGCCCGCCATCGGCTATCAGCCGCTCGAAGTTTCGCGCCGCAGCAACCGGATCGACGGTCGCTGCGAGGGCGGTTGCATAGGGCGCCACAACAGCGCTTTCGCCGAGTCCGCGCTTCAACCCGAGACCGGGTACGCCAAAGTTAGAGTATTGATAGGTTAGCTCCAGGTCGCGGGCGTTGTAGGCGGACTCGGAGACACCCCAGGGAGTGCCGAGGGTCTTCCCATATTCGATCTGCCGTTGGACAATGACGCGGTTGGTATGCTCCAGCACGCTCCCCGTCGGCGTGCGCATGACGATGGACGGCATCAAATATTCAAACATTGAGCCCGACCACGAGATCAGCGCGGCGCTGCCATTGACCGGGGTTACGTCGTGTCCGAGGCGAAACCAGTGCCGGGTCGGAAGGTCGCCTTTCGCGATACCGACGTAGCTAGCAAGCCGCGCTTCCGACGCCAGCAGATCGTAACAGCTCTCGTCCGCAGCACCCCCTGGAACCAGGAAGCCGATGGAGAGCAACATGCGTTGGCGGTCGAGCAGAAAGTCGAACTCCATCGCCAAGGCCATTTCCCGAGCCGTTGCGCCGATCGCGGAGAGGCGTGCAGACAGGTCAGTGACGGCCAACGTCGTACCGTTCAGATCGCGCTCATGACTACCGATGGAGGTACGGACGGCTTGCGCCCAAAATAGTATATCTGAGTTGGCACCATCGGCCCGTTCGAGGGCGAACGCCCGAGTGATGTCGACCAAGGTTTCGGCGGATGTCGCCAGCCTCGAAAGGCGCGCGACGATCTCTTCAGGGGCCACAAGGGGCTGATGCAGGTCAGTCACGAGGAGCGCGAGGGCGTCGTCGATCTGACGCCAGGTGACGGTCTCCGTGCGGCGGCTGTCCCGCAGGGCGTTCACCTCGTCGACCATGAGGTCGAGAGCATCGCCGATCCCCTTCAAACGCACTGCCACGGCGAGGTCTCCCCAATCCTCGGTTGCGTTGGCGAGCGCGATGAGATGCCCAGCAAGATTGCCGCTATCGACGGACGAGACATATTGCGGATCGAGCGGACGAAGATCGCTCGTGTCGTACCAGTTATAGAAGTGTCCTCGAAAGCGGGCGAGGCGTCCCATCGTCGAAAGCGTCGCCTCCAACCGCTCGATCGTGTCAGTGAGGCCCAGCCAACCAAAGTCATGCGCGCTCGCTGTCGACAGCAGATAAAGGCCGATATTGGTCGGTGATGTGCGATGTGCGACGACCGGCTCGGGGTCTTCCTGGAAATTGTCCGGCGGAAGATTGTGATCGTCGGCCGCAACGAAAGTCTCGAAGAACCGCCAGGTCCGTCGCGCGATCAACCGCAAGGCGCGAGTGTCCGCTGCGGTCGGCGCTGGTTTTGCTCCTTCGACCGAAGGCAGGCTCACCCACCGGGCGATTGCGGGAGAGGCGATCCACAGGATCGCAAATGGGACGGCCAGGAACCAGGTCTGGTTTCCGGAGAACAAGGCTACGATCGGCGCGGCCACACCGATCAGCACCGCGCCCGCCATCCAGCGATAGTAAGCGGACGTTGCAGGTTCGTGACCAATTGTGGCTTGTGCCGATGGGGTCCATTCGAGAAGGTTGCGCCGGGTGATAAACAGCCGGAACAGGGTGCTGGCGATGGCATCGCCCATCAGCCACGCCTGGTGCGCCAGCAAGGTGATTATCAACAGTGATTGAAGCAGCGCGAGACGAAAGTCCGACATCACGGTTTTGAAGTGAATGCGCTGGCTGAGACCGGCATGACGCGGCGCAATCCCCGCCAGAGCTGGCACGGAACTGGGCAGCACGAGCGTGGCCACGACAAAGATCGTCCAGATTACCGCGGCGTCGAAAGGCAGCAGCCATCCCGCCATGAGCGCGAGCAGGCACGTGATCGGAGAAAGTGTGCGTCGTAGATTGTCGACCATCTTCCAACGACCACTGGCAGGCATGGCGGCAGACTGCTTGCGGCCCCCTCCCAAGAGACCGGACCACCCTAATATCCACGGCAGCAACTGCCAGTCCCCGCGCGCCCAGCGATGATAGCGAAGTGAGGCAGCATCGTAGCTGGCCGGGTAGGCTTCGACGACCTCGATGTCGGCGGCCAGAGCGGAGCGGGCAAATACGCCTTCGAAGAGGTCATGGCTGAGGAGGATCGAATCGGGCGAACGGCCCTTGAGTGCGAATTCGAAGGCGTCGACCGCATAGATGCCTTTGCCTGCGTAGGACCCTTCCTCAAGCAAGTCTTGATGGACGTCAGCTACAGCCGTTGAATACGGGTCGATCGCGTTCATGCTGGAGAACACGCGCTGGTAGACCGATCCCTCGGCTGCCGTCGGCAGGGCGGTGGCAACACGAGGCTGCAGCACGGCATGGCCTTCCACGACGCGGCCGGTGGCCGCGTCGTGGCGTGGCTGGTTTAGCGGGTGCGCCATCTTGCCGATCATACGCCGGATCGAATCACGCCGAAGTCTCGTATCCGCGTCCAGTGTGATGACATAGAACACGCCCTCCGGAACCTGAGGCGGCCGGCCATCAAGGGTCAGGAAAGTAGTATCGGAGGCACCGCGCAACAATTGGTTCAGCTCATGAAGCTTGCCGCGTTTACGCTCCCAGCCAATCCACTTTTGTTGGCTCTCATTCCATACGCGCCGGCGATGGAGCAGCAGGAAACGATCGCCGCCAGGCGCTTGCCCATGGCGCAGGTTCAGGCGCGCAATCGCATCGATGGCAACTTGAAGGAGTTCCTGGTCACCTTCGACGGTCTCGGTCGCCGCATCGGTCCAGTCAGACAGCAAGGCGAGTTGAACATCACCAGCGATGCTCGCGAGATAGTGGATTTCCAACTGTTCGATTTGCGCGGCAACAACCTCGTGAGTCGTCAGCAAGGTCGGCACAACCACGAGCGTGCGAAGCCGTTTGGGCACGCCATCGCGAAGTTCGAGACCCGGCAGTTGGGTCGGGCCGAAACGGTGGGTCAGCTCCTGGTTGACGAGCGCAACCGCTGCGTCCAGGGCTGGGATGGCCCCGAGTGTTCCCAGTATGCCCAACCATATCCAGCCCGGGCTGGCTTGAGCATGGACGACGATCGGCATCGCCAGCAGCAGCGCGGCCACGATCGCGCCGGCGCCGATATACCCTCCAATGCCAAGGGTGCGATAAAACCGTCCGAGTAACAGTTGAGGTCGTGGGCGAAATCCGATTTCCGCTTCGAACTCGACGCGACCGCCTGCGCAAAGGTAATAGCCAGGATCGGTCTGGCGTTCGTCTGATTCCAAGGCTTCGGGCTCGGCCTGAGCGCCGGTTAAAACTGCTCGGTGAGCGATTTCCAGCTCACTAAGGCCGGATCCGCGGGCGAGTTCCTCGACGGCCGAGCGGTACAGATTGCGGGTCGGGAAGTCCATCTCCGCAAAGCTGCAGCCGTCCGCCAACACCGCGTCGATCAGGGTGACACGCTCGAAGATTTCCGTCCAATCGACATCGGACATGCGGCGCATGCTGGTGATGATGTTTCGGACGGTAACGTTGGCCGAAATCTGCTTTTGTTGCTCGTCATTGACAGCTGCGTCCACGGTCTTCTGCTGCGCCGCCAGCCGTTTGTCGAGACGTGTGATCAGTGACGAGACGGAGGGATCTTCATCGCGTAGCCGATGAACGAGTTGAAGGAGGAAGGCCTCTGAGAGCGCCCCTTGATCGAGCTCGGCCATTACTGACTTAGGAGGCTCGGCCGCATGCGCGCCCACCGCGAGAAGCCTGTCGGCAAGATCATCCGCCCTGCGGCGCTCCTCGCGGCTATAAACGATACGCGCTGCGATCCGTCTGAGGTTTTCTATAAGAATGATCCTAAGAGTAATCGCCGATGCCCAGAGTTCGCCGATCGTCAGTGGCTGTATGGTTTGATAGGCGCGCACGTAGTCGCACCATGCGTCGACATCGAACCGGCTGTCCGTGTGGGCGACGAATGCCCAAGCCATCCCGAAGACACGCGGATAGCCCGCGAACGGGCCGTCCGCGAGCGTAGGGAGTTGGCGATAGTAACGAGGTGGCAGATCCAACCTGACTTGTCGGATTTGCCGTTCCACTTGATGGAAATTATCGATCAACCACTCCGCGGCAGGAGTGATAGCCGCCCCGTCACTTACGGCCTCGCAGATGGAGCGATAAGCAGCGATCAGACTGGCTTCATTGTCGGTGAGCCGCTTCAGCAGCGAATGCCCGTTCGGTCTGTCCTGCCTGATCTGCTGGGCGGCCGCCAGGCTGCGGGCGTGCTCTTGGAGCCGTTCGACGCTGAACAACATTTCGCGAATAGCGCTCGTGTCGTTCCACAACGAAAGCGCCGGCGCCAAACCGAGGCGACTTAGCAGGGAAGCCATCAACATATCTCCACCGCACCTGCAGCGCAGATGCGTTTCAAACGTCATCACCGCCGGTCTCTTAGGTTAATCGCGGCGCAGGCGATGAAAGCCACACACAAGCGTCCAAGAGTCGCCCTTCAGCGGTCGCCGGAATGACGCAAGCAGCTAGCCGCCGTCTGTGGCGATCAGCATCCAATTTCGCTTCCTTGACTGGATGTCACCGGCAAACGTCCACGTATCGATCACTTCAATGATCTGCTGGGGATCTCCTGAAACGATCTCGTTGTTGGCCGAGCGCGTAACGGTGACCACGTCGGAAACGAAGCGAACGGCGATTTCGGCGATGCCATCCTCTTCGAGGACGCCCACGACTGCGGCTTCGCGCATGCCGATGAAGGTGAGCTGTAGCATCTCCTCCCGAGCCCGGCGCCCGGCAATCGCTCGTTCGAAGATGTCGAGCACTTCCGGTCCGACAAGGCGCTTCAATGTCTGGATGTCGGCACTTGCATAGGCCAACAGGACAATTTCATAAGCCGCCTTGGCGCCGGCCAGAAACGTGGCAGGGTCAAAACTCGGATCGCTCTTTCGGATAACCTCCAAGGGCGTGTCGCCGGAAGACATGATTTCGTTACTTCCGGCTAGACGCTCAGTCGGCACATCCGGTTTTGCCTTGTCTTCGCCCGGACGTGACTGACGTTTGCCCCAACTGCTTAGAAACGCCCAATAAAACGCGATGATCGCCATGAGCAGTATCTGGCTGTTTGGATCTGTTGTCTCGTTCATGACGTTCTCCCGACAAAATGTCGAAGCGGGCGCCGGTTCGGAACCGGAGGTGACTTTTAAACAATGCGCGGCAGCCGTTCCCATTGATGGAATGGCGGCGGCGACGGCAGCAGCCATTCGAGCGTGGTCGCACCTTCGCCCCATGGATTGGCGCCAGCTTGACGCTTTCGGGCGAAGGCCTCCGCGACCGCGATGAAGAAGACGATAAGTCCGGCCGTAGAAATGTAGGAACCGATCGACGACACGAAATTCCAGCCGGCGAAAGCGTCGGGGTAGTCGGCGTAGCGTCGTGGCATGCCGGCCATGCCGAGAAAATGCTGCGGGAAGAAGACGAGGTTGACGCCGAGGAACATCAGCCAGAAATGCAGCTTGCCGAGCGTTTCGTTGTACATGTAGCCGGTCATCTTCGGGAACCAGTAGTAGAAGCCGGCGAAGATGGCGAAGACCGCGCCCAATGACAGCACATAGTGGAAGTGGGCGATCACAAAATAAGTGTCGTGATAGACGCGGTCGATACCGGGGTTCGCAACCATGATGCCAGTGACACCACCGATGGTGAAGAGCAGGACGAAGCCGAGAGCCCAGAGCATGGGGGTCTTGAACTCGATTGATCCTCCCCACATGGTCGCCAGCCATGAAAACACCTTCACCCCAGTTGGAACGGCGATGACCATCGAGGCGAAGGCGAAATAGCGCTGGCTGTCGAGGGAGATGCCGGTCGTATACATGTGGTGCGCCCAGACGACGAAACCGATCATGCCGATCGCTACCATCGCATAGGCCATGCCGATGTAGCCGAAGATCGGCTTCTTGGCGAAGGTCGAGATGACATGGCTGATGATGCCGAAGCCGGGAAGGATCATGATGTAGACTTCGGGATGACCGAAGAACCAGAACAGATGCTGGTAGAGGATCGGGTCACCGCCGCCGTCCGGGGCGAAGAAAGTCGTGCCGAAGTTGCGATCCGTGAGCAGCATCGTGATCGCGCCGGCGAGCACCGGCAGTGACATGAGAAGCATGAATGCGGTGACCAGCATCGACCAGGCGAACAGAGGCATCTTGTGCATCGTCATTCCCGGCGCGCGCATGTTGAAGATTGTGGTGATGAAGTTGATAGCGCCGAGGATTGAGGAAGCGCCCGCAAGATGGATCGAAAGAATGACGAGGTCGACAGCGGGGCCGGGCTGGCCGGAGGTCGAAAGCGGCGGATAGAGGGTCCAGCCGCCGCCGTGGCCGAGGGTGCCGGGCGCTCCTGGAACGAACATCGAGGTGATGAAGAGGATGAACGCCATCACCAGAAGCCAGAAAGAGATATTGTTCAGTCGCGGAAACGCCATATCGGGCGCGCCGATCATGATAGGCACCATCCAGTTGCCAAAGCCGCCGATCAGCGCCGGCATAAGGACGAAAAAGATCATGACCAGCCCATGGGCGCTGACGACGACGTTGTAGACTGCCGGATCGCCGAATATCTGCAGTCCCGGCTCCTGCAGTTCCATGCGAATCAACACGGAAAGCGCGGTGCCGAAGACACCTGTCATGATCGAGAACAGCAGATAGAGCGTCCCGATGTCCTTGTGGTTCGTCGACCACAGCCACCTGGCAAGAAAACGGGGCTTGTGGTCATCCAAGGTTGTGGCTGGATTGGACATGACGTGCTTCCTGCTTTCACTGCTAGCAGGCAAGACGGCCTCAACAATGGACGGCATCTGCGATCCGCCGTCACAAAGGATTAGGCCTTGCCTGCACTCATTCATTCATCCGTGACGATTACATCCATCGGAATGTCGTGTGGCTGCGGATAGATGGTCTGGATTTTGCTGCTGGCGTAACCGACGCCGACGACGAGAGGATGCTTTGGCGCCGCGGCCAGGGTCCGGTCGAAGAAGCCGCCGCCATAGCCCAGGCGATAATTCGCCTGGTCGAAACCGACTACGGGCGCGATGACCACATCCGGCTGGACCGAAGGCCCGTGTGACGGGACAAGAATATTCCAGATCCCTCGTTCCAGTGGGTCTCCCGGTCCCCAGATACGAAACTCGAGCGGCCAGCCTTTTTTGATGACGACCGGCAGCGCGATCCGCCCGCCGCGCTCGATCACCCGGATTGCCCAGTTGCGAAGGTCCGGTTCACCTCGAAAAGGCCAATAGCCACTCACGATGCGGCCGCTCACCCGGCCGACAGCCAGGTCAAGAGCGGAAGCGATGCGTAAAGACTTCGCGAGGCGTTCATCGGTGTCGACAGCGAGACGCTCGTCGATCAGTCGCTTGCGCTCCGCCTTGCGCCATCGACACACATCCGGCCAGGTGTCCTGGACGACTGGTTCGGTGGCATATCCTGGAACAAGTTCGTGCATGAAGCACGGCGGAGAGGCGTACTCTCGCGTCTCCAAGGGATTATCCTCCTGATCAGACATTTGCGCGCTCCATTGGCCGTTGCAGGGAAACCATCTCGCCGTCATAAAGGTTGCGCTGCGAAAAACGGGAAGGCAAACGGAATTAAATGCTGTATTGATGCAAGATTATTGCACCAAACCGGAAGCCGGAATGGACATCGACCGCGCTCGTACGTTTTTGGAAATCGTTCATTCCGGCAGCTTTCTGAAAGCCGCCGACCGGCTCCACGTCACCCAGACCACTGTGAGCGCACGCATTCGCACGCTGGAGGAGGAGCTCGGACGTCAGCTCTTCATCCGTAACCGCAACGGTGCGCAACTGACGCCGGCGGGGCGCGAGTTCGTGCGGTTCGCCCAATCCTTCGTGCAGATCTGGGAACGCGCTCGACACCAGCTCGCCATCCCTTCGGGACGGACGAGCGTCGTTGCCTTGGGCGGGGAACTCAGCCTATGGAACCCGCTGTTGCTCGATTGGCTGGTCTGGATGAAGAAAGCCAGGCCGGAAATCGCCATCCAAGCCCAAGTCGGCGTACCGGACCAACTGATCGAGCAACTCAGGACCGGGGTACTCGACATCGCGGTGCTCTATGCGCCTAAGCTGCTGCCGGGTTTCAAGGTGGAGCTTCTCGTCGAAGAGCAACTCGTCCTGGTCCGGACCATTTACCGAGATGGGCAACCCGGCGGCTCCAAGGACTATGTCTATGTCGACTGGGGGCCGCTGTTTGCAGCCCAGCATGGTGCCAGTTCCTCTGCCTTCGGCGAGCCGGGATTGATGGTCGGCCTGGGACCGCTGGGGCTGAGCTACATCTTGCGCGCCGGCGGAGTGGGTTATTTCCGCAGGGGCGCAGCAGCTCCCCATATCGAGGCCGGGCAACTGGAGGTGGTAGAAGGCGCGCCGGAATTCACCTATCCGGCCTATGCAGTGTATCCCGAAGCAAACGAGGCGCGAGCCGACGTGCAGGAGGCGCTCCGCGGTCTGAAGCAAGTGGTGAAATGATCGTCGCTCCCGGCGCGAAGCCACGGCGTTTGACCGCAAAGACTGCAACGACACGCCGGTCGGCTTCGTCGGATCCTCTACATTTCGATCAAAGCGTAGGCCAGGCCAAAGATTCCGGTCATTAAAACGGCGAAGAATGCCCAGCCTCTCAATGCGGCTCGCACATCTTCAGGCTTGGCGCTGTTCTGGTTGTCGTAATCATCCATAATCAGACCCTAGTTTGTTGGCCTCAATTGATACAGGCAAGGCCCGAAGGAACGCTTGTCCACCCGGCTTCACAGCCATCGGAATAGTCGAGTTCTCAGGCGGCCGACGGTCCCGGGTCGTCAACCCGGCATCGAAGACCACCGCGACTTTGTTCTGAGCTTCGTCGTGCGGTTCATCGGAACGATGGACGACGCGTAGACCCCGCCCGGCCGACCGCAGCGGCCACGGCTCGGCAACTCCCGCCAGCTTCAGCCTCTCGCGCCTCGCGGCTTCCGGCTGATAAACCACTTCATGTACGGTCAGCGTTTCAAGCCTGCCGTCCGAGGTCGGAATGGAAATGGACTGACCCTCGGCCAGACCGAGCAGCGCCAGGCCGCGCGGATTGGTGATCGGCAACAGCATGCCAACCAGACCGCGCATGTGGTCATGTGCGACGATGCGGGTTTCAGCAGTGCCGTCGTTTACCCGATAAGCCACGCGGCTGCTGAGCGTCACGACGTTTGCCGGGATGTCTTCCCGAAACATCACAACTGCGCTCGAAATCTTCCGTTGAAGGATCGCCGACAAGGCATCGCCGAGGCAGGTCGGCGCTCCTGCATCACTTCAAGAATCGTGTAGTCCTTGGTGGTCAGTTGGCAGCTATCGATAGTGGGCATGGCGCGTCTCCAGCCGGCCCTGTGCAAAAGACCCGGCGTCAAGCAATTGGGTGTGGAAAGTTACCCCTGTGCCGGGCCATGATAGGCCGGCGCAGGGGTCACACTCCCGCGATGAGGCTGCCCGCGTGATTGAGGAGACGGATGGAAACGCCCATGTCTAGACGCCCGCAGCAATTGTCGAAGGCGCTGGCGCGCGCCGATCGGCTACATCGCCTTCCGGTGCGGGCTGGCTCACGTCAAGCACCAACAATTCGTGCCGACGCCCGTCCCGGGCGGTCCACATGATCGACTGCCCAGCCGAGAGGCCGATCAGCGCTGTGCCGATCGGTGTGAGGATTGAAACCTTTCCTTCGGAGATGTCCGCATCGCCAGGGAAAACCAGCGTGACCGTTTTCCGATCGCCGGTGTCGGGTTTGAAAGTCACGGTCGAACCCATCCGGACGGTGCCGGCGGAGACCCAGGCATCGGCGACGATGCGGGCGCGCTCGAGCTCTGCGAACAACTCATCTGCCGCCTCCGGATTTCGGGCGGCAACGGTGTTCGCGAGGGCCGATAGCCGCGCGTGGTCCGACTTCGAGATGCGGATGTTCGGCTTGCGCCGCGTTTTCGTGTTGTCTTGCATTTGAATACTCATGTTCTGCCTCGCGTCCGGAACCCGCGTAGGGGTCGCCAACGGTTGTCAGTGCGACGGAAATTTGCTGAATGCGCCGATTCCGCAGGGACTGATGCAACCCTGCGCCAATGTCACATGTTCAATTTTTACATGTTCACCCCCCGGCTCGGGGCGCGCATGGCAACCGAGCCGGGGGTTACGATCCCGCTATGGGGCAAACCCGGAAAAGAAAATCACGGCGGATTTTGGCAGCGGTACTCATACACCTATAGTTGGGGAAGTAATTTGCGAAGTCAAGCCGCGCGGGCGCCAGGCTCAGCGGCAAGAGAAGCCGATCAAGCATTTCCGGCGGCCCTTGCAGCACAGTGGAGCCGCCGCCTAGGATGCCACTTCGAATAAGCGATAGCATCGTCAGCTGGATCACGAGCGAAAGGCCGCTGAACGATAGGCGGTTATGATCTCAGGGACGAGGAACAAGGAGCTGCCATGAAAATCCTTGCCGCGACAGATTTTTCCACCCGTTCACAACGTGCATTGCGGCGAGCTGGTCTAGTGGCTAGGGAATTCAGCGCCGAACTCACGCTCGTCCATGTCGTCGACGACGACCAGCCCGCAGATATACTCGAGCTCGAAAGACGTGAGGCACAGCGATATCTTGAAGAACAAATGGTCTCGATCGCCGAACTCCAGGGGCTCCCCTGTAAATCCACCGTTGTTGCTGGCGATCCGTTCGACGGCATTCTGAAGGCGGCCGCGGCGGGCTCGGCGGATCTCATTGTCATGGGCGCGCACCGCAAGCAGTTGCTCCGCGATATTTTTGTCGGAACGACCATCGAGCGTGTGATCCGAACCGGACCATTCCCGGTGCTCATGGTGAATGCTGAGGTAGAGCATTCATACAAAAAGGTGATGGCCGCCGTGGATATGTCCGACCCGTCCGCGCGCGCAATCAGGATGGCGAGGGAAAGTGGGCTGATAGGCGACGCCAGTCTTTCGCTGGTCCATGGTTTCGATGCGTTCGCCAAGGGAAAAATGTCAAATGCTGGAATAGGCAAGGACGAGATAGCGCGCTACGTGGCGGCAGAACGTTTGCAGGCGGGTAGGGAACTGGTCGCGTTTCTGGAGGCGAACGACTTTGGCGTCGACAACTGGTCGCTGCGTATCAAGGAAGCAGGCCCCGTCGAAGCAATCATGGAGGCGATCAGGGAGGTGACGCCCGACCTTCTGGTGATCGGAACGCATGGGCGTTCGGGTCTCATCAAGGTACTTCTGGGAAGCGTGACAGAAAGCATTCTGCGATCGGTCGACGTGGATGTTTTCGCGGTGCCGCCGATCCGAAGTTGATCGTGGCCTACGCGCCAGATGATCGTGGTTGTTCGTCTTGGGATTCCGCGGCCGTCTCGAATGGCGGGACGCCATCGTTGCCCTCGCTGCGGTCCCGGTAAAGCGCCGCGCGCGCCAGGAGCATAAGCGAGACTGGTGTCGTGACAGTCACGAACAGTGCGATCAGTATCTCGTGCAGGACAGGTTTCGACTGAAGCACGGAATGAAAGATGATCGAGGCGATCAGAACACCGCCCGTGCCCCAGGTGGTCCCTAGCGTCGGCGCATGGATTCGTTCGTAAAAGCTTCTGAACCGCAGGAGCCCGACCGACCCGAGCAGGGTCAACGTCGATCCCAGGATCAGGAAGAACCCCGTGAGCAGAGCAGCCCAGACCGGCAGGTCGGCGAGAGGGGTCATTCTATTACCTCGCCGCGCATAAGGAATTTCGCCAGCGCCACGGTCGAGACAAAGCCGAGCAGCGCGATCACCAGGGCAGCCTCGAAATAGACCGTGCTGCCGGCACGGATGCCGAAGGTCAGCAGGAAAAGCATGGCGCCGACATAGAGCGCATCGAAGCTCAGGATCCGGTCCTGCGCGCGCGGCCCCCGAGCGAGGCGCAGCAGAGCGCATGCCATGGCGGCGACCAGAAGCAATTGAGCGATGGTGACGGACCATGCGATTATGACGCCGCTCATTCGAAAATCTCCATCAACCGCCGTTCATAACGCTGCTTGATCAGGTCGATCCACGCCTGCTGGTCGATCAGGTCGAGAACATGGATCCGAAGCCTGCCGCTGCCGGCATGATATTCGACCCAGGCGGTGCCGGGCGTGCTGGTGATGATGCAGCCGAGTACGGCCAATCCAGTCCGGTCGCGCAGTTCGAGCGGGATCATCACGAAGCCGGATGTCCGCGCATGCCGCCCGCCTTGCAGGATGATCCCCGCCACGGCGATGTTGGAGCGAAGAATGTCCGCCAGGACGACCAGGACCAATTGCGGGATCATGTCCCAGCGTCGTATTTTTGGTTTGGCGGGTTGAAGCGCTGCCATCGCCAAGGACGCTGCAAGAGCGATCACGCCGCCGAGAATCACCTGGCCGACCGACAGCCCATTAAGCAGAATCCACATGACGAGCAGCGAGACTGTCAGCAGCGGATAAGGCAAAAGGGCGCTCATTTGTCCCTCGATGCGTTGGGGCCTGGCATCGGCTGCGTGGACAGAACATTTCGCAAATAGTCCGCAGGCGAATGCAGGGACTGGGCGGTTGCCTCCATGTAGCGCATCATTTGTCCACCCTGGATCGTCATCAACAGGCAGAGCGCCAGGAGGAAGGCTACTGGCGCGATCTCCACGAGCAGCACGCGGGGTACGGTGCCTCCGATCGGCGCCCAGAAAATCTGGATGCCGGCGCGCATTGTGGCGATCAGGGCGCAGAGGCCGGACAGAATCAGCAACGCGACAAGGACCCATGTCGAGCCCGCGATTACACCGCCGTCCGCCACCGGATCGGGGCGCACCATCGCGGTCAGCAGCGCAAACTTTCCGACGAATCCCGAAAGCGGTGGCAGGCCCGCGAGCAAGAGGCCGCATGCCGCGAAACAGATGCCAAGAACGGCCAGCGTGCCGGGAATGGCAACGCCGACTTCGTCCTGCTCTGCCACTTCCTCCTCTATGTCGTCGCCATAGGCTTCCATGGTCACCGATAGAACATTCGCGGCTGGGTCCTGCACCCGCTCGACGAGCTCGATCAGGAGAAAGAACGCGCTGATCGTCAGGGTTGAACTGACCATGTAGAAGAGGGCTCCGGCAGTGACCCTCGCATCGGCCATGCCGATCGCGGCCAGCAATGTGCCGGATGAGACGAGGATGCTGAAGCCGGCAAGCCGGCCCACCGCCTGCGACGCCAGCACGCCGATAGAGCCGAAGGCGATGGTGGCCATGCCGCCGAACAGCAGCCACGAGTCGCCAAAGCCCGCTGTGGCGCCGGCGTCCACGCCAAACAGCAACAGGGAAAGCCTCAGCAGGATATAGATGCCGACCTTGGTCATGATCACGAAGATCGCGGCGACCGGAGCCGCTGCTGCTGAATAAGCGCCCGGCAGCCAGAAACTCAGCGGCCACATGCCGGCCTTGACAAGGAAGGCGATGCCGAGGACAGCGGCGCCGGCTTCGAGCAGCATTCGATCCTGCGCCGGCACCGCCGGGATTCGCTGCGCAAGATCTGCCATGTTCAGCGTTCCGGTCACGCCGTAGATCAGGCTGACCCCGATCAGAAACAGCGACGAAGCCGCGAGATTGACTGCAATGTAGTGCAGGCCCGCCTTGACTCGGAGCGGTCCCGAGCCATGCAGAACGAGACCATAGGACGCAGCGAGAAGCACCTCGAAGAAGACGAACAGGTTGAACAGGTCGCCAGTGAGGAACGCCCCGTTCAGCCCCATCAGCAGAAGCTGGAAGAGCGTATGGAAATGCGGACCTGCCTTGTGCCAGCGCGCCAGCGAGAAGGCCAGGGAAGCGAGCGCCAGTACGCTGGTCAGGAACAGCATCAGGGCAGACAGCCTGTCGAGCACGAGCACGATGCCGAATGGCGCCGGCCAATTGCCGAGCAGGTAAACGCCGGTGGTTGCTGCGCTGGCCGAGGCAGCGGCATTGTCGGCGGAGCGAAGCAGAGCGATGGCGATGACCATCAACGCAAGCGCCGAGACGAGGCTGATCACTGCCTTGGTGACATGGCGACGCTCGTCCAGCAGCAGCAGAAAGGCCCCTGCCGCGAGCGGCAGGACGATCGGCATGATCATGAGATGACCTGCCGTTTCCATCAGTTGGGCTCCCTGCCGTCGACATGGTCGCTGCCCGTCAGGCCTCGCGATACCAGCAGCACCACGAGGAACAGGGCAGTTGTCGCGAAGCCAATGACGATCGCGGTCAAAACAAGCGCCTGCGGGATGGGGTCGGCGTAGTCCGCAGGGTTGATCGCCGCGCCGGATTGGAGAACGGGCGGCGTATTCACCCTAAGTCTGCCCATTGAGAAGATGAACAGGTTGACGCCATAGCCGATGAGCGACAGGCCGATGATGACCTGAAAGGTCCGCGGCCGCAGCAACAGCCAAACGCCGGACCCCGTCAGCACGCCGATCCCGATGGCGAGGATAAGCTCCACTACGCGATTTCCTCGTTGCTTTGCGCGGCAATCCGGGATGCGCGCAGTCGGCGGATGGACTGGTGGGCTAGAGCGACCAGCATCAGCACTGTCGCGCCGAGAACGAGCGAGAAGACGCCGAGATCGAAAAGGGTCGCGGTAGCCGCCGGCACGGAACCGATCAGTGGCAGTTCGACATAGCGGGAATACGAGGTCAAGAAAGGGTATCCGAACACCCAGGAGCCGGAGCCGACGAGGGCAGCCAGGAGAAGGCCGAAGCCGATCCAGTTCACCGGCAGGACCCGCAGCCTGTCTTCAACCCAGCGTGTGCCCGCCGCCAGATACTGCAAAATGAAGGCGGCGGCCAATGCGATGCCGGCGACAAAGCCGCCGCCGGGGAGGTCGTGGCCGCGCATGAACAGATAGGCGGCGAACACGATGATCACCGGGAACAGCCATTGCATGATCACCGCAGGGATCAGCAAATAGTCGCTCACCGTATCGCCCGCCTCGCGGTCGGGTCGGGCTTCGTCAAATGCCCTCTGGACGCGTTGCTGTTCAGGGGATTCCACATTGTCGGGCGCCGGCCGAAACCGGCGAAGCAGGGCGAACACCGTCAAGGCGACGATGCCGAGAACCGTGATCTCGCCGAACGTGTCGAAACCCCGGAAGTCCACCAGGATGACGTTGACGACGTTCTTGCCACCGCCTTCCGAATAGGCCTTTTTCAGGAAGAAGTCGGCGATAGTGGCGGGCGGGGGCCGCGTCATGACCGAAAAGGCGATAATCGTCATGCCGGTTCCGTACGCAACCGCCATGGCCAGATCGCGGTAGCGGCGTAGTCTTGCCCCCGTCGTTGCCACGCTGCGGGTGACGTCTGCCGACCGCTTGGGCAACCAGCGCAGGCCGAGAAGGATGAGAACCGTGGTCACCACCTCCACAAGCAGTTGAGTAAGCGCGAGGTCTGGCGCGGAAAACCAGACGAAGGTGATGCAGGTAACCAGTCCGGCTCCGCCGAGCAGGACAAGGGCGAACAGCCGGTGGAACTTGGCTTGCCATGCGGCGCCGAGGGCGCATACGACGCCGACCGCCCAGATACCGGCGAAGGTGACGTCGAGGCCTTGGACTGTCAGCCGACCGGGATCGAACCCGAGCTTGTAGAGTGGCCATGCGGCGGCGATGAAGGCCACGACGACCAGCATGCGAAGTTGCGGCTGGAGCCGCCGCGTTCCGAGATGGCTTTCCATGAAGCGGGCACCTCTCCACGAAACCGCCACCAACACGCGCTCGAAGACGCGCTGGCCCTTGAGACGACGGAAGTAGGGTGGCCCGTCCTCGCAGTGCGCCAGATAATCCTTCAGCAGCAGATAAAGGATTGCACCACCGGCGAGTGCCAACACGCTCATGAACAGCGGAATTGTGAAACCATGCCAGACGGCCAGACTGTACTGTGGCGTCGCGGGTCCCAGGACGGAGGTGACGGCGGTGTGGAGGAACGGGCCGATGGTCAGGCCGGGTACAGTCCCAACCAGGAGGCAGGCGAGGACAAGAAGTTGGATCGGAAACCGCATGAAAAACGGCGGTTCGTGAGGTTCGCGAGGCAGACCAGCCGGCAGCAATCCGAAAAACACGCTGTGGATGAACCGTGCCGAGTAGGCAACCGCGAAAGCGCTGCCCAGGACGGCTGCATAGGGCGCGGCGGTATCGAGAATGGAATCGGCGTGCGTTTCGATCGCCTCGGCGAAGAACATTTCCTTGGAAAGAAATCCGTTGAGGAGCGGGACGCCCGCCATGGCCCCGCTTGCCACCATCGCGAGCGTTGCGGTGTAGGGCATGAAGCGGAAAAGTCCGCCCAGCCGCTGCATGTCGCGCGTTCCGGTCTCATGGTCGATGATGCCCGCGGCCATGAATAACGAGGCTTTGAACGTGGCGTGGTTCATCATGTGGAAGATGGCGGCGACGGCTCCCAGGGGGCTGCCGAGGCTGAGCAGAAGTGTAATCAGACCGAGATGGCTGATGGTCGAGTAGGCGAGCAAACCCTTTATGTCCCGCTGGAAGATCGCAAAATAGGCTCCCAGAACGAAAGACATCATACCGGCGAAGCCGACGATCCAGAACCATTCGTATGTGCCCGCAAGCACCGGCCACAGGCGCGCCAACAGGAACACGCCGGCCTTCACCATGGTCGCTGAGTGCAGGTAGGCCGAGACCGGGGTCGGCGCGGCCATGGCATTGGGCAGCCAGAAATGGAACGGAAACTGCGCGCTCTTCGTGAACGCCCCGAGGAGCACAAGAAGCAGGATGGGCACATAGAGATCGTGGGAGCAGATAAGGTCGCCCGACGCCAAAACACGATCGAGGTCGTAGCTTCCAACGATATGGCCGATCAGCAGGAAGCCAGCCAACAGACCGAGGCCGCCGATGCCGGTGATGGTTAGCGCCATGCGCGCGCCATCACGTGCATTTGCATTGTGGTGCCAATAGCCGATCAGCAGGAAGGAAAAGATGCTGGTCAGTTCCCAGAATACGACCAGCAGGATCAAGTTTCCGGAAATGACGACCCCGAGCATTGATCCCATGAACGCAAGAAAGAACGAAAAGAACCTGGGAACCGGATCTTCCGGTGACATGTAGTAGCGCGCATAAATGACGACGAGGAAGCCGATCCCGCTTATGAGCATGGCGAACAGCCAGGCAAATCCGTCCAGGCGCAAAGTGAAATCAAGGCCAAGCGTCGGAAGCCATTCGATATCGCTGCGCACCACACGTCGATCGAGTATGGAGGGATAAAACATGACCGCCAGACCCAGACAGATAAAAGCCACTGCGCCGGCGAGGATCGCTGCAGCGCTGCGGGCGTTTGTCGGGAGTATGATAGCGGCAAGGCTGCCTGCGAAAGGCAGGACAATCATCAGTATCAGCGCCGTGTCGTCTGTCATCTATTAGAGCCCAAAGTCTTGCCTGGCTCCGCCCATTATGGTTCTCCGATGACATTGGGCAAGGCATTGATTGGCGGGTTCCCAGAACACCCCTCCGCGCCGCGCGATGACCACTCAGTTGGAGGCAGGAGCAGTTTGCGAGGTTGCTGACATCGATCAAGGATTCGAGCGCCACTGCCACGCTCCCTAGCGTGAATGGGAGCGCTCGCTGCGGACCTTCAAGAAAAGTGGCGTTCGGCTGCTTCCGGCATGCCGTCAGCGGCCCCTGTCGTCAGTTGCTATCCGATCCGTTTGACGCACGCCTAATCGTGGCGGGCGCCAAGCAAGGTGGCTATCACCAGTTCTCTTCCCGCCCTGTTTATCCCGGTCCCGCCCGGTCTTTCTTCCGCCAGTCCGAGCGAGACAAGACGTTCGGCTAAGGCTTTCGATAAAGATGGGTAAGGTCCGCGGTTCATTCGTTTGAGAGCCGTTTGCTCGTCCTCGGTGAGATCGTCCCAGATAACCGTCATGAAGGACTTCCTTCCTTGCGCCTGCGCAGCCAAGCGGGATCTGAACTGCCCAGCAGCGGACTGTGAGCGTCGAATCTTCGGCTCCGAAGACCTAGACCTATGGAACGGCGTCCGTTCCGACGATGCCGCCTTCATTTTCCAGGACGCCAATTCGTCTGACTTCCGAGCGGTTGAGTTTCAAGCGAACGCCGACACCGCCGCCGTTCTCGGCGATGAAAACGGCGCCGGCGTTTTCAAGCGCGGTTTGAAGCGTGTCGCAGATATCCTGGTCGGGAAGGTTGATCCGGCGCTCGAATTCCTCGATGACCAACGAATCCACGCCTGAATTGCTGGAGAGCTTGTCACGGGTCCATTCGACCAGCGCGCGAGCGGCACGGCATTGAGCACCAGTGATCATCATAAATCTCCTGTTACCGCTCTCGGGGCCGAAATCACCGCTTGCTAAGAGCCAGGGCAATCAGGGGCGCGATGGTTTCCGCTCATCAAAGATGCATATCGAATCCGAAAAGGGAAGGGCTGCGTCACCCGCCGCAATGGGAATCCTGGTGCAAAATAATTGTGTTAAAGCGGCAATAAATTTCGTTTGTCTTGCAGGTAAAGACGAGTGAAGCTCGTGCATAACGAAATTGACATTCGGTGCCAGCCAGCAGGTCTCAACGCCAGGGAGTTCTTGGCGTTATCGCGCGAGGGGCACCTTGGGCTCGGCGATGATGATAATGGACAGGCTTGAACACGATTTCGGCAGAATACTTTCCGGCAGAGACATCGAGCGTCATGTAGTAGGGCGAATGGTATCTGCCCGCCTCGATGTAGATGGTCGCATCCCAATTGCTCTCGTGGATGACAGTGCTCTCAAAAGACGGCTCCGAGAGAAACTGCTCCTGCAAGCACAGACCCGGCTGCCGATCACCTATGCAAGAGTGGCGAGAGCATAGTTGGTTCAGACGCAACAAGGGTGATCCGGGATGCGCTCGAACAATTGATGGACGATGATGCGGACGAAGGCCTGCCATTGGTTGCGGCTGTTGCCGTGAAGGCGCTCGATCCCGGTTTGCCCGCTCCCTGGTTCTTCCGGAAAGCCGAGAATATGGGGCTGTTCGCTGGCGATCCGACCAATCTGGAAGCCTATGCATTCCATGCGAGGGAGTTCTATCGCGCGATCCACCTCCACGCTGGCGACGGGGAAGGCTCTGGAACGATCTTGCCGCCGGTTCTGCCGCCCGCAGACAGGTGAAGGAGAACGAAATGCTGATCGCTAAGGATGTCATGACGTCGCCTGTCATCGCGGTCGGGCCTGACAGCACGGTGGATGAGGTCGCCGATATTCTCTTGTCGCACGGGATCAGCGCCGTGCCAGTGATTGACCGAGGTGCGCTGCTGGGCATCGTTAGCGAAGGGGACCTGATCCGCCGGGCGGAGATCGGCACGGTGCCGCAAGCTCGTTCCTGGTGGCTTCATTTGTTCACCAACAACACGGCTCAGGCGGAAGGCTACATCAAGTCTCATTCCGAACATGTGACCGACGTCATGACACGGCAGGTTGCGACAGTGGTCGAGAGCACGCCAGTCGCCGAGATCGCAACCTTGCTTGAACACAATCGGATCAAGCGAGTTCCGGTGGTTCGCGACGGAAAGGTGGTGGGGATCGTCAGTCGCGCCAATCTGGTGCGAGCACTGGTCGTTGCCAGGAAAGGCTGGCGCGCTCCGGCCTTGCACGACGACAGCAGCATCAGGATGGAGATTGTCGACGCCTTGCGATCCGAATCGTGGCCCTCGACTTCGGAGGTGAGCGTGAACAACGGCGTGGTCACCCTGTGGGGAACGTACATGTCGGAGCAGGAGAGGAAAGCCTCGATCGTCCTGGCAGAAAACACCGCTGGCGTGCTTGCTATCGACGACCATCGCATTCCCCTCGATATGACCTACGGCTTGGTCTGAAGGCCACGGAATGACGTTTGTGGTCACTGACAATTGCATCAGATGCAAATACATGGACTGCGTGGAAGTCTGTCCTGTGGACTGTTTCTACGAGGGCGAGAACATGCTCGTCATCCACCCCGACGAATGCATCGACTGCGGCGTGTGCGAGCCTGAATGCCCGGCGAAAGCCATTTTTCCCGATACCGTGCCTGGTCTCGACGATTGGCTCGCGCTGAATGCGGAGTACGCGTCTGTGTGGCCCAATATTGCGATCAAGCGCGATCCACCCGCCGACGCCAAGGCGTTCGACGGCGAAGCAGACAAGATCGCGAAATATTTTTCACCCGAACCCGGGCTAGGCGATTGATCGAGATGAATGCATATACCCACCAGCCGTCGCCCCTGTATCTGGGCGTCGACACCGGCGGCACGTATACCGATGCCGTGCTGTGGTCGGAATCCAAAGGCATCGTGGCCAAGGCCAAATCGCTGACCACGCGGCACGCTCTTGCCGAGGGCATAGCCGACGCCGTCGACGCTGTGTTGTCCGAGGCTGGCATCGAACCCGGTGCGATCAAGCTCGTCTCGATGTCGACCACGCTCGCAACCAACGCCCTCGTCGAAGGGCAGGGCGGACGGGTCGCGCTGGTGATGATCGGCTTCGCTGGAGCCGATCTTGCCCGGAACGGATTGTCAAAAGCCCTCGGCTCCGATCCCGTGATCTTCTGCCCGGGCGGACATGACGTCCACGGCGAACCGCGTCAGCTGGTGCTGGACGCTCTCATAACTGCGCTGCCGTCTCTCGCCGACACGGTTTCAGGCGTCGCAGTAGCCTCCTATTTCGCGGTTCGCAATCCCGAACATGAGATCGCGGTACGTGACGTGATCCGCGAACGTACCGGGCTTCCCGTGACCTGTTCGCACGAACTGTCGTCGAAGCTCGGTGGCCCGCGTCGGGCGCTGACGACGCTTCTCAATGCGCGACTGATCTCGATGATCGATCGCCTTGTCGACGCTACCGAGGGCTTTCTGGCGGAACGTGGGATTGCCGCTCCGCTCATGGTCGTGCGCGGCGACGGCGCGCTTGTCACCGCGGAATTCGCTCGCGCGCGGCCGATCGAGACCATCCTGTCAGGACCAGCGGCAAGCCTGGTGGGAGCGCGGTATATGAGCGGCATAGATGACGCCGTGGTGTCTGACATTGGCGGCACCACCACGGACATCGCCATTCTCGACGGTGGCCGCCTGCGGCTCGATCCGGAGGGCGCCACTGTCGGCGGAATGCGAACCATGGTGGAAGCCGTCGCCATGCGCACCTTTGGTCTTGGTGGAGATTCGGAAGTCTCGCTTCATGAGCGGTCGCTGACTTCGACCATCGTTCTCGGCCCCCGTCGGCTCGTGCCGCTGGCGCTGGCCGCGGTGAAACACGGCGATGCCATATACAAAGGACTCAAGCGGCAATTGCTCAGCCCCAACGCCAGCCGGCTGGACGGCCGTTTCGCATTGCGCACAGGCGTGCCCGAGCGTCTGGCTGCGGGCCTGACAGCTACCGAGGCGCGGCTGTATGCCGACATTTCGGCGATTCCCGCCGCGCTCGACCGGCTGCTCGTATCGACGTCACAGGTCGCGACACTCAATCGGCTGGTTGCCCGTGGTCTGGTGCACATCGCGGGCTTCACGCCATCCGACGCGGCCCATGTGCTCGGTCGGCAGGACAATTGGGATCCTGTCGCGGCTCGACTGGGCGCCGAATTGTTCGCACGCAAGCGCGACGGGCAGGGGCATCATGTCGCCAAAGACGCAGAAACCTTTTCCGAGATGGTCCTCACTGCGGTCACCCGGCGTTCTGCCGAAGCCATTCTTGAAACAGTCTTTGCCGAGGACGGGCTAGATGGCGGCCTGTCCGTTGCCAATCCGCTGGTACAGCGGGCGGTTGGCCGGCGAGGCGGCATGGCGCGGCTGTCGATCGCACTCGACCGGCCGGTGATCGGCCTGGGAGCCTCCGCCGCGCTCCATTATGTCGGTCTACCGCAATTGATCGGCAATGACTGCAGCATCGCCGAACACGCCGATGTCGCGAATGCGTTGGGTGCCGTCGTCGGGCAAGTGAGGATGTCGGCTGAAGCGCGCGTCAGCCAGCCCGAGATCGGGCTTTTCCGTCTGAATTCAGGCGAGCGGTTGGACGACTATGACACCGAGGACGAAGCGATGGCTGCCGCCGAGGCCCACATTTTTGCCTTGGCGGCAGGCCTTGCCGAGCGCGCCGGAACCGACCAGGCGCGGATCGAGATCGCACGGGACATAAGGGTTGCTACAATCGAAGGCGAACGCAGTTTCGTCGAAGCCATCGTCGTCGCGACAGCCACCGGGCGGCCGCGTATCGCGTCGTGACGCAGATCAGTGCGGCGCTGCAGCGATGGCCGCACGTACGACGCTGGAGCGCTTCAACGGTCCCGGAGACGATGCAGATCTGGCGCCAGATATAGCCAAGGATACTGTGAGACATTACTCCGCAGAGGTCGGGGCAGTTTCCACGGTCGGCAAGCTTTCCTGTCTGCGTCGTGCCTTCGGGAACCAATCCTCGCTAAGCGCATCCAATGATTTAGAGCATGGAACTGGAGAGATCGATGGACCTGCAATCGCAAATTCTGGACGGCATTGAAGACGCCGCGCCGGCAGCCGCCCAGGGAAATTCAGTGAGAGAGCTTAGGCCAGTCGCCCGAGCGCGCCCGACGCGCTCCGATGCAGAGGCGGCGGTCAGCACGCTGATCTCATGGGCTGGCGACGATCCGGCCCGGTCCGGACTTATCGATACGCCTTCACGTGTCGTGCGCGCCTATGAAGAATGGTTTGCGGGCTATCGGCAAGATCCTGCGAGGCTGCTCGAGCGAACGTTCGATGAGATCGGCAGTTATGACCAAGCGGTTGAACTGCACGACATAGCGTTTCACTCTTTCTGCGAACACCACATGGCGGCAATCCACGGCAAAGCGTACATCGCCTACATGCCCGTCAACCGAGTGGTGGGCATCTCCAAATTGGTACGGGTTGTAGAAGCCTGCGCCCACCGGCTGCAGATACAGGAGCGGCTCACGGATGACATCGCTCGCGCCATCGAGGATGCTCTGCAGCCGGGCGGAGTGGCCGTCGTGCTTGTTGCCGAGCATGGCTGCATGACATCGCGCGGTGTCCACGCGCACGGCACGCACATGGTCACCAAACGCATGTTTGGCGTTTTCGACACGAACCTCGATCTGAGGCGCGAGTTCCTATCATCGATCCCAGTGTGACGAATTTTCGGAACGACGTCATCGATCCCACCAAGAAGATCCGTCTCAGCATGACCTATCTTTTCCGAGATCCTGCGCTGCATCGTCAAGGTCACTACGCCGGTAAACCGGCAACCAGGCCAGTCATCATCACGCCAATCCTCACCCACGCGCAGGCGAAGGAACAGTGGCGGTGCTAGGCGGTCTCGGACTTCTTGCCTTTCGCGCAGTGCTATCGCCTCGATGACTGCGAGGCGGATTGGCGGTCCGTTGATCCGATGCACCAAGCACATCGCAAGCCATTGACAGCCGAAAGAGCCAGTCTTGTGGTTTCGCCCAGGGAGGACGCAGCATTATTTGGAGTTAGGCTCCCAAGGTCCGGAGCCTTCATACAAAAGAATGTCGTCCTAACCGGTGCCGAAAACGCGCGTCTCGATCAGCGTTAAAATTCGTCATCGACAGTGGCTTGCCGGCCGCTACTGCTTTCAATCCGAATACGATAAAAAATAGTTTCGGGTGCCCTCATCGATCTTTGGCTGCTTGGCTTTAGGCCGCCGGGCTCCCACCAATCGGCCCGTTTTCTGAGAAGGTCCCACGCATGCCCACGGTCAAACCTCATAACCGGGTCTTCGGGCAACTCATGAAAGACACCGTTGACAACCACACTTCGCCACGTGCGCTTGCCAGAAAACTGATCGACCTGGACGCACACCCACGGGTTCATCCGCATCCACTCGATCTTCCGGCCAAGCAACGAAAAACTGTAGAGATGGTTCTCAGCGAAAGCAAAATGGATGGGCACTACATACGGTCGGTTGTCTTTGACACATGCCAAGCGGCCAAGCCGGCTCTCGGAAAGAACCGTACCAATTTCTGCTCGTGTCATCTCATGGATAATCATCGCTGCTCGCAACGCGGAAGACGCACATCGTGTCATACGGCGTGAACCGGTACCAAAAAATCTCAAGCCTGTGGCCGTGAGCGATCAAACGGGCGTGCATCGCGCTTGACTGATGTGTCCTCTAACCGCGTCGAGACGTGCCGCAGACCGAAATGATTGGCCAGATACTTCCGCTCTCACGACGTTATGTTCTCGCCAATCGGCTCATCAAGCAAACGATTTTTGTCCGTAATTGGATGCAGTTTTTATGTTAGGCTCAAGTCCGAACAATGGCGAGCCGAGGTGGCTGCCGCGAACACGGCAGTCTGCACCAAGGTCTTCCTTTAGCCTGCACGGTATCGCGCGGCGTCACGCGCACGCCCGCGCATGGTCAACCTACCGAGCAGAGGTGCGAATTCCTGTCGTCGATTCCGGTGTGACGAATTTTCGGGAACCCTTGTTGTCGAGACCCATCTATTGAAGGGCAAGGAGACTGCTCATGTCGTATGTTCGACGAGACGCGACCGAAATTATCGCTGCCTCTGGCGACCTGGAATTGGCACAGCGCGCTGTGGCGCGCGACGGCGCCGCCTTCCGCACCATCATCAAGACGCATAACCAGCGGCTTTACCGCATCGCGCGCGGCGTGGTGCGCAACGACGCCGAAGCCGAGGACATCGTCCAGGAGGCCTATGTCAGGGCCTTCGCCCATCTCGAGAGTTTTCGCGGCAATGCATCGCTTGGCACATGGCTGTCGCGCATCGTCATCAACGAAGCGCTCGGCCGCCTGCGCAAAAGACGGCGAACGGTGGCGATGCCCGAGAACCCGCAGGCCGAGATCATCCAGTTCCCTCTCAACCCTAGCGACGATCCGGAGCGGACCATGGCGCAACGGCAGATCCTCCAACTAGTAGAACGGGCAACTGACAGCCTTCCCGATATCTACCGGATGGTATTTGTGGCGCGGGTGATCGAGGGCCTGAGCATCGAAGAGACTTCGGAACTGCTCGGCGTGCGGCCACAAACCGTGAAGACAAGACTTCACCGCGCCCGGGCCCTGCTACGCAAGGCGCTGGATGACCAGATCGGGCCAGTGTTGCTCGAGGCCTTCCCCTTCGCCGGTCGGCGCTGCGAGCGGCTGACAGCTGCCGTGATGAAGCGGCTCGGCCTGGAAGGCTGACCTTCGTCAGATTCAGCTGGGAACGTTTGCCGCCGCCCCGCATCCAATGACCGTCAACCGAAAAAACTGGCCGGCGCGCTTCCCGCGTCCGGAGAAGGAGATTTCATGCTTATTCGTCACACAGCCACCCTGGCCGCGCTGCTTCTGTTCGGCATTGCCCCGCTCGCACAAGCTGCCGACAAACCGACCGACCCGCAGATCGCCCACATCGCCTACACAGCCGGCGTGATCGATGTCGAGGCGGCCAAGCAAGCGCTCAAGAAGTCGAAGAACAAGGAGGTGCTCGCCTTCGCCAAGGACATGGTTCGCGACCATGAGGCGGTGAATGTGCAAGCGCTCGACCTGGTCAAGAAACTCAAGGTTACGCCGGAAGACAACGCTACCAGCAAGGCGCTGACCAAGGCAGCCGCCGAGGAGCGGGCCAAGCTCGCCAAGCTCAAGGGCGCGGCCTTCGACAAGGCTTACGTCGACAACGAGGTGGCCTATCACAAGCAGGTCGACGGCGCTCTCGAAACGCTGCTCATCCCGTCAGCCACCAATGCCGAACTGAAGAGCCTGCTGGAGACCGGCCTGATGATATTCCAGGGCCATGAGCAGCATGCCGAACACGTCGCCAGTATGCTGAAATGAGGCCGGCGCTGATGGTGCCGAAACGTCATCTTTGGATTGCACTGGCGCTGACAATCGTTGCTACGCCGGTGAAGGCCCAAACCATCCAGGTCACCATCGACAAGCTGGTGTTCTCGCCAGCGACGGTCGAGGCGAAGGTTGGCGATACGATCGAGTGGGTGAACAAGGACATGTTCGCCCACACGGCCACCGTCAAGGGCGGTTGGGAGGTGATGATCCCGCCGAAGAAATCCGCAAGCCTGACATTGAAGGCCGCGGGAGCGGTCGACTATTTCTGCCGCTTCCACCCAAATATGAAGGGCCATCTCGCGGTGACACCGTAGCTGGAGCGTGGGATCGCGGCAAGCGCCGCGATCCCACAATTCGGCAGGTGCGTCGTGCTCAAGCAAGTTGCGCAGGCAACGACCTCTTTTGTCTTTGTGGGCGGCGACAGCTTCGGCGCCATTCAGGGTGGCATGCTGCGCTCGCTCGCGCGCCACGGCAATGCAGCGGATATGGGGTGTCGTGGCACACTAAACGAGGTGTACTATCCTGGCGATCCGACGATGAAGGAATCCGACGGCTGGAGACGATCTGGCGTGGATTGTGGGGGCGCGACGCATGGAAACCATAATCGGGTCATGTACCGTCGCTATTTTTGCTGACGTCGGACGGGCTGCCCCAAGTCGTCGTGCAAGAGGCTGCGTGTTGCGACGAATGCCAATGAAGTCGATCCAAACTATCCGGATCATTCGTCGCCATGACGCAGCAAGGGTCTCAGCATTGGCTCTATCCGCGAAAGCTCGTCCAGATGCGCAACCGAAAGATCGGCCAGGTGGTCGTCGGCACGCTCCGTTAACTGCAGCAGCACACGACGGTGATCGTCCTTGTCCTGATCCCTTGCGACCAGCCCTGCATCGCCAAGGCGATTGACCAATTCGACGGCGCTGTGGTGGCGGATGCGCAGGCGCTCCGCGAGGTCGCCGACCGTTACCGGCCCGCCGCCCGGAAAACCCTTGATCGCCAGCAGCGCCTGATGCTGGCGCGGCGTCAGGCCGGCGTCTTCCGCCTGGACCTGGCTGAATTCGAGGAAGCGGCGGATCAGATAGCGAAACTCCGACAGCCGCTGGTAGTCGGCCTGGCTGATGGCGGGGCGTGGTTTTTGCGGATGCGTCATTTTTGATTGCGATCGCTTTTAGCAAGAACGGCCTTGTCTATTTATATCGTATCACGATACGGAGCTCACCAACAGCATGCCGTGTCTCGCCGACACAATCATCCGGCACATGCGATGCGTCCGCAAAATGAGAGCAGCAATGAAACCCGATCACGCTCCGACCATCTGGCGGCGATCCGGTAGTCTACGCAATCCTACAGGACGCTCGAGCTTGCCCCGCGTAATCACTCGAAGTCCGATCAACATGGCATTGCGTTTCGTTAACGGGGTTTCACATTGCGAACGTCCACGTATCGATCACCTCGACAATCTGTCTGGGATCGCCGGCGACAACCGCATCGTTGGCCGAGGGGGTAACGTTGACCATGTCGGAAACGAAGCGAACAACAATCTCGGGACCATCCTCCTCGAGAGCGTCGACGACCTTGCTTCATTGTGCCCATGAATGTGAGCTGCAGCATCTCCTCGCGATCCACGCGTCCGGCACTCGCTCGAAGGTATCAAGCAGCTCCGGCCCGACAAGGTTAGCAATCAACTGAATACTGTTCCAGATCACTGCTGGGTATCGAGGCTGGAAGCTGAAGCATTGGGATTGCAGCCCTCCATTGCCATCCCAACGTTGGCATGAAGTGGGCGGCCAACAGAGCCGTGAAAGCGAATAGGCTCAAGGCGACACGAGGCGGCTAGGTACCGAGCATCGCTTCAGCCGGCTCATGTTAGGCAACCGGCGAGCGGCAAGTGGCGGACACTACGGCTTTTTTTAACATTTCCTAATCTTGTTTGCGCTGTCGCAAACTTCTCGGGCCGAAGACAGCCTAGAAATAAGACGAAGGTCATTCGAGAATCTGATCAGCAAGGCAAAGACGATGAGATACGCTTATCCGGCGGTTTTGTCTTACGGTTTCCGGCCGTTCTTCCTGCTCGGCTCTCTGTATGCCGGAGCAGCCATCCTTTTCTGGCTGCCGTTGTTTTACGGCCAGATCACAACCTCCAGCGTCTTTCTGCCCATTGATTGGCATGTCCATGAGATGCTCTTTGGCTATCTCGCGGCGATCATGACGGGATTCCTGCTGACGGCCATCCCGAACTGGACCGGACGTCTGCCTGTGCAAGGCCTGCCCCTGCTAGCGCTCGTGCTGCTATGGCTTGCAGGACGGCTTGCGGTGTTCTTTTCAGCTGAAACCGGCTGGCTCGTCGGCGCCGCAGTCGACTGCGCATTTCTCCTGGCGGTAGCAGCCGCCGCCGCGACCGAAGTCATCGCGGGCCGAAACTGGCGAAACCTGAAGGTGCTGCTGCCGGTTGCCGTGCTTTTGGCGGCCAACGTGATGTTTCATGCCGAAGCCCATTACCAAGGCATCTCGGACATAAGCCGCCGGCTCGGCCTCGGGGCTGCTGTCGTCCTCATAATGATCATAGGGGGACGCGTTGTTCCCAGTTTCAGCCGGAATTGGTTGGCGCGCGAAAATCAGGGACGTCTGCCGTCCCCGTTCAGCCGTTTCGACGCAGCAACGATCGCACTCTCCGCGATCGCATTGGCGGCCTGGGCCTTCTTTTCTGAAAGCAACGCAACGGGCGCAATGCTGATCGCCGGAGCGGTCCTCAACGCCATGCGGCTTGGGCGCTGGGCTGGGGATCGCACCTTCCGCGAGCCGCTGGTGCTGATCCTGCACGTAGCGTTCGTCTTTGTGCCGATCGGTTTTCTGCTGGCCGGACTTGCCGCCGTCCTACCGGAGACAGTTCCTTCCGCGGCGGGCATTCACGCGTTCAGCGTAGGTGCGGTGGCATGCATGACGCTCGCCGTCATGACCCGAGCCACCCTTGGGCATACAGGCCGCGAGTTGCGGGCGAGCATTGGCACATGCGCGGTCTTTGTCGCGATCGTACTCGCGGCTCTCCTGCGCATCGGCGCGGCGTTCGTCCATACTGATGCAATACTTCTCCACATATCGGCGACGTTGTGGGTGGTGGCTTTCCTCGGATACGCGGTTCTGTTTGGCGGTATGCTCGTTCAACCCAAATTACGTGCGCGGCAGCCGAACAATGCGCCTTCGTGACGCGCGGATCACCACCGCATCGTATCCACATCCATCCGCAGAAGGGTGTGTGGATATACGCCATCCCGGCGCAACTCCTGCACGTCGGATCGCTTCGCCAAGTGCCAAGAACATAAGGCGCAGCTATCGGTATCGGCTGGAACGATGGCAATGTCGCAAGCCCTTAGACCCAACGTTTCGCCCGCTATCTGCGCAGTGTCGTGTCGGCTCCACATCCGACATCGTGGAGCGCGCGGACGAGTTCCGCTCGCCCGTCGGGCAGGAGCCAACCGATTGAACCCTGGCAGGGGTCGACGTCGGCAACGCTCGCGGGAGAGAGTGCCCGATACGTGGAGCCGATGCATTCGGGTGGCACGTACGCCGGCGGGGGGAGGCGGGGGAGACCTGATGTCGATGATTTCACGGCTTGGCCAAAGCCGCGGCAATTGTTGTTTTGGCGGATCCAAATCGACGCTTCGCCATTGGTACTATACTAAAACTGTTCCTCAACGTCGCCGTCGTCTCCCCATGGAAACCGGGATAGCTGCGCTGAGGCTATCCCCACTCCTCGCCGCCGCCGCCCTCGCAAACGGTCGAGCGGCTCGGTCCGGCGTACTGGCTGTCCCTCAGACGGGCCTGAACGGGCTACCGCAGGAAGGCATGATCCTGTTTCGCCACTACTTGAACTCAACAATGACCTCGAAAAGCCCGGCGCTGCGCCTGACCACGCTTGTCGATGATCACATCATCAAAAGCGCTGCGCTAGTATGTCAGCGTTCTGGTCGGACAGGCTGAAATCGAGAGACGCCCATCGAGGCAAGCGCGTCCGCCAGTCCAGTGGGCTCGCCCCTTACGTCGAAGAGAAAATGCTTCGCTCGCAAAAAAGTTTGCGTTTGGACAAAGTCTATTGAAACAGGCCAGGTTAAACTTTGGGCGCGAGTGGCCTCGGCAAGAGGAGTCCAGTAAGGCTTCCCTCGCCGGAAAGCACAGCGAAGTTTCGACGGTTTTGATGCGCTGTCCGTCAAGGAGGCGCTGCGAGGAAAAGGCTATGTTAGGCACTGCGCTATCGCGCTGGACGATGTCATATTTCACCGTAGCGCTGGTCTTTCTTGTCGCTGCCCAGATGTTGATGGTCGCCGGCTATGGCTTCCCTGCGGTGGCGGCGGAGACGCCCGAGACGCTGGTCCTCGTGCACATGGTTACGATCGGCTGGCTCAGCATGCTGATGTGCGGTGCCCTGTTTCAGTTCGTGCCGGTGCTGATCGCGCAGCCTCTGCGCGGGGAACGGTTGGTGTTGCCCGCCTTAATATGTCTTTTGACCGGGCTCGCCTTTCTTCTGGCGGGTTTCCTGCAATTGGCCGGCGTCTTCGATACCGGCATTCCTCTGCTCGCCCCGGCAGGCACGCTTCTGCCTGCCGGCTTCCTGCTCGTCTGCGGTGTGCTCGGTGGCACGCTCTGGCGCGCGAACCTGCAGCTTCCCGCGCGTTTCGTTGCCGTGGGCTTGGTATGCGTGCTCGTCACGGCCATCCTCGGCGCGCTGTTCTCGTTGCTGCTTTCGGGCTATCTTCCCGCGCTGGCCGTGGTCGACTTCCGGGTGCAGGCGCTTCCTGTCCATATCGCCATTGGGCTTGGCGGGTGGCTGAGTTTCACGGCGATCGGCGTCTCCTACCGGCTTTTGCCCATGTTCATGCTGTCGCCGGACCGGGAGCGCGCCACCAGTCATGTGTCCTGGTGGACAGGGGTCGTCGCACTGCTCCTGACCGCGCTGGCCTCGCCAATCGCCGCCGCTCTGGGAAAGGTGGGACTTGCGGCGGCGGCCGGCTCGGCTACGGGTCTGGCGGTGGTACTCGGGATGGCTGCCCTCGTCCTTTACGGGCTCGACCTTTCGTTCTTCTACCGACTCCGCAAGCGCCGTGCCATCGAATTGAACAGCGGCGCGGCCCAAGCTGCCTTTCTGGCACTCGCCTTGTCGGGGGTTCTGCTGCTTGCGCTGCTGGCGACCGGAACGCTGGAACACCATGTCGGCGCGCTTCTCTATCTCGTTGCCTTCGGCTGGCTAACTGGGCTGGGACTTTCGCAGCTCTACAAGATCGTGCCGTTCCTGACCTGGCTGGAATGCTATGGCCCGGTCATGGGCAAGAAGCCGACCCCACGAGTCCAGGACCTCGTCATCGAACGACGTGGCTGGATGTGGTTCGCGCTTTATTTCCTTGGAGTGATGGCTGGCACGGCAACCTTGCTCGGCGACCAGCCTGGCTTGTTTCGTGCCGCAGCCGCCGTGACGCTGCTTGCGACGCTGGCCATTGTCGCCGAGCTCGTCCTCGCGCGCCTTCTCGCCAACCTACCGGACGACAAACGCCTGCCCGAAGGCGCCTCGCGGCCACGACTTTTCCTGCCCACCCTACCTTGATGGAAAATCTACTGGAGATAGCAATGGCCCTTCCCTACTACGATGTCGATGTCAGGCCGATCCTGCGCGAAGGCGGGGAACCTTTCAGTGCCATCATGGCGGCGGTCGAGGCACTCGTCCCCGGCCAGAGCCTGCGCCTGCTTGCTACCTTCAAGCCGATCCCCCTGTTTCATGTCCTGGGCAATCTTGGCTTTGAACCGGCGGCGCGCGAGATCGGCAATGGCGACTGGGAGGTGATCTTCACGCCGGCCGACCAGCAGCCGGACCCTGTGGCACCAGAACCGGCGCCGGCGGTTGATAGAACCCCCGCCAGCGAGACCTGGCCTGCGCCTGTCGTCGAACTGGACAATCGCGACCTTGAGCCTCCTGAGCCGCTGGTGCGGACGCTGGAAGGGGTCGAGGCGCTGTCGCCCGGACAAACGCTTGTCGCACTGCTGCCCCGCGAGCCGATTTTCCTACTCGAGGAACTGCAGGCGCGCGGCCATCTCTGGCGCGGAGCCCTCGAGCCCGACGGACATTATCGCGTCGTGATCCGGCGAGGCTGAGCCAATGAAGCTGGCTCCGCGCCGGAGTTTGTCGATGCGCAAAGAGCCACTGACGTGCATGGCTTTAAAGTTGACCGACTTCGCAAACGGATGACGACGATGGAATCTTTGATTGGTGACGATATGACCATGGACCAGATCATGCGCAGATGGCCGCTGACCATCCGCGTGGTCATCCGCCGCGGCATGCTGTGCGTTGGTTGTCCGATTGCATCGTTCCACACGGTTTCTGACGCCGCTCGGGAGCACGGATTGGATGAAGTTTTGTTGCGCAGCGATCTGGAAGCCGCTGCATCCTCCGGCCGTTCGGCGGCTCCTATGTCTTCTGCGTCCGGCCCTCGGCCAGCATGAGCAGGCGATGCGGCTCCACGACAGTCACTTTCTGGCGGCCGCTTCTGACCAGTCCCTTTCCTTCCCAGGCGCTCATCAGGCGGCTAACCGTGTGCAGCGTCGTCCCCGTCATCTCGGCGATGTCCTGGCGGGAAATCGGAAAGTCGATCATGAGACCCTCCTGCGTCTTTCTTCCAGTCTGGTTCACCAGCTTGAGGAGCGCATGGGCCACTCTCTGTTCGACGTGCTCGGTTGACATTTCGACCACACGCGTGTGCGCATCCTGCAGCCTGTTGCCCACGGTCTGGTAGGTGCTGGCGCCAAAGGCTGGATAGGCGGAGGCGAATTCCGACCACAGGCTGCTAGGCCACGCCAGCACTACACAGTCAACCGCGGCCATGGCGCTGGCTGGATAGGTGGTGCGGCCAAGAGCCGTGGCTATGCCCATCAATTCGCCAGGACCAATGTAGCGTACAGTGACCTCGCCGCCCTCCGCCGTACTCTTGACGACGCGGATATGGCCATCCAGCAACAGGAAGAAGGAATGGGCGTCCTGCTCCTGCTCAAAGACGGCCCGGTTCCTTGCGATGCGCAGCGAGCGGGCCTGGCTTACCATGCGATCGAGTTCAGCCGGGGTCAGGCCCTGGAACGCCGATAGGCTGGCGATCAGCGAGCGGTCAAGACGACTCATCTTTATTTTCCGGCTTTTGCCATGTTTTGAGCTCCAAGCAACATGTCACGCGAAAGCCTTTTGCCGCAAGACATTCCTGCTGCGGCCTAATACCGGAACCGAGTTCGCAGCGATGTTGACTCAGCCAGCCAGGATAGGGTTGCCGGCTAGCTGTCTTGGCGTGTGCACGGCATCGCGATCTGGCATTCTTCTATCAATGCCGACAGGCACACCAAGGTCGCCGCCGGACAAGCCGGCGGCGACCAAATCCGGCGGGTTCCGGCTCAGTTGCCTGCCGGGACCTTCGACAAAAGATCGGCAAACACGGTCTTGGCCTTGCCAGGCTGCTTGACGGTCTTGGCTTTTTCCAGGTTCACGGGCTTGCCGACGACGATCAGCGCCACCATGCCCATGCCGTAGTGTGGGACGCATTTGATGCCGTAGACGCCTTCCTTGTCGACCGTGACAGTGACCGGCTTGCTGATCTCGCCCTTGAAGGGCTGCGCACCGTCCGGGATCATGCCGTCGATGCTGGCCGCGTCATGGCCTTTGTCGGTCGGGACGAAAGTCACTGTGTCGCCGAGGGCTGCTTCGATGTAATTCGGCTGGAAGACCATGACGCCGTGCTCGCCCTTGTTGAGCAGTTGCACTTGATGGTCGGCGGCCTGGGCTACGCCTGAGACGACAAGGGTCGCGAAAGCTGCCGCTGCGATGGTTGCGTATTTCATGATCTACTTTCCTTTTCTACGAGATGAATATCCTTGAATTCCTACCGTGGTCCAGGCGGGTTCACTTTGTTGCAGCGCAAACTGGCGTGAGATTGTTCTTTCATTTTCCATGGCGATCGAGGACGAGCATGAACGACGCCACGACGCGTTGCGCCAACTGACGCGGACGCGCCCCGGGATCGGCGACGACTCAGCTTGCCGGGCAAGCCGCGGTCTGGAGGTAAACTGAATTCACATTGTGAATGATGACCCGATGCAAGCTGTCAGGTTCCTGTCTATTTCATTGCAAGAGCCCGCACGACCGCCAGGCGTTTGACGGCGATGGTGGCAAGGGCTTGCGCCCGATCCCGGGCGGCCTGCGAAGGTAGCTGTTCGCCGGCGTCGATATAGTAATCGGCCAACCATTCGCAGAGCGCATCCAGGGATCTCGGCGGCGGCGATCCAGCGTGCGGGGGATCCTCGAGAGGATCCGATGCGAGATCAAGGGAGAGCATGCGCGCCTCAATGGCGAGATCACGGCATTCGCTTCGATCCTCATTCCTGTCCGAATATTCCTCAAGGCGCTGGCAGACCTCCATTTCCAGGCTGGGCAGATCGTGGGGTTCCCGGACTGTCGGCCCCATACGCCGACCCTGGAAAAAGGCTTTCCGCCGTTCGCGCCGCAGTGTTTTCGCGTGCTCAAGCTCTTCGTGCGCCATTTGCTCGGCGGCCTCGCGAATTTCCGACGACGCGCCATGGGCTGCAATATAGGACCAGAAGGCGAAAGCGCGCTCCTCGTTTCGGACGGCGATCGCAAAAGAACGGTAGGCGTCCACAAGTTCGGGCGAGACAAGCCCTATTGCCTCATCGTCGAACACGTCCTGCGGCACGGCGTCGGCCGGCAGGACTTCTCGCGGTTGTCGGCTGATCTGGCGCGACCAACTCACAACCATATCGATATGCCGGGTCTCCTCCCGCACGAGACGATCAAATACATCGGCCAATTCCAGCCGGCCGGCCGAGCGCATGCGCTCGGCAAGGGCCGCGTAACGGTCGGCGGACTCCTTCTCCATCGCGAGCGCAACGGCAATTAGCTCGTCCATCGATTGGATTGACGTCGGTTCGGATGTCAGACGGGACATGGGACAGCTTCTCTCGCTTAAGCGCTTAGTCCTACAGCCTCCCTCAGTGCATTTGTTTGCGTTTGATCAAAGAACCATCAGGCAAAACCACCGATATGTGTGTCCTGAGACCGGTTCCGCCCGAAGCGGCCGGGAGAGGATGCGCATGCCGACACCCACATCGATGCACAGGACCGACCGAGCGGCATCGCGCCAAGTCGGCGCCGGAGCGCGACGCGCGCTGACATTCCTGCTGGCTGCGTTCACGCTGCTCGCCCTTTCCGCGCTTCAGAGCCGTGCCGACGAAAGCCTGCAACACTTTATGTCCGGCACGCGGCCGGGCGAGTTGATCCAAGGCGCCGACGCCTACGGCGACCTGATGGGAAGCCCGCCATTGGCGCCGCTTCTGTCCAGCGGAAAGCCGGTCGGCTACGCCTATCTCAACACCGACTTCTCCAGCGCGGTAGGCTATTCAGGCAAGCCGATCCGCATCCTTGTCGGCATCGACCCCAAGGGCGTCATCCACGGCATCAAGCTGGTCGAGCACAAGGAACCCATCGTCCTCATCGGCATCCCGCAGGAAAAGGTCGTCGCGGCGCTCAATTCTCTGATCGGCAAGGACCTTGGCCGCGTCGCTGCTGGTCAGGAACAGCTGCCGCAGGTGGACATTGTCAGCGGCGCGACCGTCACCGTCCTGGTGATGAGCGACAGCGTCGTGCGCTCGGCCGTGAAGTTGATCCGCAGTGGCCGTCTGGCGGAAACCGGAACGTTGGCCGCGGGCGCGCCAGTCACCCCGGCGAAAACAGTGGATGCGACCGTTTCTGAAGTCCACGACTGGAATACCCTGCTTGGCGACGGCTCGGTGCGCGGCCTGCGCCTGACTGTGGGCGAGGTGACCAAGGCCTTCGCCGATTCCGGCCATCCGGAGGCCGCCGCGCGACCGGAGACGGGCAATCCGGACGATCGCTTCATCGATCTCTATATTGCGCCAGTCAGCGTGCCCAGCATCGGCCGCAGCCTCCTGGGCGATACCGCCTATGAGCGACTGCAGAAGTCGCTCAGACCCGGCCAGCAGGCGATCGTGGTGGCCGGAGACGGCGCATATTCCTTCAAGGGCTCCGGCTATGTGCGCGGCGGCATCTTCGATCGCATCGAGCTATTGCAGGACGGGCAAGGGGTGCGCTTTCGCGACCGCAACCATACGCGTCTCGGGGACCTCGCGACCAAGGGCGCGCCGCACCTGCGCGAGATTGCGCTGTTCACGGTCCCGGACGAGTTTTCACTCGATCTTTCCGAGCCGTGGGAGCTGCAACTGCTCGTCCAGCGCAGCTACGGCGCTCGCGACAAGGCGACCTTGCCGTTCGTACTCGGTTATACCTTGCCCAATCGCTACCTGAAGGCGGCGGCGCCAACGCCCGCAACACAGCGGGAACCGCAAGCGGTCGCACCCGGACCGGCCGCTGGCGCGCAGGCGACACCCGAGACCGCCGGACAGGGCTCCGCGAACGAAGAGCCCTTGTGGGTGAAGATCTGGAAGCTGAACGCCGTCAAGATCGGCATCACCGTCGTCGCCCTGCTGGTGCTCACAGCCATCTTCTTCTTCCAGAACTGGCTGGTGCGTCGGCCACGCCTGTTCGCCTGGGTGCGGCGTGGCTACCTTCTGTTCACGCTCGTCTGGCTCGGCTGGTACGCGAACGCCCAGCTTTCCGTCGTCAACGTGCTGACTTTCATCAATTCGCTCTTGAGCGGTTTCAGCTGGGAGTTCTTCCTCACCGCGCCGCTCATCTTCATCCTTTGGGCGGCGGTGGCCGGAGGCCTGCTGTTCTGGGGCAGGGGACCTTTCTGTGGCTGGCTCTGCCCATTCGGCGCGCTGCAGGAACTGACCAATAACCTCGCGCAATGGCTGAAAGTCCCGCAGGTCAAGCTCCCGTTCGGTCTGCACGAACGTCTGTGGCCGATCAAATACGTGATCTTCCTCGGCCTGTTCGGCCTGTCGCTCTATTCCGTGTCGCTGGCGGAGACCTACGCCGAGGTCGAGCCGTTCAAGACGGCGATCATCCTGAAGTTCGCGCGCGGCTGGCCTTTCGTCGTCTTCGCGCTGGCGCTGCTGGGAGCCGGCCTGTTCATCGAGCGCTTCTACTGCCGGTACCTGTGCCCGCTGGGCGCGGCCCTCGCCATTCCCGGCCGAATCCGCATGTTCGAATGGCTGAAGCGCTATCCCGAATGCGGGTCGCCATGCCAGCGCTGCGCCAAGGAATGCCCTGTCCAGGCAATTCATCCCGAAGGCCAGATCAATGTCAACGAATGCATTTACTGCATGCACTGCCAGGAACTCTACCACGACGACCACCGCTGTCCGCACATGATCCAGGTGCGGCTGAAGCGGGAGAAGTTCGAGGCGTTGTCCTCCCCCACAACGCGGGCCACCGCCAAGCCGGGCAAGGGGCCGGCAAGCCCGCCGGTCATCACGCACAAGGGATTGCCGATAAGAGTTCCCGAAAACGACACAAATCCAACAGGCTGACAGGCCAACCAAAGGAGAAGGACATGTCGCAGGAAAACCAGGACAAAAAGACGATCCTCAGCAGGCGCCAATTGCTGGGTACGACGGCCGCGCTCGCTGCGGCGGGGGCTGCCGGCGTCGGCGGGGGACTGACGCTGAACGGAAGCGTGGTGTCGCGGGCGGCAGCCAGCGAGAAGGGCGGGCAGGAATTCGAGGTCAAGCCCGGCGAGCTGGATGAGTACTACGTGTTCTTCTCCAGCGGCCAGACGGGCGAAGTCCGTATCATGGGCGCGCCCTCGATGCGCGAAATGATGCGCATCCCTGTCTTCAACCGCTGCAGCGCCACCGGCTGGGGCCTGACCAACGAGAGCCGCAAGATCCTGACAGAGGGTCTGCTGCCGGAGACCGTCGAGTTCCTCAAGGACCGCGGCGGCATCTACCTCAACGGCGATCTGCACCACCCCCACCCCTCACAAACGGATGGGACCTATGACGGCCGCTACCTGTTCGTCAACGACAAGGCCAACACGCGCGTCGCCCGCATCCGGCTCGACGTTATGAAATGTGACAAGATCATCCAGCTGCCGAACCAGCATACGGTGCACGGCTTGCGCGTGCAGAAATATCCCAGGACCGGCTACGTGTTCTGCAACGGCGAGGACCGCGTGCCGATCCCCAATGACGGCAAGATCCTGGACGATAGCAAGCAGTACCATTCCATTTTCAGTGCCGTGGACGGCGACACGATGAAGGTCGCCTGGCAGGTGATGGTGGACGGCAACCTCGACAATGTCGACGCCGACTACCAGGGCAAGTACGCCTTCTCTACCTGCTACAATTCCGAGGAGGGCGTCAACCTCGAGCAGACGATGGCGAAGGAGCAGGACTGGGTCGTCATCTTCAACCTGAAGCGCATCGAGGACGCGGTGAAGAAGGGCGACTACAAGGAAATGGGAGGCGTGCCGGTCATAGACGGGCGTCACGGCTCGCCCTACACCCGATACGTGCCGGTGGCAAACAGCCCGCACGGCATCAACACCGCGCCGGACGGCATCCATGTGGTGGCCAACGGCAAGCTGTCGCCAACGGTGACGGTGTTCGACGTGCGCAAGTTCGATGAGCTCTTCGACGACAAGATCAAGCCGCGCGACACGGTGGTGGCCGAGCCAGAATTGGGGCTCGGGCCGTTGCACACGGCCTATGATGGCGGGGGCAACGCCTACACCACGCTGTTCATCGACAGCCAGATCTGCAAGTGGAACATCGAGGACGCCAAGCGCTCCTTCGCTGGCGAGAAGGTCGACCCGATCCGCCAGAAACTCGACGTTCACTATCAGCCCGGCCACAACCATACCTCCATGGGCCAGACCAAGGAGGCGGACGGCAAGTGGCTGATCTCGCTGAACAAGTTCTCCAAGGATCGTTACCTGAACGTCGGCCCCCTGAAGCCGGAGAATGACCAGCTCATTGACATTTCCGGCGACCAGATGGTGCTGGTGCATGACAGTCCGAGCTTCGCCGAGCCGCACGACGCGACCCTCGTCCACCGCTCGAAGATCAACCCGATCAGCATCTGGGACCGGGCCGATCCGTTCTTCGAGGATGCGGTCAAGCAGGCGAAGGCCGACGGCATCGACCTGACGGTGGACAGCGAGGTGATCCGCGACGGCAACAAGGTGCGCGTCTACATGACGTCCTCGGCGCCGGCCTTCGGGCTGGAGAGCTTCAGCGTCAAGCAGGGCGACGAGGTCACGGTCTACGTTACCAACATCGACGAGGTGGAGGACCTCACCCACGGCTTCGCCATCGTCAACTACGGCATCAACATGGAGGTGGCCCCCCAAGCCACGGCATCGGTGACGTTCAAGGCAAGCAAGCCTGGCGTCTACTGGTACTACTGCTCGTGGTTCTGCCACGCCATGCACATGGAGATGCAGGGCCGCATGTTCGTAGAGCCACAAGGCGCCTAGGACATGTTCCGCGTCGTGCACCTGGCAGTGATGGGAATGGCGGCGTTTCTCGCCGCCGTTCCCGGTTGTGCGGCCTCCGCGGCCGAGATTGCCGTGCCTGCTGGTGCTGCGCCCATGCAGGCCGTGGTGGACGCTGCCGCGCCCGGCGACGTGCTGCGTCTTGCGTCGGGCGAGCATCGCGGGCCGGTCGTCATCGCCAAATCGCTGACGTTGCAGGGTGAGCCGGGCGCGTCACTGAAGGGCAACGGACAGGGCAGCGTCGTGACCGTGCTGGCGCCCGATGCGGCTGTGCGCGGTCTTGAGATCGAAGGCTCCGGCATGGACCTCGACGCCATGGATGCAGGCGTGTTCGCCACCCAGAGCGCGACGCGCGCGCAGATCGAGAACAATTCCCTCGTCGGCAACCTCTACGGCATCTATTTGCACGGGGCGCGCGAGGCGGTGGCGCGCAACAATCGCATCGAGGGTCTTCGCGAGGGGCGCACCAGCCGGTCCGGCAGCGGCGTCTCGGTGTGGAACGCGCCGGGGGCGAAGGTCATCGGCAATGACATCCACTTCGGCCGCGACGGCATCTTCGCCAATGCCAGCAGGAACAACGAATTCAGGGGCAACGCCTTCGCCAACCTGCGTTTCGGCGTCCACTACATGTACACCAACGACAGCGTGATCGCCGACAACGTATCGACCGGCAACATTGTCGGCTATGCAATCATGTATTCCAACGGCCTGAAGGTCACCGGCAATGTGTCTGACGGCGATCGCGACAATGGCCTCCTGTTCAACTACGCCAATGGTTCCGAGATCAGCGGCAACGTCGTGCGCGGCGGCCCGCAGCCGGCCGGCCGCTGGACCAGCAACGGCCAACGCTTCGTCGCGGATCAGGACCTGCCAGACGCCGATAGCGCGGCGCCGGTCCTCGCCACGCCCTCGGCTATGCGCATAGGCCCGGAAAAATGTGTCTTCATCTACAATGCCAACAAGAACCGCTTCAGTGGCAATCGCTTCGAGGGTTGCGAGATCGGCGTGCACTTTACGGCAGGTTCCGAGGGCAACGCCATGGCCGGCAACGCCTTCGTGCGCAACCGCAATCAGGTCAAATATGTCGGGACCCGCTCACTCGATTGGTCGAGCGGCGGCCGTGGCAACTACTGGAGCGACAACCCGGCCTTCGACCTCGACGGCGACGGGATCGCCGACAAGCCCTATCGGCCGAACGACATGATTGACAGGGTTCTGTGGCAGACGCCGGCGGCGAAGGTGCTGGTCAACAGCCCGGCCGTGCAGGTGATCCGCTGGGCGCAGGCGCGCTTCCCGGGGGTGTTTCCCGGCGGCGTGATGGACAGCCGTCCGCTGATGTATCCCGACAGCATCGAGAAAAGGGGAAAGCCGTGAGCTTCAACATCGAGCTGGACGCAGTCGCGCGGCACTATGGCTCCGTAAGGGCAGTGGACGGTGTGTCCTTTTCGGCCAACGCAGGCGAGGTCATTGCCCTCGTAGGCCACAACGGCGCAGGCAAGACCACGCTCATCAAGCTCATGCTCGGGCTTGCGCGGCCCACTTCCGGCTCGGTCTCCGTGCTCGGGCAGGATCCGGCCGACGGAGACGTGACCGTTCGCCGACGGCTGGGCTATCTTCCCGAAAACGTCTCCTTCAATCCGGCCCTCACGGGTCGCGAGACGCTGCGCTTCTACGTCCAGCTCAAGGACGGCCGGCCAAAGGAAGCTGACGCGTTGCTGGAGCGAATCGGCCTTGCCGATGCCGCCGACCGACGCATCGGCACGTATTCCAAAGGAATGCGCCAGCGGCTGGGACTGGCGCAGGCGATGATCGGCAGGCCGGCGGTGCTTTTACTTGACGAGCCGACCACCGGGCTCGATCCTGAGCTGCGCCAGCAGTTCTATGGGATCGTGCGCGAGATGCAGGCGGCAGGGACGACGGTGCTTCTGTCGTCCCATGCGCTGAACGAACTGGAAGGCAATGCCGGCCGAGTCGTTATCCTCAACGAAGGCCGAAAGATCGCCGACGGGTCGCTTGACGAATTGCGCCGGATCGCACGCCTGCCGACGAGGATCCGCCTCACGGCTGCCGAGGGCGGCGCGCGGCGGCTGAGGGAATGGATGGGGGAGCCGAAAGGCCTCAGGCAGATCAACGGTCACATCGTCGAGATCGACGCCACGCCTGAGGTCAAGGCCGCCTTCCTCCGCCGCGCCGTGGGCGAGGGCGCCCCCTTCGAGGATCTCGATATGGTGCCGCCCGGCCTTGACGAGCTCTATGCACATTTCCTCGCGGGGAGGATATCCCAATGAACACAATCCTACTGCTCTCGGCCAAGGAGGTGCGCGAAGGCCTGCGCAACCGCTGGGTGATCGCCGCCACGGGGCTTCTGGCAGCTCTGGCGCTGACCCTCGTCTTCCTCGGGAGCGCGCCTGCCGGCGCTGTCGGGGTCGGCGCGCTGGATGTGGTGGTGATCAGCCTCGCCAGCCTAACCATCTTCGTCGTGCCACTGATTGCGCTGCTCATTTCCCACGATGCCATCGTCGGCGAGATTGAGCGCGGCACCATGACGCTGCTGCTTTCTTATCCAGTGCGCCGCCGTCAGGTGCTGCTCGGCAAGTTCCTGGGTCATCTCGCGATACTGGCTTTTGCCACCTGCGTCGGTTACGGACTTGCCGCACTGGCGCTGGTGGCGATGGACAGAGGGATTGGCGGCGAAAGCTGGAAGGCGTTCGCGATGATGACGGCGTCGTCGGTGCTGCTGGGCGCCGTCTTCGTGGCGATCGGTTATCTGGTCAGCGCGCTGGCGCGCGACCGCGGCACAGCCGCCGGCATCGCCATTGGCATATGGCTGGTCTTCGTGGTCATCTACGACATGGTCCTGCTGGGGATTCTGGTCGCCGACCAGGGTCACTACGTCAGCGGCAGCGCGCTGAATGCGCTGCTCCTGTTCAATCCTACCGATGCTTACCGCATCCTCAATCTCTCCGGCTCGACCGAGATCGCCGCTGCCTCGGGTATGGCGGGGAGCGTGCAGAGTGTCGCATTGGCGCCCATGGCGCTGATCGCGGCTCTCGTGGCGTGGGTTGCCGGGCCGATGGCGCTTGCAGCACTCGCCTTCTCGCGGAGGGAACTGTGAGGCCACATCTGAAGATAAGCCTGCTCGCAAGCCTGCTCGCGCTCGGCGCCTGTCAGCGCGAGCCGGAGCCGCCCCCCGCCCCCTTCGCCATGACGGAGGAGGCGATGGGCCGCTATTGCGGCATGAACATCCTCGAGCATGGCGGCCCGAAGGGGCAAGTCATCCTCGCCAGATACGACGAGCCGATCTGGTTCTCCTCGGCGCGCGACACGATCGCCTTCACCATGTTGCCGGAAGAGCCCAAGGAAATAAGAGCTATTTATGTTTCCGACATGGCCAAGGCGGCAAGCTGGGAGAAGCCTGGTGCGGACAACTGGGTTGACGCCCGCAAGGCCTTCTTCGTCGTCGGCAGCGATCGCAAAGGCGGCATGGGAGCGGCCGAAGCCGTGCCCTTTTCGTCGGAGGCGGCGGCGAGGACCTTCGCCGCCGACCATGGCGGCATGGTGGTCGGCTTCGACGCCGTTCCGCGCGCCTACATATTGGACGAGCGGGCCAGCGGCGGCGATGCGTCGAAGCAGTCAACCAGGGAGGCCGATTGACATGATTTCTGCAACAATGACCAGACGTCGCATGATCGCCATTAGCGCCGCCGCGGCCGGCATGGCGCTACTGCCGCCGCATGGCAAGGCTGCCCAGGAAGGCGTGACCTGGAAGGGCGAGGCGATGGGTGCGCAGGCATCGCTTGTCATCCATCATCCCGACCGGGCCAAGGCACGGAAGCTGACCATCGACGTCGTCGCGGAGGTGCGGCGACTGGAGCGCATCTTCAGCCTATACCTGGACGATTCAGACCTGACGCGCCTTAACCGTCAGCTCTTTCTCGTCGCGCCGCCGCGAGAGCTGGTGGACATATTGCGACAGAGCCGAGACGTCTGGACGCTCACGGGGGGCGCCTTCGATCCCACGGTGCAGCCGTTGTGGGACGCCTACCGTCGCCATTTCTCGACACCCGGCGCCGCCGAAGTCGGGCCTTCGACGCGGATTGTGCGCGAATGCCTTGGCAGCGTCGGCCTCGACCGGGTAGCCTGCTCGACCAGCCGGATAGACCTTTCGGTGCCAGGTGCGGCACTGACGCTCAACGGCATCGCCCAAGGCTATGTCACCGACAGGGTCGTCGATCTGCTGAAAGCCGGCGGCGTCGAGCGCTCCATGGTAGACATGGGCGAAAGCCGCGCCATCGGTTCGGCACCGGGCGACCGACCGTGGCGTGCCGGCCTCTCCGACCCGCTCGATTCGGCTCGAATCCTCAAGGTACTCGAAGTGGAGGATCGCGCGGTTGCGACGTCGAGCCCGTTCGGCTTCCGCTTCGATGCGGAAGGCAGGTTCAGCCACATCATCGATCCACGCAGCGGCGCGACACCGCAGCGCCATGCCAGCGTCACCGTGGTGGCCGGGCAGGCGGCGTTGGCGGATGCGTTGTCAACCGCCTTCAACCTGATGGACGCGACCGCGATCGCAGCCGCCGTCCACGGCAATGCCAGCGTCGAGGTCCACATCCTGTCGCATGAGGGTGGATGGACTCGTATCAGGGCATGAGGAGGCCTATCGGAAAGCAGACCCAATGCCAGGGCGGCGGCATTGAGCGCGGCGCACGCATATCTCGATCTGTTCCGCTCCGATCAAGTCGAGCCAGGTATAGCTGGAAAGACGCGGCAGATCGCGAACGCCGGGGGGCTTGGCGAAGAGCGAGTAGCCTATGATGCCGGTGGTTTGGCGCGAAAGGACGGCGGTGGGGACCTCAAGCGAGTTCGTCGGGCGCGTCAATCCGCCGGAGGCGGGCAGGTCCTTCGTTACAACTGAATCGTTTCGGGATAGGTCGCGCGACGCGGGTCTGGTTCCGCGGGTCCTTGGCACGAGGTCGGCGCCGTTGATTGGCCGAAGTCCGGTCTCGTTCGGATGTCGTATATTGGCGCACAACTTCAAGCTTGTGCCCTAGAGGGTTCGCAACGGGATGCCCCACTCCGGGCGGATATCGCCGAATGGGGGTAGCGGCCAGCGCCTATGCGCTTCTCACTCACGCTCCATTCTTAAGCACCGAGGCCCGTGAACTTGCGACCGCGATTTACTTCGGTTAGGGCCTAGGAATGCTTGTTGGCGCGGTCGTGCTGCCTTAACTGTCAACCGCTCCCGGATTCTTGCCTTCGATTGACAACGCTTAGGCGGCCTGACTGTGGCCTCGGCCCGACCGATGGAGATAAGCGTCGAAAGCAGCCGCAGCTGCGCGGACCAGGAACCGATGATCGCGCGGTACCCGGATAATGCTTTCGGCGACGTCGATGATGCCCTCATCGGCGAGTTCGGCAAGCCTTCTATTGTCGGTAAGCAACACGGCCGGATCAAATCCATGCCGCCCGCAAACCTCCCGCACGTCGACTGTGAAGTCGCACATCAGACGCTCGATGATCTCCGCGCGCAGGCGGTCTTCATCGGTCAGCCGGTAGCCCCTGGCGGTCGCCAGTCGGCCGGAAGCGACCGAACCGGCATAGAAGCCGAGGCCAACCTGGTTCTGAATATAGCCATGACGGGTGTGGCCGATAGCGGAGGCGCCGAAGCCGACCAGCGTTTCGCAATTGTCGGTGGTATAGCCTTGGAAGTTGCGCCGCAACTTTCCCGTAGGTCGGGCAGCGCAAAATGATCCAGCCCGACCTGAACGCAGCCCCGCGGCAACGGGCGTTTCGGCTATGGCCTGCGACTGCTCCATGCGAGCGACGCTATCAGGCAGGGTCGGTTCCTCGATCATGCGCTGATGCTTCTTGACAGCACATGAGCGTAGCCGAACACTGCAAGCCGGTCAGGCCGCATGGCGGCTGCGACTTTGGCCTCGTCGATACAGGATCGAACCGTCTGGTGAGGAGGCCGTAGATCAGGTGGAAATTGATGCCGCTTACGCCGGACTGGCGCAGGCGGTCGACCGCCTCCAGTGTTGTCTCCTCACTTTGGATGCGGTTCACCGCTCTCTGGACCACCGGGTCGAAGCTCTGTACGCCCAGGCTGGCGCGGCTGACGCCCGCGCCGCCCAAGGCTCCCGCCATCTCGATCGTTAGCGTGCGCGGATCGATCTCGACCGCAATCTCGCGGTCTCGGCCAAAGCGAAGCGAAGAGATCCGTCAGTGCTACGAAATCCGCTGGCGTGACGATGGTGGGGGTACCGCCGCCGAAGTGTACCCTGTCGACATGAAGTGGCTGCGCCGCCTGCGCGGCGACCATCTGGATCTCGTTGCGAAGCAGATCCAGATATTCAACGATGGGCTGATCTTTGGCCGTGACGGTGGTGTGGCAGCCGCAATACCAGCACATCGAGCGGCAGAAGGGGATATGCAGGTAGAGGGAGGCCGGAGCGCCTCGCGGCAGGTGCGACAGCCAGTTTGCATAGGTGTCGACGTCGACCGAAGGCGAGAACTCCGGCGACGGTGGGTAGCTGGTATAGCGCGGCAGGCGCGCCTCACCATATTTTTGCAAAACAGACAATTTCATGCGCTTCCTCGCCTCCGTTGAAGCATGGAACACTTATCGATTTCCCGCCCGGCTTCTTTGCGGGAATGGCAAATGTCTTGCATCTGGGAAGGCGATGCTGCGGAACGGTTGTGCGCGCCACCGACGAGATTGGCGGCGTCAAAACCCGGCGAGTACAGAAATCGAAGCTGCGGACCATTCCGCCTGCCGCTGCCGGACCAGTCGACCGAAATTGATTTGCCCCCGCACCGTCGGCGGTCAGGTGAACGGCCCCAGATCAATCGCCCTCACCGGGTTCGCCGCTGAAATGGGCGTCGAATTTTCCGGGCACTCCGTCCCAGACTCTCGCGTCGGCGGGCGGTATCTTCTTGCGTGTTATGTTGGGCCAGGAGGACGCATATTCGTGATTGAGCGCGAGCCAGGCCGGAGTGGCTGAAGGGTCCGTGTCCGGGAAGATTGCTTCCGCTGGACATTCGGGGACGCACACGCCGCAGTCGATGCACTCGTCGGGGTGGATGACGAGCATGTTCTCGCCCTCGTAGAAGCAGTCCACAGGACACACTTCGACGCAGTCCATGTACTTGCATTTGATGCAATTGTCGGTGACGACGTAGGCCATGTGAGATCCTCAGGCGGCAATCGGGCTCGGACTTGCCGCACGCGCCGTCTCGGCTCGAGCCGCGGCAAGCGCCATCCAGTCGCGGTAGAGGCCTTGGTCCTCCCTGGAAAAGGACATGCGGCGCTTCATGTCGTCGAAAGTTTCACCAGGATGGCTCCCATCATAATCCCCCCGAACCAAGGATTCGAGACAAGCACGCTCGCCTGTATCCGCGGGCCAGACGAAATCGTGCGAATTGCTCAGCATGGCAATCTCCTTTCGGTTAGTTCAATATCCATCGCTGCCTGGGATCTATCCTGCTCCAGCGCCCAAATCGCGCAGGGCGGGCAGTCGACGCCACATTGTTCGATCGCTGAGAAGATCAGGCCGAGCCGCTCGTGGCGTGACAGGCCGCAGGTGAGGTCCGGGCGCATCACCGCTGGCAAGAATCCTCGAACGGTGCGCAACGTGTGACCGATGAAAGTGGCTGGCAAGGTGATCATCATTAGCTAAAAGATCTATTGTAAATGTATCTTTTTGGCTTTGACCCAGCAAGGGAAAACAATGCGACCAGGTGAAGCGGGGAGCGTCGCCAGCCCTTAGGCCGCCGGCTGGATGCCGAAATCTTCGGGACTGAGCAGAAGGTCAGCCAGGGTGTAGCGGCCAAGCGTCCCGGAGAAGGCGGCGAGAGCCTCCTTCAGCATACCGCGCAGGCGACAACGCGGGGTGATCAGGCAGTTGTTTTCGCTTCGAAAGCATTCGACCAGCGCAAAGTCGGGCTCGGTCGCGCGCAATACGTCGCTCAATCGGATTTGCTCTGGCAGCCTGGCGAGCGCGAGGCCGCCAGAGCGGCCGCGCACCGCCTTCAGGAAGCCGGCGCGGGTCAGTTGGTTGGCCACCTTCATGAGGTGCGCGCGGGAAATTCCATAAACCTGAGCGGTTTCCTCGATTGTGACCAACTGCCCGGCTCTGGCCGCAGCGTACATGAGCAACCGCAGCGAGTAATCGGAGAAATCTGTCAGTCTCATCCAAAGTCCTCTTGGCGACCAACGCGGCATCTCGGCGGTCAAAACACCAGAAAGATGCCCTGCAGAGGTATCTTTTGCAAGGCGCTCAATTTTCAGCGTTTCTGGCGCGATGCTAAAACATACATTGACAATGTATCTTTGTGCATCGAATATCGATGACCGTCGGCGCAGCGCAAGTTGCCTCGCCAGAGCGGCGGCCCGGGACGAGATTGGATCCGCCGCTCCTCACTGAAATCGAAGGAACGATTCAATGGCACTTACGACAGAAGCAGAAACGAACGAAATAGATGTCCGCAGCCTGGTGCCGATGCAGAGGCACCAGAAGATCTTCGAGCTTGTCGATCAGCTTGCGCCCGGGGGGAAATTCATCCTCGTCAACGATCATGATCCCAAGCCCCTCTACTACCAGCTGAAGGCAGAACATCCGCACCAATTCTCCTGGACCTATCTCGAGAGGGGGCCGGTCTGGCGCGTCGAGATCGGTCGCCTCTCGAAGGCGGCGTGAGATAGGCATCGCAACCCAACAAGCCGCCCGCGGACTTCGCGTGGGCGGCGATGTGGCAGGGACCGTGACATGACGGGTGGAGCAGAATCGCGGCTGGACGACGAGAAGGTCAAGCAGGCGCTTCGCCTCGTGATCGATCCGGAACTGGGCTACAACATCGTTGATCTTGGGCTTGTGTACGCTGTCCTGGTCAACGACGGCGGTGTCGTCAACATCGTGATGACCACCACGACCCGCGGTTGCCCCGCCACCAACTACATGAAGGAGGGGGCCCGCGACGCTGCCTGGAGCGTTCCAGGCGTCGAATTCGTCGAGGTCACCCTGACCTATGAACCACCCTGGTCGCCACAAAAGATGAGCATCGAAGCCAAGCGGCACCTCGGCATCGGCGATAATGGCTCGTGGTGAGCGACGTTCGCACCGACTTGACCAAGTCCACGGAGGCCAACCTAAATGCAATACCGACGGGCAGATCGGATCGATGGCTTCCGGATATCCAGTCGCCAGCGTCGAGTTGCTGACAAGGCCGCCATCGAACTCCTGAACAGGAAGGTAAGTTCATGAGGCACGCATTTGCAGTCGCTGCCTCACTCGCGGTATCGATGTTCGCTGGACACGCCCAGGCGGCCGATCACCAAATCCAGATGCTCGACAAGGGTGAGAAAGGCGTGATGGTTTTTCAGCCTGACTTTGTCCGAGCAGCGCCGGGCGACACCGTGACGTTCGTGCCTACTAGCAAGGGACATATTGCTCAAAGCATCTGGGGCATGATTCCGGACGGTGCAAAGACCTTCAAAGGTAAAACTAGCGAACAGATCACCGTTATGCTCGACAAGGAAGGTGTATACGGCGTGAAGTGTGCGGCTCATTATGGGATGGGCATGGTGGCGCTGATCGTCGTCGGCAGACCGGTCAATCTGGCGCACGCCGCGACTGTCAAACAGTCGGGGAAGGCAAAGAAAGTGTTCGAGAGCCTGTTGGCTCAAGTTCAAGCCGGCAATTGAGGCACGGCAAATCTTAATCTGGATATCAGCGCGGTTCACAAAGGTGAACATTTCTTCGCGTGGATTCTTCTCTCTGAAAAGCACTCAATGGCCCCGCCCAATCGTTTGCCCGGCAGTGCTTCCTTCCGATTTCCGGCCGTTTTTCCTTCTCGGCTCACTATGGGGCTATTCTGGGTGCCTTTGGTCTACGGCGCGCTCGAAACCTCCGTGAGGTCAAAAGAATGATTTAGATCAAGGCAAGATCTGCCTCTTTTGATGAACGTTCGGCCCATGTGGAACCCTATCGTCACAGCTCCGTTCGATCTTGAGCTCGAACTAGCCGTCCTCAACGAGGATGGCGAACATGCGCTTGTGTTCCCCTGCACGAAGGATCGGGAATACTGGAAAAACGCGTTAACTGGCGAGCGGATCGACATCCATCCAACTCACTGGCGCGCTTGGCAGCCTTCGAGTTCGACAAAGTGACAGCTTCCTTGCTCACCGCTCTAGACGCGGAAGAATGGGAGAATCGGCCTGATGGCTTCCCCGCAGGAGTCGGTGCAATGACGAAGGGACTTCCGGGACAGCCCGCCATCTTGCCGACAGGGGCGCCACGCGCTATTTCAGATGTATGACCGATGCAGTCAAAGTTCACCGCGATTTGGCAGCCGTGCTGGCCTTTGGCTTTGGTGCGATCGTGGTGGTGGTCAGCTTGACATCGTTGGCTTTAACGCTCCTTGCCATTATCGGCATTCATATCTGACAGCGGCAGCCTTCGATCGAACCTGCCTTCCACCAGGCGGGCCATCGTCTGGCTCGACAGACGTCGCCCCGGGGGCTCGCTCTGCCCACCATTGCTTGAAACCAATGATTTGAACTGCCATGGTGCTATCAAGCGATATGTATCGACTGGTACAGGCGAGCAGGAGGAATTGAATTGATCACCGAGCTGACCTCCAGCGAACGCCAATCCGCGGCAGTGATCCTTCTCGTGATGGCGATGGTAGGCGTTGCCATGGCTGCCCTCGGCAAGTCTGATCCGTTTGGGGTGCACGGCGTGATCGTGCTGATTTACAGTGTTGGTCTGCTGTTTCTCGTGCTGTCATCGTTCTACGCGCCTGAGCCGCAGGCAGACCGGCAGGCCAGCTATTATGACGACCCCATCAAGGTAGGCATTGCGCTGTCGATGGCTTGGGCCGTTTTTGGCATGTTCATGGGTGTTTGGATCGCATCGCAACTTGCCTGGCCGAACCTCGCCTTCGATGCCGCCTGGTCGACCTTCGGTCGGCTGCGTCCTACCCATACCACTGGCGTAATTTTCGGCTTCGGTGGCAATGCCCTCATCGCGACCTCATTCCACGTCGTGCAACGCACCTCGCGCGCTCGTCTAGCGGGCCAGATCAGTCCATGGTTCGTGCTGTTGGGTTTTAATCTTTTCTGCATTCTGGCCGTCACCGGCTACTTCATGGGCGTGACCCAGTCAAAGGAGTATGCAGAGGCCGAATGGTACGCAGACCTTTGGCTGGTGGTGGTGTGGGTGACGTATTTCCTTCTTTATCTTCGCACCCTTGCGCGGCGCAAGGAGCCGCATATCTACGTGGCCAATTGGTACTACATGGCCTTCATCGTAGTCGTCGCGATCTTGCATATCGTCAACAACCTCGCCGTGCCCGTGTCGATTGGGCACGCCAAGAGCTACACGATCTGGGCGGGGGTGCAGGATGCCATGGTTCAATGGTGGTACGGTCACAACGCCGTCGCCTTCTTCCTCACGTCGGGCTTCTTAGGCATGATGTATTACTACCTGCCGATGCGGGCGGGACGGCCAATCTTTTCCTACAGATTGTCGATCCTCAGCTTCTGGGGGATTACCTTCTTCTATATGTGGGCAGGCTCTCACCACCTCCACTACACGGCGCTGCCGCACTGGGTCCAGAACCTGGGCATGACATTTTCCGTGATGCTCTTGGTCCCATCCTGGGCATCCGCAGGAAATGCGCTGCTGACACTGAACGGCGCCTGGCATAAGGTGCGCGACGACGCCACCTTGCGCTTCATGATGGTAGCCGCCGTTTTCTACGGCCTGTCCACCTTCGAAGGGTCTTTCCTGGCAATTCGTCCAGTGAATTCGCTTTCGCACTACACAGACTGGACCATCGGCCATGTCCATGCCGGCGCGCTCGGTTGGGTGGCATTCATCACCTTTGGCTCGCTTTACGCGCTCGTTCCCGCGCTGTGGAAACGCGACCGCATGCATTCGGCCGCCCTTGTCGAGGTTCACTTCTGGCTCGCGCTCGCTGGAACACTCATCTACGTCTTTGCGATGTGGAACTCCGGCATCATACAGGGGCTAATGTGGCGCACCTACACAGAAGATGGGACGCTGGCCTATTCCTTCGTCGATTCTCTGGTCGCCATGTATCCCTATTACATCGCGCGCGCTTTTGGCGGCCTCCTGTTCCTGCTTGGGGCCCTCGTCGCCTGTTACAACATCTGGATGACCGCCCGAGCCACGCCGCTCCTTGCGGGCAGTCAGCTGGATCTGCCGGATGGGCGTCCTGTGGGCACAGCGCCGAGCCCCGCGGAGTAAGAACATGCCTGAAATCTTTCACCGCAAGATTGAACGGACGGCGATTGGTTTTGTCCTGGCTATCATCGCCGCTGCCAGCGTCGGCGGCCTTGTCGAGATCGCGCCGCTGTTCACCATCCACGAGACTGTCGAAGAGGCGCCTGACATGCGTCTCTATACGCCTTTGGAGCTCGCCGGCCGCAACATTTATGAACGAGAGGGATGCTACGCCTGTCACAGCCAGATGATCCGTACCTTGCGTGACGAGGTCGAGCGCTATGGGCCCTATTCGCTTGCGGTCGAATCCAAATACGATCACCCCATGCTTTGGGGCTCGAAGCGTACCGGGCCGGATCTTGCGCGCATTGGTGGCAAGTACTCTGATCTCTGGCACGTAACGCACCTTACGAACCCGCGGGACGTCGTTCCGGAATCCAACATGCCGTCCTATCGGTTTCTCGCCCGCACTGCGCTGGAAACAGCCGATTTCGGTATGCAGCTGGCGGCGATGCGTGAAGTCGGCGTGCCCTATACCGACGATATGATCGCCAATGCGGCGAGGGATGCCTTTGGCCAAGCGACTCCCGACAGCGATTTCTCGGCGGGCGTTGTCGAACGCTATGGCGAGAAGACCCAGGTGAGCGCCTTTGACGGCGTTACGACCGAACTCACCGAGATGGATGCGCTGGTCGCATATCTGCAAGTGCTCGGGCGCCTGACGGACGCTGCCTACAAGCAGACAGCGGCGTCGGAAAAAGCGGAGGGTTCACAGCAATGACGAGGCAACAGAGTACGCACGATGGATCACGACACGCTCGTCGCATTCTCTAAGAGTTGGGGCCTGTTCTACTTGATCGCATTTGCCACTGGCGTTTGCGTTTATGCGTTCTGGCCATCAAACCGCAAGAAGTTCGATGATGCCAAGAAGAACATTCTCGATCGGGACGACACGCCATGGCAGTAGAGGAAATTGACGCCGCAAGCGGCCACGCGACGACCGGACACGAGTGGAACGGCATAAAGGAACTCGATATCCCCGTTCCGCGAGGCGTTCTGATGTTCCTCGTCATCACGCACCTGTTCGCCGTGATCTGGTGGTTCGTGATGCCGACCTGGCCTTTGGGGACGACCTATACCAAAGGTCTGCTCAACACCGATCAGCGCAAGATCGTGGCGGAGAAGCTCGTCGAGGCGAACGCCGACCGAGCATCATGGTCCGATGCCATAGGGAATTCGAGCTACGACGAAGTGCGGTCGAATCCGCAGTTGATGGACGTCGTAAAACAGACCGGCCACCGGCTCTTCGGCGATAATTGTGCGGCCTGCCATGGGCGGGATGGCAAAGGCGGCAAGAACTATCCCGACCTGAGCGATCACGACTGGATCTGGGGCGGCGGCCCGGAAGCAATCGCACAGACGATCACGACGGGCGTCAATTCCAGTCACGCTGACAGCCGGGTTTCGCAAATGCCGGCTTTTGGGCGCGACGAGATGCTTGATTCCGCGCAGGTCAAGACCGTGGCGGCCTATGTCCATTCACTCAGCAATCCGACCGACTCCACGCCCAAGACCATCGAAACGATCGAAGCGGGCAGGCAAGTCTTCCTGACCACGTGCGCGGCATGTCATGGCGAAGACGCCAAAGGAAAAGCAGATCTTGGCGCGCCCAACCTTACCGATCAGTATTGGATATATGGCGGCAACCTTCAAAGCATTATCGTCACCATTCACGGCGGACGCCAGGGACACATGCCGACTTGGGACAAGCGGCTCGGCCCGCTGCAAATCAAGATTCTTGCACTCTATGTCTATTCGTTGGGACTCGAGAGCCCATGACGGGATGAAGAAAATGGCACTGGCGAAACAGAAACGATCACGAGTTCCGCCCCTGGTCTGGCTTCTTGTTCCGGCCGCAATGCTGCTTTTCGCCGGGGCGAACGCGCATCTGCTCTATGTTGCATTCACCTCACAGCCGGAATGCGTTTCGCATCTGAGGGCACCCGACCCCTCGAGCGGCAGATTCAGAGCCGCGAATTCCGACTGTTGAAAAAGAGACCCGTGGGCCGCTCGCGAGGAAAGCAAGATGAGTGATGTCGATAAACGCTACGGCTTGCTGAACGAAGTCTCGGGCATCGAGGAAACCCGAAATCCACAGCGCCAGCGACATTTGCCGATGGGCGCGGCCCTCGGGTGGCTCACGGCAGGCTGGCGCGATCTCATGGTGAGGCCTGGTCCCAGCCTCGTCTATGGGTTCGCCGTCTTTGTCGTTTCGGTCGTCTTTATCTGGACGATGTTCGTCCTCGAGTGGGATTACATCCTGTTTCCCGCTCTTGCCGGATTCATGATTGTGGCTCCTGTTCTCGCGGTCGGGCTCTATGAAAAAAGCAGGGCCATCGAAAACGGGGAGCAGCCGACGTTGGGTGCGATGCTGCGGGTCAAGCCGCGTGCTGGCGCGCATATGTTCTTCACCGGTCTCTTGCTTTGCCTGCTGATGCTGTTGTGGATGCGGGCGGCGGTGCTCATCTATGCCTTGTTTTTCGGCATCCGGCCATTTCCCGGCCTTGATCACATCATCGGCGTACTTCTGACGAGCCCTATGGGATTGGCCATGATCATCATCGGAACCTTAATCGGCGGGCTGTTCGCCGCCTTCGGTTTTGCGATCAGCGTCTTCTCCGTTCCGATGCTGCTGGATCAGCGGACAGACGCGTTGACGGCCATGGCAACCAGCATGGCGATGGTCTGGAATAACCTTATCCCCATGATCACGTGGGGAGCGATTGTGCTGGCCCTGTTTGCGGTAAGCGTCGGCACCGGTCTCATCGCCCTGATCGTGGTCTTCCCGTTGTTGGGTCATGCCACCTGGCATGCCTATAAAGCCATTCGCTGAATCGGCCAGGTCGCATGTCCTGCTGTTCACCAGCCGACGCCCGGCTCGAACTTGAGACACTCCATTCCATAGTGCCCGAGGAAATCCTGCTGGGCAGCCGGGACCTCGGCGACGGCACGCGTCAAACCGACCTTTCGGTTCCAGCCATGCACTGCGGAGCCTGCATGGCGGCGGTGGAAAAATCGCTCTCTTCGTTGGATGGGGTCATCAGTGCGCGTGTCAACCTCTCCATGAAACGTGCCGCCGTCCGCTGGCGTGCGGTCGAAGATACAGTCCCGGATCTGATTGGGTCGCTTGAGAGAATTGGTTACCGGGCGCACCTGTTTACTCTCGGAGCCGACGCGAAGGATACCGAACTGCCTCGGCTTGTCAGGGCGCTGGCGGTTGCCGGCTTCTGCAGCATGAACATCATGATGTTGTCAGTGTCAGTGTGGTTTGGTGCTGACGGCCAAACGCGGCAAGCATTCCATATGGTTTCGGCCGCTTTGGCTCTTCCGGCACTTCTGTATTCCGGGCGGATTTTCTACCTGTCGGCGTGGGCGGCGTTACGACACAGCCGCACGAACATGGACGTTCCGGTTTCGATCGGCGTGGCGTTGGCATTTGGCCTCAGTCTATACGACACCGCCCACAATGCGCCGCACGCCTATTTCGACGCGGCAACGACCCTGCTTTTTTTTCTTCTGATCGGGCGCACGCTGGAACATATGATGCGTGAAAAGGCGCGTTCGGCGGTTTCTGGCCTGGCCAGGCTTTCGCCTCTGGGCGCAACACTAATCGATGCGGACGGCACTCGAAGATACGTTCCAACGATGGCCGTTGAGCCCGGCTCGCTCCTGTTCATCGCTCCGGGCGGCAGGATTCCGGTGGACGGCATCGTAGAGACGGGAAATTCTGAGCTAGACCACTCGCTGGTTTCAGGAGAAAGTGCGCCCGTCTCTGCGGCGCCCGGCACGGCAGTGCAGGCCGGGCTCTTGAACCTCAACGGCCCGCTCACCGTAAGAGCAACCGCACGCGCTGAAGACTCGTTTCTGGCACAGATGTTGAGGATGATGGAAGCCGCCGAGGGAGGACGCGCGCGTTATCGCCGCATTGCCGACCGTGCGTCGGCATTGTATTCACCAATAGTCCACACGATCGCTTTGGTGTCTCTTCTTGGCTGGCTTTACGCGACAGGCGATTGGCACCTGTCGATATCTATCGCGATCTCCGTCCTCATTATAACCTGCCCTTGTGCCCTCGGGCTTGCCGTTCCTATCGTTCAGGTTGTAGCCACGGGGCGCCTCTTCGAGCGGGGCATCATGGTCAAAGATGGCTCCGCGCTAGAACGTCTCGCCGAGGCGGATGCGGTCCTTTTCGACAAAACGGGAACGCTGACCCTGGGAAACCTGTGCCTGACCAATGTCGACGTAATCCCTCCCTCGGCCCTTGGCATTGGCGCTGCAATCGCGGCCGGATCGCGCCATCCTGCGGCCAGGGCGATCGTCGTGGAGGCCGCCCGTCGATCAATGCCCACATTCTCCTTCGACAACCTCGAGGAGGTTCCCGGTCTCGGACTGGAGGGCTCTGCGAAGGGCAGTCGCTATCGTCTGGGCCGCGCCGGTTGGGCACTTGGAAGGGGATCGGAAGACGAAAACTGCTCGCCCATGGGCACGGCTGCTGTCCTGGCGAGGGACGGTCAACGGCTAGCGACGTTCCTGTTTGAAGACCAGATACGCCCTGATGCGGCACGGACTGTCCGAAATTTGATGCGCGCCGGGATTGCTAGCGAGATCCTGTCAGGCGACCGTATTGCTGTCGTCAACGCTATTGCAAAGCAACTCGGCATCGGCCGAGTTTCGGCTGAGCTCCTGCCGTTAGACAAAGTGGCGCGAGTCGCCGAGCTGGCTCGCTGCGGCAAAAGGGTCCTGATGGTTGGCGACGGACTGAATGACGCTCCCGCACTTGTCGCCGCCCATGTCTCGATGGCACCGGCTACCGCTGCAGATGTCGGCCGCAACGCTGCCGATTTCGTCTTCCTCAAAGAGAGCCTCTCAGCGGTGAACGATGCACTGATCGTCTCGCGCCGAGCCGGCTCGCTGATCCGCCAAAATTTTGCGCTGGCCATAGCCTACAACGCCATTGCGGTGCCGATAGCTATTGCCGGCTCCGTAACCCCGTTCTTTGCTGCGTTAGCTATGTCGTTTTCCTCAATCTTGGTGATAGCCAACGCGACAAGATTGAGAATCTCGGACGCTCCCGCATCCCGAACTAAACTTCCATCCTTAGATCGGTTGTCGGTCCACCTTGGCAGCCGTCCATGAATTACCTGGCCGTCCTCATTCCAGTCGCGATCCTGCTAGGCCTCGTCGGGCTTGGAGCATTCATGTGGTCTTTGCGGTCCGGCCAGTATGACGATCTGAGCGGCGCAGCAGAGCGGATATTCCTGGATGACGAAGACCGTCCTTAGTACCCGTTCGACGAGACGCTCGTCCGTGCAGGCCGCACCTCACTGGTCCTGCGACGCATATCAAATGGGCCAAAGCACGAAAAGTGCCTGCATGACAATGAAGAGCGCAGCGACGATTGCGACAACCAGCGGAGCCTTCTACCCTGTCTGGATCGGTTCTTTCCCGGTACCTGGCTCGCTCGTTCCATGTCAATTGGCAGTGCGTTAAATCTGTCATCTCAGCGCCAGGTGGCTTGATAAATTCATATCGTCATACGATATATACGGATGGCGACGTTTTCGATGTCCAAGAATAAAACCAGAGGCATTCTCATTTTGAGAGGCGGCCAATGTACGATGGGTGGTTTTCAAAGCCCGTTTCCGTCGCGACCGGCGTGAGCGGTGACATCCGGACCCTTATGAGCGCTCAACAAGCGACACAGCTCCTGACTGCCAACTGGCGCGATACCGGCAGCCAGAAACATCTTGCCGCCCTGCGAGCCTGCCGACAGGCGGTGCAAGGCGGCATTCCGGCCGATGTCGCGAGGACGGCTTTTGTGGAAGCGGCTCGAGCGGCACATATGTTGATCGAATAGCACCAACGTGCAATTCGTCGTCGCCATCCGGTAGCGGCCCAGCGGCTGGTGCTTCAGCATCTGCCGGGGCAGGATCGCGCGTGGCAGCTTGCTTGTTCAACCAAATCAGCCTTGTTCGGCGCCATCCTGTTGTCTACGGCGGGTGGTGCCCGTAACCGGTTGTGGAAGCGCGTCCAGAAGCACGCCCAGCCGGCTGCGAAGGGCCTGAAGCGACTGCGACGCGATCGGTCAAATCGGGGCTGATCAGACGGGGGAAGCTGCGAGTGTGGATTGACTGACCGACACCCCTCACTCGGGAGAGATCCGCCAGATCCCTCGATCAGTTCGAAATTTTTAGAGACCGGGCCGCATCTTGCTCGAGCGTAACCTTCGACGCTAGAGGCGAACGAACGTTTTTGAACCGCTGTCGATCAACCTCCCAGCAATTACGCGGCTTCCAATTGATACGGTAAAGTATATGAGATGAGTAGGTCCGGACCGCAAAAAATTGCATCGCCTAATCCGATCATGTCGGAACATAACAAACGTCGATCTCGGCCGCTTGCCTAAGGGCGTAACGACAATTGGCGTTTTTTGCGGACAAACGTCAGGGCAAGCCTTTCGTTGTCGATGCGCCACGCGGACGTGACACCGGTGACGCTCCAGCCCGCCGTCCACACCTACCCATTGCGTACGTCTTGAGACCCTGCAGCGCCATGACGTTGCCTGCCTGCAAGTTCTTCAGTTTGAGATAGCGATGGGGCATCGGTCCGCGTCGGCTCGGTCACCGACGTGCGCGGGCGAACGTCAGATTGGCATGCGATAGCCATAGAACTCATGGTCCTTGCTGTAACCGCCCTGGCCTGAACCGAGGTCGGCGAAATCGCGCACGAACTCGATCGCTGCGATCCATTTGACCATCTTGAAACCGAGTTCGTTTTCGCACCGCAGCCGCAAAGGTGCGCCATGCAGGATACTGACTGGCGCACCGTTCATCTCGTATGCGAGGATTGTCAGGTGATGATACATGTTTTTGATCTTGTGGACGTCGTAGTTAGCGGCCGCCATCGGCTCCATCGGCCAGCGAGTAAAACACCGCGTAGCGGGCCTCCGGTGTCGGTTTCACCAGATCGAGAATATCGCGCAGGGGGACGCGCCCCATTCGGCGACTCCGGACCAACCTGGATGGGCGCCGCGACGAAGACGGTGATGAAGTAGGTGAGCTGCTGGAGGCCCTTGTAGCGGGTCCAGCCCTCGTCGACGGGAAAGTTCAGCGAGGCTTACTGGACCGCTGTCGACAGTGCGGCCGGAAATACCTCCCAGGTCAACGGCACCAACCTGCGCCGTTGGTCGGTGGAGAACAGTAAAAGGCGATGCCGTTGATCAGCCACAAGAGGTTGACCGAGAAATGCTACCAACGCGACAGGCCGAGCGTATGGCGCAATCCGGGAATGCCGAGCATGTCGGCAGCGTGACGGAATCATCCTTGGCGGTCCAGATACGGTCCTTAGGCACCGGCACTTGGAAGCGAAACCAAACGCTCCCCGGTGTGCAGCCGCGGCCCCAATACAGTCGTGGATGATCAGCCAGGATCTGCAGGCCTGTCCGCATGATGAATAGCATGAAGAACATGTTCAGGAAATGCTGTGCCTGCAGCCACCAAGGGAAACCGGAGTCCACCGCCGGCGCCGATTGCGCGATGCCTGGATGGTTCTGGATGAAGGCGGTCACGCTCGAAAGCTCGCGCAAGCTTTGTGCCAAGGCAATCAGTGCAGAGCAGCGCGGCGACGCCGATCGGCAGCGCCCATAGCGTATTGATCCAGCGAGTCCCAATGCGGATGCGTGGGAAAATTCCCTGCTGGGGCGGCATCCAATGATTGAGACGGATGCGATCGTCGGCGTCGCTGAGCTTTGCCGGGATCGGGTCGGGTGAGGGAGGCTGGGAACTGATGGGCATCGGCGATCACTTTCTGGTGTCGATCACGCCTGGCAATGATGAGGTCAAGCGCGAAGTTTGGTGAGCGCCGAGCCCTTGTGAAAAGCGATGTGCTCGGTCTTGCCGCTTTTGATTTCGTATTGCGGTGCTTCCGCACTCGCATGGTGTGTGTAGTCGTGGACCTCGAAATCGCGTGTGTGTACGCGAACGATCGTGCCGCTGACGCGCCCGGCTTCCGAATTCCAGCTCACGTGATCGCCGACTTTGAATCTATCCGCCATGCGGCTCGACCAGGGGTAATAGGGGTTCTCACGGAACCATGACGCCGTTTCGCACCTGGTTGGCGCGGTCGAACGGCGATGATCCATCACTCAACCGTCGCGCTCGAATTCGGTTCCAGTGAATCGCTTCCCGATACAGGGCCTTTTTGACCTGGAGGATAAACCGGCTACGATCCGCACCGAGGTGGCCGGTCGCCATGCGCCCCCAGATTGGAATCGAAACGAGTACCTTCTTCACCATAGGCCATTCCACGCGCACGATCGTCGAGTTCGCCGAACTGCTTCAGCAGTCTCGCGTCGATTTCGTTGTCGATGTGCGCTCGATGCCACGTTCGCGCACCAATCCGCAGTTCAACGGCGAAAGCCTTCCGGGCGCGTTGGCGTCGTGGCGGATTGGCTATCAACATATCGCTGCGCTTGGCGGCTTGCGGGGCAAAGCGCGTGGGTCGGAACCTTCCCCCAATAGCTATTGGCGCGTAAGTGGTTTTCGCAATTACGCCGACTATGCGCTGACCGAGCCGTTCGCCCAAGGCTTGGCGCAACTGCGAGAGCTTGGCAGCCAGCATTGCTGTGCAATCATGTGCGCGGAAGCCGTCTGGTGGCGCTGCCACCGCCGCATCATTGCCGACTACCTGCTCGGAGAAGGCGAACGCGTCATGCACATCCTTGGGGCCGAGCATGTTGAGGAGGCCAGCGTGACGCCCGGCGCTGTCATTCGCGAGGATGGAACGATCATTTATCCTGGGGAGCATCTCCTCGGGAAGTAGGCATCGATCACCGCCAGCGGTGGGGCCGGTTCAGTTGCCTTTGATTGCCCCGAGCGCATGGTCGACGATCGACTGCGCCTCGGCCAGGATGGCGCGCAAGTGTTCCTTTCCGCGGAAACTCTCTCCGTAGATCTTGTAGATATCTTCGGTGCCTGACGGGCGCGCGGCAAACCAGCCGTTTTCCGTTGCCACCTTGACGCCGCCGATTTCGGCATTGTTGCCCGGTGCCCGGCTGAGCACTGACAGGATGGGTTCGCCAGCCAGGGTCTTTGACTTGATCTGCGGCGGCGAGAGCTTTGATAATTTTTCCTTTTGTGCTGGGGTCGCGGTTGCCTGGAGCCGGTCAGAGACCGGTTCGCCGAACTCTTTCGTCAGGCTGCGATAAACCTCGCCGGGATCGCGACCCATCCTTGCCGTGATCTCCGCGGAAAGCAGCGCCGGAACTATGCCATCCTTGTCGGTCGTCCAGACGGCGCCGTTGCGGCGCATGAACGTTGCTCCTGCACTTTCCTCGCCGCAAAAACCCAGCGAGTTGTCCTGGAGCCCCTCGGCGAACCATTTGAAACCGACCGGCACTTCGTACAGCCTGCGTCTGAGCCTGGCGCTGACGCGATCGATCATCTGGCTGCTCACCATCGTTTTTCCAACGGCGGCGTCCTTGCGCCATTCAGGGCGATGCTGGAACAGGTAATCAATCGCCACCGACAAGTAGTGATTGGCCGGCAACAGCCCGGCACTGCGCGTGACGATGCCGTGCCGATCGTGATCGGTGTCGCATGCGAAAGCGATGTCGAATTGGTCCTTCAGGCTGACAAGGCCTTGCATGGCGTAGGATGAAGACGGGTCCATGCGGATCTGGCCATCCCAATCGACCGTCATGAAACGAAAGGTGGGATCGACCTGTCGATTGACGATGGTCAAGTCGAGCTTGTAGCGCTCGGCAATGGCGGGCCAATAGTGGACCCCTGCGCCGCCGAGCGGGTCGACGCCCATACGAATATGGGCTCCGCGAATGGCGTCCATGTCGATCACATTGCCGAGATCGTTCACGTAAGCGTTCAGGAAGTCGTGCGCATGGACTGTCGGCACACAGAGGGCCTTCTCGAATGGCATCCGCCGCACGCCTTTCAGGCCGTTGCCAAGTAGCTCATTGGCCTGTTGTTCGATCCAGCCGGTGATATCGGTATCCGCCGGCCCGCCATTGGGCGGATTGTACTTGAAGCCTCCGTCGCCGGGCGGATTGTGCGACGGCGTGATGACGATGCCATCTGCAAGTCCGGTCTTGCGGCCTTTGTTGTGGATCAGGATTGCGTGGGAGACGGCTGGGGTGGGCGTATACTCGCCACCAGCCGCCATAATCACCTCCGCTCCGTTCGCGGCCAGCACCTCAAGGGCGCTCGCAAAGGCTGGCTCCGATAGCGCATGTGTATCGATGCCGACGAATATGGGACCGTCGATACCCAGTCGCTTGCGGTAGTGACAAATGGCCTGACTGATTGCCAGCACATGCGCCTCGTTGAACGTGTTCTCAAACGCCGTGCCGCGATGCCCGGACGTCCCGAACGCAACCCGCTGCAACGGGATGGCAGGATCGGGGGCCTGGCTGTAATAGGCGGTGACGAGCTTGGCGACGTTGACCAGCAGGTCGGCCGGGGCCGGCTTTCCGGCCAATGCACTGATTTCCATGGTCATGCTGGTCGCCTCATTCGGTTCGGGCAATCCCGACTTGTTTGATTGAGCGGCGGCCCGCAATTTGCGCCTTGGCAGCCGCAACGAGGTGTGCCGGCTCGAATCCGAAGTGTTCTGCGACGACCTTTGATGGAGCGGACAGGCCGAAACTATGCAGAGCAAGGATGGCGCCGTCGAAGCCGGTATACCGTTCCCATCCGAAACCGGATGCTTCCTCCACTGCCACGCGGGCGGTTGTCGTTGGCGGCAGGACGGTGTCGCGATACTCCTTTGGTTGGCTTTCAAACAATTCCCATGACGGCATGCTGACGACGCGTGCCTTGATGCCCTCGGCCTTCAGCTGTTCATAGGCCGTCACGCAGAGCGCGACTTCGCTGCCGGTCGCCAGTAGCAGGACATCGGGTTCGCCGTCGGGCGCATCCGCCAGTACATAGGCGCCCCGTGCCACGCCGCCTGCGTTTGCATAGATCGAGCGATCGAGCGTCGGTACCGCCTGTCGCGTCAGCACGAGGCAGACAGGCCTGTCCTTGAGATGCATGATGACCTTCCATGCCTCCACGACCTCATTTGCATCAGCCGGACGCAGCACGATCATGCCGGGCATGGCGCGGAACGAGGCAAGCTGCTCGATGGGCTGGTGGGTTGGCCCGTCCTCCCCGAGGCTGATGGAATCGTGGGTCCAGATGGAGATGAGCGGGAGTTCCATCATCGAGCCCAGCCGCAGCGCCGCGCGGCAGTAGTCGGTGAAAATCAGGAAGCTGGAGACGAATGGCCGCAGCTTCGACAGGCTCATGCCGTTGCCGATGGCGCACATGGCATGTTCGCGCAGGCCAAAGTGGAAATTCCGCCCGCGGTAGCTGACGGCCTGGTCACCCTCTGGGGTCTGAAAGTCGCCGGCAAAGTCAAATTCGAGGCTCGTCTTGGTTGACGGCGACAGGTCGGCCGCGCCACCCATCAGCCATGGCATGTGTTCCGCGATGGCGTTCAACACCTGACCGGATGAGTCCCGCGTCGCGAGGCCTTTCGCATCGGCCGCGAAGACGGGTAGCGTGGCGTCCCACCCGGGAGCAACTTCACGTAGCTGCATCTGATCGATCTGTTCGGCCAGGTCGGGATATTGTTTACGATAGGCCGCGAACAATTTTCGCCAGGCGGCATGAGCGGCGTCCCCACGCTTGCCCATATGTGCGCGGAGATGCGCCACGACCCCTTCCGGAACCTTGAAATCGGCGTCCGGATCCCAGCCGTAGAATTCCTTAGTCAGCCGAACCTCTTCGGTGCCCAGCGCCTCTCCGTGAGCTTTGTTTGTGTCATGCTTGTGCGGCGCGCCATAACCGATATGGCTTTGAACGATGATTAGCGTGGAGCGGTCATGCGTATCGATGAACGTCTGATAGGCCTTGCCCAGCAACACCAGATCGTTTGCATCGCTTACCCGCTCGACGTGCCATCCGTATGCGGCGAAGCGGGTTGCCACATCTTCAGTGAACGTAAGGGCAGTAGGACCCTCGATGGTGATGTGATTGTCGTCGTAGATCCAGCAGAGGTTCGACAATTTGAGGTGTCCCGCCAGCGATGCTGCCTCGCTGCTGAGCCCCTCCATCATGTCGCCGTCGCTGCACAGGGCATAGACGTTGTGCGAGAACAGAGCATAGTCGGGTCGATTGTACGTGGCCGCCAGCCACCGTTCCGCAATTGCCATGCCAACGCTTGTCGCGGCGCCTTGTCCGAGAGGACCTGTCGTGGTTTCCACGCCCGAGGTCCAGCCATATTCGGGATGCCCCGTGCAGTGGCTGCCAGCCTGGCGAAAATTCTTGAGATCGTCCAACATCACCGCAAGTCGACCGCCAGATGGATAGCTCGCGCCCTTCGCCTTGACGCCGCAAAGATAAAGCAAGCTGTAGAGCAGGGCGCAGGCATGCCCGGCCGAAAGAACGAAGCGGTCGCGGTTCGGCCAATCAGGGTCGGCAGGGTCGTAGCGCAGGAAGCGCTGCCACAGGCAATAGGCCGTCGGCGCGGCATCCAGCGGCGTTCCGGGATGGCCAGATTTTGCTTTCTGAACCGCGTCAATGGAAAGCATTCGCAGCGTGTTGATACAAAGCTGGTCGAGTGGCACCGGTTTCATGGGAAATCCTTTGATCGGGTTTATGCAACCCGACTGTCAAAGTGCTGGCGGGTTGCGCTATTGAAGGTTTGGTCAGGTCGGCGCCATGGGCGATTCGCCTCCGGAATCGGCGATAGCGCTCGATCAAAGCGTTGGTCGAACTGTCATGTTGGAGATTTGGGATCTCGGAGGCTGCCAGTTCAGAGATTGTTTTCTCGGCCAGTGCCTTACCCAGCTCGACGCCCCATTGGTCAAATGAGTCGATGTTCCAGATGACGCCTTGCGTGAAGACGCTGTGCTCGTAGAGCGCCACTAGACTGCCGAGGGTCTTTGGGGTCAGGCGCTCGGCAAGCAGAGTGTTGGTGGGGCCGTTACCTTCGAAGGTGCGGTGCGGAATCAGCCAGTCCGGCGTCCCTTCGGCCCTGACTTCATCTTCCGTTTTGCCGAAAGCCAGCGCCTCGGTCTGCGCGAAAAGATTTGCCATCAGAAGATCGTGGTGGCGTCCCAGCGGATTCAATGCCTGGCAAAACCCGATGAAGTCGCACGGAACCAGCTTGGTTCCCTGATGAATCAGTTGATAGAATGAATGCTGCCCGTTGGTGCCAGGTTCGCCCCAATAGATCGGCCCTGTCTGGTAATCGACTTTCGTGCCGCCAAGCGTGACGTGCTTGCCGTTGCTTTCCATCGTCAGTTGCTGGAGATAGGCAGGAAAGCGCTTTAGATATTGCTCGTAGGGTAGTATCGCGACCGTCCGCGCCTCGAAGAAATTGTTGTACCAAACTGCGAGCAGGCCCATCAGCGCCGGCAGGTTCTCACCGAACGGCGCGGTTCGGAAGTGCTGGTCCATGTCGTGGAAGCCCGACAGCATCGCCTGGAAATTGTCCCCCCCGACGGCGAGCATGGTGGATAGGCCGATCGCCGAATCCATCGAATAGCGGCCACCGTCCCAATCCCACATGCCAAACATCTGATTGGTGTCGATGCCGAATTCGGCGACCCCTTCGGCATTGGTCGAGACGGCGACGAAATGCCGGGCGACCGCCTGCTCGTGGCCCAGCTTGTGCAGTATCCATTCCCGTGCGGTGTGGGCGTTCGTCAGCGTTTCCAACGTCCTGAACGTCTTCGAGCATATGATGAACAGCGTTTCTTCAGGATTCAGGTCCCGCGTCGCTTCAACGAAGTCGGTCCCGTCGATGTTTGAGATGAAGCGGAAAACCATGTCGCGGCGGCTATAATGGCGCAGTGCTTCAAAGGCCATGACGGGCCCGAGGTCCGAGCCGCCGATGCCGATATTGATGACGTTTCGGATCGGCAGGCCTGTATGGCCGTGCCATGCGCCGCTGTGAATCTTGTCCGTGAAATCGGCCATCTTGCCGAGCACCGCGTGTACTTCCGGCACGACGTCGATACCGTCGACTAACATTCGCTCGCCAATAGGCGCGCGCAGCGCCGTGTGAAGCACCGCGCGCTGCTCCGTCACATTGATCTTCTGACCGCTGAACATCGCTTCGATGCGCTCACGCAGCCTGCACGCCTCGGCAAGTTCAATGAGAAGCTGGACCGTCTCAGCAGTGATGCGGTTTTTCGAATAGTCGAGATAAAGTCCGCAGGCGTCGATGGCGAAACGCTTACCCCGCTGGGAATCATTGGCGAAGAGCTGTCGCAGATGTAACAGGCGCACGTCCTGGTAGTGCGTTAGCAATGCCTTCCAGGCTGCAAGTTGCGTGAGCGGCAATGTCCTGGCCGCAAGAAGCGCGCCCATCATCCGCCGGCCGAAGCGTGGTGGTGTAACTGCTCGCTCTTCGACGCAATCACCGCCATCAGATCAGTCCACGATTTGGTGAAGGATTGCGCGCCTTCCAGCTGGAGCCGCGCGGCAAGCGCCTGAATGTCGACGCCGGATTTTGCAAAGTCGCCAAGCACTATTTCGCTCTCGCCGCCATCCTCCCGCATGACGCCGCTCACCACCCCCTCTTTCGAAAATGCATGGAGCGTCTTCTCCGGAATGGTGTTGATGGTGTCCGGTGCGGCGAGCGCTTCAATGTAATAGGATTGCGGAAGTTGCGGATCCTTGGTCCCGGTGCTCGCCCAAAGCAGACGCTGTGACAGTGCGCCGGCATCGGCCAGCTCGCGCCACCCGGCAGAGGCAAGCCGCTCCCGGTAGGCTTTATAGACTTGTCCGGATATGGCGATGCCGAGGCGGTTCCGCAGCGCTGGGCTAACCTTGTCCATCACCGCCTTGTCCCAGCGGCTGACGAAGATCGAGGCGACCGAGGCGATCTTCGGGTCAAGCCCGGCGTTGATTCGGCGCCGAATGCCTCGGCAATACGCGTCGGCCGCCGCTATGTACTGCTCGCACGAAAACAGCAGGGTGACATTCACGGGGACCCCGGCGAAAATCGAAGCCTCGATTGCCTCGACACCTGCGGCCGTGCCCGGAATCTTGATGAACAGGTTGGAACAGTGCGCCTGTGCGTGCAGCAGCTTTGCAGCCTCGACGGTGCCGCCGGCATCGTTAGCCAGCAGAGGCGACACTTCCAGGGAAACCCAGCCATCGACGCCGCCCGTCGCTTCATGGACCGGACGGAACAGTGCTGCGGCCTGAGTCAGGTCTTCGAGCGCCAATTCGAAGAATAGCTGCTCGCCGCTTTGCCCGTCCCCGCCTTTTCGGTGAAGGGTCTCGTCGTAAGCCGCGCTGTTTCTAATGGCTTCATCGAAAATTGTGGGGTTCGACGTCAACCCAGTCACAGAAAATTCGGTGCAATAGCGCCGAAGGGTGCCACTGCTCAGCAGATCGCGGGTGATGTTGTCCAACCAAAGGCTCTGGCCGAGTTCGTGCAATTGGGTTGTTGCGTTCATGGCGCCCTCGCTAGTGGCGGGAAATGGTCCATCCCGGCATTGTCTATTGGTTCGCACAATCGACCAACATGTGCGCTTCCCGCGCTGCGTCGATGAACGCATCTCTTGCGATGTCGGCGGGAACATTGCCGTTCAAGGCCTGTCGGCACGCCCGTTTCGCAGATCGGTGCTTGTCGCTTCTTTCACTGCGCCAATGATCGTTGTGCAGGTCAAAAGCTTGCCGAGCGTTAATAAGGTTTCGAATGTCGCTGCTTATGCCGGTGGCGACAGACAGTGGCTTGGAAGACCACGCAACGTACATGGGACAGGCCTCGGATTGGCTGAACCCACGCAACGCGCTTCCTCGGGGGAAGTTTCATCAACAGGCATCACCGTTGCGTGAAACCAGGGTGTGTGAGTATGGCGCCGAAATGAAAAACCCACCTAGGCGGCGGGTCGCGGGCTTACAGGATTGAACCCCAGGCAAATGCCGCTCCAAGTTGCCGGCTTCGACAGTACGCCTTGCGATCAATTCCTTGCAGTGGCGAACGGGGGGGCGCCCCGACTGTCCCATCTCGACGCACTAGTCGCTGGACAACTCCTTTGGCTGTCTCCTTCGAAAGGCTCAGCAGGGTACATTTGGTGGGCTGGTTCGAGTTTGAAGGCTAGACAGAAGAGCGGTTTCGAATCCTTGTATCGACACCGACGCCAATTTCTATAGCTTGATCACGGCGTTGAAGCGAGGCGTGATCTCTGTGGCGGCTGCTGCAGCATATGAAGTGATTCTCGCCGGCTCGCTTGCATCGGGAGAGACGAGTAATGGATTTTGATCCTGTATTCCTGTCGCGACTGCAATTTGCCTGGGTGATCGGCTGGCACATCCTGCTGCCGGCCATCACCGTTGGGTTGGCCGCCTTCATCGCGATGCTGGAGGGCCTCAATTTTTTCACCGGGAAGGACATCTATCTCCGCATCTCGACGTTCTGGATCAAAATATTCTCGATTGCATTCGGGATGGGCGTCGTCACAGGCGTTGTGATGCCTTTCCAGTTCGGCACGAACTGGAGCCGCTTTTCCGACGCGACCGCCAATGTCCTTTCACCGCTTTTCGCCTACGAGGGCCTGACGGCGTTCTTCCTGGAGGCGGCCTTCCTTGGTGTCCTTCTGTTCGGACGGCAGCTGGTGCCACGCTGGGCGCATTTTGTCGCCGCGCTGATGGTGGCACTGGGAACTTTGCTTTCTTCCTTCTGGATCCTGTCGGCCAATAGCTGGATGCAGACGCCGGCCGGCTACGAGATCATTGACGGCCGGTTCTTCCCGACCGACTGGTTCAAGGTGGTCTTCAATCCTTCCTTTCCCTACAGGTTGGCGCACACCGTCGTCGCCTTCTTCGTCACGACCGGCTTCGTCGTCATGGGCGTCGGCGCCTATCTGATGCGTCGCGGGAGGTCGGCCGCGGAAGGGCAAACGATGCTGTCGATGACGCTCTGGCTGCTTACAGTGCTGGTCCCACTCCAGATTTTCATCGGCGACCAGCATGGTCTGAATACGCTTGAGCACCAGCCGGCAAAGCTCGCTGCAATCGAAGCGCGTTGGGAAACCGCTCGGCAGGTGCCACTTACCCTGTTCGCCATTCCGGACGACAACGGCGAGCGCAACCGATTTGCCATCGACCTTCCCTGGCTTGGGAGCCTCATCCTAACCCACCAGCTTGACGGCGAGATCAAGGGCCTCAAGGACTTTCCGGCCGATCAGCGTCCGCCCGTCGCGATCCCCTTTTTCGCCTTCCGGATAATGGTCGGCTGCGGCCTGCTGATGCTCGGCCTCGTCCTTTTTGGTGGATGGCTTCGCTGGCGCGGCCGGCTGGACACTTCGCCGGCTTTTCTCACGATCACTCAAATCGCGGCGCCCATCGGCTTCGTGGCGGTTATCGCCGGATGGATCACCACCGAGGTCGGACGCCAGCCCTGGACGGTCTACGGCCTTCTGCGTACGGCGGAATCGGTGACACCGTCGCTGACGAGGTCCGATGTTGTGATATCGCTGCTGGGCTACATCGCCGTCTATCTCATCATCTATCCCGCGGGCCTCTTCCTGATGCTGCGCATCGTGCGCAAAGGTCCGTCCATCGTCGCCGATGAGGGCGCTGAGATCGAAGGGGGTAGGCCCGAGGCGCCGGTTCGTGCCGGAGCGGTTGAACTTCGAGAGGGGGAAGTGCGATGACCCAAGTGCTGGATTTCGTGCCGATCTGGACGCTGATCCTTGGCATGGCGGTGTTCTTCTACGTGCTTCTGGACGGCTTCGACCTTGGCGTCGGCATGCTTTACGGCTTCGCTCCCGACACGGCGTCCCGCAACACGATCATGAACTCGATCGCGCCGATCTGGGACGGCAACGAGACATGGCTGGTGCTGGGCGGCCTGGGACTTCTTGCGGCGTTTCCGCTTGCCTTCGCCATCATCATTCCCGCGGTGTATTTTCCCATCCTCGTCATGCTGCTGGCGCTTGTGTTCCGTGGCGTGGCGTTCGAGTTCCGCTTCCGCGATGCCGAGCACAAGACCTTCTGGGACCATGGTTTCTGCTATGGCTCGGCCGTCGCCACCTTTGCTCAAGGGGTCGTGCTCGGCGCCTTCATCCAGGGTTTCGAGGTCACTGGCAGGCAGTTCTCGGGAGGGTCCTTCGACTTTCTGACGCCGTTCTCGCTTTTGACCGGCTTTGCCCTTTTGTTCGGCTATGGGCTTTTGGGCGCGGGCTGGCTGATCTTGAAGACAAACGGAGCGGTACAGGAATCAGCGCGTCGGCACGGCCGCGTGTGCCTTGTTGGCGTGCTCATCGGTATCGGCTTGGTCAGCATCTGGACCCCATTCATGAGCGAGGCCATCGCCTCGCGCTGGTTTGCCTGGCCCAACGTTCTATATTTGGCCCCGGTGCCCGTAGCGACCGCAGCGGTGGCATTCTTCACGTGGCGCGTTCTGGACAGCGCAAGTGAGATAAAGCCCTTCATCGGCGCCATCGGTCTTTTCATGCTCTCTTACGTCGGTATCGCGACCAGCCTCTTTCCGATGATTGTTCCTTATCATTTCACGCTTTGGGAATCGGCTTCGTCCGAGCGCACGCAAGCGTTCCTGCTTGTCGGCACGCTCGTGTTGCTGCCGGTGATCCTGATGTACACCGGCTGGTCCTATTGGGTGTTTCGCGGCAAGGTCCGTACAGATGTCGGATATCATTGATTTCGTTGTGCGGATCCACTCAGTCGCTCGGTGGCTCGCTGGCAGCTCAAACGAGACTGTGCCCTGCGGTGTGGCCATGCCGGTGACGTCACCTAAACTGTCCGCAACCTGTCGCCACGAACCAGCAGCGCAGGTACCAGCTCTTCCGGTTTTCGCTTCATCGCGTCGTGAACCCTGCAGCAGTTGGCTCCAGCCGCTTGCCTAAATGTGCTGGCGCCCGACTTTGACTGAGCAGATACTGTTTGGGGGCGGCAACATGGGAGTGCCTGATGACCACGCACAAAGTCGGCTATCTGATTGGTAGCCTCGCCAAGGCATCGATCAATCGCAAGCTTGCGAAAGCGCTTGTGCAGCTTGCTCCACCGGAGCTTGAAATGTCGGAGATTTCCTTCAAGGATTTGCCCCTCTACAGCTACGACTACGATGCTGACTTTCCACCTGTCGCGCGCGCTTTCAAAGAATCTATCGCCGCTGTGGAGGCAGTCCTTTTCATAACGCCCGAGTATAACCGCTCGATCCCAGGTGGGTTGAAGAACGCAATCGACTGGGCCAGCCGCCCTTATGGCAAGAACTCCTTCGCCCGCAAGCCCTCAGCTGTCATTGGGACCTCGCCCGGAACCATAGGGACCGCCGTGGCCCAGCAGAGCCTGCGCAGCGTGCTTAGCTTCTGCAATTCCCCGCAGATGAACGCTCCGGAAGCCTACATCCAGTTCACGCCGGGCCTGATCACGGAGAGCGGCGAAGTCACGGTCGAATCCACGCAGGAGTTCTTGCGCAACTACATGGCCGAGTTCCATATGTTCATCGCACGGGTACTTCAGGTGCTTCCCAAGGATGCCTGATGTTTGTCACGGAGCCTCTAGACGGCTGCGATCCGGAGGCTGAGGGAAGGGCGGCCTGCTTGCAGCCTTTCGCAACACCGCATCGGATTCGGGGCGTGATCGCTATCGGGACTTCGGCCACACCCCCCTCAGTTAACGATCGTCTAATGAAAAGGACCAGGGATGGCTGGTGTGGATAATCAGCCGTGGCGGCTTGCCGATTGGGCCAGCCGGCGCGCACTCTCGCAGCTATAGTGGCGGCCTTGTTTGAACAGTCACTCGGCACCATCGAGGGCCTCAATCGACCGTTCTGTGGTCGTGTGGCTGACGCCGCGGAAAAAACCGATGGTCGGTTCTGTTCGATGTTCGCGTCGACGGCGATACCTGCGTTCAGCGGATAGCTGCGATTGGATATGGCGTAATCGGCACAGCTATAATCGTGATGGGGAAGACGGACAACTTAGATGCGCATCGGTAAACGGTGACACCGCTCTTTTGGTGGCAGAATTGGCTGACTGGAATGCGTCTCAGCTGAGTGAGCAAGCGAAGGTTGATCACCGCGGAACAGCCAGCATCCTTCTAGCGAACCTCCTTAGTTCCGGTCACTTCGGCCGGGATGGTTGGTGTTCCTAAGCGAGAGTTAGGCGGCATTAGCCACCTTCCTAAGCTCGCGGCCGTTTCTTCAATGTCGTCGAGTCTGGTCAACAACAGGCTCGACATCGAGACCCGCGCCGGCCGCCAGGGCCATACCGCAGTCAGCTCAACGCATGGCCGGCCAATCCATAGACCCACGGCCCGTTTTCTTCGCGGTTCAGGAAGCGGCGCCCTTTGGACATGGTCGTAACGGTCTCGGCGATGCCAAGGCCGCATTGCTCGAGAAACGCGGCAAACATGCCATCCTTCTCCCGGGTGTCGACTCGGACAAACCGTCCTGCAAGATTTCTCAGATGGATGGCTGTGAGATGGACCGCGTCCAGATCGCTGCGCGCGACCATCGGGCCGATCACATAACCACGCCCGAATTCGCGACACATTGAATAGCCGACGATCTCGCCGCCGCGGCTCAAAGTGCAGATAGAGGCATTCGCTGAAAGCAATTCGAGTAGGCGCTCGCGGTCTGTCCCAAACGCACGCCTGTCAAGCGCCATGATGTCCTTCAGCCTGTCGCTCGGCAGCGCCTGCAATTCACCGTCCAAGCCAGGCATGGCCGGGAGTGCCAGAGGAACCTCCCCCTGATGCATATATACGATCGCCTCGCTCGTGAAGCCAAGTGAGACATAGAGAGGATAGGCGACATGGGTGGCGTTGAGCGCCAAATTGCGATCGCCACACTGCTCAAGCACCTGGTCCATGAGCCATCGGCCGCCCCCTTGCGCTTGCGTGCGGGGCGTCGTGATCACGACGCCGATGGTGGCGAAATCGTCCCCTTGCGGAAACCACATCGCGCTGCCGAAAACCCGGCCAATGCCGTCTACGGCGACGATGCCGCAGCCGGCACGGCGCAGAAACTCCCAATCCTTGGGCCGATGCGGCCAGCGGACTGAGATCGACAGCGCGTGGAGCAGCTCGACTTCGACTTCGTCGATGTCCCGCGCGACCAGTTCGAAAGACTTCAGGCGCACTGATCTCTGCATTTCAGTCGACCCGCTCCTTATCCAAGTCCCGTGCTCGCGCCCACGTCCTGACGCCGCTGACGGTTCCGCAGCCGTCTTTTGCCCTATGATTGCATCCGAAAGCCAGCAGGTTTCGCTGGTTACGGACCGATATTCGAAATCTTCGGCCAAAGCATAGCTTCATTCGGCACGGAATGCTCTCGCCTGCTGCCACACTGTTGCATCCAGCGAACTGCGAGTGGAGCGGCGCCCTGTGAATGTCGAAGAAATTCTTGCGAGGCTGATCGCGTTCCCCTCGGTCGTGGGCTCGCCCAATGGCGCGATCGTCGACTGGGTGCGTGAATATTGCCAGGCGGCCGGAGCAGAAGCGACCGTCCTTCGCGGCCCCGAAGGCGATCGATCCAACCTGTTCGTCACAATCGGACCTCGGCGCGCCCGCGGCTACATCTTGTCGGGCCACATGGATGTGGTGCCGGCCGGGGAACGGGAATGGAACTCGAATCCCTTTGTGCTGCGCCAAGACGGCGCCAGGCTGCATGGTCGCGGCACGTCCGACATGAAGGGCTTTCTCGCTTGCGCGCTGGCCGCCCTGCCGCGGCTTGCGGCGATGGACTTGCAGCGGCCAATTCATCTCGCATTCTCCTATGACGAGGAGGCAGGTGCCCGTGGCGTGCCGCATCTCATCGCCGTCCTGCCAAGCTTGTGCGAGAGGCCGCTTGGCGCGATTATCGGTGAGCCGAGCCGGATGGAAGCCGTGCGGGGGCACAAAGGCAAGGCGGCTGCGCGGCTCGAGGTGATCGGACGGTCCGGCCATTCTTCACGGCCTGAGCTCGGGCTGAATGCCGTGCATGCAATGGCAGGTCTCGTCACGCAGGTCGTGGCCTATGGCCAGACCCTTGCGAACGGACCGTTCGACACGGATTTCGCGCCTCCATACTCGTCATTGCAGGTCGGTGTCATCGCCGGCGGCCAGGCCGTCAACATCATCCCCGATCGCTGCACCGCCGACATCGAGGTCCGTGCGGTGCCGGGCGTTTCCCCATCATCCCTGCTCGAGCCGGTAAAGGCCAAGCTAGCGGCTCTACGTGACAGCGGCTTTGAGGTGGCGTGGCATGAATTGAGCGCGTATCCGGGGCTTTCGCTCGCGCAGGAGAGTGACTTGGCAGCCCTTCTGGTCGAGTTGACGGGGCGGGAGCCTCTGTCTGCAGTGAGTTATGGGACGGAGGCTGGCCTCTATCAGCAGGCCGGCGTCGACGCGATCATCTGCGGTCCCGGCGATATCGGCCGGGCTCATCGTGCCAACGAATATATCGAGATCGGCGAACTTGCTGCCTGCCAGAGCATGATCGAGCGTCTCGGCTCGCGCCTTGCCTCGTAGCAGGAGGGAGCGGTTTAATGGCGTTTCTTTTCAATTCCGACCCGGTGCGCGCAGCGGTCTTCCGCAAGGTTTTCGCACGCGAACTCCCGGACGTCGAATTGTTCCACAGCAGCGAATGCGTCGACCCGGAGAAGGTGCGCTACCTCCTGACCTGGACGGCGCCGGACGATATCGCGCGCTATGGCAATCTCGAAGTGCTGTTTTCGCTCGGCGCCGGCGTAGATCAGTTCGAGCGTAAAAGCCTGCCTCAGCAGGTGAAGCTGGTGCGCATGGTCGAGGACGGCATCATTCGCATGATGCAGGAATATGTCGTTCTCGGCGTGCTGAGTCTCCACCGGGATATGGTGGCGTATCGTGAACAGCAGAAGCGCCAAGCGTGGCTCGGTCTTGCCGCGCCGCAAGCGACCGCGCGCCGCGTGGGCTTTCTCGGTCTCGGCATGCTGGCGCAAGCGGCTATCGAGCGATTGCTGCCGTTTCACTTTCCGCTCGCTGCCTGGAGCCGAAGCAGGAAGGAGATCGACGGGGTAACCTGCTTTTATGGCGCGGATCAGCTTGCCGGTTTCCTCGCGCAGACGGATATTCTCGTCTGCCTGCTGCCGCTGACGGAAGAAACCCGTGGCATTCTCGGCGCGGAACTTTTCTCCCGGCTGCCGGCCGGGGCGAGGCTGCTGCATGTCGGCCGCGGGCCGCAGTTAGATCAAACCGCCCTGATCCAGGCTCTCGACAACGGTCACCTCGCCGCCGCAATGCTCGATGTCACCGATCCCGAGCCGCTGCCGGAAGGCCATCCGCTCTGGCGGCACCCGAAGGTGGCGATCACGCCGCACATCGCTTCCGTAACGCAAGCAGATTCCGCGGCGCAATCTGTCGTGGACAATATCCGGCGCCATCGCGCCGGAGAAGAGCTGATCGGCCTCGTCGATCGGACACTCGGCTACTAACCAGGGAAACATGACATGTCACTTCTGATCACGATCGACACAGATCCAGCCTTCGCGCCCAAGCAGGCATTACCAACTCCGGAGCGGCTAATTTCCGGCAATCCATCCTTCAAGACTTGGGCGCAGGATGCCTCGAAAGGCGAGAAGGTCCTGACCGGCGTCTGGGAGGCGACGCCCGGCGAGACGCATTCGATCAAGGGCACGACCTGCGAGTTCTGCCATATCGTTTCGGGCCTCATCGAAATCGAGGAGACGGGCGGAGAGACCAAGACTTATCGTGCCGGCGACAGTTTCGTGATGAAGCCCGGCTTTGTCGGCGTCTGGCGCACGATCGAAACCGTGCGCAAGATCTACGTCAGCGTTTACGACTGAGTTCAACGCCCAAGGTCGGCCGAATAGCGCGCGCGGCGGTTCCAGAACAATCGACTTTCCAGGTCCCGCCCGACGCGATTCGACGCGGTCGGGCGGCCAATACTCGGCGGAAAATGTGGCGCGCTGTCGACTATTGTTCCGACGAAACCCGGTACGAGATGCCAAATGTCGCTGCGTGTTGAGCGAGCTGCGACCTTCGGTACACATCGGTCTCGAGGAGGATCTCAGTGAAGGCTTACACGATAGCGCTCATCCCCGGTGACGGCATCGGCAAGGACGTGACCGAGGCGGGATGGCAGGTGCTGCAGGCTGCGGCAAAGCGAGGCGGTTTCGCCCTTGAGGATACATGCTTCCCATGGTCGTGCGCCTACTATCTGGAAACCGGTGCGATGATGCCGCCAGACGGCGTCGAGATCCTACGGAAATTCGATGCGATCTATCTCGGCGCTGTGGGGTGGCCAGCGAAGGTGGCCGACTCCGTATCGCTTCACGGACTGCTCCTGCCGATCCGCAAAGGATTCACGCAGTATGCCAACATACGGCCGCACAGGCTGTTGCCAGGCGTTCAGGGACCCCTTCGCCGTGATGGTTTCGATATCCTGTGCATCCGCGAGAACACGGAAGGCGAATATTGCGGCGCCGGTGGGCGCATTCATACCGGCACGGCCAATGAGGTCGCGATCGAGACGGCAATCTTCACGCGTGCGGGTGTCGCCTCCGTTTCGGTTTCGAACAGGCGTGGACGCGCCGCAAGCAGCTCGCATCCGTCACCAAATCCAACGCGCAGAAACATTCCATGGTTTTCTGGGATGAGGTCACGCGCGAGGTGGCGAAAGACTATACCGATGTGGAGGTCTCGCACTACCACGTCGACGCCATTGCCGCCCGCATGGTGCTGGCGCCTGAAAGCCTCGACGTGATCGTTGCCTCGAACCTCTTCGGCGACATTCTCACGGATATCGGAGCGGCCATTCAGGGCGGACTGGGTTACGCCGCCTCCGCCAACATCAATCCCGATCGCAGCGCGCCCTCCATGTTCGAGCCTGTCCATGGTTCGGCACCCGACATCGCGCATCTCGGCGTCGCCAATCCGATCGCCGCGATCTGGTCCGGCGCCATGATGCTCGGGCATCTGGGCGAGGGGCAGGCAGCCGCCGAAGTGATGTCGGCGATCGAGTCCGCAACCGCACGCGGGATAGGCACGATCGTAGGCAAGGACCGGACTGAAGCAATCACGCAGGCCGTGCTGGCAGGATTAAGCTGAAAGAGCAGAGGTAAAGACCATGAACGCACTTACGAAAATTGGTTTTCTGAAGGATGCGGATCTGTTTCGCCAGCGGGGGCTCATTGGTGATGTCTGGCAGCATGCGCACAGCAACGCGACTGTCGATGTGACCGATCCGGCCAGTCTGGAAGTGCTTGGAACCGTGCCCGACATGGGCCGGTATGAGACGAGGGCTGCGGTAGACGCCGCCCAGGCGGCGTTCAAGGACTGGAAGGCCAGGACCCATGCCGAACGCGGCGCGCTTCTGGAACGCTGGCACGGCCTGATACTGGAAAATGAAGCGGATCTGGCGTTGCTGCTGACGCTGGAACAGGGCAAGCCTCTGGCGGAGGCACGCGGTGAAATCCGCTATGGCGCCTCCTTCGTGAAATGGTTCGCCGAAGAAGCACGCCGGATCGGTGGCTCGACCATTCCGTCGCCCACGCCCGATCGCCGCATTCTCGTGTTGAAGGAGGCCGTCGGCGTCTGCGCCATCATCACGCCATGGAATTTCCCCAACGCGATGATCACGCGCAAGGTGGCGCCGGCGCTGGCCGCGGGTTGTACCGTTGTCATCAAGCCGTCGGAATTCACACCATTCTCGGCGCTGGCGCTCGGGGTCCTAGCGGAACGGGCAGGCATTCCCGCCGGTGTGATCAACATTGTCACCGGCATGCCCATCGAAATCGGCAACGAACTCATGGCCAACGAGACGGTGCGCAAGATCTCGTTCACCGGCTCGACCCGCGTCGGAGCTCTGCTCATGCGGGGCGCGGCCGATAGCATCAAGCGGTTGAGCCTAGAGCTTGGCGGCAACGCGCCTTTCATCGTCTTCGATGACGCGGATCTCGATCTCGCCGTCGAAGGGGCGGTAGACTCCAAGTTTCGGAATGGCGGACAGACCTGCGTCTGTGCCAACCGCATTCTCGTGCAGGCCGGCGTCTATGAGGCGTTTGCTGCTAAGCTCGCCGACCGAGTTACAGCAATGAAAGTCGGTCCGGGCACCGAGGAGGGCGTCGTCATCGGGCCGATGATCAACGGTGCCGCAATTGAAAAGATCGAGCGGCACGTTGCGGATGCCCTGGAGAAGGGCGCAAGGATCCTTGCGCAGAGCGATTCGGTGCCGGAAAGCCAGCAGTACTTCCGTCCCATTCTGCTCGGCGGCGCGACGACCGAGATGCTCCTGGCATCGGAAGAGACGTTCGGTCCGGTGGCGCCGCTTTTTCGCTTCGAAACCGAGGAGGAAGCAATCGCGATCGCGAACGGTACGCCGTTCGGCCTTGCTGCCTATTTCTACACCGACAACCTCAAGCGGTCGTGGCGTGTTGCCGAGGCGCTGGAGTTCGGCATGGTCGGGCTCAACACCGGCCTCATCTCGACCGAGGTTGCGCCTTTCGGCGGTGTGAAGCAGTCAGGCGTGGGCCGCGAAGGATCGCAGCTCGGTATCGAGGAATATCTCGAGGTCAAGACGCTTCATGTTGGCGGGCTTAGGTAGTTAACTTTGCAGGTAGAACGCCTGCTGCTTCGCAGCGTTTGGAACAACAAGAGAGGGGCGGTGAAAACCGGCCCCCTCTTTATTCAAACCAGACACCACGTCGGCACAAGATGCGGCGCCGGCGGCAAACGAAAGTCAAAACACCTAACCCACCGGTGCGCGTCGGGAGGAACTGCTGGCGACCGCAGCCTAACTTGGCATTGAAGAATTCAGGCCGGGAAAAGACCTATGACCGCAGAGCAAATCACGCTCAAGAGGATGACAACCGAGCATTTGAACGATGCTCTCGAATTGTCACGTCATGTTGGATGGCCGCACCGTCGTGAAGACTGGGAACTGATGCAATCGCTCAGCCAAGGCGTCGTTGTCCAGGAGGAAGGACGCGTGGTGGGGACGATCTTGATGACGCCCTATGGCGACGATGCCGCCACCGTCAACATGGTCATCGTCGATGCCGCAATGCGCGGTCGAGGGCTAGGTCGCAAGCTGATGGAGGAGGCGCTTGCTAGGACAGGCGAGCGCACTTGTTATTTTGTGGCAACGCAGGAAGGGCTCCCACTCTACGAGAAGCTGGGATTTGTCGCGACCGGCAAGGTTGTGCAGCACCAGGGCCTGGCGCCGTCTGTAGACGCACCGGCACATGTGTCATGGGGCGATGACTGCGACCACGCGCGCCTGGTTGTTCTCGATCGCGCAGCCTTTGGTCATGACCGGTCGGCGCTCATGGGCTCGTTGCGCGAACGCGCGAAGTTCGCCGTCGTTCGCGATGAAGGCGATGTTGAGGCGTTTGCGGCAATTCGTCGGTTTGGCCGAGGGCTGGTGATTGGGCCTGTGGTGGCGAGGAAGCTTCACGAAGCGAGATGCCTTATCGACTTCCTACTGGCCGACAGTGCGGGCGAGTTTGTCCGCATCGACACTGATGAATCCACAGATCTCGGCGAGTGGCTCACCCGTCGCGGATTGGCCCATGTCGGCGGTGGCATAACGATGCGACGAACCGCAGACGAGCCGAACGACGAAACCACGCCACACCGAACTTATGCGCTCGTCAGTCAGGCGCTACGCTGAAATCGGAGGAAGAAATGCTAGCAAACTCCCTGATCGAACTCGACCGCGCGCACCTGGTTCACCCGTTTTCATGCTATCGGAGCCACGAAGAGACGGGCGTGCGCGTGCTCAAATCCGCCAAGGGCGCGACAGTGACCGAGGCAAGCGGGAAAACCTTGCTGGACGGATTCGCGGGTCTCTGGTGTGTCAACATCGGATACGGGCAGGAAAGCGTCGTCGAGGCAGCGGCCAAGCAGCTACGAGAGCTCCCTTATGCGACGGGATATTTCGGGCTGGGGTCTGAGCCGGCCATTCGCCTTGCCGCCCGGCTTGCCGAACTGGCGCCTGGCGATCTGAACCATGTCTATTTCACACTGGGCGGTTCCGACGCGATAGACAGCACCATCCGTTTCATTCGCTATTATTACCACGCCAAGGGTACGCCGCGAAAAGATCAGTTTATCTCGGTCGAGTATGGCTACCATGGATCCTCGACGGTAGGGGCAGGTCTGACCGCGCTGCCGGCTTTCCATGCGGGCTTTGGAGTGCCTTACGACTGGCAGCACAAGATTCCATCACACTACGCCTATCGCAATCCGGTCGGTTCTAATCCGCAGACGATCATCGACGCATCGGTCGCGGCGCTGCGGGCCAAAATCGATGAACTCGGCGCCGATCGCGTCGCGGCCTTCTACGCTGAACCTATCCAGGGTTCGGGCGGCGTCCTGGTTCCACCGGCAGGCTGGCTAAAGGCCCTGCGCGCCGTGTGCAAGGAACACGATATTCTGTTCGTTGCCGACGAAGTCATCACCGCCTTTGGCCGCACCGGCCCCCTTTTCGCGTGTGAGGAGGACGAGGTCGTGCCGGATTTGATGACCACGGCGAAAGGTCTCACGTCGGGCTATGTGCCGATGGGCGCCGTCTTCTTGGCCGACCATGTCTACAATACGATCGCGGACGGAGCCGGCAAAGCGGCTGTCGGCCACGGCTATACCTACTCAGCCCATCCGGTGAGCGCGGCGGTCGGGCTCGAATGCCTGCGTCTCTATGAGGATGGCTTGCTCGACAACGGACGGAAGGTCGGGAGGCGCCTGATGAAGGGGCTCCACTCGCTCGCCGATCACCCGCTGGTTGGCGATATTCGCGGTCGCGGCATGCTGGCTGCGATTGAGCTGGTCACGGACAAGGAGCGCAAAAGGCCGCTGCCGGCGGCGGCCGATCCGGGGCGCCGCATCTTCGACCGCGCGTGGGACAACGGCCTTGTCATTCGCGCCTTCAACAGCGGCATCCTCGGCTTTGCGCCGCCGCTCTGCTGCACGGACGACGATATCGATGGAATCCTCGAACGTACCCGGATGACGTTGGACCAGACGCTAGAAGACAAGGATGTGCGGGCGGCGATGAAGGGTTGATCACTGCCATCGCCGAAGCGAACTTGGCAATTTTCAGGTATGTGGAACGTCCTGCTGTTGCACAAGCGTGGCTGAAACAGCATGTGGGCGCGGTGGTGTACGGCTTCTCAGGTCTAGGACCGCGGAGCGCGCCATTTCATCTGTCGAAAATGATGTCGAGAGGCAAATGGGATTTTACGATCGGTGACTTCAGCACGACGAAGCTGAAATATTTGTCGATCCCGATATCCAGTTCGAGCATGCGCTCCATGATCGTCTGATACTCGCTTATGCCCGCTGTGACGAACTTCACAAGATAGTCGTAACCGCCCGAAATCAGATGGCATTCGATGACGGAATCAACTTTCTGAATGGCGGTGAGAAATCTCGCGAAGTCGTTTTGTTGATGGTGCTTGAGCGTAACCTCGGTGAAGATCGTCAGAGTCTGTCCGAGCTTCGACACATCGATCTGGGCGGAATAGCCGGTGATGAAGCCTTCCGCCTGAAGCTTCTTCACCCGCATCAGGCAAGGGCTCGGCGATAGATTGACCAGGTCGGCAAGCTCGACGTTGGTGACCCGCCCGTTCTTTTGCAGTTGGGATAAGATCTTGATGTCGATCTTGTCGAGCTTCATCGCAAACCTGTCACACGTTCGAACCGCGGATCGTCCGGCAGACGGCGTCCGTCACGTCCTGCGTGGTCGCTGTCCCACCAACGTCCGGCGTCAGCACGCCTTCACTCGTCACTGTTTCCACAGAGCTCTTCAACCGGACGGAGGCTGCGCTTTCGCCCAGATGTTCGAGCATCTGGGCAGCGGTCCAGAACGTGGCGACGGGGTTGGCGATACCCTTGCCGGCAATGTCGAAAGCCGAGCCGTGAATTGGCTCGAACATCGAGGGATAGCGCCGCTCGGGATCAATGTTGGCGGTCGGTGCAACGCCGAGACTGCCCGCCAGCGCGCCTGCAAGGTCCGACAAAATGTCGGCGTGAAGATTGGTGGCGACGATCGTGTCGAGGCTGCAAGGTTTGAGTGTCATGCGCACCGTCATAGCATCAACCAGCATCTTGTCCCACGCGACGTCAGGGAACTCTTGCGCCACCTCGGCTGCGATTTCATCCCACATTACCATGCCGTGACGCTGCGCGTTGGATTTCGTAACCACAGTCAGGAGCTTTCGCGGCCGTGACCGCGCCAGCCGGAATGCATAGCGCATGATGCGCGTGACCCCGACGCGCGTGAAGATCGCGACTTCGGTTCCGACCTCCTCTGGGAGGCCGCGGTGGGCACGGCCGCCATGGCCGGAATACTCACCCTCCGAATTCTCCCGCACGATCACCCAATCCAGATCGCCGGGGCCAACGCCCGCCAGCGGCGAAACGATGCCCGGCAATATCCTGGTCGGCCGCACATTCGCGTATTGATCAAAGCCTTGGCAGATCGGCAGCCGGAGACCCCAAAGCGTGATGTCGTCGGGCACATCGGGAGCGCCGACCGCACCAAAGAAGATGGCATCGAAGCGCTTCAGTTGCGCCACTCCATCTTCGGGCATCATCCGGCCATTGGCCTTGTAGTAGTCCGAGCCCCAGTCGAAGTGCTGGACGCGCAGCTTGAAGTCGCCGCAGCGCTGCTGCAGCGCCTCAAGCGCCTGGAGACCGGCGGCGATCACCTCCGGGCCGATCCCGTCGGCAGGAATGGCGGCAATCTCGTATTCGCGCATCGTCACTTCCCTGTTTTCAGCACGGCTGCTCGCAGCCTTAATCTCGTGTGCGACCGATTGTTACCTGTAAGTTGATCTTCTCAGAATTCAGCGACCTTGCCCCACGCAGCGGTCTTCAGGCGTTCGGGCCTATAAGGACGCGGGTCGACAATAGGCTCGCTGCCTGTAATGATGTCGGCGATCATATGCCCCGCGCCGGGGCCAATGCCGAAGCCGTGACCACTGAATCCCGCCGCCAGGATGAAGCCCGGAATCCCCTCCACTTCACCGATCGCGGGAATGCCGTCGGGTGTACTGTCGATATAGCCCGCCCAGGCATCGGAGATTGCGACGCGCTGGAGTTCGGGGATCAATTCACAGGCTCTTCGATATGTCAGTCGAATCTGTCCCATGTCGGGCTTCGGGTCGAGAATCCGGTTCCGTTCCATTGGCGTAATATCGTCAAGGCCCCATTTGCGCAGGCTTTCATGGCCTTGGCGCCAGCCCTCGAAGGCGCCCGGGGCGAGATTGCGCCAGCGGCGGGCGAACATCGGGATAAACTCGCGGCTGAACCTGAACTGCTGCGGCGTTGGATCGACGCGAGCCCGCCCGCTGATAGCCAGCGTGTATCCACCGTTGCTGCGCCGCGTCAGCGAGACGCTCGCTGTATGCAGGGCATCGGGCAGGCCGCTTGCGCCTGGCGCCACGGCTAGAATGGATTGACGCACGGCAGCTTGCGGGAAGCGCATACCAAGCTGGTTGCAGAAGGAGGAAGCCCACGCGCCTCCGGACATGACCGCGGTCTTCGTACGGATGGTTCCCGCTTCCGTAACGACGCCACTGACCCTGCCAGCGCTCAACTCCAGCCCGCGCGCCGCGCAATGCTGATGGACGGTACCGCCGGCCGCCATGATACCGCGGGCGGCAACCGGCACTGCCTTGGACGGATCCGCCGTTCCGTCAGTCGGTGAGAAAACGCCGCCCTTCCACTTGCGTCCGGTCACCTTGCCCTTCTCGGTGGCTTCCTCCGCGCTCAGCACATGCGTCGTAACGCCCACTGTCCCGGCGAAGTCACGCCACTTCGCCCAGCCCGCCAGCTCATTTTCGTCTTGTGAGAGATAGAGGAGCCCGCACCGGCGAAATCCAGTGTTCTCGCCAGTCTCCTGTGCCACCTTCTCCCAGAGATCGAGGCTCTTGGTCGCCATCGGCAGCTCGCGCGCATCACGGTTCTGCTGGCGGCACCAGCCCCAGTTTCGACTGGACTGCTCGGCGGCCACCCGCCCTTTCTCGACCAGGGCGACGCTGAAGCCGCGGCGTGCGAGATAATACGCCGTGAACACGCCCACGACGCCGCCGCCGATCACGACGACGTCCGCCTCGCGGGGCAGGGAAGGGCTGCACTCGATGTGCATTAGCGGCGCGGGCATCTACGGGACTCCGGTTACTCTGAAGCATTCTAACCCGCGCCGAGAATAGACAGGCTGCGGAGTTGTGTGCCTGGACGGAATATCCTGCGGTTAGTGAGCCTTAGGACATGCAAATTATTGCGTGAAAAGCTCGCTGGCGTCCCACCTCACAGAGGGGAGGTAGGCTGAAGCCTCAAAGCCATCTCGTGTGAAGGGGCGTCGATTGCGTAAGCGGCCTATGGGGTTGAATCCCACGTGCCCGCATGGCAATCCGCGCCGTCGCTGGAGAAGACGTTGTCTCTGCGGCATTGCGGGGCCGGGCCAAGCAAGGCCTCGGCCGGTAGCGAAGCAGACGGCTTGATGTCGGCGTCGGCGAACAGTTGGACAAGGCCGGGCTTCGTCGGTTTGTCGCAAGCGGCTGCGCAGAACGAAAACCGCACGCCTGATCCGCTCTGGATCCGAAGCGCGGTGCCACATCCGATGACAACGCCCGCTTGCGGCCCGAGCACCAGCGGGCCGTCCCGGTCGCCGTGGGGATCAGCTCTCCTTCCACCACGACGATGGTTTCGATGTGGGGCAAGCTTGCGACTTCGAGCTCACCAATAAAGCTGGTTCGGCCCACGATCATCGAGTCCGGTCCTTCCCAGGCGATTTCGCGATGCCCCACCAAGGGGTCGTCCTTGCCGAACGCTGCCCTGCGGAAAGAGCTTGCAACGGGTGCGCCGTCGGCGCGATGCAGCACTATAGCCACGGTCATGATTGCTCTTGCGCCTTGCGTCATGATTTCACTGAAACCTAGCAGTCGGTTCCGTCGTGCTAAGCAGTCAACTGGGATCGCTCAGAGTGTGCGAGATCAGTTCCCGCGGGTGGGTAGCAGGGTAGAGCGGTTGACGTTGCCAGCAACACTTCACATCCTTCCTCGCCCAAGGCCACCGCACTGTGCTCAACGCCATATGGAACGACGATGAACTCTCCGGGTTCGATGATCTCTTCACGGTCACGAAATTTCATGAGCAGGCGTCCCCGGTGAACGAAGAACAGCTGATCGTCGTGCTGCCGAAATGACCAGTTAGAGCTTCCCTTGAACAGGGCGACCTGGATTTGCATGTTGTTGACATGCACCTCGACTTTAGGCTCCCAAGGCGCGTGCAGCCCGGCAAACTCAATTGACAAATTCTTCTTGTGAATTGGCGAAAGGTGCTTGTTCAGGGCAGCGACGTCGCGAATGATCGCGGTGAGTTGGCTTGGTAGGTCATTCCCATTGGCCGGGTACTTGCCATCCAAAGCCGCAGTCCCAATCGTAAAACCAGCTGCGCCTGCGCTTTGGACGACTGCGATTCGTTCAGGGGTGTCGATCGAACCTGCAATGTAGACAGGCTTGGTGACCGCAGCGCAGACAGCCTTCATCAACTCGGGCACGTTCTGCGCCGAACGGTATGCCAGCAGGTCCAGGCCATGCACTCCATCGCGCCCTGCAATCGTCTTGGCACTTTCGACAATTTCGTCGATGGCGCCTTCAAGCACGCTCGGATGACCGGCAATCCGACCCGGAAACGGGAAGTACTGGATGCCGGTGTCCCTGAGGATCGGCAGCACATCGTCGACCCGCGTGCCACCAAGAAGAACGTCAACGCCGATTGCGGCAGCTGCCTTTGCCGAAGCAATTTCGCTTTCGCGGTCCAGTGACACGACTTCCAGATAGGAAGTTGCACCGCCCGTCCTGATGGCTGCATTGAGGCCTTTCAGCTGCTCGATCGGCACGCCGATGTCTTTGAACCCGATGTGCCGCACGCCAAAGCTGAGCGCGGTTTGAAGTTGCTGCGACGCGTCCGGAACCGTGCGGTCATTGCGCGTAAGCATGAAGATAAAGCGTAACCCCATCGGTGGTGGTTCCTTTCGAATCTAGTTCGTTTTGGTTCGCGCCGCTACCAGCCGCTTGGCGTAGGCAAGCGCCGTTTCCAAGCTGGCCTGGTCTGCAATCCCCCGGCCCGCGATGTCGAAGGCCGTGCCATGATCTGGGCTGGTGCGGACGAACGGCAGGCCAAGCGTGATGTTCACGCCCTTTTCCAGCCCGAGATACTTCACAGGGATCAGCCCTTGATCGTGGTATTGTGCCACCACAACATCGAATCGGCCTTGACGTGCTTGCATGAAGACGGTGTCGCCCGGATAAGGGCCAGTGGCGTCGATGCCCTCGGCTCGGGCCGCGTCGATTGCAGGTTGTATGATCCGGATTTCCTCGTCCCCGAAGAGGCCGCCTTCACCTGCGTGCGGATTGAGACCTGCTACGGCGACACGCGGGATCGCGAAGCCGAGAGCTTTTCCACCGTCGTGGGCGAGCCGAATGGCGGATAGCTGAGCGTCGAAATCGCCCTGTTCGATCGCCTTGCTCAGCGACGTGTGGATCGTGACGAGCACCGTGCGGATGTCATCGTTCGCAAGCATCATCGCCACGCGCTTGGCGCCGCCGTAGTCGGCCAGAATTTCGGTATGGCCGGGGTAGCGGATTCCCGCGCTGGCCATCGCCTCTTTATTGATCGGGGCCGTGACGATGCCGCTCACTTGTCCGGACTTCGCTGCTGCGATCGCTGCAACGATGGCGTCGAAGGCCGCCTGCCCGGAGATCGCGCTGATACGCCCGATTGGTGGGGACCCGGTAATGCGGGTGGTTTCGATAACTTCAATTCGCCGCGGCTCGAATTGAGCTGCATCGGCAGCGTTGATGCGTCGCACCTCGATGTTCAACCCGAGCCGGCGTACAATATCCTGCATGACAACATAGCTGCCGAACACGACGACGCGTTCGCCGCCCTTCGCAAGCACCTTCGCCACGATCTCCGGTCCAATGCCGGAGGCGTCGCCCATCGTGAGAGCAAGCGGGGGAATGTTCTTCATTGGGTTGCTCCACGTATCCGCGCGACGGCGCGCGTCAGGGCGTCGTCACTGCCAAAGCCACCGGCCTTCATCGCGAACAGGAGCGAGCGCCCATCGCCAAGCCTGGCGAGACCAAGTGGGAATCCGGGATCGAGTTCTTGCAGGATCTCGAACTCACGGACGTTGAGAAGATCCAGGATCGCGTCCATCGTGTCGCCGCCGGTGGCGATCAAAGCGCCGAAGCGTGGGCTTTGAAGCTCTTGCGCTGCGTCTTGTGCGATACGGCGCAGCACCGCTGCCGAGTCCGCCTCGCGCGCCCTTGGTCCGCGCAGCAGCATCACGCCCCTGACCTCCTGGAGTTGGTCTGCCTGCTGATGACTGCGCAAATTTGCGCTCCCAATGACGACCAAGACATCGCTACTGATGCCATCGAGCAATGGCGGTGGGGTCTTCGCTTGCACAAAACGCCGCGATAGGGCTGCAGCCATTCCGGGAGAACCAACCCAAAGGACCGACTCTGGATCCTCGATGGAAGCAATCTGCGAATCGAGTTCTTCCTGCGTTTCTGCATCAAGCAGCGTGACATTCTTGATGCAGTTCGGCACCAGGTCGACTAGCGCTGAATGCCGCACGGGATGCACTGGGTCATGGCCATACGAACTTTCCGAGACCGGGATGCCGTCAACGAACTGAATGCCCCTCACTGTCGTACGTCCGGCTTGGGGGAATGCCGGCGCAAAAAGCAGCGATTTGCGGCCGCTCGCCGCAAAGCATGCTTCAAGCTCCTCCGCTATGTGGCCGCGTAGCGTGGAATCCACTGTTTTGTAGAGCACGCCACGGCCGGCAAGTCGGCCGGTCAATCGAGCGACCCGCTCGAACGCTTGCGACGCAGTAGCAGACCGCGAACCGCTATCGACTGCGATTACCGCTGCCGCTCGGCTCGGAAGCCGGCCCCTGCCGATCGACGCAGTCAAGCCGCGGGCGACGAAAGGTGCTGCGCCATCTGCCGCGCTGGTGAGGTCGTCGGCGAGGACCGCTATACTGGGTTGATGATTGGTGCGCATGCATCAATTAACAAAACCTCATAAGCGATGAAAAGCGATAGTTTCTGACGAAATCGGTGATAGATTATCACCGATGGATCGCTCGGACATACCCTCGCTCGACGACCTGCGCGCGTTCGAAGCAACAGCGCGGCTGGGCTCAGTTCGGCTTGCAGCAGACTCGCTTGCACTCACGCACGGAGCCGTCAGTCGCCGTATCACCAAGCTCGCCAATGACATCGGTGTCAGGTTGTTTGAAAAGAATGGGCGAGGCCTGCGGCTCACCCCCGCCGGCGAGACGCTCAACCTCACCCTCAGCAGGTTTTTCGGTGAGTTGGTCGCCACAGTACAAAGCCTGCGTGTTGCCAATGCCGGGAAGAGTACTCTGGTGCTCTCCTGCGAGCCTTCAGTTGCCATGCGTTGGCTCATTCCGCGGCTTGGCGCGCTTCAAGTGGCGCATCCGAACATGGCCCTCCACCTCTCCGTAGGTGGAGGGCTGGTGGACTTTCGTAAGAAGCAGGTCGATCTCGCTATTCGACGGCTGGACTTCGCTGTGCCTGAGACGTGGAACGTCCGGCCCCTTTTTTCCGAAAAGGTTGGGCCCGTTATGAGGCCTGAACTTGTGGCAGAGTTCGAACATGGCTTCTATCTCGCTCTCGGGTCGAAGACCCGACCTGACGCGTGGGCGCAATGGCTGAAGACCCATCCGTCTGCGCGTCGACCCACAGACATCCGGTACTTCGACAATCACGCGCTGATCGTCGAGGCTGCGTCTGCAGGCTTTGGCGTAGCCCTCAGTCCGCTCGTACTTGCGATTGACGATGTGGAACGAGGAAGCCTGGCGGCCCCTGCTGGCTTTGACCCTGACGGCAGTCAATATGGGTTGATATGGTTGGGCTCGAGTGAACTGGAAGGTGTGGAGTTTGAACTCGCAGCGTGGCTTCATGCGCAGTTCAGCCGCCTGGGATTAAATCGCCTTTGAAGGGAGCGCTCTGGGAGCTTCGCCCAGCTGAACGTGGCCGACCCGGCGTCGAAAAGCAGCAGCCGGGCATCGATGATGCGGCACAGTTTGGCGTGCTTGGTTCCGCACTGCCTTTTATAGGCATCCAGATGAGGCATCGCATGGCCGCATCACGGGCTTCGTGCAGGTGACGCCGGTTGTCACCTGCCTTCAACGCCTGGATGGGCGCGATCCATTTCAAATGCGGAAAATTCCGGCGCGGGGGATCGTGCAAATTTCCTGTCGCAAGGAATGCCGTGCCCGCCTTGGACAGGTCGGCACGGCCGCTGGCGTCATCGCTCATTCATTTTCGGGCAATCACTCTCAGACTCTCCCCTATCCCACGCTATCATCAGCAGGCCAAACAGAGTGAAATGCCAATTCGGACGTTTTTTTCAGAAGTTCATGCCGCCCGAGCGCCAACTTTCGAAGACTCTGCGGAAATAGAACAGTCACACTGGCTGGAAGAACGGGGCACCCTTCCTTACGGCAGGCAAGCTCCGGAGGACCTCCGATAGGCAGAGCTTGCCCGATTGGAGAGTTCTCCAAGAAAAGGGAACAGTGTCCGGTACGGGGACCGGACTTCATAAGGGAGCCGCCAGGATGAGTAGAATCCGTCTCTCGCAGCCTCAGGGCGCGAAGCGCCGAAATGGCCAGGCTACGGCTGCTACGGTGCCGCTTTGCTGCTCAAGGGGCGATGATGCGGTCCGCAACAGGGTGGATCCGCTTCGATGGAATGGGAGGTGATCCAGATGGTCGCAAGCATCCAAGCTGTAGCCTCTCACGATGTGGCGCTTTCGGTGCGCGACCTCACGGTGAATTTGCCGAAAGGCATGGAACGAACCTATGCGGTCGAGAACATTTCCTTCGATCTGAAACGCGGCCAGATCCTTTGCATCATAGGCGAGTCCGGATCGGGTAAGTCGGTCACCGCAAACGCGATCATGGGCCTTCTGCCAAAGGTGATCCGCGTCTCCTCGGGTGTCATCCAGCTAGAGGGGATGAACATCGTCGGGATGTCGCCCGAGAAGCTGCGCAACCTGCGTGGGCGGGTCGTGTCGATGATCTTTCAGGACCCGCTCTCGGCGCTCAACCCCCTGATGACGGTGGGCGCGCAGATCGACGAGGTCATGGCCGCGCATGGCTTCGGCACGTCACAAGCCTGTCGAAACCGCGCCACCGAGTTGCTCACCGAAGTGGGGTTGCCAGATCCCGAACTCATGTATCACCAATATCCTTTCCGGCTTTCGGGTGGGCAGCGGCAGCGCGTCATGATCGCCATGGCCTTGGCGCTCGAGCCGACGGTTCTGATCGCGGATGAACCGACGACCGCGCTCGACGTGACCACCCAGGCACAGATTCTGGAGCTGATCGGCGACATTCAGCGCCGCAAGGGGATGAGCGTGATGTTCATCACCCACGATTTCGGCGTAGTGGCCGAGATCGCCGACAGCGTCGTGGTGATGGAAAAGGGTCACATCGTCGAGCAGGGCAGCGCCGACCAGGTGTTGAAGGCGCCCAAGCATCCTTACACCCAGCGCCTGATCGCGGCCGTACCGCATCTGATCGGCAAGGATCGCCTTCGTGCGGAGCCTGCCAGCAAGGAGCCAATCCTGAAGGTCGAGGGTCTGGTGAAGACGTATCGTGGCGGCGGTGCGTTGTTCGGCGCGCAGCGGATTGTGAAAGCTGTGAACGAGGTTTCGTTTGAACTGGCGCCTGGCCGAACGCTGGGGGTCGTAGGCGAGAGCGGCTCGGGAAAATCGTCGCTGGGCAGACTGTTGATCAAACTGCTGGACAGCGACGGCGGTGGGATTTTGTTCGAGGGATCCGACATAGCCAAGCTTTCCGAAGCGAAGTTCCGCCCACTTCGACCGCGGATCCAGATGATCTTCCAGGATCCCTTTGCGTCTCTGAACCCACGCTCGACGGTCGGCCATATACTGACGGTGGGTCCGGTGGCGCACGGGATGCCCTATGCCCAAGCGCGCGAGGAAGCGCGTGCGCTTCTGGCCCATGTCGGTCTCGATGCGGGCGCCTTCGGCCGCTATCCGCACGAGTTCTCGGGTGGGCAACGCCAGCGCATCGGCATCGCTCGCGCGCTCATGTTCAAGCCGAAGCTGTTGATTGCGGACGAGGCGGTCTCCGCGCTCGACGTGTCGATCCAGGCGCAGATCCTGCAGCTTCTGGATCAGATCCAGCGCGAGACCGGCGTGTCGATGGTCTTCATCACCCACGACCTGCGCGTCGCCAGCCAGATCTGCGACGAAATCGCTGTGATGCAGAAAGGCCGGATCGTCGAGCGCGGACCGCCCTCGCAGATATTCCTGAACCCGCAAGCGGACTACACGCGCCAACTCGTGGCGGCAATTCCAGGAGAGAGGCCGGGCAATGCCCGTCCAATTGCAGCAAACGCATGAAAAATAACAAGAGAGGAACTACCATGACCAAAGATTCAACGACTACATCCAACTACTCGAGACGCCAGGCGCTGCGGCTGATGGCGCTAGGTGGAGCTGCAGGCTTGATCGCGCCCAATCTGCTGGGCAAGCCCGCTTTTGCCAAGACCCCTGCCGGAGGTCCGGCCGGTCGCGTCGTCGTCGGTCTTTCACAAGAGCCGACCGTGTTCAATCCGTTGATGGCGCACATCGAAGTCGATGATGCGGTCCATTTCTCGGTTTTCGATGCGTTGGTCAGGATGGATGCTGAAGGCGTCCTTCAACCAAATCTCGCGGCCGAGGTGCCAAGCCAGAAGAACGGCGGCATTTCGGAGGACGGCCTCAACTGGCGCATCCGGTTGCGTGACGATGTACGCTGGCACGACGGTGAGCCCTTTACGGCCGAGGACGTGAAGTACACTCTTGAACTCATCACGGACCCGAAGTTTCGCGCCTGGCGTACGAGCGGCCATTCGCTCGTCCAGGACATCACGGTGGTTTCGCCAACCGAGATCACATGGCGGATGAAGGAGGCTTTTGCGCCCTATCTTTCGTTCCTGGCCGAAACCTTCATGGTGCCCAAGCACATTCTGGGGAAAGAGGCCGATCCCAATACAGCCGCGTTCAACCAGGCGCCGGTCGGAACCGGCGCATTCAAATGGAGCCAGCGCGTCGCGGGCGATCATATCGAACTCGTCGCCAATTCTGAGTATGCCGGCGAGGGCCCTTATGTCGAGCAGCTCATCTTCAAATACATCCCCGACATGACCGTGCTGTACACGCAGTTCAAGAGCGGCGACGTGGACCTGGTCGATCAATCCTACATTACCGCCGACCATTATGCTGAAGCCCGCGAACTGCCTGACCGCGTGGTGACACTGGAGACCGGCGCATCCGTGGAGTCGATCTACCTCAATTTGGGGCGCCCGCAGTTCAAGGACCTGGCTGTGCGCCAGGCGCTCTACGCCGCGATGGACAGGAAAGCGATCGTCGACACGATCTATTACGGCGTGGGCACACTCACCGAGACCTTCATGCCGCAGGAGTCCTACTACTACAATCCGAACCTGCCCGTGCAGGAGTTCAATTTGGACCGCGCACGTCAGATTCTTGATGAGGCCGGCTGGGTGCCGGGGTCGGATGGAATCCGCGTCAAGGATGGAGTGCGACTGGCCTTCTCCAACTCGACAACTTCAGGCAACAACCTTCGCGAGCAGACGCAGCAGTTCCTGCAGCAGACGTTTGCCGAGATCGGCGTCGAGATGACGATCTCGAACTTGCCGGCTGCAGTCATGTGGGGCGAATTCTGGCTGAAGTCGCAGTTCGACACCGCCATGGTCGGCGTTACCTATCTGATAGCCGCGGACCCCGACGCCACAAACCGCCTCCATACGAAGGCAATCGCTGCTCAAGGCGGGCACGGTTCGAACACCGGGCAATATTCCAACCCCGAAGTCGATGCCCTGCTTGAAAAGGGTGCTCGCAGCTTCGATCAGGAAGAGCGGCGCGGGATCTATAATCACGTACAGGAAGTGGTGCGCCATGATCTGCCCTTCCTGCCGCTGTTGGCGATCACAAACGTGCTCGGACGCAAGGCAGGGTTGGATGGTTTCAAGCCCAATGCCAACACGCGCACCGCGTCGTGGCATGCCGCAGACTGGCGCTGGAAGGCCTGATCCATCCTATTGCCGTCGCCGGATTTCACTGCGGCGACGGCAACAGCCTAAAATCGCCAACCCACAACGGAGGACTCAGAATGCGCGGCTTCCTGCTCAATCGCCTCTCGCAGAGCCTGGTGCTGCTTGTGATCGTTTCGATCATCGGCTTCGGCATTCTGAACCTCCTCCCGGGCGGCCCGCTCGCGCAATTCGGGCTCGATCCCGGAATGACCCAGCAGGATATCGAGCGGCTGAAGGGGTTGCTGGGCCTCGATCGGCCTATATGGATCCAATACCTGGACTGGGCATGGCGGCTGCTGCAGGGCGACTGGGGTCACTCCTTCCGTGACGGAGCGCCGGTATTGCAGATCATCGGCAGCCATCTGTTCGCCACGCTGTTGCTGATGGGATCCTCAACCGTGATTGCGATCTCCCTTGGCGCCTGGATCGGAATCCGGGGCGCCACACGCCGCTACTCGCTATTCGACTATCTCGCAACCGTTGGCGCCATGGTTGCATTGTCGGTCCCTACCTTCTGGTTCGGCCTCGTCGGCATCTACATCTTTACCTTGAAGCTGGGCTGGCTGCCGGCGGGCAATATGTCCGAGATCGGCGATAGCTCGATCCTGGGCTATCTCCACCACCTGATCCTGCCAAGTATAGTGCTGTCGCTGGTCCATGTCGCGATCTGGAGCCGCTACATGCGAACGGCGACCCTCGAAGCCATTAGCCAGGATTTCGTCAAGACGGCTCGAGCCAAGGGGTTGAGTGAGCGCCGGATTCTGATGAAGCATGTCGTCGGCAACGCGCTCTTGCCGATGATTACCCTGGCGGGGATGCAGCTTCCCAGCGTCCTGACCGGCGCGCTTGTGACCGAAACTGTCTTTACCTGGCCAGGAATGGGACGTTTGTTCCTCGATAGTCTTGGTTACAGCGACTATCCGGTTGTGATGGGGTTGCTGATGTTCTCGGCCATCCTCGTTCTGCTTGGAAACCTGATCGCTGATATTGTCGTCGCTATTGTTGATCCGCGTATTCGTCTGGCTTGATCACGCAACTTCCCCGACAGGAGACAGCCGATATGACCGCCCTCACGGCAAATACAAATGCAGCTCCAAGCCGCTGGAGAAACAACCGTGCGGCGCTTCGTTTCATGCGCCATCGCCTGGCGCTGCTCGGCTTGGCGATGATCGTCTTTCTGTGTCTCGCTTGCATCGTCGGCCCCCATCTCCTGCCTTACGATTCACTGTATATCGATCTGCGGGCCCGCTTTGCTCCCCCGCTTACGGGCCACCACTTTCTGGGCACCGATCCGCTCGGCCGCGACCTGGCGGCAAGGCTCTTGATGGCGGGACGAATCTCGTTGCTTGTGGGCTTCTTCGCCATGCTGCTGTCGACGCTGATTGGCACGCTCGTTGGGGTAGTTGCCGGATACCGCGGCGGCTGGATAGGAGCGTCGCTGATGCGAATGGTAGACGGCTTTCTGGCCTTCCCGTCTATCTTCCTTGTGCTGGCTCTTGCCGCAGCCCTGAAACCCAGCCCGATAATGATCACCGTCGTCATCGCCGCGACCAGCTGGATGGAAGTAGCGCGAATTGTGGAGGCCGAGGTCCGCTCGTTGCGCGAACGCGAGTTCGTCCTGGCCGGCCGCATGCTCGGATTGAGCGGCACCCACATCATGTTCCGCGAGATACTGCCCAACGCCATGGGACCGATTATCGTTGCTTCCACCTTGACCGTGGCGCGCGCCATTCTCATGGAGGCTTACATCAGCTTTCTCGGCTACGGCATCCAGCCGCCACTACCAAGCTGGGGCAACATGCTCAACGGCGCCCAGCAATATCTGGGCAGTGCGCCTTGGCTGGCAATCATTCCCGGAGCTGCCATCACCATCGCGGTAACCAGTTTCAATTTCATTGGTGACGGACTGCGTGACGCGCTGGACGTCCGGGACGACCATATTTGAAGTGTCGCGAGCGATCGCTTTGTTAAACCCCGGAACATCAAGAGAAGTCAGTCACGTGCAAGAGCCAGAAGTCGCCGAGAAAAACACGCCCTACTGGTGGGAAGCGGCACCCGTCATGCCGCTGCCGCGGCAGCCGCTGGCAAAGACGCTCGACGTGGTGATTGTCGGCGCCGGCTATGCCGGGCTTTCGGCCGGGCTCGTGCTGGCGCGCGAGGGGCGCTCGGTTGCTGCATTTGATGCGATGCATCCGGGCGAGGGTGCTTCCACGCGCAATGGCGGGATTACGAGCGGGAGCATCCGGCCGGATTCTGCCACGATCACCAGGCGCTTCGGTGAAGAGAAGGCCATGGCGATCGAGGCCGAGGGCAAGATCGCGCGCGAATTCCTGTACGACTTCATCAAGACCGAAGGGCTCGACTGCGATTTCCGCCTCGTCGGCCAGTTCAAAGGCGCTTTCGGATATGAACAGTATGAGAAGATGGCGCGCGGCGCCGAGACTCTGGCGAAGAAACTGCGGATCGAGTCCTACGCCGTTCCGCATGCAGAGCAGCGAAACTATATTGGCACCGACTTCTACCGCGGCGGGACCGTCCGGATGGACATTGGCGGGCTACACCCGGCCAAATTCCATGCTGAACTTCTGCGGGTCGCGCTCGCATCCGGGTTGACGGTTCATTCGCATACGGTAGTCAAGTCGATCGAGAGGAATGGTTCGGGCTTTCGCGTGGTGACTTCCGCAGGGACGGTGGATGCGCGGCAGGTTCTGGTCTGTACAAATGGATATACCGACGCCGCCGCTCCTTTCCTGCGTCGCCGCCTGGTTCCGGTTCGCAGTCGTATCATCGTCACCGAGGAACTTGCGCCCGATGTCATGGCGCGACTGATGCCGAAGCTGATGACTATTACGGAGAATCGGCAACTCGGTTTCTATTATCGTCCCTCGCCTGACGGAAAACGCATTCTGCTGGGGGGGCGCGACAGTTCTCGTGTCGGCGATCCGATTGCCCCGAAACTTCTCCTACGCAGGGGCCTGGTGAACCTTTTCCCGGGGTTGGAAAACGTGCGCCTTTCGCATTGCTGGTTCGGCAACGTCGCGATGAACCGCGACATGCTGCCCCGCATCTTCGAGAAGGGTGGTGTGGTCTATGCCACCGGCTTCTGCGGTTCGGGCGTGGTCTGGGCACCATGGATCGGAATGCGTGCGGCCCACAAGCTGATGGGGCATGGCGAGCAGTCGCGCACGGCGTTCGACTTTCGACCGCCTTCCGCCATCCCGCTCTACCGCGGCAATCCGTGGTTCATGCCGGCGATTATCCAGGGCTATCGGTTGCAGGACCGCATCGCCTTCTGGCGCGCCAGCCGCTGACGGCCAAAGGTGACGGAGCGCATGCCTTCGAATATGCCTGCGCCACGAACGACATCGAGCACCGTACGACTAAGGCGAAGCATCATTCGACCAATGGACAGGCCGAGAGGATGGACCGCACGATCAAGGACGCCACGGTCAAACGCTTCTTCCACGAGAGCCACGATCAGCTCAGGTAACACCTCGCTGACTTCGTTGCCCACCTACTACTTCGCATGCAGGCTCGAGACCCTCAAGCGCGATCCAACGGACTCGCGAGCAGGTGACCCCGCTCAGCGCCGAACTGGAACTCGGTCGGGCTTGAGCAGTTCGTATCGATCAAGGGATCAAAAACCCGCACATCTGGCGAAGTCCTCGATGATTTCGGCACATTCTTTCGAGCGCACGATGCGATGAAGGGCTGATCGGAACTTTGCTTCCGCACTCTTGGCAGCCGAGGTTGGTTGGAACATGTCGCCCCGAGTCGAACGCATTCACAGCGATGAGCGTCTCCCGGCCGAGGTCGACGTCGTCATCGTCGGCGGCGGCATCCTCGGGTCTACGGCCGCCTATTTCCTGGCAAAGCGTGGCCTCTCTGTGGCTCTGCTCGAGAAGGGCCACGTTGCCTGTGAACAATCGAGCCGAAACTGGGGTTGGTGCCGTCAGCAGAACCGCGATCGGCGCGAACTGCCGCTCTCAGTAATCTCCATGCGACTGTGGGACGAGCTGACGCGTGATATCAATCGGGACCTTGGATTTCGACGCTGCGGTCTCGTCTCTGCGACTCACGACGAGGCTGTGCTCGCCGGCTGGGAAAGGTGGCGCGAGGTCGCCAGGGAGTACGAGGTCGACACCCGCATGCTGAGCCGGGCGGAGGTGGCCGAGCGCGTCCCCGAAGCGCGCGACAAATGGGTCGGCGGGACCTATTCGGAACGGGATGGTAAGGCCGAACCTGCGCTCGCCGCGCCGGCTATCGCCGATGGGGCCAGAGCTCTGGGCGCCACCATCCACCAGGAATGCGCCGCGCGGGCGCTCGACTCGGCCAATGGCAAGATTGCGGGCGTGCACACGGAGAAGGGCTACATCAGAACCAGCGCGGTATTGTGCGCCGCTGGTGCCTGGTCCTCGCGCTTCCTTAGGCCGCTCGGGGCCAGTTTCCCCCAAGCGAGCATCCGGCAGACCGCGCTGCGTTCCACCCCGACAATCAACATAGGCGAGGCGATCTCCACACCCTACTGCACGATCACGCGCCGACTGGACGGCAGCTATACGCTTGCGATCAGCGGCAAGGCGAACCTCGAAATCACGCCCCAAGCTATCCGGTATAGCCGGGAATTCATGCCGCAATTCTTGCGTCGCCTAAAGAACGTCAGGCTCGGCATCGGCCAATCGTTCCTTTCGGGGCCGGATTCAATGCCGGCGCTGCTGACCAACGACGACCGGATCTTCGAACAGAATCGCGTGCTGGATCCTCCACCCTTAAAATGGCTAGTAAGCCAAGTGGTCGAGAGTGTCCGGAAGACCTTCCCCCAACTCGGCGATATAGAGATTGATAGTGCCTGGGGGGGATTCGTCGATTGCACGCCGGACGCAGTGCCTGTGGTGTCGCAGGTGGACGGGGTAAAAGGCCTCGTCCTCGCGGCGGGCTGCTCGGGCCACGGCTTCGGTTTGGGCCCGGGGCTTGGTTATCTGGCCGCAGAGCTTGTCGTAAACGACACGCCTTGCGTCGATCCTACTCCGTTCCGCCTGTCGCGTCTGGTCGACGGCTCGAAGCTCGACATCGCCGCTATCTGAAGATCAGCCGGAAGTCAGGCCTGACGCGCACCAAGCGAAGTCAAAGTGTCAGCAGACGGGTGAGCGGAATCTCCACGTTCCCTCGCAGTCAAGTCTCAGGGCATGAGGGCAACGTGGTAGGAGTTGCACCAGAATCCGCTCGGGTGAGTGCCGCGCTCATCGCGCTCTTCTTGGCGCAGTTGAACCGTCGCAATATTCATTCAAGCGTTTTCTGCTTCTGCCGGTAAGGCGAATTGCTCGGCCCGTACGCCGCGCCAGCGGCCGAGGTGTTTGCTGCAACCTACACACGTGGCAGCGCAAACTTCAAGGCCGTGGGAGCGTTGGTCAGCGCTGATCGAGCAGCTTGATCTGGAGATCTTCCCAGTGCTCCTTGAAGGCCTCTCGGGCGGTGTCGAAGTGGCGGCTTCTCAGGCTCTTGACAAGGCGTTCATGCTCCAGCGCCATTTCTTCGGCGGTGCCGTAGAAGGCCTGCCGCTGGACGAGAAGAAGCTCGATCTCCCCTTCGAGGATCGAATAGGCTCGCTCCAGGCGGGCGCTCCCGCTCGCTGCGATGATGGCGCGATGGAAGTCGCGGTCCGCAGTAACCAGCGCCGACCTGTCTGAGGACAGGGTCGAGGCACGCATGACCTCGACCGCCTCGAGCGCCAGGGGTGGAATGCCTCCGGTCTGCACAATCAAACGAATGGCTTCGCCCTCTATGGCGCCGCGCACGCGTGTGATATCGACAATGTCGTCCGGTCCGAATTCGGGCAGCATGAACCCTCGGTTCGGGATCTGGCGCAGCAGACCCTGTGTGACGAGCAACTGGGCCGCCGCGCGGTATGTGTGCCGAGAGGTCGAATGCTCCTCGCACATCCTGGCGTCGCGAAGGAATTCGCCAGGCTGGAAAGCTCCCGATAGGATACGGCGTCGCAAGTCCTGCGCCAGGATATCTACAGCGCTGACGGGGACGGGTTCGGCGTCAAGGTCCTGGACTTGCTTCATGGCCTTGGTCGTTGATGGTGTTGCTCGTGCAGTTGCGTCAGGTGCAGCAGTGCCGGCAAGGGGTCCTGTTGCATCTGCTGCTAGGTCTGCACCGCCCGAAGCGCATTGTCGACACCTTCGAGCAGACGCCCTGCATTGGCGGACGTGAAGACAAGAGGGGGTCTGATTTTGAGAATATGGGCATCTGCTCCGGTCGCGGAGATGAGAATGCGCTGGTCGCGCAGGGCATTGACGGCCGCGAGCGCACGATCCATGTCCGGAACCTTCCGGTCGCGGTCCTTGACGAGTTCAACGGCGAAGTAGAGGCCCGTCCCGCGCACATCACCGACGAATTCGTATTTGTTTTGCAGGTTGCGGAGGCCGTCGAGGACTTCACCGCCGACCCTGGTCGCGTTGTCCATCAGATTCTCTTCGAAGATCGTGTCGAGCACTGCCTGCGCGGCGGCAATAGCGACGGAATTGCCACCGAACGTGTTGAAGTAGCGCATGCTGGCCCCGAACTCGGCAACGAGTTCGGGCCGCGCAACCAGCCCCGCCACGGGATAGCCGTTGCCCATGGGCTTCCCAAGGGTGACGATGTCAGGATGGACTTTGTGTCGGGTGTGTCCCCAAAGGTGGGTACCGGTCCGCCCGAAACCGGATTGCACTTCGTCGGCGATGAACAGGCCTCCGGACTTGCGGACGACTTCCGCCACTGGCGCCAACACGTCCGCGGGGTGGACATAAAGACCATCGGAGGAGAAGACGGAATCGGCGATGAATGCCGCCAGGCCGTCGCCATGCCTTTCGAGATCCGCGATGTGTCGGGCGACATCCTCCGCCATCCGCCGGCCAATCTCTGCGGCAGGCAAACGGTATGAGTCCGGGGCGGCGACAGTTCGAAGGTAAGGATCCAGCGCCGATTTCTTGCCCAGAGACGGCGAGATCGCCGCCACTGCGCCGCTGTTGCCGTGATAGGCTTCGGCCGTGACGATGACGCCGGTCCTGCGTGTGTGATAGCGCGCGATTCGCAAGGCGAGATCGTTGGCCTCGGAGCCGGTGCAGGTAAACATGGCGCATCCAGTCGCGCCGAGTTCGCCCCCGAAGGTATTGAGAAGGGATTCGGCATAATTCAGCAGGGGTTCCTGCATATAGCGCGTGTGGGTGCAGAGGATTTCGAGCTGTCTCTGGATAGCCGCGACGACGCGTGGATGAGCGTGACCCAGCGATACGACGTTGTTGTAGGCGTCGAGATATTCGTTGCCATGCTTGTCATAAAGGAAGACGCCCTTGGCGCGGGAAACCTCGACCGGCGTCTTATAGAAGAGACGATAAGCGGGCCCAAGCAGCCTTTGCCGCCTGGCCACATGTGCCGAGTCTTCGTCGCAGAGATGGGCTGCATCTCGAGGGTTGAAGCCATTCGCCATATCGCCCCGGAAGCCCTTGGGAAGGGTGGCTGCTTGTTTGGACATTACGGTTCCTCTCGGGTCAGAAGGTCTGATATTTGCGCGGCTGACAGCGAGTTGAACCACTCGAGGTGAGCCCAACCCGCTTCGGTGTTGCGCAGGATGTAGCGGCTGTTCTCAGGGAAGAGTTCGGCGCGCCAGCAGGTCAGCAGCGCGCGAACCGCCAGCCGCCCCTGTGCCAGGAAGGGGATAAGCTTGAGCTCCTCGTCCGTCAGTTCAGCGTGGCGCAGGTAGCCGCGCAAAACGTCGCGCGGTTCGTCGAAGAGGTCACGCCGACTGCCGTGGGCCAAGGTTTTGGGCATCTGGTTCATCAACGCCGTGGAGACATCGACGGCGATGGCTGTGCGAATCGCATCGCCGAAATCGATGACGCCGGTCAGGAAATTTGGACTGGCATGATCAAAGAGCAGGTTCGACGTATTGAAATCGTTGTGGAGCACCTGCCGCCGGCACTGGTCGAGCTGCGGCTTGATCTCCGCAAACCGCTCCAGCGCACGGATGGTCCATGCGCGCTTCCCGCCTGCTGGGATGAAGCCCAGCAGGTCGGAGAGATCGAGCAGGTGGGTGACGTCCCATGCCAGCGTTCGACTGTCCGCGGGGTGGGAAAATTCGGCCATAGCGTGGCGGAGTTCTGCCAGGACCTCGCCGATCCGCTCGCGCTGCGGGGCGGTGGAAATTGTCCGGTCGAGTGGTGTGCCGGCGAGAAAGGTGATGAGCCGCACGACACGCCGCTCACCGGCGCTGGTCATGACGATAGGCAAATCCACGCCGTTGACGTCGCAATGCGCACGAGGAACGGGCAGATCCGGAGCGCTTCCCTCGATGTGGCGCAAGAGCGCGACCTGGAAATCGAGTTCCTCCACCCGCTCGAAAGGATGAGCGATCTTCAGCACGAATTTCCCTCGGTCCACGCAGTCTAGAAGAAACGTGTCGTCTTTCTCGGTCTCAAAGCGCGTGGCCGAGCCGCGCGTATCATAAAGATGCGCGGCGATTAATTCGGCTTCCGCCGCACCGACTGGATGGCACGCTTCGGAAAGCTCCGACGCGCGGGCTGGCTGGATCTGTTGATTACCCATTTTCCCACTCAGTTCAGGGGCTGCCGAGTTAGGGCGCAATGCCGCAGGCTCGAGCGCCTGTACCCGCAATTTTGTACAACAATCTCCGCGTGGTTTCAAGGTCAACTTTCTGTTTGCATCAAGGGTCAAGGCAAAGCTCGACTCGTATTTCGGGTGCGATCACCAACTGTTTGGCTGATATCATCACCTGAAATAAAGGTTATATCAGCAGTATACTGAGGTATGTGCTCCTTGGGTGCGCGCCGAACATCAACTTGTGCCCACGAGCATCAGCGCTGCCGTAGTGGCGGACACCGTACACGTCAACTGATCGTTGTACAATCTTCGCACACCTGCTTCGCCGTGCTTGTGGTTGGGGGGCGGAACGCGGCTGCGGGCGGGGTGCTCCGCTTGGCGGAGTGCCGATCGTTACAGCGCGCTTGGTCGCCCTATTGGCCCTTCCGGGCGGCAGGGCGGAATACATTCTGCCTAAGAAGGTGCCAAATTCAGAACAATGCACTTCAAGCGGCGAACGTTTGGAAAGTTATGCTCCGCTGTTCGCATAACTATGGCGTGCATGGAGCGGCCGCTCTGGGTCGACAAATTGAAAGGAACGCACGCCATGACCAAATTTAGGCCGAAATACGTCACCTTCGACTGCTACGGTACGCTGACCAACTTTGATATGGCCGGTGCAGCGCGGCGTGTGTATGCCGAGCGTCTCTCCGTTGAGGCGATGGCCAACTTTGTCGAAGCTTTCAGGGGCTATCGCCTGGATGAGGTCCTGGGGGCATGGAAGCCTTTCGCTGAGGTGGTGCACAATGCCGTTGAGCGCAGCTGCAAGCGCATCGGTATCCAGTTCAAGCCCGAAGATGCGCAACGCATCCACAACGAGGTGCCGACGTGGGGCCCGCACCCAGACGTCCCGGCAGGACTTACCAAGGTGGCCAAGGAAATCCCGCTGGTGATCCTGTCGAACTCAATGAACAACCTGATCATGTCGAATGTGGAAAAGCTGGGTGCGCCCATTCACACCATCATCACCGCCGAAGAGGTTGGCGCCTACAAGCCGCTGATGAAGGGCTTTGAGTACATGCTCGACAAGCTCGGCTGCGGTCCAGAAGAAATCACTCATGTTTCCTCCTCCTTCCGCTACGATCTGATGCCGGCCTATGATCTGGGGATCAAGAGCAAGGTCTGGGTCAACCGCGGCCACGAACCCGCCAATCCTTTCTATGAATATACCGAGATCAAGAATATCGGCGGACTAGCCGCCGCCGTCGGCTTGGAACCCGCCCTGGAGCGAGCCTGAAACACCAACGCCCAGGCACTGTTGCTATGATGAGATCGGGGCGGTTCATTCGCTCCTTCTCTTATCGTTCGAAGGTGAGCAAGCATGGACGATTCAGGGACCCCTCCGCACGAGTGACTTGCTGGCGCTAGGGGGGCAAGATGGTATCCGGTCGCGGGGACGGGGTACGCACCGAAGCACTGACTGGTCTTCGCGCCCGGGACTTGCCGCAACATCTCATTGTCGATCGCGGACCGGAGCCCATCAATGCGCGTCGACTCAACGGAGCCACCTGCACATTGTCAAACGACCGCGGTGTGGCCACCTGTGCGGTATGCTGGAGATACTCTAGTCGGAGCGGAGCGCCTATCACCGCCAGATACTGCGGCAGTATACCGATCCTCTCGGACTTCTCATTCCTAGGAGAATTATTTCCCAAGTACGATTCGATATCCGAAACCTGCGAAATATGTTCCACATCCTTCCAGTGGCCGACCGTCGAGAAACGGCGAAGCGCGATCCCTGCCTCCCTCTGGAGCGGTGCCTGCCCGAATCTGGCGAGCACAAGAAGCAGCGGCAGGAGCGCACCGAACCAGGCGTCGGCGGACAGTTGCGGGACATCGTTGAGCGGATGCAGGATGCCTTGCCAGCCATCCTGCATGATAGCGTGGCCACCGAGCGCCAGCGTGGCCAGCGCCAGACCCGATGCCGCTGCCGTCACGGTCGGTGCGAGGCGAGGGGGGCGCATTGCGCGATCGCCAGCACGCTGGCGCCGAACCGCTGCCCCAGCCATGCCTTGCCGACGCTTGCCGAGGCAACGACCTCGCTCAGCACCTCAACATTCACGGCATCCGGCCATCCATCGCCGATCATCGCGGCCTGCAGCGGCAGGTGCCAGAAGTGTCGTAATCAGGGCAAGGCCGACCGTCGCCAGACGAAAGGCCGTCAGCCTGCTTGCGATCGGCTCCGCCAGAGCTTGCGGCAATCGATGATCTCCAGACGGGGTTCGACGCAGTGGCAGTTCGGGCAAGGTGGTGATGAACTGGTAGGCGGCGGTTGGGACTAGCCTCAAGGGCGCGATCTACGGCACGAACGTCCATGGCAGAATTCTGATGGCGACGATGACGCTGGTTTCTCACTCAGGGCTATCGATTAGGGGGCTTGGTTCCATGTGGTCGTTGGCGGTGGGCCGGAGTCTTGAGCTCATGCGGCGTCATGAGGCACGGCTCGGCTGTAAAGGTTTTTTCCAGTGCGGTGGAAAAAATCCGTCGGGGCTGGGACCTGTCGGTGCGAAGCTGATCAGCGGTGGGACGCTTTCGCGCGGATCAGCGCGTTGGCCATGTAGAGATCCTGAAGAGAGATACCAGAGCTGTCGAAGACAGTGATTTCGGTGTCGGAGAGGCGTCTGGACATACGCTTGGCAATGACGTCGCCGATTGGTGTTACTGCAAGCACGCCGGCGTCGATCTCATCGCGCACGTGTTGGAACTCGCCGATCTGGACGGACTGGGAAAGCAGATCACAAAACAGACGTGCGTTGGGAAAGAGTTCGCTCGGCAATTCGCGCTTGCCTGGAGCATCCGACCCCATGCTGACGATATGGGTTCCCGGTCCCACCCAAGCGGCATCGAACAGCGGTTCGCGTGAGGGTGTGGCCGTGACCACGATGTCGGCCGCACCCACGGCTTCTTCGGGCAAGGCAGCACGCGCCTGCAGGCCCAATTCGCCGATCTGATCGACAAAAGCGTCGCGCCGAGGCGAAGGCGGGGCCACCACCAACACGCTTTCGATTGCGCGGATGCGTGCCAGCGCTCTCACTTCGAAGCCCGCCTGGTTGCCGGCGCCGAATATCGCCAGAACCTTGGCCTGCTTGCGCGCAAGAAGATCAGCTGCAACCGCGTCGGCTGCGGCCGTCCTGTAGGCGTTCACCTTCCCGGCCTCGATAACGGCGCGGAGCCGTCCTGTATTCTGATCGAGCAGCACGATGGTGGAGTTGTGGCGGGGAAGGCCACGTGCCGGGTTGCCCGACCAGAAGGAGCCGATTTTCACTCCGGTCAGGTCGTCAGACGACCCGGATTTGATAGAGAAGGTATTGGTCGCCACCTGGGTGCGCCCGATCACAGCAGGGAAGACCCAGCTCTGCCCCGATGCTGCTGCCACGAGCGCCTCCCGCGCCGCTTCGAAGGCAAGCTCATGCGTGACGAGGGCGGCTGACTCCTCTTCGCTGATGTAGATCATCCAAAATTCCTCGTGAGTATCAGGCGTTTCATCGCTGGGGAGTGTTGCGGCTAAGTCATGCAGAGGCTGAGATCACACCCATTGTGAACGGTGCGGATGTCAGCCGATCGCGGGCAACCACAAGGGGAGCGATTCAAGGTGCCAGATAGTCCTCGCCCGATTTGCGCAATTTGGGATGCCGAGGAACTGCGTAAAACGAACAATCCCGCTGAATTGAAAGGGCAAAACAGCAGCGAAATCTGTCCGCCAGACGCGACTCTAAGGTGCGACTTCAATCCTGGATATAATGACAGCGTTGCACTTATGGCCATTGAGCATGACTCAGACATCGTCAGCAACCAGATGGAGCTGATGAAATTGGAGCCCCGCCATCTGCCGGGCGCGCTGAAGCTGTCGCAGGAGATGGGCTGGCCCTATCGCCTGGAGGATTGGGAATTCGCCGCCACTGTCGGTAGGGGGCTGGTTCTCGAGCAGGCAGGGCAGGTGATTGGCACCGCCATGTCATGGCTTTACGGCAAGGCTTTTGCCACCGTCGGCATGATCATAGTCACTGGCCCTGCGCAAGGCGGTGGCAACGGTTCGCGGCTGTTTGATGGATTGCTTGAGGCGGCGCACGGTCGCAACGTGCTGCTCACGTCCACCGAAGAGGGGCTCGCGCTTTACAAGCGCCGCGGCTTCACTGCTTGGGGCACGGTGCTCCAGCACCAAGGCCTGCTATCCACTGCGATGACGCTGGCGGCCGGTGACGGTGTGCGTCAGGCGAGGCTCTCCGACCTCCCCGCGATCCAGGCTTTCGATGAACGGGCCACCGGCATGCCGCGACCATCGATGGTCGCGGCACTCGCCGATGTGGGCAAGGTCGTCGTAATCGAACGCGACGGGCGGATTGCCGGCTACGCCATCAGCAGGAGGTTCGGCCGTGGCTATGTCATCGGCCCCTGTGCGGCCGACAGTGACCAGGATGCGCGGCTTTTGATCTTGGCGCAGCTTTCTAGGCTTCATGATCAATTCGTTCGCATCGACATCTATGCCGAAGATGGATTGGGCGATTGGCTTGAGAGCCTCGGCCTCCAGCAGGTCAGCTCGGCGACCGCCATGGTCAAGGGGCAGCGGCCTGTCTCCGAGGGCTCAGCCCATATGTACGCGCTGGCAAACCAGTCGTTCACCTAGGAAACGAGATGATGAACAAGATGGCGGCAAACCTGGCAGCGAGCGAGACGACTGAGACGATCGACGCCTTGATTACCCCAGCGCTGCTGTTGGATCGCGGACGGCTCGAGCGCAACATTCAACGGTTGGCTGAGCACGCCAAGAAGCTTGGCGTGGTGCTGCGCCCGCATATGAAGACGGCCAAAAGCATCGACGTCGCCCGATACGCGTTCCCCCGCGAGCCTGGTCCGATCACGGTCTCGACGATCGCCGAGGCGGAGTATTTCGCGGACCACGGCTTTCGCGACATCACCTATGCGGTCGGCATCTCGCCGGCTTCGGCAAGGCGGGCCATGGAGCTTTGCCGCCGAACCGGCGCCGATGTGAAGCTGTTGCTCGATTGCGTGGAGCAGGCCGACGCCCTGGCCGGCGTGCCCGAAGCCACCGGCATGGCGCCATCGGTCTTCATCGAACTGGACTGCGATGACCATCGCGGTGGTTTGAAGTCGGACGACCCGAGATTGCTCGAGGTGGCCAGTAGGGTCGTCGCGGCCGGTGCCAAACTCGTCGGCGTTCTCGCTCATGCAGGCGAATCCTATGGCTTGAACACGCCCGATGCACTGGTCAGGGCAGCGGAGAACGAGCGTTCGGCCACCGTGCGCGCTGCTGAAATCCTGCGCGCCCATGACCATGCCTGTCCGATCGTCAGCGTCGGCTCGACGCCAACCGCGCATTTCGCTCAGAATCTCGAGGGTGTCACGGAATTGCGCGCCGGGGTCTACATGTTCTTCGATCTCGTTCAGCACGGGGTTGGCGTCTGCGACCGCGACGATATCGCGATTTCCGTATTGGCCACCGTGATCGGCTCCAAGCCGGAAAAGGGATGGGTGCTGGTTGATGCCGGGTGGATGGCACTTTCGCGCGACAGAGGAACCGCAAACCAGCAGATCGACCAGGGTTACGGTGTGGTCTGCGACGAGAAGGGGCGGGTTCTGGAAGATGTGATCGTGGTCCAGGCCAGCCAGGAACACGGTATCCTCGCCATTCGTGCTGGTTCAGGGAAATCCATGCCCGAACTGCCGCTCGGCTCTCGGGTGCGGATCCTGCCCAACCATGCGTGTGCGATGGCGGCCCAGCATGATTTCTACAGCGTCGTTAACGGGCACAGCCCCGGGATTGAAGCGCGTTGGGAGCGGATGCGCGGCTGGTAGGCGCGCAACTATGCCTTGCATGGCGCCCCACTCAAATCAGCATTGGTGGTCAAGAAAATGAAGTCTACCTCTTACGGGCTGGATATGTCGACGCTGATGGGCAGCACCACGACTGATGTCATCGATGGGCGCCCTGAAAATCCCTGGAAGGATTTATTGTCACATGAAGGATCTTGTCGCGTGATGGCGCCCCTCGAACATCTATCGCGCAACGGCCACCTGGAAATGTTCTTCATCGACGGTCAATGGGTCGAGCCAAGCGGCACCGCCAAGGGCTTGGTGGTGAACCCCTCCACCGAAGAGGTTGTGGCTCGGTTTCCGCTCGGAAACAGCTTGGACGTGGATGCGGCCGTTGCAGCGGCCCGCCGGGCATTCGCCGCCTGGAGCCGGACCACGCCGGAATATCGTGCCGGTCTGCTCGATCGCCTGCAGGTGCTGCTCGAGGCGCGCGGCGAACTGATGGCTCAATGCCTCACCCTCGAAATGGGGGCGGCGATTGGATATGCGCGCACCGCCCAGGTGCCGCTGGCGATCGCGCATGTCAAAGTCGCTCGCGATCTGGTGAGTGCCTTTGCCTTCGTCAAGCAGCGGGGGCAAACCGCCGTCACCCACGAACCGATCGGGGTCTGCGCACTCATTACTCCCTGGAACTGGCCGCTTTACCAGATTACCGCAAAGGTTTCGCCGGCGCTCGCGGCAGGCTGCACGGTCGTGTTGAAGCCGTCCGAGCTTTCTCCCCTGGACGCCCTGCTGTTCGCCGAGGCGATCGAGGAAGCCGGCTTCCCTGCCGGGGTATTCAATCTCGTGCAAGGCGATGGTGCATGCGTGGGTGCTAATCTCGCATCCCATCCGGATGTCGATATGATCTCGATTACCGGGTCCACCCGGGCGGGCATCGCGGTGGCCCAGGCGGCTGCGCCGACGGTCAAGCGTGTCGCGCAGGAACTCGGCGGCAAGTCCCCGAACGTGATCCTGCCGGACGCCGATCTCGACCGCGCCGTTTCCCTGGGCATAGCCGCCGCCTTCCGCAATCTCGGCCAGTCATGCAGCGCCCCGACGCGCATGATCGTGCCACGCGAGCGGCTGTCCGAGATCGAGGCAATCGCCAAGAGAGTCACGGCCCAGATCGTTGTTGGCGATCCACTTTGCGAAGCCTCAACTCATGGTGCAATCGCCAACCGTGCCCAATTCGATCGCATCCAAACCATGATCGGCGTCGGCATTTCGGAAGGCGCCAGGCTCATCATCGGCGGGCCGGGTCGTGCACACGATCTGAACGTCGGCCTCTATGTGAGGCCGACGATCTTTTCGGACGTGCGCACTAGCATGCGCATTGCACAGGAAGAGGTTTTCGGTCCAGTTCTCTGCATCATCCCCTACGACACAGTCCAGGAGGCCGTCACCATCGCCAACGACACGGTGTACGGCCTGGGAGCCCATGTGCAGGGCGAGGACTTGGATGCCGTCAGGGACGTCGCGTCGCAGATCCGCTCCGGCCAGGTGCATCTCAACTACCCGGCCTGGGATCCACACGCCCCGTTTGGCGGTTTCAAGCAGTCCGGGAACGGACGAGAATATGGTGTCGAGGGCATGCTGGAATATCTCGAGGTCAAATCCATCCTCGGCTATTTCTAGGCGACATCTTTGCCCGCCGCAGAGGCGCGTCGCCGGCGTCATCCACGCCAGTAGGCTGCCTGTAATGGGCACCTTTCCATTCAGGCACTGTCTTCGCATTATTCCGTCGCCAGTGGTGCCGCTAACGGGCGATGCTGGCCGAATACATTTGGCCTGGAGCGGGACTCCCATGGCTTCAAGCCAATCTGAGGGCCTCAAGGTGATGCGAGCGATGTGCTGCCGCGTATCTGATGACCGCAGTCGCTGGGCAACCGCCCTACAGGTTTGTTTGGGTCAGGGTTGCGAGAGACCGGACTGCGGAAGGACATGCTGGTTCTGCGGTCGACAGGAGGTCCTTCTGCCAAATGACCATGCATTGCCGCATATTCTGCCAAGCGCCCGCGGCTATGCTTTGGCCAGTAGGGCAACTTGATAGGAACCAAGGACATGCAACGCTTCCGGCCGAAATATGTGACTTTTGATTGCTACGGTACGCTGATCAATTTCCAGATGGCGGAAGCCGCCAGCGATCTGTTCGGCCATCTGCTGGACCGACCACGCATGGACGAATTCATCAAGAATTTCTCAGCCTACCGCCTCGACGAGGTGATGCAGGACTGGAAGCCTTACGGTGATGTCGTTCACAATGCACTGGAGCGCACCTGCCGCCGCAACAACGTTGCGTTCCGTGCCGAAGACGCCGAAACGATTTCCAACCGCGTCCCGACATGGGGACCGCATCAGGACGTACCTGAGGGATTGGCCAAACTGGCCAAGGAAATTCCGCTGGTTATCCTTTCGAACGCCATGACGGCTCTAATTCCGTCGAATGTGGCAAAACTCGGCGCGCCATTTCATGCGGTCTATACCGCGGAACAGGCCGGCGCCTATAAGCCGCACTTCAAAGCGTTCGAGTACATGTTCGACATGCTGGGATGCGGCCCAGAGGACATAACACACGTTTCCTCGTCATTCCGCTACGATCTGATGTCCGCCTATGATCTCGGGATCAAGAACAAGGTCTGGGTCAATCGCCGTCATGAGCCAGCCAACCCCTACTACGAGTATACGGAAATCGCCGATGTGACGCAGCTGCCGGGCGTCTTCGGACTCTGAAGGGCGAGGATGGGGGCGGGCCTCGCATCGCGCCGCCCCCTCACCAAAGTTGCCAGCAGAGCTACCTGAACACGGCGACTACAGAAACTTGCTTGCAGGTCCTAATCGCTGGAGCGCTCCGTGTCTCAAGCATGAGGAACAACCATTCCCCACAGACGAGGATCTTTCAAATTGGGTGCTTTTAGTGATGTGGTCCCCGAAGAGGTAGGTCAACGCAATGGCTCTGTGGCTGCCGGACGCGATCATCCGCTTTACGCGGCAGCTTTTACCGAAACCTATTTTCGCGCTGCCGGTGAAATTTTGGCCGTGCGGCCGGGCTCTTCCGAACCGGACATATCGGCGACACTCCTGAAGCGCCATTATGGATTGACGGGATCGATCGCGACATTGTCCTCCGAGGTCGAGCGCACGGCAGAGGTCAACCTGTCGGACGGCCGCCAATTGATCCTGAAGATGGCTACAAGACCGGAGGCGGTCGACAGCTTTCGTTTCCAATCCGCCGCCATAGCCGGATTGGAAGGGGCAAGAGGCTTCGTTGCACCCCAAGCGATCCGCACGATCAACGGCGCATTGATGTTTGAGCAAGAGGGGGTATGTGGCTACTTGCAGACCCGCATTGAAGGCATGCCACTGCACCAGGCGATGCCAACCCGCGACCTGCTTTTTCGAACCGGCAGCGCTCTGGCCCGCCTGGACCTAGCTCTTGATCGGGTCAGCGTGCCCGCAGCCCACCGTCCCGTTCTATGGCATGTCGGTTGCTGGTCGAGGTTGAAGGAGTTGGAGCAGTATTTGCCATCCGGGACCGTCGCCGGCAGCGTTCGCGTCGCGATGGGTGAGTATGTCGAGTTTGTTGAGCCGCTAATCTCGGATGTGGCGTGGCAGGTAACTCATAATGATCCCAGCCCGTTCAATGTGATGGTGACCAACCAGGGGATGGGTTTTATCGACTCGGCGATGGCTGCTGGGGCCCCAGGATCCAGGATTTGGCGATCGCGGCAAGCCATGTTGTAGCTGATGCGATCCTTCCTTTGGGTGGGGCCGAACATCTCATTGCCGGCTATGCCTCTGTCACTCCCCTTTCGGCGCTGGAAGCAAGACTGCTCGTCGGACTGATGCGGGCGCGACAAAGCGCACTGATCTTGATCAACTATTGGCGATCTCATCTCTTTCCGGCCGATGCCCAGTACATCAAAAAGAACGTCGCGCGCGCCGAGCACGGCCTTTCTATTCTAAGACCTCTTGATGTTGCCTCTGGCGAGGCGGCGGTCCTGGCGGCAATGTCATCCTTCCAGCCGTAACGCCATTTCGGTTCACTCGACAGGCGCGGGCGCCAAAAAGAAGAAACTGCGAATTGTTCAAGCTACTCTTTCAACCAGGCAGAAGCACATGTCCTTAGATCTGATGCCAAATCGCTACAGAGCCGGCGAATCCGACCTTCCCAGGCGGGAGTCCGACCTGATCGCCCGCCGTGATCAGGTTCTTGGGGCTTCTTATCGGCTCCAGTACCGCCGCCCCGTGCACTTCGTTCGCGGCGAAGGCATGTGGCTCTACGATCCTGACGGCCGGCCCTATCTTGATTTCTACAACAACGTGCCGTCTCTGGGCCATTGTCATCCGGAAGTTAACGCCGCAATGGCTGAGCAGGCGGGGCGGATAAGCGCCAACACGCGCTATCTCGAGCCAAAACTCGTCGACTATGCCGAGCGCCTGGTCGATACGTTCCCGGACGTGCTCGACCGCGTAGTATTCACGTGCACGGGAAGTGAATCCAACGATTTGGCATTGCGCGTCGCGCGATTTGCCAGCGGCAACGAAGGTGTGATCGTCTCCACCTATGCGTATCACGGCACGAGTGCCGCCACTGCCGCGGTTTCCCCGAACCTGGGCGACGCGGTCAAGCTCAGCCCGTTTGTGCGCATGGTATCCCTACCCGGGCCAGCAGGTGTGCCGGAATCGCAGGCAGCGGACTTTTTCGAGGCGCAGATCCGTTCGGCCATTGTGGACCTGAACCGTCGCGGCATTGGCGTTGCAGCCCTGCTCATCGACAGTATTTTTTCCAGCGATGGCGTATGGGTGGATCCTCCCGGCTTCATTGCCAGCGGCGTTTCGGCAGTGCGGGAGGCAGGTGGTCTCGTCATCGCCGACGAAGTTCAACCGGGCTTTGGGCGAACCGGCGCTCACATGTGGGGCTTCGAGCGGCACGACATCGTTCCGGATCTGGTTACCCTCGGCAAACCGATGGGCAATGGATTTCCAATTGGCGCTGTCGTTGGTCGAAGAGCACCGATGGAGCAGTTTGGTGCCACATCTCGCTACTCGAACACGTTCGCCGGAAATACGGTCGGCATAGCGACCGCGGACGCCGTGCTAACCATCCTGCAGCGGGACCAAATCCCCCAGAAAGCGCTTGCCATGGGTCAGCGCCTTCGGGCCGGGCTGGAGAAAATCGCGCTGCAGCCTTGCGGGGTTCGCGGAATCCGAAACGCCGGTCTTTTTTTTGGCGTCGACATGGGGCTTGAAGGCGCGCCGTCGGCAGACCGGCGTGCAATGGCTTTGGATGTGGTGAACGCCCTGCGGGATGACGGTGTACTTGTCAGCACCACAGGCGCCAACGAGGATTCACTCAAAGTGCGCCCTCCGCTCGTTTGCCAAGCCGAGCATGTTGACCTTTTCCTTGCATCCATGGAACGCGCGCTGCTCAAGGTCACAGGCTAGAAGGTGTCACGACGCGAACGGCCGCTTGCACCTCATCTCAGCCACAGAAACAGAGATACTTGTGTCGGGAAAGCGGCCACTACCTCAACGACACCGCTCGCTTCCGCTCAATATCGCTGGGCGAGCCGTCTCTCGAAAAACCCGAAGCCAGTAGTGATCACCACCGCCAGCAGGAAATATCCAAACGCCGCGGCGGACAGAGGCTCGTAGACCCGAAACGTCTGTGCGCGAACGAGGTTGGCCGCACCCATGAGTTCGAAAACCGTGATCGTCGATGCCAGCGCGGTCCCCTTCAAAAGCAGGATGTTCTGACCGCCGATCGCTGGCAGGGCCAGCCTGAAAGCCTGCGGGAGAAGGACGGAAATCATGATCCATGTTTTGGACAGGCCAAGCGATTGGCCGGCCTCACGCTGTCCTTCCGGAATGGCCTGTATCGCTCCGCTCCATATCCCGCCACAGTAGGCCGCGGTGTTCAAGGAAAGGGTGAAAGACGCATAGAACGCGGCGCCCCGCAAAAGGGGCCAGAGCGCGCTGTAACGAATCGAAGGGATACTGGAGAGAACCGGAAGCTAATAAATACGTGTTCGATTTCTGGCCGCTTAGCAAGTTCCATAAGATAGATTACGCGACTTTCACCAGTAAAAAGTGAATATTTCTCAACATTGCTAAATTTTCATCGAGCTTAACGCAAGTCCTATATGTGCTTATTAGAGGATAAGCAGGCTCGATAGCAGCACTACGGGCAAATGAAATTTTGGTTCGCAGATGGATTACTTAATATCAATTTTACACACAAGCGCCCAGTGGAAAACCGACCCGCCATTGCACGTTCGACGCAGCCGCTAGCGCGCGCCGTCTCCAGCGAAGAACTACCGATCGCTTGCTTAGCCTCTCCGTAGCCTGAACCACGCCTTATCGTCGCCGGTGGCGCGACGCGGGCAGCTCAGAAACACACGGCCTTGTGATCACTCGCGAATCCTACGATGCGTGAGAACCAAAAGATCATAAAGCGGCCATGGAGGTCTCTGCCGCCGACCGTCGTGCGGTGAAAGTTGCCATTCCGCTCCCTCTTCAGACGCTGGCGGCGGGCCGCGCTTGGCGAACGCCAGGCCCGCCGCCGTTGTCTGAAAGAAACTCTATCCCTGCCTGCGTTAGGGCATGGACGATCTTCATGACAGTCTCAGTACGGCCACCGAGCGGTCCGTCCTCAGCTTCAAGGCGCGCGATCGTTGGTTCTGAAACGCCAGAATGGGCCGACAAGTCACCTTGGGACCAACCGAGCAACGCCCTGGCGGCCTTCACTTGCCGTGTTGTAACCGCTGGATGGCGATTTGATAGATTTTCTATTGACATCCGCACCAATCGAATTGATATTTTTTCTATCAATAATCTGATGCCCGGCCTGCTTCGTATTGGGCCGTGCAGGCAGAGCAGCTGACCAGGATGCAGGAACACCCTGGCCAGCCTGACCATACCCCAAGCTATAGGGAGCTCGGATGATGGCTGATTCTGAGATTAGCATGACTCTACCTTTCGTCACCCGGAGGCATTTGCTGATGGGAACGGCAGCGGTCGCGGCGACGCTGCAGTTTCAGCCAAGCGCGTCGGCAGACGGAGCGCTCGCAGGCAACACTGCCTTCGATCCAGCATTGGCGCTGTGGCATAAGTGGCAGTCCGCATACACACGCACCGCCGCGCTCTGCCGCAAGCAGCAGCACCTTGAGAGCAGACTGGTCGAAGCCATCGGGTTCCCGAAAGCAGAAGTCGAATTGCCCGACGAGAATGTAGGCGTCACCGTCTCGTGGCCGGGCGACCTCGAAGATCTGTTTGGGGACAGTCCAGGCCTTGCCGACCTGCGCGCCCGGGCGGAGGCGGATTTGGCTGCCCACCAGGCGCGCTGGGATGCCGAGGATCGACGCATCGGCTATTCCGCCGCCAAGCGGGAGGAACTTGCCGCCGCAGACCGAGAGCAAGAGCTGGTGGAGTCCCTGATGGCGGCACCTGCCACGACACTCGCCGGCGTGGCCGCCAAGCTCGATGTGGTCCTGCGGGAGGGCGAAAGCGCCGAAGACTGCACTGAGTTTCCCTGGCCCGAGCTGCGCGCCGTGCTCGGCGATCTGGCGCGCATGGGCCAGGCGCAGCAGCCGGGCGCGTTCATGCCCGGGAGCGACAAAAATGGGCCTTACCCGCGAAAGCGCCGAGAGGACGTCTGCATGTCGGTGATGATGTACCAGCGCGGAGATCGGGTGATATGAAAGACCCATCGATGGCAACGCCGCTTCCGCGTGCGGCCGCGCGCGAAGCAAGAGCCAGTGCAGCCACATCCTGCAGCACGCCTACCACACTTTTGTTCGGCATCGATGCCGGTCGGCGCCCCGGGCAGGCAATTTCAGCTTTCGATTGTCAGCTGTCGGCGCACTCACTTGTGAGGCATACAATAGACGCCCTCGGATTCCATCAGTACCGCGCCACCCTTCAACTCGCTCAATGCGCCGACCCACGCTTGCGAATAAGTGCGGCTGGCATCCACGGCCGTCAGCCAAAGAACGCGATTGTCGGCCAGTTCAACTTTAACTTCCTGCTGCAAAGGGCTCCCCTGCACGGTCTGTTGATAGTGGCGTTTGATCCTGACATTGCTGGCCGGAAACTCAGCTTCGTTGCTGCCGTAGTTCAGCACAAATCCAGTGTGGTCCTCAGCCACCGAGCAACCGCCATCACGCTCGCATACGATTTTGGCAGCTGTGTTGCAGTCCCATTTTAGTGAAGCGGGCCACATAGGATTGTCCACGTTTGATCGCGGCTTGTCGCTCTGACCAGCCTCTGTCAACACAGCGCCTATATTCAAAATCACAGTGGACAGGAGAAGCACCTTGAACACTACAAACCACCCTGAATTGTGACCCTCATAGCGACCCGTCCTGTGATCGCCTCGCCTATGGCATGTTGAGATTGAACCAGCTTTTCTGGCGTATGCCGTTCGCGTCGTCATACTCGATGAACCAGGGTTTTCCGCGCATCGGACGAGAGATGGTGAAGTAGGTGGGACCACTACCAACGGAATGCCCTCTATCGTTGCCCGTGCTCTGGATTTCTGCCGACACCAACTTACCGTTGATTTCGACTTGGGCCTGCCGAGATCCGTCATGATTCTGGCCGAGGCGACTGTTCATGAAAGTGACGGGCAGCGTGAGCCGGTCGGACGCGATGCGGCAGATGTTGCGTTCTTGCCCCATTCCGGGTCGATCGGAGTCATTGCCGCCAACTGCTTGCCAGCCAGGCGGACAATCCGCATACTTCTCGAACCTCGCGGCGCTGGAGTTGGCTTGCGGACAGGTCGGCCAGTCAAAGCCCGGGGCTTCCATCGCCGCAATCAACTTGTAAATTGGCGGGTGGCACGAGGGGGTACCCTGCCAGTCGCCGGAAAGACAAAGGAGCACCTGACAACCCCATTCCGACGCTTTCGATTGGGATGGAAGAGTCGCGGCGCCCACGATGGCGACGGCGCCCACAAAAAGGAATTTCAGTATGGTCATAGCCTTTTCCTCGCTGCGGATTTTGACAGTTTACTATGGATGATCCGCGCGAAAAAGGACAGATCGAAAAGGCAGATTTGTGCGACTACATCGATTCATGAAACGAGACGACGCGGGGGTGGTCGATAACCCGTTGCGCGCCAACATTGCTATGACGCTTGAGCGGGAGCGAGCCAAACGTGGCCTATCCCATATGCACATGGCCGAGCTGTTTCGGACCGCCGAGGGCGAAAAGCTGGCCTATCGAACCTACATTCACACCGTGCGCCAGAAAAACAATGTCACGCTGACCACGTTGCAGATCATGGCAAGCGGCTTGCAAGTGTCTTTTGCAGGACTGCTCGCAGGCGGGAAGAAGGTTCCGGAATGGGCGCATCAGTTGGACGACAATGCGATCCGCAAGCGGCTGGCGCAAATCATCGATATTGAGCGACAACGACGAACTTTGCACCGGTACGAGATGGCTGAGCTCATCGGCGTGGCGGAGGCGACATACATGAAACTAGAGCGCGCCAGCGGCAACATCAGCGTCGACACGATTGCCGCGATCGCCAAGGCGTTGAAACTTGATCCAGCGACCTTCCTCTTTTCCGATAAAATTCCCCCAACAACTGACCACCTGCTTCTGACGCAGCCGGAGTCGTAGATCCTCACTTCAGAGAGCCGTAAGCTGCCAGGGTCATCATCGGCTAGGCTGGCCCAGACGAATGCCCGGCAGGTTTTCGCGGTGGTGGCGCATACCGGTGCGCTTCAAGAAAAAATGGAGCAGGGTTCTTTGTGATCCACCCCGCGCACTCTACCTTGCGCCTGAGGACGATTGCCAAAATCTGGCTGCGGTGGAACGCACAGGAATCCTGACCTGTACCGTTGTACCGACACCTTGGGCGCTATGGATGACGAGCTTTCCGTTCAGCGTCGAGACCATTTGGGAACATGCGGTCAGTCCAAGGCCAGTATGATTTCCAGCCCGCGTTGAAAAGAAGGGGGTAGTTGCCTTTGCAACGATTGCAGGTGGCATGCCTGCGCCCTTGTCGGCCACTTCTAGCACGAGATAACTGCGGGGGAGGAATGGTTGTCGTTTGAGTGTCGCGGAGATGAGTACTCGTGCGGTTCTGGCGCCGGAAAACGCGGCCAGAGCGTTTTCGATCAGCTCATTGACCACCAGCCGGAAGGGCGCCGCCGGCACAGGATGCAGACGCGCTTTAGTATCGACCCGAACTTGCACGAAACTGCTGCGATCGCGCGTGAGATCCTCAAGCAGTTGGCCGAGCGCCACGGTACTGGAATCTTGTGGTGCATAGGCGATCTGAAGCACGCTGTTGGTGATCGATTCCAGTTCGTTGGCAGCACCGCGCGCAGCGTCAAGCATTTCACCACTCGGCTGCTTGTCTGGCTGTGCGTGCTCAAGGAAAAGACGCAAGGCTGTAACACGCGATCGGGTCATATGCGCAAACAGCGACGCGAACGAGCGCATATGCTGGTCACGGCGATTGGCCGAGGAATAGCGCTGATGGATAACGAGATAGAAGGTGGCACCGAGGCCAAGCGCTATGGCGAAGATGAACCAGTTGCGCGAGGCCGCAATGTCGATGTTGGCGGTCTGCTGCAACGTGGCGCTGTGATCAACGGTGGAGCTGGAGATCTCGTAAATTGACTGTTCGAGCTTGGTCATGTCGGCAATGGCTTGTGTGTAGTTCTTGCGCGCCGACACAAGGGGGGCGATTTTCTGCTCGAGGGTCAGGCGAACCCCGCCTAGGAGTTCGGCGTCATGATCGGGAAAAAAGCGGTTCAGATAGGGCAGGTTTTCCAGCTGGGCGACGTTGACGCTCACCAGCGCCATTTGCCGATCGATGTCCGCATCAAGCTTGCCCGTCGCGTCGGCAATGCGAAGATAGCCATAGACCCGTATAAGGCGCTCGCGAATCTGTGCCGCGCGCCACTGAATCTCGAAGGTCTGATTGAGGATGGCATCCGTCTCCTGGCGATAGCGGTCGGATTGGATGAATGTCCACGCACTCAGGCCAAGGGCTGCAGCCATACCGAGATACGGCAGAACAGCGAGCAAACGGCCGTTGTAGAACTTCATTGCGTGGCGCGTAGGATGACTGGGAAAAACACCCAGATCGAGTTTCTTGCGGGAACGTAGGAAGCGGGCAACTGGTCGAAGGGCCAAACAATGAAGATGGGCCCTTTCTCAACCATGCTGATCGGGCGAAACTCCTGGCCTGACGAGCAGAGCGAGCTGGCCTTGTCGTTCTCGTTGCAACGACGCTCGACTGCCAGGATCGGATTATAAGACTGGATTTCGTCAATACGAATATCGGAAACGAAATTGTCAAAGGCGACGACCTTCACCTCCTGCGCGACGGTTACTCCGGCCTTGGCAAGCACGTTTGCGAGCAGTGGCCCACGATATTCGATTTTCTCGTTGTCGCCCGTCCAGGGCGTACGTGTGTCATAGGTCTGTTGCGGAAACTCTGCTCGCAGCTGCTTCACCGAAAAGACCGCGACGGTCTTGCCGCTGGCGTCTTGAACCGACACTTGGTTGGGGTCGAGGGGAATTTCCTCGGCGACGCTGGCGAGCGGAAGGGTCAGGGTGAGTATGACGGCGAGAGCATTACGCAACATCTTCGACATCCTCGTATTCGCGCGGTCCGTCGTTCTTGGCGAACAGCACGCATGGTCCTCGGGACCCCCGCGGGTCGTAGGCAAACCCCTTTTCTGCAAGCGCAAGCGTGATGTTGCGGATGCCGTCAAGGCCATAGAGATGGTCGTGCAGCTCAAGAAAGATGCGCTCGACGCCGGGCAACTCGGCATCCTGCAGAAGCTCTTTTTCGGCACCTTCAATGTCCATGACGAGGGCGTTTATTCGATGATCGGTGATGAAACGATCGACATTGGCCGAGACGATGGACAGTTCGCGCTCGTAAGGTCCCTGGTCTTTGTCCGTGGAAGACATCCAAAGGTCGCGGCGAACGTAGAAGGTGAAGGATCGCGGCGGACCTGCCGTGAGGATACCTTGCGAATATTTGACATTGTTGAGATCGTTGGCCGCTATCACACGCTTGGCTAGTTCCGCTGTTGCGGGATTTGCTTCAAAAGCCCACACCTGAACGCCGGGGATCTTTGCGATCAGTGCGGTGATGATGCCGATGCCCGACCCCAGCTCCAGTACGCGATCGCGCGCCTTGACCGCCCTAAAGATCCACTTCGCTTCCTTTGCTTCATAGCTCTGGCTTTGAAGCGCTCGCCAGATTACCGGCGAAACATCCTGCGGTTCGACGGGAACCTTGATCCCATGTACGGTTAGGGAGGCCATCGCGCTCACAACCCCTGTGGTAGCGGATGACCTTGCCGCATGAGCTTGGCGCGAGCTTGCTTGTAGTATTTCTCGGCCGAGCCGGCATCGATGGCGAGCCGATCGGCCATGAGCGAAAAGATCTCCTTGCGTTTCACGCCGGGTGCGCGGTGTGCCATCATGTCGATGGCCTCCTGTTCGCGCGGTGTAAGGACGGAAAAACGGTAATCGGGTTTGGTCATGACCGCCCGCGACAGGCGCAAGGAGAATCCCTTCGTGGAAATGTCGTCCAGCACGTCGCTGAACACGCCGGGCGCAAGGCCGGTCTTGCCGAGATAGGCGGCGGCGCCGATTCGCCGGAAACCATCTGCCTCGCAGCGGTTGTCGGAACCGGTGACGACAATATGGATGGCACTGGGTGAAGCCTCGATGATCGTGTCAACGACAGCGACGCGATCGCCTTGTGAGGTGGGATCAAAACCGGGCAAGCCAGGATCGATAACGACCAGATCGAAATGGTTGTTTTGAAGTTCTACGGTCGCGATGTTCAGCGTTTCGGCGCCCAGGACGACGCATTTTTCGAAGCTTGCTTGCACTTCGTTCATCAGTGCCAGACGCATAAGTGTCTGGTCTTCGACCACCAGGGCACGAAACATTAGAAGCCAATCCTTCTACGCAGGCGCCCCCCGCCCCTGTCTTCCAGAATTGGTCGCTTCAAAAAAGGGATGGGACCATCCCTATTTTTCCTCACCTCCACAGGTATCTGTGTCTGATCGATGTAAGCCAGGAGCACGAGGATGCCTATTCAACTGGTCTGCAGCAACCGACAGATGGAAGCGGCTGAAGGCGTTGCGAAACTGATTGCGGAACATCGTCAGAGCGTCGCTGAGCTTGAAAGTCTCGGCAAGCAAGCGATGGAGGCCGAGGGGAAGGACGCGGTTCTGCTGGGTCAAAAGCTGGACGCGGTCATGGCGGAAGAGGCCGCGGTGCGAAGGCGTGCCGCCATTGCTCCAGTAGCCACTATCGCGGAAATCAAAATGAAGGCTGCTTACTTCCAACGGCTGACGGCTCATGGCTGGTGCGAGATTGACGTCGACGATTTGCGCGCGTTGCTTGGTTCTTTCATGAAACTGCAGTCCTAGGAGAAGAGCACTGAAATCCATGCAGCCACGGTATTCCAGGCCGCATAGAGTCCCGCCGGCACCAAGATGATCGCGATGAATGCGATAGCATCGCCGATGGCGCCTTCGGTGCGTCCTTCCACGGGATAGTAATATTTGTGCGCCTCATCGTCGTGCTTCATTGTTGTCTCTCCTACCGCTTATTTAGCAGCAGCTGAACAGGATGCTGAAACGTCGTGCCCCACAAACCTGAGCGTTTCATCTTAGCGTTGATTTCCGCGACGAGGTAGTTCTCATTGACGGCTTTGCCCTTTGCTGTCGTTGCGGCAAACGCGTATCCGGTCGCTATGAGCGCGGTGCCGACGTCGATTGTGTCGCCATTGAGCTGCGCACCGCAGACGACAAAGGCCGCCTTGTCGAGGGCGTAGCCGATTGGCTGGCATGTCACCGCAGCGCTATCGAACAGCGCAGCAAGGTGCGCCAGCGAGATGTTCCCGCAATCGAGTTTGTTCCCATTTGGCTGTTCAGCCGACGTGCCGCGAAGACATGACTGCACGCCATAGAGGCGGAAAAGGTGGTCGCCGTCACGCCACGTATCTCCAGTCAGCAGTTGAGCCGATTTCGATACCGCGAAGGGCGTTGGCGCGGCAGATTCGGATGCGTCCTGCGCGTGTGCCGATACGCACAAACCAAAAGCGGCCAGCACTGCCAAGCGCGCCCGTTTCATTCCTGGAACTGTCCACCGAGGTCAGCAGAGTGCTCCAGATCGGGGCGCAGCGACTTGCCGTCCTTGTTGCGTCCGATTGCGGCCATGTCGAAGAAAACCATTTCGTCATCGTCGTAGGCGACGTTGTACGGGTCATTTGTATTGCCCGCTCCCACGAGAGAAAAACACGACACGGCGTCTGGTTCCCCTTTCCTGCTTTGCAGCACAAGCGTTTTGCAAAGCACGACAGAAGCCCGATGGTTGTAGATTCCCTCTTCATAGTCCTGCGCGGCCTTCGTGCAGTCCCACTCCTGCGCCTTGTAGGTAATCTTCGGTTTTGGGCAGGCCGCGAGGCCGCGCAGTCGATAGGGCACGCCGTTGATGATGCGCTCGGTTGCCGACGGCACCTTGACCGGCGAGCTGAGGGCGGCCGCATCGCGCTGAAAGAGCGCGCCTTTGGCATCGTAGCGCTCGTAGACGAACACCTTCTCGCCCGGCTTCGCAAACTGGAGCAGGTAGCGCTCCGACGGCTGCGCGAAAGCGCTTGGGGCGTCGGCGCCGGCAGCATAAGCCGCGGTACCCTGGAGCAGTAAAGCCGTGCAAAGGGCAATCTGTTTCATTCGAAATCCGTCCCCGCGGTGCATATGGTGTTGACACTTTACTAGGGCTGCGTGTAGCCATAGTAAAGTGTTAAATTTTGGCGACAGTATGAACACTCGAACAGCTCTTCTGCTCACCCTGTGTGCCGCTACAATGCCCTTGAAAGCGCTCGGCCGGGATCTGGCATCAGACCGCGTCGCAGTCGCCTTTGCAACGCCGGCGCAAGCCCTTCCCTCAGTCGGGACGCAGAGGCCGGGGGCGTGCAAAACCGGAAACCGTACTGAAGTCGCCGAACTTGTGCGTTCAGTCGCGCAGGACGAAGGCTTCGACGCCGATCTGGCCGAGGCGATTGCATGGGCTGAAAGCGATCTCGGCGCCAATCAGGGTCCGTCTAAGGCCGGAGCCCTTGGGATCATGCAGTTGATGCCGGGAACGGCGGCCGATCTCGGCGTGAGCGACCGTTGCGATACACAGGCGAATGTTCGGGCTGGCCTGCGCTATCTGAAGTCCCTCTATGACGAGTTCCAGGATCCGCTGCTGATGCTGGCGGCTTATAACGCCGGGCCCAACAGCGTCTACAAGGCGCAGGGCATTCCGGTGAATCCGGAGACGGCTGAATACATCGTGAAGATACTGAACCGCTGGAAGTTCGGCGGTGTCGTGAAGAAGTCCGCCCTGACCAAATCCGAAATGCTCGCGGCCGCTCCGCCAGCAAGCGAGGACGCTTGGCAGGACGGCCATGTCATGGATTTCGGCAACTGAAAGGAGCCAAGGGTGGAATACAGGAAAGCACGCAAATTTGCCCTGAAACTGGCCTTGGCCTCGGCGGTCGGAATAGCTCTGGCGCCAGCCACCGCATACGCCCAATCGGCGGCGCCAGTCGAAAACGTGCTGGAATGGTTCGTCGGCGTTCTGCAGGGCAACATCGCGCGCTCATTTGCCATCATCGCGGTCTGTTTTCTTGGCTTCCTCGCCATGACGGGGCGTCTGGCGTGGATGATGGCTTTTTCCATCATCATTGGCATCGCTCTGATCTTCGGCGCGGCCCAGCTGGTGGATGCGGTTCGTGCGACCGCGGGAGGCAGCTGAGCCATGGATGACGAGGAAGTCTATGTCGAGCCGGTCAGCCTGCCCCTGACACGCCCGCCGATGAAATGGGGGGTGCGCTATGAAGTTTTTGCACTGAACGGCATCCTGGCGGTGATCGGCTTTATCGCCACGAGCAGCTTCATGCTCGGTCTTGGTGTGTTCGGCGTGGTGCATCTGGTCAGCGCATATCTGTGCCAGCGCGATCCCTACATCTTTCATATTTTCGAGCGGCGCGTCTCCAAACGCGGAGCGGTGGCGAACCTCACCTTCTGGGGGGCGAGGAGTTATTCGCCATGAGCCTCTATGCAGACCTGAAATTTGGCCGTGAGCGCCGCCGCGAAAAGCGGGCTGCGATGCACATCCCCTACCTTCGTCATGTCGATGACAATCTGATCGTGACGAAGAGCGGCTTTCTGGTCGGCGCCATCCAGCTCAGCGGCCTGCCGTTCCAGACGATGGACCAGGCCGAGTTGAACAGCCGCATGTTCAACCGCAACACTACCTTCCGCAACCTGTCGACCTCTCGCTTTGCGGTCTACACAACGATCATCCGCCGCCACGTGACGCCGGAGATCGAAGGCGACTTTGACAATCCTTTCGTGGCCGAGCTCGACGCCCGCTACATGGACGAGCTTGGGTCGAAAAGCCTTTTCGTCAACGAGGCGTATCTGACGGTCATACGCCGCCCGATGGTCGGCCGTGTCGGTTGGGTGGACAAGGCGCTTAATGCATTTCGCATCAGCACAGCAGGCGAAGAAACCCGTGAAGAGGCAATAGTCGAACTGCATGACATCCTTGACGGGATGGTGAAGGATTTCACCGCTTATGGGGGACGCCTTCTCGGCGTCGTGAAGCGCCGCGACAGCTTCTTTTCCGAGCCGGCAGAATTTCTGGCGAAGATCCTCGCCGGCGGCGTCGACGCGGAAATGCCTCTGCCGCGCATGAGCCTTGGTGATGTACTGGCGACACGACAGCTGTTTTTCGGCAAATCCGCGCTGGAACTTCGCGGGCCGGACGCCGCCAAACTCGGCGCCATGGTGTCGATCAAGGAATACCCGCCGTTCACCGCTCCGGGCTCATTGGACGGTCTCTTGCGCCTGCCACATGAGTTTGTCCTGACGCAGAGCTTCGCGATCGAAGACCGCGTTACGGCGATGCGCAGGATCAACACCATTGCCAACCAGGTCGAGGGTTCCGACGAGGCGGGCACGACGGTCGAGGTCTCCGTTCACGACGGTGCCGACAAACTGGCCGGCGGCGAAGTCGTGTTCGGACAACATCACATGAGCGTCATGGCATTGGCCTCGGACATGAATGGCCTCAACCGCGCGCTATCCGACATCACGGCGGAGCTCTCGCGCATGTCGATCGTGCCGGTCCGCGAGACACTGAACACGGAACTGGCCTTCTGGGCGCAGTTGCCGGGAAATTTCAGCTACATCGCGCGACGTGCGTTGATCTCGTCGCTAAATTTCGCCGGCCTTTTCTCAGGACACAATTTCCCGTCCGGCCAACGTGAGCGGCTGCATTGGAAACGACCCATCGCTTTGCTCGAAACGACCAGCCAGACGGCCTACTATTTCAATTTCCACGTTCACGATGTCGGGCACTTCACGGTGTTCGGCCCGACCGGCTCGGGCAAGACCGTGGTGCTGTCGTTTCTGATGGCGCAGGCCATGCGCATCATGCCACGGCCGCGATGTATCTATTTCGACTATATGCGCGGCGCCGAGATCTTCGTTCGGGCGCTCGGCGGTCGCTACGAGGTGATGGAACCTTCTCAGCCGACCGGGTTCGCGCCATTGCAGCTTGATGACACGGCAGAAAACCGTTCGTTCCTGGAAGATCTGCTCATCTACATTCTGACGCCGGAAAGCGGCGCGCTTGATGTGGCGGAGATGCGTGTCATCAACGCCGCCGTCGACATGATCTACAAGATCCCGCGCCAACAGCGGACCTTCGACCTGCTGCCGGAAGTGCTGCGCGGCTCGCTCATGCCTGGCATGAATGATCTGGCGGCACGCATACAACCCTGGCTCGACCCGAAGGACAAGGGCTGGCTTTTCAACAATCCCATCGATCTCATCGATTTCTCGAAGCCCGTTGTCGGCTTCGACATGACCAAGATTCTGGGTGACCGAAAGCTGCGCTCGGCGGCGTTGCTCTACATCTTCCACCGTCTTGAGGACGTCATCGACGGCTCGCCAATCATGCTCTTCCTCGATGAAGGTTGGAAGCTTCTGGACGACGAGGTTTTCGCTGCCTTCATCAATGAGACGCTGAAGACGATTCGTCGCCGCAACGGCGTGGTCGGCTTTGGCACGCAAACAGCGGAAGACGTCGTCAATTCCTCCATCTCTTCGTCGCTGATCGAGCAAACCAAGACCAACATTTTCTTCCCCAACCCGAAGGCGAGCAAAGAGTCCTACATGGAGCGCTTCTCGCTGACAGCGAAGGAATTCGAGTTCGTGCGCCGAACCGCGAAAGAAACACGCACCTTCCTCGTCAAGCACGACAGCGACTCGGTCGTAGCCAAGCTCGATTTATGGGCGATGCCAGATCTCATCAAGGTCCTGTCCTCAAACGAAGCCAACAGCAAGGAATGCGCTCGGCTCCGGGAGACCTTCGGCGACGAGCCAGAGATGTGGCTGCCGTACTTCTGCGGATGGGAGAACGAGCATGACGAAGCGGCTTAGCAGCTTTTGTCTGGCCGTGGCTCTCGCGACAGCGGCAAGCATGACCGTGGCTGTCGCTCAGATCGCGGTCATCGACGGGCCGAACCTCGACAAGCGGAAAGAGGACGAGCAGCACAGCACGAAGTCGGACCAGGCCAAGAGGGACGAAACCGACAAGAAGAAAAGCGTCGTCTGCACCTATTCGAACAAATACCGCTCACAGATGTTTCGGCGATCCCCGACAGAGGCGTTGCAGCGCGACGTGGGCAACGTGAAGATGATCCGGTATTACGCGCAAAAATACGGCGTGCCCGAAGGCCTTGCGCTGTCCGTTGCCTATCAGGAATCGCGCTTCGACACATGCGCCGGGAGCCACACCGGCGTCAAAGGCGTCATGCAGCTGACCAAGGGCACCGGCAAGTCCATGGGACTTGACCGCGACGTGAACGAGCAGAACGTCGAAGGCGGCGTCAAATATCTCGGCATGGGTGTCAAGCAATGCGGGGCGACGAATTACAGCTGTCTCGCCTCCTTCTACAACGGATCGAATGCTGTCGAGCAGAGAGGGTGGGCCGGCGGTGTCGGCCGCTGGAACAGCTACTTCAACGACTATGTATCGAGCGGCAAGGCCCCGGCGGCCGCACCGCCACCCTTCTCGATCGTCACGGCCGACGGCGCGGGCGGCACGGCGCAGGACGCAGCCATGGGCACGGTGAGGAAGGCGGCTGGCGGGCTCAATGCAAGCTCATCGCAGATGGGCGCCAACGACGCGGCAATCGACGCGCTGTCGGGCTCTGTTGGCCAGGTGACCGAATACAAGGACGCCTGGGAGCTGAACTCATCGGCTCGTGGAATCAACGCTGATGTCACCAACCAGTACCTCGGCCAGGCGGGGGATTTTACGGCGTTGCTGGCCCAACTTCTGTCGTTGCAGAACGTTCAGGCATCGCAGTCCGCAAAGCTGGTGCAACCGCCAAAGAGCGGCTCTCCAAATCCGTTCTCCTGTAATCCCACCGAACTGGAACGTTTGAAGATCGATCGCGGCCGATGGCTACCATGCGCGGTTGAAAACGCGGGGGCAAGCTCGGCCGACAGCCGCTCGATGATCATCACCAGTGATCCTGCCGGCGCTGACAGCGTGATCAATTCTCTACAGCAATAGGAGGCTGACATGAAGAAAATCGCGATTGCTGCCGGCATGGCGCTTTGGACCAGCGCGGCCTTTGCGCAGATTGCCGTCATCGATGGCGCCAATCTCGATGTCGCCCGCAAGAATGCGGAGAACACCAACTCCATCCTGGATTCCAACAAGGATATCCTGAAAAAGAGCGAGGAGATCCTGCAGGCTCTCAGCGGAAGTCGTGACGGTTCGCTCGGCATCGGACAAATGGGGCTCGCCGGCAACATGTCGATTGCCCAGGCTCCGTCGTTCGGATCGATCCTGAACGGCGGCGCGCTTTCGTTTGGTGGCCTGTCGCCCGAGATCCAGAAAATCGCCGGCGCCGTCATCAATGGGCTGCAACTGGTCAAGCAACTCCAGCAGATTGCTGGCAAGGAGACGAGCGCCGTCAACACAGCCTATAGCGGCAGCGTCAACGTGGCCTCGCTTCTGAGCGCGCTGACTTCGCAGGCCTCGCAGGGCGTCACCCAGCGCCAACGGTCATTGCAGTCCGCGAGTGGGCAGATCGGGCAGTCTGAGGACGTCAAGGGATCGGTGGACCAGAACACCCGAATGCAGCTGGAAAACGCGCGCGCGGTCAACGAATTGATCGGCGTCCAGAATGGTGCGGTCGCGGCCCTTAATGAGAAGCTGAAGGGAGATCTTCTTCGCCAAAGCCAGGTGCAGAAGATGATGACGCCGCGCAACGTCAATCCGTTCGCGGAATTTGGCAAGAGCGGAGGCTAGCGCTTGTTGAGGCGGGCCTTGCGCATATGCGCTGTGATTGGCCTCAGCGCGGGGCTGTTTGGCTGTGCAAATCGCGAACTGAAAGCGCCGTGCGGGCCTTTGGCGTATGCCCATGCCGATGAATGCGGCCCGCTGAAGCCGGTCAATTCAACGCCGTTCGCCAACATCATTGACGAGGATCCATGAACGGTCTCGCCGCAAGCATTCTGGGTGGCATTGACAACATCGGTGAGGACTTCGTTCGCACCGTCTATATGCAGTTGGGCAATGCGATGGGCAACGTCTTCACCCTGATGCTGACCCTCTATATCGTATGGTGGGGCTATTCGATCCTGAGCGGGCGAGAGTCGATCTCGCCGCTCGAAGCGGCCTATCGCCTCGGCCGCGCCGTCATCATCTATCTGCTGCTGACTGGATGGGGCACATTCTCCGCGACGATCTACCAGCTTGTCCAAAGCATCCCAGATGAGGTCGGCAAGGTGATCGTCGGCGCCGTGTCGCGTGCCACCGGCAACCAGCTCAGCGACCAGGCGGCAATTCCAGCACTTATCGACAACCTCTACCAAGGGGCGCAGGACGTCGCCAATCAGGTCTATAGCGGATCCTTCTATGACATTTTTGGCGCGCTCTTGTCGCTGCTCGTCCTGCTGTCGGCCATCATCTTCGCAGCGCTTGCCATTGCCGCGATCATCGCCGCCAAGGTGATGTTGTTCATCACGCTCGCTCTGGCGCCGATATGGATCATTCTTTGGCTTTACCGCTGGTCCTCGCGCATGAGCGAAGGCTTCCTTTCGCTGACCACCTTTCTCATGATCCAGCAAATCCTGATCTACGGCTTTCTCGGCTTCTACTTCTCACTCGTCAATGCGGCGCTGAACACCGCCACATCAGGCGGAGCGACCATGGACAGCAAAATGTCGCTGGTGCTGCCCTTGGTGCTGGTGACGATCATCGGCATCTACATTCTCATGCAGATACCCTCGATTGCTTCGATCCTGAATGGCGGCGGGTATCTCAGCACCACGGGCGCTCGTTACTCATATGGGACGTTCGGCAGGAATGCCGTGCGCTATTCCGGTGCGCGATGGGCCGCAGGCCGCGCCGCTCGGGGCGCCCGGCAGCTCGCGACAAACAGTTTTCGATCTTCGCGAGCAGCAAGGGCGGACGACGCAACCCGGTCCGCCATCCAGCAAGGTGCGCGCGATAACGCCAGGCCTCTGGCCTAGACAACATAACGATCGCCGATCGCGTCCCTGGATCAGGATGCGTCACGCAAACGAGGCATAGTAAGTGTCAACACCATCGGAAACAGCTGCCAACAGCGGCAGCGAGCTCGTCGACAGACGCTATTACAGGGCCGGCACGACCTGGGAAGACGACACACACAGGTCAATGCGGCGATCGCGTACATTGGCGTGGATCGTCAGCGGCGTTTCCGGGCTGGTGGCGGTGCTGTCGCTGCTGGCGCTCGTGCTGATCCTGCCGCTCCGGCAGTTCGAACCGTATGTTGTCGAGGTCGACAAATCGACGGGATATCTCGAGATCATGCGCGCGCTCAAGCCTGGAGATTTGTCCCAAAACGAAGCCGTCACGGCGGCAAATCTCGTCCGCTACATCAGGGCCCGGGAAACCTACGATTCCCGTGAACTGAAACAAAACTACGACCTGGCGCAGCTCTACTCCACCGACGCGGCGTCCAAGGATTTGACTTGGCTTTTCACGCCAGCAAATCCGCAATCGCTCGACAAGACCTATGGCCGCAATGTCACTGTAGCGGTCGAGATCAAGTCGGTTTCCCTGCTCAATCGCAACACGGCCTCGGTGCGCTTTGCCACGACGACGCGGCGGGACAATTCATCCACCGCCGACAATTGGGTGGCGGTGATAAAGTTCCGCTATACCTCAACACCGCTCAAGAACGAATGGCGTTTCGACAACCCGTTGGGATTTCAGGTTACGGATTACCGCCGCGACCAGGAATCGGCGCCGGCGGCGGGGAGCCTGCAATGAGACGGCGCGCGGGCCTCGTCCTGTCGGCCGCCCTTCTGCTCGGCACGATCCACGGCGCGGCCGCACGCGACGGCCGCATCCGATATGTCACCTTCAACAATGACGACGTGACGTCGGTGCGCGCCGCTCTCGGTATTTCGACGATGGTCGAACTCAGTCCGACCGAAGTCATCGAAACCGTTTCCGCCGGCGACACGAAGGGCTGGTCGATCATCCCCAAACGCGGATCGCGGTTTCTCTTCGTCAAGCCGCTGGAGCGCGATGCTTGGACCAACGTCAACGTGGTCACCAACCGGCGCGTCTATTCCCTGCTGCTGCAGGCAACTGACAATAGCCGCGACCGGGCATCCTTCCAGGTCCGGTTCAAATACCCGGACGAGGATATCAACGCGCGCCTGCTCTCGCAGGCCAAGGAGAGCGCCGCCGATCCGGATTTGAAGGACCTGAACTATGCCGATCTCAATTACGACTATGCGTACAAAGGCGATGACAGCTTGAAGCCGCGCACCGTGTTCGACGACGGCACCAAGGTGTTTCTGGAGTTCAAGGGTGACATTCCTGCGATTTTCGTGGTCGACGACAAGCGCCATGAGTCGCTGGTCAACGTTCGCACTCAGGGCAAATACACCGTCATCGACAAGGTGGCACGGCAATTCACCCTGCGAGCCGATGGCAAGACACTCTGCCTTTACAACCGGGCTCGACCCAACGCTATCGATCCAGTCGAGCAGGTCTACGGTCCAACGAAACTGACAAGTGGTTCCACCCTGTTCGAGTCCAGCGGAGGGCGGTGATGACGCAGATCGACTATAACCAACTGGACGGCAGCCCGACGGTCGCGCGCCGCGGTGCGGGTGTGGGTACCAAAATCGCCCTGGTCGGCCTCGGCGTGGTGCTGGTGGGCGCGCTGATATGGCTGAACTGGCCTCGGGAGCCGGTATCGCGCGATCTTCGCAGCGATGGCGAGGAAAACTTCAACCAGCCGGAGTTTCGCCCGCCGGCGTTGAACGAGCCGCCTCAACCTGCCGACGGCACGATCGACCAGATCGTGGTGCCGCCACCGGCTGACGACCAGAAGGCCACGCAACAAGCCGAGAACGTCGATCAGACAGTGCAGGAGGGCGCGGATCTCGATGCGCAGCGGCGGGCGCTGGAAGCACAAATGGCGGCCGAGGAAGCTCGCCGCAAGGCCGAGGCGGAAGAAGCCCGCCGCAAGGCCGAGGCTGATGACGAGGCTCGCCGCAAGGCTGAGGCCGCCGAGCATGAAAAGGCCGTGTGGGAACGCCTACGATCCAACCAGATGGTGACAAATGGTGAAACCGGCTCGACGGATACCGGCGCCCAGGCGGCACAGGCCGAAATCGCGCCCGACGGTCAGATCATCCCGGTCCCCGGCGCCGACAGCGATCCCAACAAGGCATTCCTGGCGCAGTCAGAGGCAAGTTCTTCTAGTATTGTCAAAGCCAGGGTCTCCCGACGCACCGATGCGTTGATCCCAGAGGGAACGATCCTTCGCGGCTATTTGGAAACCGCTGTTAACACCGACCTTCCCGGTGCCGTACGCGCTGTCGTGCGGGAGGATGTCTTCTCGCTCGACGGCAGGCGTGTTCTGATTCCGAAAGGATCGCGTCTGACCGGAGAATACCGCTCGGGGCTAGCGCGCGGACAAAAGCGTGTTTTCATCGTCTGGAACAGGGTCATTCGCTCGGACGGTATTTCCGTCGATATAAAGTCGCCTGGTGCAGATGCGCTCGGCCGCGGCGGCATGGGCGGTCGTGTCGATACGCATTGGGTTGAACGGTATGGCAACGCCATCATGCTCTCCGTCGTTGGCGGCGTCTCTGAATATCTGTCTTCGCTTGGCGACAGCAGCCAGAATGGACAACAGCGTCAGGTGTCGACGACCGATCCCGTGACCGGTGAGACCACAACCGTAACGTATGGTGGCAATGGCTCGCAGCGCGACGCCCGCGGTATCGCGTTCGACAAGTCATCGACCGCCTTGCAGCAACTCGCGCAAGAGGCGTTTCGCGACACGCAGAACATTGGCCCGACAGTCTACGTAGACCAGGGCACGTCCATCGTCGTGCTGGTGCGGCGAGATCTCGATTTCTCGGATTTGTACGCCGATCCGGTTCAGGAAGAAGTTGCACGAATGAGGGCAGGTGGGCGGCCGAAGGCCGCGATCGATCCGACGCCTCTTTACGCGACGCCAAAGGATCATTTTTATCGCGGCTATGGGAGCCCGGTGAAATGAACGCCCTGCATCCCCTCCCCGACCCTTGGGCAAGAGCCCCGGTCCTGCGCGCGCATCTGGAGCCAGTATGGTCCTATTTGAACGAAGACTCGGTTTCCGAGATTGCGATCAACAGGCCAGGTGAATTGTTCATCGAACGCCTCGGCGCCAAGGAAATGGAGCACGTCGTCAAGCGCGAGGTCACGCCCGGCTGGATTAGGCATATCTCGACGGGTGTCGCCTCGGCGACAAATCAGGTCATCAACGAAGAAAAACCGGTCCTGTCGGCAGCACTACCCTCAGGCGAGCGCATCCAATGCATCTTGCCGCCGGCGGCTCCCGAAGGCGGGGCGATCTCAATCCGCAAACAGGTCATCATGGATATGAGCCTTGATGCCTACAAGGATCTTGGCGCATTCGAGAATACGGCGATGGGCAGCGGCCTGGCGCTTTCAACCGAAGAAAAGCGACTTGTCGAAATGCTGCAGGACACCTCGCCGATGGAGTTCCTCCAGTATGCGGTGCGCAACCGCGTCTCGATAGTCGTTTCAGGCGGCACGTCGACCGGCAAGACGACGTTCTTGAATGCACTCCTGAAGGAAATCCCGGCTCATGAACGGATCATCACGATCGAAGACACCCGCGAACTGAGGCTGCCGGCTCCCAACAACGTCACCCTGATAGCCTCGAAGGGCGACCAGGGCCTTGCCAAAGTCTCCGCGCAACAGCTTCTCGAAGCCTCGCTTCGCATGCGACCCGACCGTCTGTTGTTGGGCGAGTTACGCGGCGCTGAAACCTTCGCGTTTCTCCAGGCGATCAACACCGGCCATCCGGGCTCGCTCACGACCGTTCATGCCAATTCCGCCCGGTCCGCCTACGAGCGGCTGGCGCTCATGGTCATGCAGGGCGGTACGGGGCTCTCACGGAGTGAAATCCTCGATTACTTGCGCGAGGTCATTCCGGTGGTCGTCCAGATGGTCCGCAGTGAAGGCGGACGGCGCGGTATCAGCGAGATCAAGTTCACCAAGGCGGAGACGATCTAACGAGGCCTATCAATGCAGAAAATCGCAACAGCAATTTTCATGGTGCTCATGGCGATGGCCATGGGCGCCCTGCTCTTCACGGTCGCCTATGTCGCGACAGATTGGTACCGGACTGGCTCCCACGTCCTGTTTGACCAGCTGAACGCCAATCCCTTGCCGGTTGTTCGTCTGGCCTGGACTGACGTGACCGCGAGAAATTTTGACCGCGTACAATATGCCGTTGCAGCGGGTGCATTAGGGTTTCTCTTGCCACTGGTCATCTTGTTTCTCATGCGCCCGAGAAAGCGCAATGACTCTCGCTTCATGACCATGAGCGACATATCGAAAACCGGCCTGACAAAAGTTGGCGGCGTCTTCGTCGGTCGAGCCGGCGGCAGGTTTGCCGAAATTTTGTCGCCCGGCCGCGATCAGCGCTCCGGCAAAATCCGCTGGACCCAGCGCAAGCTGATCGGCGGCAAGAAATTGTGGATTGATGGCGATGATGTCGGCGGCTTCGTCATAGGGCCGCCGCGCTCCGGTAAGGGCACGTCACTCATCATCCCGAACGCCTTGACCTGGCCGCATTCGCTCGTGGTTCTCGACCTGCGGGGTGAGACCTATGCAGCCACCGCCGGTTATCGTTCAACCATCAGCCGCGTGGTGCGTTTCGCGCCGGCTGATCCCGACGGCAATACCGCATGCTACAATCCGATGGACTTCATCTCGCTGGACTCAGCACAGCGCGACATCGACCTTCGCAACATCGCCGCGGCGCTGTTTCCTCGCCCCCCTTCGAACGCGGACCCCTATTGGGTCAACGATGCCCGCCTCCTCTTTACCGGCATCGCGTCCTTCGTCATGGAATCGCATGCGATCCCGAGCGAGAGGAAGACCTTCGCCACAATCCTCGAGATAATGAACGGCGCCGAGCAGCCGCTCCTGGAGTTCATCGGCTCGCTACGCGAGGAACGACGCCGCGAATGCTCGCATTTCACGCTGCAAACCCTGTTGCCCTATTTCGAGATGTCTGAGCGGCAGTTTTCCGGAATCTACGCCGGCGTGCGGACCGGCATGGCCCCCTTTCTCAACGAGCGCCTGATGAGAGCTACCTCGCGCAGCACGTTCGATATTCGCAAACTCAAGCGCGACCGGATCTCTCTTTATCTCGACATACGGCGCGAGCAGATCACTTCCCTCGGACCGTTATTCAACGTCATGATTACGCAGATGATGAACTTCATGTCGGAAACCATGCCGCGTCCGGACGAGCATCCGATGCTTGTGCTGCTCGACGAGTTCCAGAACCTCGGCAAGCTCGAGAACGTGACCGAAATGGCGAGCGTGCTCGGCGGCAACGGCGTTTCCATTTGGTTTTTCGTGCAGTCGCTGAAGGCCGTAGACGAGATTTATCGCCAGGAAGGGCGCAAGACGCTCATCAACGCTGCTCGCGTGCAGATCTTTTTCGGCGCGCAGGACGCCGACGATCTGCGCTACGTTTCCGAGCAGCTCGGCGAAACGTCGGACGTGCAAAAGGATGTTACGCGCACCAAGGCAACGTTATTCGACACATATTACACGCGCTCGGAGCACCGCAAGGAAGTGCGGCGGCCCCTGATGCGGCCAGATGAAATCCGCACCCTCGACAAGAATAAGGTCATCATATTGCCGCGTGGCGAACTGCCGATCCTCGGCACCCGCAATTTCTATTTCGCTGACGGCCAGCTAGCCAAACGCGCGTTCATGCCCCTGCCCGCCTCGACCGACGCTTCGCGCACGAAAAGACCTGCGTTGGACGCTTCCGCGGCGGTTCCATCTCCTGCGCTCCCGACGATTGTGCCGACAGCACCGGCGTACCGCTCAGGCCTCTTGCAGACCCGCCTGCGGCGCGGCGCAACATTTGCCGCAAAAGCAGGCCGTATAACTCCGCCGCCAGGCCGGCGCGCAATCGTAAAAGACCGGCCAAAAGCAACAGATGCTTCAGCAGTATCGGCTTATGCCGCCATAGATTTTTCTGCTTTGGCGGCCAAAGCGGTGACAACACGCATGGCGCCCGACAAAGAAGCGGCAGTTGCGGCGATCCTAAACAAGGTGCGGTCTCTCCGGGCCCACGCATCCGATATCGAGGCTTTCGATAGGAATTTGAGCGTCGTCGAAGATAGTTTGCCTGATGTATTCGATGGGTAGGCTAGCGGGCGATGCGTCCAGCGTGACGCAGAGACCGTTTTGCACCATGAAAAGCCACAGCTACGCGAGCCCTTGAACGCCCAGTTGTCGACCAGCTACTGATCTGCCACCCTATCAAAGGTTCATGCGCCGCAGTTCGACAATAGCGGCGCTGTGGTCGAGATCGCCGCCGCCATTGTCGACGAGGCCGCGAAAAATCCGGTCGACTTCCGTTGCGACCGGCAGTGTCAATCCGAGCGAGGCCGCCAGCGCAAGCGCCGTGCCGGTATCCTTGATTTGATACTTCGCCGGACCGCCGGGCACGAAATCAGCCTCGATCATACGCCGCCCGTGCTCGCGAAGAACGGTCGAGTCGGCAAAGCCGCCGAGCAGTGCCTCGCGCACCCGCGCCGGATCCGCCCCGCCCCGTTCGGCAAGCAGCAATGCTTCGGCAACGGCGCAGATGTTGCTGGCGACGATCAGCTGGTTGGCGAGCTTGGCCAGACTGCCGGCGCCGACTGGACCGACATGGATGACGCGGCCGAGCGGGGCAAGGACTGGCGCGAGCGCGTTGATGGCGCGAGCCTCTCCGCCGGCCATGATGGCGAGAGTACCCTCGCGGGCGCCCTTCTCGCCACCCGAGACCGGCGCGTCGACATAGCGGATGCCTTTGTCCGCTGCCCGTTCTGCCTGCCTGCGCGCGGTCTCGACAGGGATCGAGCTCATCACCACAAGCATGGAGCCCGGCGACATGGCGTCGGCCACCGCATGTTGTCCGAACAGCACCTCATCGCAGACCGGTCCGGAACTCAGCATTGCGATCACGATGTCCGCGTGCCGCGCCGCCTCCGCGGCCTCCGTAGCAAGGCCGACGCCGAAGGGCGCCAGCGCCTCTGCCTTGTCGGGGCTGCGGTTCCAGGCCGTCGCGGAGAACCCGGCTTGCGCCAGGCGGCGTGCCATATGGCTTCCCATGATCCCGGTTCCGATGAAACCGATCCTGCTGCTGGCATTCATTGCGGCGCCTTGCCTGCTCACGGACCCTTGAGCGCGCCGAAGCGCACGACCGTTTCCGCGACCCCGAGCGTCCTCATGGCCGCTTGGAAGCGCTTCAGATGCGGAGTTTGCAGATGCGCCTCGAATGCGGCGCGATTGTCGTAGACCTCATAGAACACCACCGTGTCCTCAGCGCCTTCCGGGCAGACGACATCGAACCGGTGGCATCCACCTTCATCGGCCAAGGAATGGCGGGCATCGTCGAGAGCCGCTTCGAAAAACGCCGCCTTGACCTCCGGCCTGACGCGAAATTCAGGGATCACCACGAAGCGTGGCGTGCTGTGCTCGCCCATGAATTTTCCTCCGGGGACGGTCAGGCGGCCACGCTCGGCGTCGGGCGGAACCGCTCTTCCATTTCGCGGCGTACCTTCACGACATCGAGGTCGTTCACTAGCTCGACATCGTTGAAGCTGACGATCTGGTCCTTCCGGACGGCGCGCTTCAGCCGCACATTGTGTGCCAGCCCGATGGGAAGTGCGGCGCGCTCAAGGCTGATCGAGGCGGGAATGGCGTTGGCCCAGACCGCGTAGCCGCCCTCGCCGTCCAGCATCTCGCCCGGCTGCATGTCCTTCTTGGCGGTCGCCACGGCGTCGCCGCGGAACTCCTTCGAGGTGCCAGTCGGCTCGTTGCGCAATACGGCCGAGAGCACGCTAATCGAGGTCTCCAGCCCGATGATGTGGAAGGGCCGCCACATCGAGGCGTACCAGCCGGAAGGATCGGTCAGCAGCCCGTACTGCTTGAAGCAGGCGCGCGAATATTCATTGTGCGCCTTGAAGGTGACGAAGACGCCGTAGCGGATGTTGTTGAACACCTCGCGGCCGTCCGGCTCCTGGCTGGCGGCGATGTCGACCAGGCCGGAGCGCGCCATGCGGCCGCCATCGGCTGCCGGGCGGAACACCCTGGCAAGGTCGTGCAGGCCACAAGGCGGGAAGCCCAGGCCGTCATCGGGGCAGTCGAGGCCGGTGCCGTTGGCGACCGCGGCCATCTCGATCGCCGCCTTGGTACCGTCGGTGAAGGAGTTGTACATCTTCGGATTGAAATCGCCCTTCGCCACTTCCTCCTCGCTCCAGCCGAAGAAGCCCCAGACGGTGTCGGGGGTGGAGTAGCGGTAGCGCGGCTCGAAATTCATTCCCTTGCCGGCGGCCGTAACCTCGAAGCCGGTCGCCCGCGCCCAGTCCACCAGCTCGCAGATCAGCGCCGGCTGGTCGCCATAGGCCATCGAATAGACGACGCCCTTCTGGCGCGCCTTCTCGGCGAGGATGGGGCCGACCATGACATCGGCCTCGACATTGACCATGACGACATGCTTGCCGGCTTCGATCGCCGCCAGCGCATGGCGCGTTCCGGCAATCGGATGACCCGTCGCCTCGATCACGCATTCGATCTCCTCGCAGGCGAGCAGGGCGGCAACGTCGTCGGTGACGAAGGTCGTGCCGTTCTTCACCGCCTCGCCGGCATCCTTTGCCTGGTATCGCTCCGCTGGCCAGCCGACGCGCTGCAAGGAGTCTCGTGCCTTGGAGACATTCAGGTCCGCCACCGCGACCATGTGGTAGCCGGCGATACGCTGTGCCTGCGAGAGCACCATCGAGCCGAACTTGCCGGCACCGATCAGGCCCACCCGCACCGGACGACCACGATCCGCGCGCGCGGCAAGCAAAGTGTAGAGGTTCATGTCTGTTTCCTTCGCACGACCGAATTTTCGGGCCCGGCGTCGGCTTCGGCGAGGCATACAAAGGCTTGCGTCCCCGGTTAACCGGGCACGCAACGAAGGCGCCAGGCGCCCTCCTGCAGTGACGTTGCTACCTCCCGGCCGGCCGTGCCGCCGATGATCCGGCCTGTGCTTGCCGGACGGGCTCATTCGTATGGCGAGAAAGCTGTTAGCGCAATTTAGAAGGGGCGCTCGATTGTTTAGCTGCGCTAAAGATTGAAATGCCCTTCAGGTCGAAACGTGGATAGCGGCCGCCTGGTTCGCGGCCTCGAGGCATTGCGCAAAGGCGTGGTCCCTGGCCAGTGCGGCGGCGAAAGTCCCCGCGAAAACATCGCCCGCGCCATGCGTGCTGATCAGTTGGACCGGAAGCGCGGGGACCACGACGGGATCCTGGCCGCGATGCATGCCGGCCACGCCGTCTCCGCCCGCCGTCACCACGACAGTGGCGCAGCGGCTGGAGAGCTGCCTGGCCGCGCCAACGGCGGAAGCAATATCCCCGACCGGGCAGCCCGAGAATTGTTCGGCCTCGATCGCATTCACCATCAGTGTGTCGACCAGCGCGATGAACTCGTCCGCCAGCGGCCGGTACGGCGCGGCATTGAGGCACACGGGCACTCCGGCCAGCCTCGCGGCCTTCGCCGCGGCGAGATTGATGGCATCGGGCAGCTCGTTCTGCAGAACGAGTACGCCTGCATCTCGCCAAAGCGTGGGGTCGGCCAAGCCTTGCGGATCGGCTGCGGCATTCGCCCCGGCAACGATGACGGCGCCATAGTCCCCGCTACTATCCGTTATGGCAACGCTCATCCCTGATCCCAAGCCGTCGATGCGGGCGACACGGGATGCGTCGATACCGGCAGTGGTGAGATTGGAGAGGAGAAAACGGCCGAAATCATCATCGCCCACGGCGCCCACCATGCGCACGTCGGCGCCTGCCCTCGCCGCCGCGACCGCCTGGTTGCCACCCTTGCCGCCGAATTTCGGCCGCCAGCCGAAGCCGGTCACCGTCTCGCCCTTGCGGGGGCGGTCTGGCGCGTCGACCATGATGTCGTAGTGAAGGCTGCCGACCACAACCACGACAGGGCGAGATGAAGCGATCATGCGCCGCGCCGCTTGCCGGCGACGGCGCCCATGGTCGCGGCGAGGTTGCGCTCGGCCGCCTTCAGGTCGCGCCGCGCGACGGCGGCGAAGACAGCGTCGAAGATGATCAGCTGGGCAATGCGCGCGGCAGCATTTTCGCCGAGCAACGGCGAGCCCTGGGCGGTCGAGCACAGCACGACATCGGCGACCCCGGCGAGCGGCGACGTCGCATAATTGGTGAGCGCGATGGTGCGGGCGCCGCGCCGGCGCGCGAGCTCGACAGCCTCGATCACCGCCGTGCTGGCGCCCGAATGCGAGAAGGCGATTGCGACATCGCCTTCCCCCAGCAGCGAAGCCGACATCAGCATCATATGCGTATCGTCGAACACGCTGGTGCGCACGCCGATGCGCAGCAGCTTGTGCGCAACGTCGCGGGCGATCTGGGCCGAGCCGCCGACGCCATAGAGGTCACGCTGGCGCGCGCCGAAGATCAGGTCGGCCGCGCGCTCCAGCGCTTCGGGATCGAGAATGGCAAGCGTCTCCTCCAACGCATGGACGGAGGTGCGGAACACCTTGCGCGCGATCTCAGCATCCGTGTCGTCGGGCGAAAGCTCCTCATGCAGATCGGCGGTCGGCAGGCGGTTGTAGCCGGCAAGGCCAGCCCGGAAATCCCTGAACCCGTCGAAACCGAGTTTCTTGGCAACCTTGACGATCATCGCCTCCGACACGCCGGCGTCTTCCGCCACGGTCTTCAACGATGTCGCCTCGCCGAAATCGCGCCGGCCGAGGATCATGTCGACCACCCGCCCCTCCAGCGGCGTGAGGTGCGGCATCATCATGCGGATGCGCGGCCCGATCGTCCTCGGATCGCCAAGCGGCAGGCTCATGCTTTCTTCCTCGGCATCATCGCCTCCCGCGGCATTGATGAGCGCCGGTCACGCGCCGATCAAGGCCCTGTTGACGATCCTCTGGCTTGCCACAGCGTCCTGACCGGCCAGCGCGTCGGCAAGGCCGTTGTCGCCAGCCAGATTCTCGGAAATCTTCAGCAGGCGCCGCACGGTCGCGATGTTAGCCTCGCACTCGGCGACCGGATCGAGCCCGCTGGTATCGGGAAAGGTGTCGAAGTAAAGCGCGCCGTCGAAGCCGTCGCGGCGGATCTGGTGGAGCAGTTCGAGGGTCGAGCGCATATGCACCGCGCCGACCATCAGCCCGTCATCGCGCTTGGCGTAGCCGTCATTGAGATGAACGCCCAGCAGCCGGCTGCGGCGATGGACCAGATGCGCGACAAGGGCCGGCTGCTCGCCCGCGTAGAGCGCATGCGCGAAATCAATGGTGACGCCGAGATTGGGCGATCCCGCCTCGGCGATGGCAAGCAGCGTCGTCGCCGCGTCCCGCAACAGCGACTGCGCGCGCGGCTCGTCGGGCTTGTACTCGATGCTGATGCGGCAGCCCGGATCATGCCCGGCCACTTCGCGTATGCCGGCGACCTCCCAATCCCAGACCTGCGCGTAATCAAGCTGGAAGTTGTAGTCGAAGCCGTCCTGGCCGAGCCAGATCGTCATCAGATCGGTCCCCATGGCGCGCGCCGCGTCGATGCCGCGCTTGGTCAGATCGATCGCTTCGCGCCTCACGGCCTTGTCCGGATTGGTGAAGGCTCCCCGCTTGAACGCCGGGTTGGTGTAGTAGCGCATCGCAAGGCCGTTGATGGACAGGCCAAGGTCGCCGATCCGCCGGGCAATGGCCGCGGGCTCCCCCGACACGTGATCCGGGAAGTTCAGGTCGAGGTCGGTAAGCCCAGGCACCGTCGCGGCGCGCTCAGCCATCTGCATCATGCTCGGCTTGCCGGAAAGGTCCGGCCATTGCAGATGCGGCGCGGAAGCGAACGAGTTCAATCGGGTGGCGAAACGGGATAGCATGAGAAACCTTCGGCTTTCGGATTTTTCACACAAATACAGAAAGCTGTACAGTTATCAAGTAGACGACCTGAATGCTGGCGGCGGATCCGATCAAGCCCGGGGGATGACTATTGCGGTGCCGGTTGGCCCGGCGTCTGGTCGCGCTCCGCGCGCAGCCAGTCAAGGAAAAGCCGCACCTTCTTTTGCCGAAGGTGGTCGCGGGGGCAGACGATCCACTGCGTGACGATGCGCACGGAAGGAGGATTGGCGACAGGACAGACGAGCCGGCCGTCGCGCAGTTCACGCTCCATCATCATGCTGCTTTCGAGCGCGATCCCCATCCCGTCGAGGGCTGCGTCGATCGCCATGTGGCTGCGGTCGAACAGGATGCGGCGCCATCTGTGTGCCGGCTGCAAGCCGGCGAGCTTGAACCAGGCGGGCCATTGGGCCTGCGACTTGACCGAGTGGATCAGCCGGAACCGCGTCAGCTCCTCGGCGCTAAGCGAGCCCGCTGCCGCCAAGGCCGGCGCGCAGGCTGGAATGAACGTCTCTTCGGCCATGCCCTCGACGAAAAGGCCGGGCCAGCGGCCGTCGCCATGGCGTATTTCCAGATCGACGAGCTCGCGATTGAAATCGGTCGGCTCGTTGGTTCCATCGAGGCGGATTTCCAATTCCGGGTTCTGGTCGAGAAAAGAGGCAAGGCGCGGCAGCAGCCATTTGTTGGACAATGTCGGCGTCGCCCGGACGGTCAGCATAGTCACCGACCGGTAGCCGCGGATCGTGCTGGTGGCCTCGGATATGCGCTCGATCTGGTCGGTGATGGTCGCGAAATAGCGTTCGCCCGCTTCCGTCAGCACCACCCGGCGGCCCATCTTGGTCAGCAGGCTCACACCGAGCTGGACCTCGAGCGCCTGGATCTGCTGGGTGACCGCCGACGGTGTCACGCCGAACTCCTCGGCGGCGCGCGAAATGCTGCCCGCGCGCGCCGCGGCATGGAAAACCCAAATCGCCTTGACCGGTATCTGCATGCCTTGTCCACCCGTTCTGGCCGGCCTCCGCCATATCATTTTTCTTTTAGCCTGGCTAACAAATCGGATAGGGCTTCTAATTTGCATCTAACAGATTGAATGATCTAGTTTTCAACTTGCTGCAACACGGTGAAGTCGTGAACAGTCAGGGCGCGGGAGGGCGTGAGGATTTGGCCCGGCGCCCGGTCTACAGGGAAGAGGAAGTTCCGGAGCTGATCCGGCACCCAATGGGAGGAATTTCGATGAAGTTACGGACAAGCGGCCTGCTTGCCGCCTCGACGGCGCTCGCTCTTTTCAGCGCGATCCCCGCTTTCGCGCAGGACAGTTGCCCGGCCTATCCGACCGCCAAGACCGACAAGATCGAGTCGACGGCCGTCGAGGCGGAATTCGGCGCGGTGCCGGCGCCCAAGAAGGAACTGCATTTCGCCTATGTCACCAAGACGTTGATCAACGAGTTCTGGCAGGACGTCGCGGCCGGCGCGAAGGCCGAGGCGGCGACGTACAAGATCAGCGTCGACGTCCAGGCCGCCAAGGACGAAAGCTCGATGATCGAGCAGCTCAACCTTGCGCAGACGGTGCTGTCGCAGAAGCCGGACGCGCTGCTGCTTTCGCCGCAATCCGATTCCAATCTGGCGCCGGTAATCGAAGCGGCCCGCGCCGCCAACATCCCCACCATCATCATCGACGACGCCCGCACCGAAGGCGCCAGCACCTATATCGGCACCGATCAGGTCTCGATCGGCGCCAAGGCAGCCGCCTTCCTTCACCAGACCTATCCGGACGGCGGCAAGGTCGCCCAGATCGAGGGCGCTGCCGGTTCGCCCAATGCGCGCCTGCGCATCCAGGGTTTCAAGGAAGAGCTGAAGAAATATTCCAACCTTGAGCTCGTCGCGAGCCAGCCCGGCAACTGGGACCGGCTGACCGCGTTGAACGCCACCTCCAACATCCTTCGCCAGACGCCTGACCTCGCCGGGATCTATGCCAACAATGACGGCATGGCGCTCGGTGTCGTCGAAGCCGTCACCACCGGCAGCAGCCTGGAAAAGGTCGCCGTGGTTGGAACGGACGGCATCCGGGAAGCGAAGAAGTCGGTCGGCGCCGGCGAGATGCGCGCGACGGTGGCGGAATTCCCGTTCGAGGAAGGCCAGCTCGGCGTGCAGATGGCGCTGCGGCTTCTCGGCTGCCAGGCCATTCCGCAGTGGATCCTGTCGCCCCAGGCCGTTATCACCAAGGAGAACGTCAAGGATTTTCCCGATCCTAAGACAAACTGAGGCACCGCAGGTGCTTAGTGTAGTCCCCCAAGCGGAGGACGGCGAAAGCCGTCCTCCCGCACTTCGGATGACCGGCATCGCCAAGCGCTTCGCCGGCGTCCAGGCGCTGAAAGGCGTCAATCTCGATTTGCGCGGCGGCGAGGTTCACGCCCTTCTGGGCGAGAACGGCGCCGGCAAGTCCACGCTGATGAAGGTGATGTTCGGCATCGTTCAGCCGGATGAGGGCCGCATCGCGCTCGATCCGCTCGGCGCCGTGCGCATCGATGGGCCGCGCGACGCATTGGCCATGGGCATCGGCCTCGTCAGCCAGGAGCTCAGCCTGGTGCCACAGCTCGACGTCGCCCAGAACATCTTCCTCGGCCGGACACGCGGGTTAAAGCTCGTTCCACGCGCCGGCTTCCGCCGCCAGGCGCGCGCCATCCTCGACGACCTCGCGCCGCATCTCCATACCGACACGCCGGTATCGGCACTCGGCATGGCCGACCGGCAACTGGTCGAGATCAGCCGGACGCTTGCGCGCGGCGGCCGCATCATTGCCTTCGACGAGCCGACGTCAAGCCTGACGCCGGCCGAGCAGGAAAGCCTGTTCGCCGTCATCCGGCGCCTCAAGGCGGCAGGCAAGGCGATCGTCTACATCTCGCACCGGATGAACGAAATCCGCGCCATAGCCGACCACGTGACGATCCTGCGCGACGGCGAAGTCGTCGCCTTCGGTCCGATCGGCGACTATTCCGAGGCCCGGCTCAACGAATTGATCGCGGGCCGCGAATTGTCGCGCGAGATGAGTGCGGAAAAGCCGGCGCCGGTCGCAAGTGCACCGCTGATCGAGCTGCGCGGCATCTCCACGGCCCGCATCGGCGACGTTACCCTGTCGATCGGCGCCGGCGAGATCGTCGGCCTGTCGGGGCTTGTCGGTTCCGGGCGCTCCGCCATCCTGCGCGCCTGTTTCGGCATCGATCCGCTCTCGGCCGGCGAGATCAGCATTGCCGGCAGGCGCGTGACGCTCGGCACGCCAGCGGACGCCATGCGGGCCGGCATCGCCCTGATCCCCGAGGACCGCAGGGGCCATGCGATCGTCCCGATGATGGATGTCGAACGCAATTTCGGCCTCGGCAATCATGGCCGCTTTGCCTCGCTTGGCGTGATCAAGGGCGCGGAAAGGCAGCGGGCCGCCAGGCGCTATGTCGATGAGCTGCACATCCGCCCGGCTTCGATCGGCACCGAGATGCGCAACCTATCTGGCGGCAACCAGCAGAAGGTGGTGATCGCCCGCTGGCTGGCGACGGGCGCGCGCGTGTTCCTGTTCGACGAGCCGACGCGCGGAATCGATGTCGGCGCCAAGGCGGAGATCTATGCGTTGCTGCGCCGCCTCGCCGCCGATGGAGCGGCGCTGCTGGTGGTGTCGTCGGAATTGCCGGAACTGCTGCTGATCTGCCACCGCATCGGGATCGTCAGCGGCGGGCGCCTGCGCAACATTGTCGACAACACCGGCGGCCTGACCGAGGAGCGGCTGATCGCGCTTGGCGCCAGAGAGGATAATTCGTGACCGAACTCAGTTCCCCGCCGCGGACGGAAGCGGCCGTCAGAAAGAGCCCCGCGCTGGCGCGGCGCGGCGATGTGCTGCGCAAGGCAAGCGTGGCGATCGGCTGCGTGGCGCTCTTCCTGGTTTTCTCGGTGCTCAACAGCACCTTCTACCAGCCGTCGAACCTCATCGACATCATGCTGCAGTCGTCGATCAATGCAGTGATCGCAGTCGGCATGACGCTGGTCATCATGACCAAGGGCATCGACCTGTCGGTGGGCTCGATCGTCGGCCTGTCCAGCATGGTGGCCGCCGACATGCTCTCGCATGGGCTGCTCGCCGGCATCGGCGCGGGATTGCTGGTCGGCCTGGTCTGCGGCTTCCTCAACGGCGTGCTGATCGCCAGGCTGAAGCTGCCCGACTTCATCGTTACGCTTGGCACGCTCAGCATCTTCCGGGGCGCCGCCTTGATCTACACCGACGGCCAGCCGATCTACGGGCTGGCCAAGGAATTCCGCGCCATCTTCGCCGGCCGCGTCCTTGATATCCCCACGCCCGTGCTGCTGGCGCTGACGGTGGCAGCCCTCGCCTATCTCTTGGTCCGCTACACGGCGCTCGGCGAGCAGATCATCGCCATTGGCGGCAATGAGGAGGCAGCAAGGCTCTCGGGCATCAACATCGAGCGGGTGAAGGTCACGGTCTACACGATATCCGGGGTGCTTTCGAGCCTTGCCGGCTTCGTGCTGATCGCGCGCATTGGTGCTGCCGAACCGATCGGTGGCAGCGGCTTCGAGCTGCAGGCGATCGGCTCGGCCGTCATCGGCGGGGCGAGCTTGTTCGGCGGCGTCGGCAATCCGCTGGGTTCGCTCATCGGCGCGCTGACCCTGGGCGCCCTGCAGAACGGACTGACCCTGATGAACGTGCCTTCCTTCTGGCAATATGTCGCCTCAGGCACTGTGGTCATTCTGGCGGTCTTTGCCGACCAGTGGACAAGAAAGCGCGGATGACGCCCGCCGACGAAAGCTGGGCGATCGTCGATACGCATCAGCATTTCCAGAGCCTCTCGGACGCCGCCTATCCGTGGCTCGATCCCGACCGGCCCGAGCCATTGGAGGGCGATCTCTCGCCCATCCGCCGCGACTACCTGCCAGCCGATTACCGTCGCGACATGGCGGGGCTTGGCATCGTCAAGACGGTGCATGTCCAGAACGGCCGCAATCCGCATGATCAGCTCGACGAGACACGCTGGCTAAGCGCGTTGGCCAGGCAGGAAGGCATGCCGGACGCGATCGTCGCCTATGCCGATCTGGCCGCGCCGGATGCTGAGCGGCTTCTGGAGGCCCATGCCGGTTTTCCACGCCTACGCGGAATTCGGCAAATCTTGAACTGGCACGACGAGCCACGCCTGCGCAGCGCGCCCGGCCCCGATCTCATGGAGAGCCCGCAATGGCGGCGTGGCTTTGCCCGCCTCGCACCGCTCGGGCTGAGCTTCGACCTTCAGCTCTACTGGCCGCAAATGGACAGCGCACTGGCGCTGGCGAAGGCCTTCCCGAACACCGCGATCGTGCTCGAACATTTCGGCATGGTCGCTGATCGCAGCGAAGAAGGCCTTACGGCATGGCGAGCGGCGATCAGCCGCCTCGCGCAGGCACCGAATGTCAGCGTGAAGCTATGCGGCTTCGGCCTCGGCGCACCGGCCTGGACGATCGAGGACACATTCCCACTGCTGCACCATGTCCTGGACACCTTCGGCACCGGGCGTACGATGGTAGGGACCAACATGCCAGTGGATCTCCTGTTTGCACCGCCAGCAAAGATCGTTTCCACCATTTGCGGCGTGGTAAAGGGTATGTCCGAATCCGAGCGCGTCGCTGTACTTTGCTCCAATGCAGAAAGATTCTATCGGATCTAATGCTGCTGTATGCGATTAATCTGAATGTCCGCTTCCAGGATACGGAGAAAGTGACATCAACGACCGAGATGGCGCAATACTGCCATGCAGCCTGACCACTCTGTGACGAATGCGTCGTTTTGATAGACCACCGCGCGAGGACGCTAGGTTCGCCCTTGCTCAGCGCTCGTAATCGCTATCGTTCGAGCGCTGCGTCTTGCGGTCCTGCTCTTCCGCCTGATGAGCCTTCTGCTTGTTGGCGTCCTTCTGCTTGGCTCGCATCTCCTGCTCGGCGCCGGTGCGCGGCTGCTCCGGCTGGCGGGGATCGTCCCGGGTTGGAAGGTCTCGCCCCCGCGCCTCGCGCTCGGGAATCGGCTCGCCACCGCCACCACCACGACGCTGCTGCTGCCGCTCGAATTGCAGCCGCGCGAGACGGTCGTGCATCTTGTCGTTGACCTCTTCACGATACTGTTCGAACTGTCCTTGCTGCGCCGGCGGCAGGGTCTCGCTTATGTTGTCCAGAGCCTGATTGACACGGGTCATCTGACGCCGCATTTCCAAGGGGGTTTGCGCCATGTTCAAATCTCCTATCAGTGCATTCAATTCTCTCATACCGGGATGGGACAGGAAAGACTTCTGGCCAGATTGATCCGTTCCGCGACCTGCGGAAGGACTTGGCGGCCCCTCCCCCGTTCGATCGCGACGGAACCGCAGAAAATTGTTGCCGATCGATTCCGCCGCCGTGAGAGCCTGACCAACTACGCCCGCGGTCCGCATCGTTGCCACAGTCTTTTGCCATGCGGCAGCGATTGCATCGCCGTTCACGACAAGGGATTGCCCATCCAAACGGCGTTGCCGCTTGGCCTCCACTCGCTCGATCGTCCTGGCGCTGACCTGGTAGCGCGGATCGCTCTGGGCGCGGCTATAGGCTCCGGCATGCTCCTTGGTGAATGGCCGCGTCATCGCATGATCCATGCGCCGCGTCGCCACCATCGCAATGCCGTTCTCCCGTGCTTTTTCCGCAAAAGTCTCGCGCCAGGCGACAAGATCTGGCTTGTAGAATTTCAGGCGCTCGCCGTCGGCAGAGCGCGCCTGCACCATCGCATGGATATGGACGTGCTTGGTGTCCTTGTGATGCGCCAGGACGAACTTGTATCCTGGCGCTCGCTCCTCCATCACGGCGCGCGCCGCGGCCATGACGGCGTTGGCATCGGTGCCGGCCCTTGCCGAAAAAAGCAGGTGATAGGCATTGCGGCGCTCACGTCCCGAAAACTGTGGGCGCCATTGTTCATAGACCGAGGCCGCCGCCTTGGTGGAATTCTTCGCCCCGGATACAGGCTCGTTATTTGCGTGGCGAGCCTGGCTGTGGGTGCGGATGAACTTCTGCAGGAAATATTTCGCTTTGGGTTCACGGCTCACGGCCGCCGTTACCTCTGCCTTGGCTTCCACCCCCGCCGAGCCCATGGCTTCGGACAACCGCGCCTCGATCTTGTCGACCGCCTTGCTGCGCGAATTCTCCCGCCCACCGGCAAGCACCTTGGCGAGCGGCCCGGCCCGCTCATCGGTGTGCGCGTATACCTCCACCGCCTGACCATCCTGTGCATAGATGAACGGTTTTGCGCCGAAGGCCTTGTTCAAGGCCTCGCTCAAGGCGGCATCGGTGACCTCGCCGGCGAGCTCGAAACGAACCTCCAGAAAATTGGTATTTTCCAAAGGTGGTTCGAACGTCTCGCAAAACGTTTCCAGGAACGCCTTTCGTGCGCCGCCTGTCGCAAGGACCTGCCCATCCTCGTCGAAGATATCGATGTCGTGTTTCTCGCCTTTTTCGTCCTCGCGCTTCCCGATGTAATTGAGCAGCCGCGCGGCGGCCTCCCTGGTCGACGGAGGATTGGGCATGACCTTGAACACCGCAGGCTGCGCACCCGCCGCAAAGCCTGCCCGTGCTGCCACGGCCCGTGCCTGATAGACGACCCGCGCCGCTCGTCCAGTACCGCTCGGGCGACCCGCGCCGCGGCCGCCGCCGCCGCGCCGCTTCCAGTCTTCCTCCTCCTCTTCCGGCCGGAAACCGGCGAGCGTGGCGCCATAGACGATGATCGACGCGCTAGCGGCCTTGGGCGAGCTCGCAGCTATGAACTTCGGAGTCCCGCTGGAGACGGAGCTCCCCATCACTCCTGTCCCTGCCGGCGACGAACGAGGGGCGTTCCTGCCGCCAGCTATTGTCGACCCGGCTTGTCCTTGGCCCAGCCGTCCGCCGCCAAGGGTCCGCTGAGAGCTCTTCATTGCCTGGAATTCGCCGGCCTCGCGTCGGGCCCCCGCCAGGGACTTGTCGTCGTCCATCTCCTCACGCTTCACGCCGGCAGCGCCCCGCAGATAGCGTTCGATCTCGGCCGCGTAGCCAGCAAGACGACCGCTCATGGCTTGGCCTTCCTCGCCTTGCGGGACCCGACGGTCATCGCCTTCAGTTCCTCGCGAAACTGCCGCACGAGGTCGCCCACGGCGATCAGCGCCTGCTCAAGATCCTCATCCTGGGCAACTCGGCCGTCGTTCATGGCGCGCACGGCCTGATTGAAATTTATGCCAACGCGCCGCAGCTGATCGGTCATGTCCACGATCGCCGGTCGCAACGCCTCTGATGCAACAGGCAGGTGCCCCGCCTCTGCCCGCACCAGACGCCGGACGACCTCGCTGACGGTTACGCCGTCCCGCTCCGCAATGGCTTTGAGGCCGACCAGCTCGTCAGCCGAAAACCGGATGTGCGTCACCTCGCCATAGCGTCCTGACGCGCTCTTTACCGCTGGTTTCTGGGCGTCTGCATCCATCTCTCAAGCCCGCTTGCGGGCGCTAAGGCCCGCCAGGGCCGCGCCGCCTATTTTGTGTGTATCACAAAATAGGCTATCCTGCCAAGAGGAAGGAGTCAAAATTGCGGCCGCGCGGTTTTCTCCGGCCATTTGTGAGCGGCAGCAGCGCAGGCGAAGTTCCCATCGTGATTTGATGCGATGTGTCTATGATGCGTTGGCGACTTGTATCCATGTTAACATGGATACATCGGGCGGCCCTTTGCGCAGCCGGAACACGCTTAGTCGGAAACGCGCAGTCGATGGTCCGCCGGACCTTGTTTTCTGACGAAAGCAGCTGCGCAAAACTGCATCTTCAGCGAGCCCTTATCTATGCGCGCCTGGGTTGCCAAAGCAGGCTTCCCCGTCGACTATGTCATGATTGTTTCGACCGTGATTTTGTTTCATGTGTCCATGCTGACTTGTCTCCATGTTAACATGGAGACAAGGAGACAATGCCGGAAGGAGGCCCCCATGATCATCTCCGCTGCGATCCCCAAGGGCGGCACTGGCAAATCGACGATGCTGCGTGCCCTCGCATCCGTCGCGCTGCATAGGGGCTATTCGGTCACTCTCATCGACGGCGACCGGCGGCAGAACATGAACCGCTGGTTCCAGATGCTGGGCGAAGCTGGCAATCGTCCTGACAGGCTCCAGATGGTGAGCGCGATGACCCCGCAGGAAATCCTTCGCGCCGCGGCCACCCACAACGGTGAACGCTCGGTCGTCTTGATCGATACGGAAGGCACCACAAACGACAACCTCATGGCTGGGCTCTTCGCCGCCGATATTGTCGTCGTGCCGGTCTATTTTGCCCTCGACGATGTGACCGCCGCCATCCAGATCACCGACCACTACATTCCGCTGGCGGTCGAGAGCCGGGGCAGACCGCTGCCCGCGATATTCGTGCTGACCAAGCAGACCATCATCGATGGCAGGGCACGAGCCCTGAGCGAACTGCGCGCCATCATCCAGGCCAACGGCACGCCGATTGCAGAACACGTCCTGCACAATCGCGTTGCCTACCGTGACCTCCAGACCGGGCAGACCCTTTACAGCCCCGATGTGCCCGACGCGAAGGCGATTGCCGAGAGTGAAGGGGTCTTTGAAGACCTTCTGCAAACCTTCATCGCAGCCACAAGGAACGCGGCATGAGCGAAGAAACCGCACCGAAACCCGGTGACGACAAGAAGGCCCGCATGATGAAGGCGATTTCCACGCAGCCGCCGGCGCTGCCCAGCATGTTCATCCCGCCGAAGGTCGAGACGTCAGGGATCAAGGCGCAGGCTGCGCCACAGATGCAGGAACCGACAAAGCCGCTCCCGGCAGTCGGGCCAGATTTTCGCAAGCTGCTGCGACAGGGTCAGAAAAAGGACCCCATCGCCGGAAAGAAGATGCGCGAGGAGGAGATGGTCCGCTGCGGCTACTACCTCACGGCTGCGGAGCAGCGGCAGTTCAAGTTGCTGGCGATCAGCAACGGGCACAGCATGACCGAGCTGCTGCGAAAGGCTGTGCAGGATTATATCCGCATTCATAAGCACAAACTGCCGAAGGAATAATCGGCGACGTGGAGTCGCTGTCGCACGCTGCGACGGGTGAATGTTCGCGGCTCTTTTGCGACGCGCAAAAAAAGGGCCCGCGACGGAACACTCCGTCGCGGGCCCTTGACGTGTTTCCCTACTTGGGTTGGTTAAGGTGTTTCAGCAGTTCCCCGACGATGCCGTCCCGGTTCGGACGCCCGCCGTCTGCCGCTTTGTCGTCGATCAGCTTTGCGGACAGTTCGGGCGACAGCGGCATGAAGTCGTAGCCGTGTGAGATGGCTGCCTGGCGAAGATCCTCAAGCCCTTCGAACGCGCGATCACGGGTGCCAAGCCAGAGCGCGGGCTCGTCGGTTTCTTCGTGCGGGAACGCCTGCAGGAAGTAGGTCCGAAGCGGTGGGTCGTAGCCGATTACAGCGTCTGGATCCGAGCGGCTCTGTCCGGTGACGGTGCCAGTGACAGTGATCGTGTAGCGGCTCATTGCAACCTCCTTTTGCCGGTGGGGAGCCGGCCCCTTCCGGGGCCGGCCACCGATGCCTCACTGGGGGTTGTTCCAGAGGATGACCTTCTTGTTTTCCTCGCCGCCCGGGGCGGGAGCGAGGTTGCCGAAGATGACGCCGATCTCGGGGGCTTCCAGCTTGACTGAGAGGTATTCCTCTCCAGAACGCTGGGAGATGCGGTGCCAGCCGGCTCCGATCTCGAAGCCCGTGCGCTTGTTGACGATCCGGTAGTCGGGCGCGTCCTCGCGCGACTTGTTGGTGTTCGGGATCAGGGTGATCGGGGCGTTGACCCGGAGCGTGGCGAAGACGCCTTCCATCGAGCCGTCGGACTTGGTGGTGAGGTTTGCGATCGTGGTGGCCATGGTAGTTCTCCTTCTGTTGCATCGGGACCATTCCCGATGGCGCCAAAGGAGAGGGCCGTCCTGCTGCGGTCATCTCGGCGAAAATTCTGGAAAATTCTATTTGCCGAAAAATTGCGGGCAGGCCCTTAGCCGGCCTGCGGACAAAAACAGAAATCGAATTTTCCTGAATATTCGCCGAGTGTACCCCCAACGGGGGTTGACCGCACAAAGCAGGCGGTCGTCTACAAAGGCGACATGAAACGGGAATGGTCCTGGATGCGGCAGATGGAAAGAACTCAAGGCCGCCATCGCTTGACCGCCTACGCAACGCTGCCGGACCGCAGGAACAGCCTTACCCGCCAGCCTCTCGGGTCATGTCGCCTGCGCCGTCGATACCTCAGCAGCACGGTGCGTGAACCGCCTTGCGCGTTCGGAATGGCGGCACAGCGGTTTCGAGATCGGAGCCGGCTGGCAGCGAACTTCACACCCCTGGCGATGCCTCGCGGCCAGGATGGATGACCGCGCAAGCCAGGTTCGGCACGCTTGCACCCGCTTCAGAGGCGAGAGGGGTCGAGATGAGGCTCTGCGAGTGGGCCGGGTTCGAAAGGGGCCGGCTGCGGACGTTCATACACTTGGAGGTGGGGACGCGGGGCCGGATCAAGCATATCGGATGGGACCCGCCGGCTATCGGCGGGACCGCGCGCATATCATCCTGGCAAGGCCAGACGCTCGTCCGGCATCATGCGGGCTTCGGCTTGCTGGCGAATGTCCAGACCGGCATGGCGGAGCATGGCGCACCAGTCTTCCACATTGTAGGTAGTCGCCATGTTGCCCCTGGCCAGATCGTAAATGACGCACGGCTTGTTGGCGATGGCGAGCCGAAGCACGTTGACGGCCGTGCCGGGTGATGCGCCGTCCCAGACCATCATGCCAAAGTCGGCGCGCCGCGCCATCTCCCGGTCTTTGGCGGCGTGGACCCAGTATTCTTCGGCGCCCTCGGGAGAAGGAACATGGTAGGCGGCCCAGTCGCCCAGATTGTTGCGGGGTTCCTTGCCGGCGTGGAAGACCCCGACATGTTCGTAGCCGTAGCCCGCGAGCAGGACCTGCGCCTCGGCATCGGCTCCGGGCGCGTCGCCAATCAAAACGCCGTGCTCGCCAGCAACGATTGCGCCGATGCGAGCGATGGCAGGTTCCGGCAGCTCGAATATCTCGCGTGATCCGCCTATGAATATCATCGACATCGTGACTTCCTTTCTCTCCGGGGTCCCCTGCCCCGCTCCAGCCGCCCTCTCCCTCTGGCCCTGCGCGAGGGATCGTCACCCGAAGGCCGAGACGGCGGAGCCGGCGCGGGGAGCGGCGGGACGCCGCGACTAGAGCCCGGCCGGCCGCAGGCCGGCGCGCCCAGGCCCTGTCCATTCCGTGGCGCAGCACGCCGCGAGCTAGCGGCCTTTGTCGACCAGCCAGAGGCTCACGTCCTGGATCGAGCGCATCAGGATAGACGGGTTGTCCCGCGACGGGACAAACCCCCAGCTCTGCCAGTAGCGCTCGGCCTCGGCGTCGATCGCCCGCACAACCACCGCGCGGCTGCCGACGATGTCGGCGCCGGCGACGCAGCGATGCAGCGCGTCCTTGACCAGGCCGCTGCCGATTCCTTGTCCGGCATAGCGGTGGTCGACGGCGAGTTGTCCGATCAGCAGGCAGGGGATCGGATCGGGCGGCCGTCCGGTCCGGATGGCGCGCGGTGCGCTGTTTGGCTGGATCACGCCCGGCGCAAGGCCGTAATAACCGACGACAATTCCCTCGTCGTGAACGATCAGGACGCGGGTAAACCCGCGGGCCTGGTTCGTTCGCGCGAAGCCGGCAAGCCAGGTGTTAAGCGCCGGCTTGCCGCAATCGAAGCTGTCGAGGCGGTGCGCGTCGTCGAGGAATTCGATGCCTGAAAGCGCCACCTAGCGGTCCCAGGGCGGGGACCGACGCAGCCGCTCGGCCGCCTTTGCTGGGGGCGCGGCGGCCGGCGCCGAGATCGCCTGCATGAAGGCGTCATAGGCTTGCGGGGACACGCGGATGACGGTTTCGTTGAGGATGGCCGCCTGCGCCTCGTGGAGTGCTGCGCGTCGCATGAACTCCGTGCGCGACAGGCCGAGCAGCTCCGCGCCGCGGTCGATGATGGTGAGATCATCATCGCGAAACCGCATCGAGACGGGTGTTTCCTTCCTCGGGGCTGTGGTGGCCATGGCGCGCTCCTGTGCTGCGGACTTATATACGTCTATGTAACGCTGAACGCAATACACGTTGCCTGGCGGAATGCTCCACCGCATCGATACGATCTTTGGAAGCGGAGGTGCCGTGCTTCGCGCGCGGCTTTGGTGCGCTTCGCGCGGGCCGAACCCGACCGCGCCCGGTCGGGTTCGATAGTGCGGTTGCGAGGAAAGCGGCGCTTCACGCGCCGCCCTCCGCGAACCGCCAGACGGGGATGCCGAGCCGACGGGCCTTGTCGGCAAGGTTCTCGGTGATCCCGGAGCCGGGAAAGACGATCAGGCCGTAGGGCACCACCGAGAGAAGCTGGTCGTTGCGGCGGAACGGAGCTGCCTTGGCGTGCCGGCTCCAATCCGGCTTGAAGGCGATCTGGGTGACCTTCCGGTTCTCAGCCCAGCAGGCGGCGATACGTTCGGCGCCGCGCGGGCTGCCGCCGTGGAGCAGGACCATGTCGGGATGCTTCTCGCGGGCCTTGTCGAGCGCGTCCCAGATCCGGTCGTGATCGTTGCAGTCGAGACCACCGGCGAAGGCAATCTTGGTGCCGGCCGGGACGAGCACCTCGGTTTCGGCGTGACGGCGGGCGGCGAGGAAGTCTCTGGAGTCGATCATGGCTGCGGTCATTGCCTGGTGGGAGACCTTGGAGCCGGTGCGCGGCCGCCATGCCGATCCTGTTTGTGCCTCGTAGAGGTCGGCGGCCTCGTCGCGCATGATTTCCAGCACGTTGCGGCGCTCGATATAGGTGATGCCCTCGGCAGTGAGCCGTTCCAACTCGACCGACTTCACCTCGGAACCGTCCTGCTCCTGCTGACTTGAACGCTGGGCCTCCTCATTGCGATCGAGGCTGCGGGCGACGCGCTCGGCGGCACGGTGGAAGACGTTTGCGAAGGACCAGAGCAGGTCATCGAGATCGGGTTCGAGCCTGGTGTCGCCGAGCATGCCGGCGAAGGTCTCGACGATTCCGGCGAGGCCGGCCCGGATCACCTCATCGTCGGGAAGTGGCCGAGGATCAGGTTCATCCTGATGCGGGCGGTGGCCGTACATCTGCAGTTCGAGGATGACGCGGTCGGTCGGCGAGGAGGCGTGGTAGGGCTCGTAGGTGTCGTCGAAAGGAAGCTCGTAGGTCATGGCGGGTCTCCGTCGGTTGTGGCCGCGCCCTTCGCGGCCTGACAGCGCATCCCGGCCGCGCGCCGGGCGCGGCCGCACCGAAGGCCGTAGCAAAGCGGAGGACGGCGCAGCCGTTGCGGCCACGACCGGGGGGTGGCAGGGGTCGCCTCTCAGGCAGGCCGCGGGGCGCGGCCTCTCCGGCGGACCGCCGCCATGCCTGCAAGCTATCCGGTGACGCCGCCCGGCCCGCCTGCCGCTCTGGCCGTTCATCCTGGCGGCAGGAGCAGACGGGCATCCTCCCGGAGGAGCTGATCGCTGAGCCCTGCCGCGAGATGAGCCGGGCCGAGATGTCGTAGATCGTCGTTGAAGTCGCCAAGCTGCGGGCGAAGCACCATGGCGAGAATACCGGCCTCACCTGCGCGCCGGCTGAGACGCTCGATGCCATGCCGCCCAGCGGCGTCCGCATCGGCGGCGATGTAAAGGCGACGGCAGCCAGGCGGGAAGGTCAGGCCGGCGAGGTGATTGGCCGAGGTGGCGGCGGCGACCGGCAGTGCCGGCATCACTGTGCGCAGCGAGGCCATCGTCTCGAAGCCCTCGCCGGCGGCCATGACCGGGATGGGCATGCGGGGATCAAGGCCGAGCCAGATGGCGTTGCCGAACAGGTGACCCAGCGAGCGACGGGGATCGATGAGCTGCGCCTTGCCGACCCTGCCGCTCGGGTCCAGCCCGGGGGAGAGATACGTGCGCTGCAGGCCGGTGAGGCGTCCGTCCAGACTGGTGACGGCGGCGATCAATGCGGGCAGGGTCTGCGTCTCGCCGGTCACCAGATCGCGGTAGTAGCAGCCGGGGTGGAAGCGCAACGCGCGCTCACGCGCGGTCAAGAGGATGCCGCGGCCGGCCAGATAGCGTTCGGCCAGCGTGCCGACGATCGGCTGGGATATGCCGAACAGCCGACGTGCCGCGTCAGGCGAGCCGCGTGTCGCGGCGGCTTGACCCTGCGCGCCAGTGGGCCGGGGCGGCGGCAGGGGCATGGAGAGAAACCGACGGGCTTCGTCGGCGACTTCACGGAACTCGACCAGACCGCAGCTTTGCTTGATTACGTCAAGCAGGTCGCCATGTTCCCCGCTTTGCTCATCGACCCACTTCCCGGCAGGGCCCTTGGCATTCGCTTTCAGCCGTACATGCATGGACCGCCCGCGCGTGTTGCGGACATCACCGACCATCCAGTAATTGCCGGAGCGATAACCGTTGGAGAGATATTCGCGGCACACCGCCTCGGCATGGTCACCAAGGTGGCGCGCCAGCTCGGAGGCCGAGCCGGTCATAATCGCCTCCGTTTCAAGCCGCTGCGGTGCGGTCGGTGACCCCGACCAGCGTATGGCGCTCAAGAAGCGAGGCGAGCATGGCCGACCCCTGCGCAGAGATCGGAATGAACAGCCTGAGCCTCCAGGAGATGATTTCCGCGATCAGACCCAGAGCCTTCAAACGCGGCACCATCGCATCGGTGAAGCCGATCAGTTCGACGCGGTAGTCATTCATGACGCGGCTGCGGCGCAGGATCAGGCCGTCGGCGAGTTGCGCCCCGATCCGTCCGTTGGCCAACCCAGTCCAAGCTTCCTCGGGCGCGAGCGTCGGCACATAGTCGACACCGAGATTGCGCAACATACTCGCGACCAGTGTCGGAGCGATGTGACGGCCAATGATACGTTCGCCCGCATCGGTCTGGATCCGGTAGACCTGACAATCATGGTCTGGCAGCCGACGCCAGATCGGCAGCAGCAGGCCGGTGACGATGTGGAAAGTGCTGGTGGTGAACTCCGGGACGGCGGCCACTTCCGACTGCCACAACTCGCAGAACTGCTTCCGGTCAGCCGGCTCCCAATGGGTCTCGGCCAGGGCGCCGAGACCGAAGCGCAGCTCGTCGGTCGGCCGCAGCAGGCGCACGCGATGCTCTATCGTGCCGTCGTCGAGCATCAGGCTCGCGGTTGGCATTTGTATCGCCGCGCGGCTCGACCACGCGTTGACCAGCAGGACCGATTGCGGCTCCGCGCGCGCGATGGCCAGCGCATCGACCAGGCCGAGCGGCCGGATGCGATCCTTGCGGGCGACGGTGAGCACATGAGACTGCGCGCCCGAGACCGGGTGGGTGTAGACGGTCCGGCGATCAGTGACGACAATGCTCTCCGCCGTGATCGTCTCCAAACCCTTGTCATAGTTGCCGGCGGCGATGGCGCCCTCGACCTTTGCCGTCATTAGCTGCTCGAATACCTCGAACAGCAGATTCTGGGTTTCGATGCGCAGCGCCAGCAGCCGGTTTAGCCAGGTCGTGATCGGCGGGAGTTCGTCGCGCAAACCACCATCCTCGGTGGTCAGCGACAGGCCGGTGACCGTCTCGAAGGTCATCAGCGAGCAACCGTCGATCTTGCCCTGGTGCAGCAGCATGTAGAATTGCCGCAGGGCGGCGCGGGCATAGGAGCTTTCCAGATTGTCCTCGGACCGGAACAGCCCTGCCCCGCCAGTCTGGCGCTGGCCGCGCGTGATCGCGCCCAGTGTGTCGAGCCGTCTGGCAATGGTCGACAGGAAGCGCTTGCCTGCCTTGACATTTGCGGCCATCGGCCGGAACAGCGGCGGCTGCGCCTGATTGGTGCGATGCGTTCTGCCGAGCCCCTGGATGGCATTGTCGGCGCGCCAGCCGGCCTCGAGCAGATAGTGCTTGCGCAGCCTCTGGTTCTTCGCCCCGAGATCGGCATGATATGAGCGGCCGGTGCCGCCAGCGTCCGAGAAGATCAGCACGTTTTTGTCGTCGTCCATGAAACTCTGGGTCTCGGCGAGATTGGCCGAGCCCGGACGGTTCTCGACGGCGAGCCGGTCGATGCCGTCGCGGCCGGTCTTCCTGGCGATGCGACGCGAGCGGCCGGTCACCTCGGCAACGATGTCGGTGCCGAAATGGTGGAGGATCTGGTCGAGGGCGCTGCCGACCGGCGGGAGCGATGCAAGTTTCTCGATCATCTCGTCGCGCCGGCGCACCGCTTCCCGGCACTGGACCGGATTGCCGTCCGCGTCATGGATGGGACGCGAATAGACGTTGCCCTCGGCGTCGGAATACTCCTCGAACAATTGCGTCGGGAAGGAATGGCTGAGGTATCCCAGAACGTATTCCCTCGGCGTCACGTCGACATGCAGATCGGACCATTCTTCTGTGGGAATTTCCGCGAGCCGACGTTCCATCAGCGCCTCGCCGGTCGAGACGATCTGCACCACTGCCGCATGACCCTGAGTGCGATCCTGTTCGATCGCGCCGATCAGGGTGGGCGTCATCATCGATGTGATGAGGTGCGAAAGGAAGCGCTGCTTGGTGCTCTCGAAGGCCGACCGCGCAGCCGCCTTGGCGTCGCGGTTGAGCGTGGCTGGACCGCTGGTGATGTTGGCGGCCTCGAGCGCGGCGGTCAGGTTGTTGTGGATGATCTGGAAGCCGTCCGCATAAGCGTTGTAGATGCGGATCTGCTCCTCGGTCAGCGCGTGCTCGAGGAGCTCATATTCGACGCCGTCATAAGAGAGCGAACGGGACACATAGAGGCCGAGCGACTTGAGATCGCGGGCGAGCACTTCCATGGCCGCGACGCCGCCGTCCTCGATGGCGGCTACGAACTCGGCACGATTTGCGAAGGGAAAATCCTCGCTGCCCCAGATGCCGAGGCGTTGTGCGTAGGCGAGGTTCTCGACTGCTGTCGCACCCGTTGCCGAGACGTAGACGACGCGGGCGTCGGGCAGTGCATGCTGGAGCCGCAGCCCCGCCCTACCCTGCTGTGAAGGCGCAACATCGCCACGCTCGCTTTTTCCCCCGGCGGCATTGGCCATGGCGTGCGCTTCGTCGAAGACGATGACGCCACTAAAGTCCTTGCCGACCCAGTCGAGGATCTGGGCGATGCGGGATTTCTTGCCATCGCGTTCCTGCGAGCGGAGGGTGGCATAGGTGGTGAAGAGGATGCCTTCGGCAAGGCGGATCGGCGTGCCCTGCCTATAGCGCGAGAGCGGCTGGACGAGAAGACGTTCCTGGCCGAGTGCTGCCCAGTCGCGCTGGGCGTCTTCGAGCAGCTTGTCCGATTTGGAGATCCAGATCGCGCGCCGACGGCCCTGCAGCCAGTTGTCCAGGATGATGCCGGCGACCTGCCGGCCCTTGCCGCAACCGGTCCCGTCACCCAGGAACCATCCACGGCGGAAGCGGTACGCATTCTCGGCGCCTTCGGGGGCGGCCGAGACGACATCGCAGGTTTCGTCGACCGTCCACGTACCGGCGAGATGGCCGGAATGTGCCTCACCAGCATAGATCACACTTTCGATCTGGGCGTCGGACAGCAGACCCTCGTCGACGATCGCATCGGGCAGGAGAGGCCGATAGGAGGGTTTTGGCGGCGCGACCGCAGCCATGGCTGCCGACTGCACCAGCGGCGTCGGATGTGGCTTGGCGCGCGCGATGTGGATCGATTGGAGTGCGTAGGGCTCGTAGATCGCGTCGGTGAGCCGGCCGCCATCCTCGGGCATCCAGTCGCGCAGTTCATAGGCAACCGGAACCGTAGGCGTGGCGTCTGGCACGACTGGTCCGCTGGGCTTTGCCCGGGCAACTTGACGGACAGGCCAGATTGTTTTGGCAGCAGTTGCCGTAGGTGCCGCTCCCGGCGCGGATCGCGTAGCCATCTGCATGGCGGCATTGCGCAGGATCTGGTTCGAGCGGGCGCCGATCGAGCCCCGGAAGCCGCCCGGTGTGCGGGGGGGCAGGTCGGATATCCAGGCGAGCAGCGTTTCAACATCCAAAGCCTTGCCCGGCGACGCGACGAAACGTGCTGGATCGGCTGCCTGCACCTTGTCGATGATCGTGAGGCGGGTTTCGGCGGTCGTGCCGTGGCGGGAATAGACGCGGCCGTCGATCGCCGCGGTGAAGACGGTGGTGCCCTGCCGCTGCAACCGTTCAAAGGCGGCTCGCCATTTGGGGTTTTCAGGGGAAAGCCCGGTGCCGGTGATGGCGACAATTCGCCCGCCGGCGCGCAGCCGGGCGAATGCCGAGGACAGATGCCGCCATGCCGCATCGGAGACATGGCCGTCGATATAGGCGCCGACCGTGAAGGGTGGATTCATCAGCACGACGGAAGGCTCGATGGCGGTATCGAGATGATCGTCGATATGGGCTGCGTCGTGCCGGGAAACGGGAGCGCGCGGGAACAGCAGGCCGAGCAGATCCGCGCGGGTTATCGCAAGCTCGTTGAGGGCGAGCGAGGCTCGGGCAATCTCGGCATGGACCGCGAGCAGGCCGGTGCCGGCCGAGGGTTCGAGGACGACATCCGAAGAGGAGATCGCCGCCGCTTGAGCGGTGACGAAGGCTAGCGGCAGCGGCGTCGACAGCTGCTGCATGGCCTGGCTCTCGTCGGAGCGCCGTGTGTGGGTGGGAACGAGATCGGCGATCCGCCTCATCATCGCCAGCGTTGCCTCGGGCGAGGCCGACCGGGACAAGATCGCCGGTCCGAATCTGCGGATGAACAGGACCTGGGCAGATTCAAGCGCCTCATAGGCATCCTTCCAAACCCAGAAGCCTTGTGCGTCGGTGCCGCCGAAGCTGTCGGTCATGGCAACGCGCAATGTCCTCGTAGTGATGGGCTTGCCTTGTTCGAGGAGAGGCAGAAGCTCCGTGGCCGCCCGGTGGATCGCCTGGGCGGTGTCGATGGCGTCGGATGCCGGCGCTGTAACGGGAGGGGCCGTCCGAGCGGCGGTCGATAAGGTCGAAACAATGTTCATGGAGATGTCCTTCGCGGGAGAGAGTGCCTGCCCCGCCGGCACTCTCTGTGCCCCGGCCGGGCCGCGCTCCTTCCGGCCCCGCTCTCCCTCTCGCGACGAGAAGCGAGATGTAGCGAAGGGCTATTCAGGTAGGGAAGCTGCGGACTACCCAGCGGCTGGAGGTCGCGGGGACGGCGGGATTGGTGGACCGCTGCTCGTGACCGAAGTAAATGACGACCGGATCCTGCAATGGGATCGATTCTCACCAGGGAACGCGATTATGAAACGACCCACGCGACCTTTTGTCGTGGAAGTGAAGAAGAGGCGCGGCAGTCCTGCAAAACCGCGATCGATCTGGGGCGACCTGGACCTTTCCACTGTAGCCGCCGACACTTTGCCCGTTTCCGAGGGGATCCTTGAGCCGGTCGGGAATGATCGCGATCCCGATCCGATCGTCGACGTTGACTGCACGAGCATTACCGGCTCCTCCATGGACACCCCATCAGAAGACGGTGATGCGCACGCCATTACCGACGCAAACCATGCCGAGCCGCATCCTGCTGAGGTCGAGACGGAAGGCGCTGCCGAGGAGCCTGCACGGTCGCCTCGAAAACGTGTCAGACGTCTCGACGAACCAAATTTGCCACGTGGGCAGCGTTGGAAACGTCGGCTGCCAAAAGCCCTTCGTCGGTGATCTGACGGTTTGCTCGGAAAGGATTTCGGTCCTGCGTTGGTGCTGATCATGACCCTGGTGGCTCTGTCAGCTCATCGGGATCGCGGCGTTCCTCGATGATCGCTTTTGCTTCGTGTCAGCCGCGATCGGAACCCGTCGCGGCGCAACTGGTCGGTGGCGACCGAACAGACGTCGAGCGCATTGTCGCCGCCCCGGAGTTGATCGGCTATCGCGCGAAAGCGGGCGCCTTCTTCGGCCCACGCTTTACGCCGAAGGCATCGACGACGACGAGCGTCGGGTGGCATGCGACGGCAGGATCACGGAGTGCGTGTCCTAGGTGTGTTTGGCCGTCGGCGACTGCTTATGATGGCTCCGCATCGCTCGCCCCTCCCCTCCTCGACCGTGCATGGATTGCTGGCATGCGATTGTCGATCTCTTCGTCGGAGAGATCTTCCAGCAGCTTGAAGACTGTCCCCTGCGCGCCAGCATTGATCAGGATGGTTCGCTTGCCGTGATGCTCCGGCGGCCAGGCGTCCGGATTTGCCTCGCCGGCGATGCCCTTGAAGTCGGAATGGGTGGCGGACCAGATCGCCTCCAGCTTTTCCTCGCGCGTCATGCTGTCGACGGCGCCCGTCTCGTGGGCGATGATCGCCGCGCGCATGGCGTCCGGACTGCGTTTGTCGGAGAGGTCGCAGAAGCCGTGGAACCATCGTTCGCGGCCACGGATCCTGATGGCGAAAAAGACGCTGGTGACATTGCCAGCCTTGTATTCGGACATGCCGAACATGCCGGTTCGCTGGAACAGCGGCGGCAGCAACGCGAGCATGAAGTGGTATTGCTCGGCGGCAATCTCGAAATACTCGCCGGCATAGGGCGTGCCGGAAATTGGATCTATACCCGGGGTGTCTTTATGCCGGTTGAAGAGCTGGAACATCTGCTCGCGCGTTGCGACGCCGTCGAACACCTTTCGGAACGGGGGATGGGTGGACATGGCTGCTCTCCGGAAATAGGCGGTCGCCCACCACAGCAGCGCTGCAGCGGGTGACTGTCGGCGGGTGACGGGATCATGGGCAGTTCAGGCGGCGCGGCGATCCGCGGAAGGCGCGGCATCGTATCCGACGCCCGTAATGGCGCGGACCGCTGCGGCGAGCGCCGGGATGTCATCGAGCATGCCGAGCGCGACGAAGTGGTTGGCCCCGCCAGTATAGTCCTTGCGGCCCTTGCAGGTGCGGATCAGAATACCGTGCCCCGACGACAGCCCGAACTGGCCGACCTGGATATAGGCGCGGTCATGATGCAGGGTGATTTCACCGGATACGGCGATACCCGCCCTATTCGAGCGCAGGTCAAAGCTACCCGGCGGCAAGTCAAGTTCGGCGACAAGCTCTTTCAGCCGTGAGCGCGCCCTCGTATGAAAACGTCTCTTCTGCTGCTCGTTGTAGGAGCAGCTTGTGTTCCAGTCGAACATGTCGATCTCCATGAAACGGAACATGCCCGGCGATCGCTTGCGCGACTGCCGGGCATGCCGTGGGTTGGTTTAATGCGATGAGGAAGTCAGGCAGCCGCGCGGCCGTCGATGACGTCGGCACCGACCTCATCGGCGGAGACCTCCTCGAGATAGGCCTGGCTATACGGATTGTTGGCGAGCCAGCGTTCGGCGGCCTCGCGATCCCTGGCGAGATGCAGGAGTTCCGGGCTTTCGCCGATGTCCTGCAGGACGCGGACCGTGCCGATCGACGGACGCTCGACAACCTCGAAGCGCAGGTCGCTTTCGACGGACCACGTGCGCCGGACCGAGACAACGACGGTGCCCCCTTGGCCGAAATCGCCCTCATGCAGGGTGAAACAGGCTGGCGAGCTATAGGTCGCGCGCGTTCGCGGCGGCTCCTTCTTCACCAGGCGGCCGGTGCCATTGCGGCTCTCCCACGCGGCGAGCTTCTTTCTGAAGTGGACCGGCGGTCTTGCCGTGCCGTCACAGTAGCGGATGACGCTCCCCAGAGGGGCGGAATCGTAGACGATATGAGCGGACATGCGGAATCTCCATGTCGGAACACGAAAAGGGGCCCGGCGGATGCCGGGCCCGGTGCAAAGCGGGGCCAATTACTCGGCGGCCTGGAGGTGGTCGGGTTCCTCGCCGGTTTCGGTCACCGGTTCATCGGAGGACGTGCCGGTATCGTCGGCGAGGAAGGCCGGCAGCTCGGCGGCATCGCCATCGAGAGCCGTCTCATCCGTCACATCATCGATGGCGGTCTCGCCGGCATTGGCAACCGCCTTGTCGCCATCAAGGCGCAGCGGCTCGGGCAGCCAGTTCGACCCTTCGAGAAGCCGAGCGGCCTCACGTGCCATCAAATCCTTCTTCATGTGGTCGATCAGCTGTGCGGAATCCTCGCCGCGTCCCTCGCGCACGGCTTGAACGATCCGGACCTTGGTGACACGGCCGAGATAGTTGTCCACCGTGGGCGACCAGCCAGCCTCCACCATGTCGAACTGAAGCGTGGCGGCGAGCACATCGGCATGGGCAAGCGCGCCCGGCCGCCTGTTCCAGGGCTCGACGACGGCGTTGAGCGAGAGCGACGCGCAGTGCGCGAACAGCGCTTTGCGGCTCGCTTCGTCGAGACCAAGCAGGAACTCCCAGAGATTGTTGCTGTCAGGCATATCCCTGTCCCAGGCCTCGTGGCGATCGGCGATCTCCTTCGCCCAGGGCGTGTCGGCCAGACCCTGGACCTGACTGAGGCTGTTGCTCACCATGTTGATCTCGAGGCAGCTGTCCTTGGCGAACCGATAGAACACCTGCAGCACGAGCGCATGGAGAACCGTGACGAAGGCGATGTCGGGGTCGCTTGCCAAGGCGTTGCGCAACGCAAGCGTCTTCTGTGCGGTGAGATCAAAGACGAGGCGATCGGGCAGCGGCTTGATCCCTTCATCCTCGGGCTCTTCGGCCGTGTTGGATGCGCCGTTCACGGACCGGCCGTTGACGACGACGTGATTGGCGCTGTCGTCGTCGGACTGCGACGGGTCGCGATCGGCTTCTTCATCGTCATTGCCCGTCTCGACCCGTGGTTCGTCCTCGGGGCGGACAAAGCCAGCTTCGATCTGCAGTTGGCCGCTGGCGCCGAGCGCCACAAACGCTCCGGCGATGGCCTTTTGCGCCGGGTCATAGACCTGGGGGCGATCGCTGAACGCGTCGAGTTCGGCGCCGAGCTGATCGAGCTTGTCCTCGATCTCCTGGTCGGCATCCTCCATCTCGGCATATTTGGCATCGAGCGCATCATACTCGGCCTTCACCGCGTCATAGCGGGCGATCTCCTCGGTGCTCAACTCCGCCGGCTCGGCATAAACGCGCCGCATGCCAGAGGTGTGGCCGTAAGGGAAGCTGATCGCCGCCTCGACCCACTTCCATCCGTCGGCGCGAATGCTCTCGGCGTCGGCTCTCAGCCTGTCGAAGACCAGTTGCTCGAGAAGGGCCGCATCCTGGAACCAGCCGCCGGAATCCTGCTCGAAGAGGTCGCGGAGGATGACGCCGCCCGCGGCTTCATAGGCCTCGGCGCCGACATAGACCGCGCGACGATCGTCGGCACGAACCGTGGTTTCCGTGAGCAGGCGCCGGATGTAATAGGGCTCCTGCATGTGCGGGTTGCCGGAGATGCGCTCCCAGACCTGCTCCTGGCGGGCATGGTCGTTGGAGATCGAGAACGCCATGATCTGCTCGAGGCGAATCTCGTCCTTCTCGTAGAGCTCAAGCAGCTTTGGCGATACCGAGGCAAGCCTTAGGCGCTGCTTGACGGTGGCTGCCGATACGAAGAAGCGGGCGGCGATCTCTTGGATGTCGAGACCCTGCTCCTTCAGTGCCTTGAACGCGCGGAACTGGTCGAGCGGATGCAGGTTCTCGCGATGTACATTCTCGGCAAGCGAGTCCTCCTCGGCCGAGGTCGTTCCGCTGCGATTGACGATGCAGGGGATCGGCTCGTTCTTCGCGAGACGCTTCTGCTTGACCAGAATGCCGAGCGCGAGATAGCGGCGACCGCCGGCGGGCACTTCGTAGGTGCCGGTCTCCTCGCCGTCTCCATCGAGGACGGGACGGACGTTCAGGCTCTGCAAGAGCTTGCGCCGGCCGATGTCCTCGGCGAGCTGCTCGATGGTGACGCCGTCCTTTACCCGGCGAACATTCTGCTGCGACAGGACAAGCTTGTCGTAGGCGATATTCTCCGAAGGGTTCATTGCGATCTTCTGAATGGCGCTTTTTGCCATGGTCAGGGTCTCCATGACGGGCGGCCCGGGAACTCTCCCCGAACCTCCAAACCCGTCAGGAACCCTCCCCTCCGCCCTCTGCCTCTCGCGGCCGCCGCGCCGGCGCAAGCCGGCGGCCTCAATGCGGTTCGGCGACATCGGCTCGTCCGGCTTTGCGCAGCGCCTCCAGCATGCGGGCATCGTCCATGAGAATGTGGATGAGCGCCTGGCGATCGACGGTGACCGTCCTGCTGGTGCTGCGCGTGCGATCGTGCCGCTCGTGCAGGGTCTCGAACTCGGCAAAAGTGGTACAGAGCTGGAGAATGGGGCGATCGCTCATGGCGCGGTCCTCGGTTCGGCCGGTGCGGACGTGGCTCCGACGCCTGGGATGTCGCCGTCAGCATCAAGCTCGGTTGCAAGCCAGGTGCGGATCCCGACCGGATTGAAGAACTTGACCACCGGGACATGGTCGCGATCGCTCTGGCGGCCGTTGGCGAGGATCTGTTCACGCTGGTCAGCTGTCAGCAGCGGCATTCGGGTATTGGCGGTATTCGTGCATGGGTCGCGCTCCATGACGGACGATCGAAAGCCCGCCTCCCGACCTCGTGGTCCGTCACGACGAAAGGCGCCGCCCTCGTGCTTGTGAGGACGGCGCTTTGAAGTGGCGATGAAAGGGACGCCGGCTTTGATATGTGGGATCGCCGGCCTGGGCGGGGATCAGTGAGCGAGGTCGAGGAGCTTCTTGGCTTTTCCTTCCATTTCGAGCCGCACATCCTGATGCTGCTTGTCGCGCGCAACGCGGGTGATACCTTGGACGAAGTCGAACACCGATGCCGGCGGATGGCCTTCGTCGGTGAGCACAGCATCGATTATCTTCGTGGTTTCGCCTTTCGAGAAGCCGCGCTTGCGCAGGAATGTCGTCCGATCATCGTCGTTGCGGGCAACAACGCGCTCGCGCGCTGCCTTGATGCCGTTGACGAAGGGCATGGGCGAGGAGTCGGCGAACTGGATCAGCGCCGGCTCCGCCTCAGCGGCGAAGCGCGAAGCCGCATATTTGGAATGCCGGATGGTGATCTCCTCAAAATTTTCCACGCCCCAAAGATTACGGTTCTGGCAAACCGCACGAAGATAGAAGCTCGCGATGCCGAGTGTCCTGGCGCCCACTTCCGAATTCCAGCAGTAGAAACCCCGGAAGAAAAGATCCGGATCGCCGTTTGGCAGCTTTCCGGCCTCTATCGGATTGAGGTCGTCGACCAGGAACACAAAGATGTCGCGGTCCGAGGCATAGAGCGTGGTCGTGTCCTTCGAGATGTCGACATTGGGGTTGTAGATGCTGGTCGACCAATCGAGTACACCGGGCACCTTCCAGCGCGTGTCACCGGTGCCATTGCCGGCAATCTTCTGGACTGCCTCGACGAGTTCGTGGTCGAAAATCCTGCCGTAATCGGGGCCAGTCACGGCGCGAAGCTCGACGCGGCCATTCTGAATTTCGAGCGTTTTTACCTGCTCGGCCCGCTGCGAGGTCAGCCCGAACTGGAGATTGATGGCGGCAAGCGGGGCCGGAAGTTGGCGCAGGTAAGCAGCTGGTGCGCCGACCAGGCTCGCAAGCTGACCGAAACTCCAATGCGTGGGTGCAACCGGTGCCTCGGCATCGGGCAGCATGAGCATGAGGCGTTCAGCGTCGTCGCGGCTGGCTTCGACGCGGATCCGTTCGCTTTCGACAACGCGCGTACGGCTGCGCTGCGATCGGGCCCCCACCGAGTTCCGGAGGTCGGTGAGCGACAGGTAGCGCTCGTCGGCTGGTCGGTTGAACCATTCAGACGACACACGGCCGACGCGCTGGCCGCGGCCCACATCCACCTTGTAGCCTGCACGCGCGTTCAGCGTCGGTGCCTGAATTTCCATCTGTGTCATGAGTTTGCTCCGCGGCGGACGCCGGGAGCCTCTCCCCCGGACCTTCGTCCGCCCACCGCAAGCCCCGCCTGCCCTCTTCCTCTGCTGGCCGCACCGTCGCCTCTCGAAGTGCCCGCCGGCGTGGCAGCGCCAAAACACACGCCCAAGGTGAAACGCCCAAGGTGAAGACCAGCCGCACGCCGGATGTTCAGCCAAGCGCAGCCCCTCTCGGAGCGAGATCCAGCGATCATGTCGTGACGAACAAGCCCGTTGCTTCGATGGCAAAACCATGACTCAATGGACGTGGGGATGCGGCGGCATCCGGAGCAACGGAGGCAATGCGACGTTTTAGACTTGCTGACCAGGTGATCGAGGAGGCGGCGCCTGATCTACAGGCTGCGCTTGCGGATGCATATCGTAGAAAGCTGCGACCGCTTTGCTTGTGCAAAGAGCCCTGCCCGGCGATGTATATTGCGCAGGTTGGCGACCAATACATGGTCAAGCGGATGCCGCTGTCGGGTGGCAGCCATGATTCTTCCTGTTCCTCTTACGAACCGCCCGACGAACTGTCCGGCCTTGGCGTGTTGATGGGCAGCGCTATCCAAGTCGATTCCGAGAGCGGCATGGCCGCACTGAAGCTGGACTTTCGCCTGTCGAAGGTCGGCACGCGATCTGTGCCGGCAGTTGGCGCCGCAGGTTCGGACAGCGTGGTCGGGGACACCAAGAGACTCTCCCTGCGAGGCCTGCTCCATTATCTCTGGCACGAAGCGGAACTGACAGTCTGGACGTCGCGATGGGCTGGCAAACGGCATTGGTGGAATATTCGTTGGCACCTCGTCGAGGCCGCTGGCCAGATGACGGTCAAGGGCGGAGCGCTGAGCGAAATCCTGTTCGTGCCCGAGCCGTTCCGGTCCGCTGACAAAATCGCCATCGAGCAAAGGCGCAGGCAGGCGCTTGCACCTGCGCTGCCCCCGAAGAGCGGCCCCAGAAAGCTGATGATCCTGGTAGGCGAGGTCAAGGAGTTCAGCCCGGCTCGGAGCGGCCACAAGTTGATCGTCAAGCACATGCCGGGGTTCGTGTTCTTGTTGGATGAGAGTCTTCATCGTCGGCTTCAAACTCGCTTTGAAAGTGAGATTGCACTCTGGGGTTCGGATGAGGCATCGCATTTGATTGCGATCGCCACCTTCGGGTTGACCCCGGCGGGGCTGGCGGTGATCGAGGAAATGGCCGTTATGGTCGTGGCGGAGAATTGGGTGCCGTACGACTCCACCTATGAAAAGAAGCTGGTCGACGCCCTTGCCAGGATAAGAGAGCGAAGCGTGAAAGGACTGCGCTTCAACCTGCCGGCGGACAAGCCGACCGCGACGGCGATATTGCAGATACAGCCGCGGCCGGTTGGCCTGTATGTCGTACCGCCCTCCTCCGATGGTGCGTACCAGGAAACGCTGGGCGAACTGATCGCATCGCGACCGGAGTTTGATTCCTGGATCTGGCGGACGGCCGATAGTGAGATGCCGACTTTGCCTGGTCGGCAAGACGGCGGACGCTAGTGACTCGCGCGCCGGCGAGTATTTTCAGCTACCCGGCCTGTGCGTGACCGGTATCTTAAGCGCTCGCATTTATTTTTCGTCGCGCCAGATCACACGCCGCTCCCATCGGATCTCCACCAAGCGCCGGAAGCGGATCGTGTGCGCCTGCTCTCCGGTGAGGTGGAATAGCTGCGCGCTCATCCACTCCCGGCTCTTGCACTGCTGACAGCGGACCTTGTTCCGCACATCGTCGATAGTGACGTTGCCGATCACCTCCCGCAATTCGAGCGGCTTGTAGTAGCGCGTGACGTTGCAGCGGGCGCAGCGGATGCCCGCCACTTGCCCCGCGTCGTGGGCATGCGTCAGGGTCCAGGCAGCACCTCGCGGCCACTTTTGTGGTTGATCCGGCATATGCTGAAATGAGGAACATATTCCTGTGAGGTCAAGGGGGCTTGACTCTTGCGTTCTCTTTTTGTTCACTTCTGGCAAATGGAGGTACGGCCATGAAATCGATCATCGCCACCGAATCTGAGCAGCCCGAGATATATGCCACGGTAAAGCGTGAGCGGCCCGCCATTCACCGGGCCGTCAGCAAAATGGCGAAGCAAATGCGTGGTCTGTCTGACGTCAGTCAGAAGCAGGCCATTGCTGAATTGACGGCCATATGGATCTTGGCAAATTACCCGGAAAACCTGGAGTTGGCGCTGTCACTTTCGGACGCGATGCGCGAACAGACCGACATCTATCTGCGTGAAAGCAAAACGGCCAGCGCCCGACACTGATGGTCAGGCGCAGCCGGGGAATGCCCACGCCCACGGTCATCGATCGCGAATTGCCGCACCAGGTCGCGCTGCCCGACGACCTTTGTACCGATCGCAACTACACGCTGATCAGGCGCTTTCTGCAGGAGCACGGACTGACATGCAGGACAAGGGCGGTGTTGGCGATCTGGGAATGCGGCAAGCAGGAACAATGGCGGCTGCATTGCTTCGCCAATCCTGAGGCCGCGGCAGCTTTCCTTGACCACTTCGGTGGCATCATGTTCGATCCGAAGCGAGACAGGGAGAACGGGCGCGCTCGCGGTGTCTGGCGCCGGCAGGGCGCTTATGAGCGAATTCTGGAGCTTGGGCCGCTCAGCGTCCCCGAAGCCCTGCGGAGCTGATCATGTGCAATCTCTACAACATCACGACCAGCCAGGAGGCGATCCGCCAATGGACGCGGGCGCTCCGCGACATCTCCGGCAACCTCGAGCCGTCGATCGACATCTACCCCAATCAATTTGGCCCGGTGGTGCGCAACGCCGCCGACGGCAGCCGCGAACTCGCCAATCTGCGTTGGGGCATGCCGACACCGCCGGAGCGCGTGCGTGGTAACGCTGATTCCGGCACGACCAACGTCCGCAATCCGCAATATGCTCATTGGCTACCCTATCTCGGCGTCGAAAACCGCTGCGTGGTGCCGGTGACGAGCTTCGCCGAGCCCTCGCCGAAGCCCGGCGACAAGGATCCCGAAACCGGCATCCAGAAGAACTTCTGGTTCGCGCTGAGCGAAGCGCGGCCGCTGTTCTTCTTCGCCGGCCTGTGGACACCCTGGCAAGGTGTGCGCAAGGTGAAGGAAGGTCCGGGCGACCACGAGCTCTACGGCTTCCTCACCACAAGGCCGAACGCGCTGATCGCGCCGATTCATGAGAAGGCGATGCCAGTGATCCTGACCACGCCGGAGGAAACCGAACTGTGGCTCACCGCGCCATGGTCGGAAGCAAAGAAGCTGCAGCGGCCCGCGCCTGACGACGCGCTTGTGATTGTCGAGAAGCCTGCGACGCAGATCAAGTTTCCAGCCGAGCCGCCGGCGCAGGCTTCCTTGTTCTAAGGAGAACCGCCATGGATCAGATCATCACCCTGGACAGCCGCCAGGAGGCAGCTCTGCAGAAGGTTGCCGACAGGTTCGTTTCCCTGCACGAGGGCGATACGATGAAGGCGTTGAAAGAAATGATCGTGCTCAACGGCCGCCTGCAGGATCAGATCGACGCGCTCAAACGGCGGCAAAAGTGAGCGACGAACCGACCCGCCCCGGAGAATTTGTGCAGCTGCGCGATCACGGACCGCTTGGACACGTTTGCGAGCACACTGGATGCGGCAAGGATGCCGGTTGGGGTTTCGCCCGACCAAGGCAGCCGTCGCACTGGTTCTGTTTCGAGCACCGCGGCGAAGGCGAGAGATTCCTTTAGGAGCATGGCCGATGTCCCTCCATCAATTCGTGCAGGAACTGGAAAGCACCGCCGACCATATCGCAGACGCTTCGCGGGCCGACTTGCAAGTGCTGCTGCGAAGGGCTGCATTGCTGCTGAGAAACGTCGGCGGGCTCAGTCTCGATCCGCGTACCGACGAGGCACTGAGCGGGCTGGCCGACGAGATGGGAACTGCTAAGCGGGATCTGGTGGAGACGATCGTCAGCGAGTGGCTGGTGGCCAATGCCTACCTGCCTGTGCCGCGCCAGTTGGATGAAGAGAGCACCGTGGAAGGCAACGCATGATCAGCCGGCCAAGACAGAAGCTCGATTACGCCGATCGGGAGATCGACTGCCAGGAAGCAATGGAGCCGGGCTTTCAGGCCATTATCGATTGCATGTTGGAGGTCGGCTGGCAGCGCGGCGAAGTCATGCGATCGCTGCGGCGTCTGATCGCGGCCGACAACATGACGCAGAAGGAAAACGCCAAGGTGGAAGCCGAGTTGGCAATTGCACGGGCGATGATCCGCGCTGGAAAGTCGCTCTAAAGAGGTGGGAGACTTCGCCTTATGTATGCATCCTTATATTTTAGCAGGAGCGTATATTCATCGACAGCCGGTGCCCTTAGCACAAGTCCCCTTAGCTATCCCGCCGGTTAGGCCCGGCGGCCTTTGATCCCCAAACAAACAAGACTACCGGGCCGCTCCCGCGTTTCGCCTACCCAGCCAGCGACGAAGGGCGGCCGCGCTGTAATGTCGCTCAGCTTCTCGCGCTTGGCCAGAACAGGCTTCTCATAGGACTTCTTCAGGTATCCCCATTTCAGAGCTTCGCCGGATGGTCCGCCGTGGATCCGCCAAAACCTTATAGCTGGCCGAGGCGATGCGCTGTAGCGCATAAGCAACACTTAATATTCCTCGCGGAAGTCCTTCAGCGATGCATGGCGCAGCTTTTCCTCGCCCTTCAGGAACTTCACGCGTCCGACCAGTCCGGGCCGGAGCCATTCGGCCTTCTCCTTCGCAAGGCCCTTCGGCGGCGGCGCGCCGGTCTTGCCCTGTACCCGGTCCCATAGGGCCTGCCGCTTGTCGGCTTTGAAGGTGACGAAGGCGCCGCCCATGTAGCGGCCTTGATCGGCCATCAGCACCATCGCCGGCTTTCCCGCCTCGCGTTTGACTCCGATGATGTCCATCTCCTTCTCGACGTAGCACTTGATCTTGCGCCAGTTCATCGTCGAGCCGCTGCGATAGACGCTGTCCAGCCGCTTCGAAACAATGCCCTCCAAGCCCGCTTCGCATGCCAGATGGTAGACCGCGTCGCCGGTACCCGGCAGCGCCTCGCTGAATTGGATGTGGCCGCCGGCGGGAATGAGCGCCTCCAGCACCTCGCGGCGATCTTTCAGCGCCATGTCGCGCAGATCGTGCCCGTTGACGTGCAGGAGATCGAACGCGACTAGATAGAGATCCTGCGGGCGTCTGGTGATGGCCGAGCGCAGGGCATGAAAGTCCGACAGCCCGGCTTCGTTCGTCACGATCGTTTCGGCTTCGATGATGAAGCTTTCGGCGTCGAGCGCCGCGGCTTCCTCCGCGAGCGGCCGATATTTCGCCGTCCAGTCGATCCCCGTTTTGGTGTACAGGAGGATGCCGTCGACATCCTTGATCAACTGCGTACGGTAGCCGTCGAATTTGACTTCGTGGCTCCATCCGTCGCCTTTGGGCGGCTGCTCGACGAGCTCCGGCTCCATCGGACGGACGAAGGACAACCGGACCCCGCCGGCGGGCTTACGCATCGGAACCCCAACGCAAAACTCAAATTTGATTCAATATCGCACAGCCGCAAGCGTTCCGTTAGCGGTTGCTTAAACGGCTTGAGGGGAACGTTCCGGCGCAGCCGCCGTTTTTCTGGCCAGGAGGAACAGCCATGACCGACGACAAAACGAAACGCGATTTCCGAGACCGCGACCGCGTGTCAGCAGATGAGGATTATGAGGTACGCTACTTCGCCAAGCAGCACCGCATCACGCCCGACCAAGTGCGGGAGTTGATCGGCGCTCACGGCAACGACCGGAAGACCTTGGAACGCGAGGCCAGGAAATTGCGCGGGTGACGAAGCTTTCGGACCTTGGGCCGCCCATCGTCGGGCGCCGACATGGGGGCGATCCACCTCGCGAACAGGATCACTTCTACCATTGCAGGAAATGAGGCCAGTCGATCGACCAACGCGATCTCCGGCAACTCATTTGGCATGAACAGCTGGACCATGCGCCGCTTGAACTGGACAGTTGATCTCAGATCGCTTCACGGACGCGGAACAAATTTCGCGCTTCGAAGTTAGCAAGCGCTGCTCACGGGGACTCACGCGATGCTCCTTGCCCTGGACGATGCGATCTCGACTGCTGTCTTGGCCGGAAGAGGCGCAGACGCGGAAATCCGCGGGGTGATCGACCTCACCAGCAAAAGTGAAGTCCAGATCGGCGCCATCAGCTTAGGGCGCGCTGTCCAGTTCGTGGCCAATGCGTCGGTGCTTGGCTACGACGTCCGCGGTGCAATGGTCTTCTACGGGGAACCAGGAACGCCAAGCTTAAGGACAAGGGACTGCGAACATCTGTGGGCGCAATACGGTGGCGCTCTGCTCCAGCCATAGTAGACTTCGAGCCTATTTAAGAGCATCCTCCCAAGCGGGGGAAAGGGCTTGGACAAGTCTCGTCACGACAATCGGTCTGGCCAATGGCGCAAGCGCACTGGAGCGCGACGGTCGCGTGCGCTGCGTTGGGCGAGCGTGCCGCGACGGCTGATCTTCGTGACGGTCGCCGCGGGCGGCGCGCTGATCGCGCAAACAGCTATGCAGCACAGCGACAGCATCCCTGAGCTCAACCTGTCGAATTTGATCGGCCCGAAGCCGGCGCCGATAACTGGCGTCGCCTCCGTCATCGACGGCGACACGATCGAAGTCCACGGCCAGCGGATCCGCTTCAACGGCATCGACGCACCCGAGAGCCGGCAATACTGCGACGACGCCAAGGGCTTCGAATATCCCTGCGGCCGGCGCTCCGCCGAAGCGCTGGACGGGTTCCTGGCCGCCTCGAGGCCGGTGCAATGCACGTTCGTGACGTGGGATCGCTATCGCCGCTTCGTCGGCGACTGCCGGCGCGCAGACGGCGCCAGCGTGGCGGCATGGATGGTCGAGCACGGCCAGGCGCTCGATTGGCCGCGCTACAGCCACGGCGCCTATGCAGGGCAGCAGGCCACGGCTGAAGCGACGAAGGTCGGTCTATGGGTCGGAACGTTTCAGGCGCCTTGGGACTGGCGAGCGTCGCACGCCGACGGCGCAGCGCCGTCGAGCCAGCGACTCGGCATAGTCAGCCGCAAGCTGGTCGCGCAGAGCGGGGTCTATTCGTGCGAGCCGCGACGCTACTGCTCACAGATCAGTTCGTGCGACGAAGCCCAATGGTATCTGCACAACTGCTCGTGGGGCCGGAAGCTGGACCGGGACGGCGACGGCATGGCGTGCGAGACGCTTTGCTGATGCCTCGCCGCCAACGAGGCCATTCGATCTAGAACTGGAACTCGATAGATTCGCGTACCGATCGCTGACCACGATTACATCAGCGCGCGCTTCTGCAGTCGCGCTCGTCTACCGTCCCAATTCTTGTGGCAGGCACAACAGGCCCTTGAAAAAATTTTAAATTCATCCTGCTGGTCCACCGGATCAAGGCCCCAAAAACTTCCCGCTCGCAGCTTCATTGTCGCGCCGCAAGTTTGCCCAAAACCTCATTTTTCTGCCGACGGGCGCTCCGGAGTGATCATCCGTTCAGGATGTCACGGGTGTGCTATACGGCTTTGATGGCTATTGGTTCGATGTTGCGCCGGCGTTGGCTGCCGGAAAAGAGCTTTCCATCCTATGCGTATCTGCCGGGCAGGCAACCGCATCCGGTGCGCGATCCCGCGGGACACAGCTACAATAGCGACGCCATGCTGTCGGCTGAGATCTCGCTTGATTCAGACACATTCCTCTGGGGTCTCGACCTCTTCAACTATGGCTATTACTGGGAAGCCCACGAGGCTTGGGAAGGTCTCTGGCAAGTTGCAGACCGAGGCGCTCCGCTTCGGACGCTCTTCAAGGGATTGATCCTGTTATCGGCGACCGGCGTGAAGATCCGCGAGGGCAAGCAGGCGGCGGCGATGCGTCATGCCGGACGCGCCGCGGCGCTCCTTCGTCGGCTGATGAACACGGCCGATCATAGCTTCGAGCGTGCGCTCGGCATGTCACCCGCAGCGCTCGCCGAACACGCCGAAGCCGCGGCAAGGACCCCGGCAGCCCTGCAGCCGACAGCGCTCGGTCAGCCGCAACCCGTATTTGAGTTCATTCTCGGACCAAGCTCCGGCGAAAGCCCGATCAGATCGCAACAAAGACAAACAGTCATCCAGAGAAGACGCCAGGAATAGACCGGCCTCGTTGGCCCCACGTCACTGGCGAACGACGGATGCCCAGGTTCCATTCACCTGGCCTGTTTGATGGTGCGCGTAATTTCCTCACGTTGTTTTCGGAATTACAAAGGCTCAAGACGGCACGGCTGCACATCGGTTCCGGCGCATAGCAGCCGAACGAGCACCGGGGCCGACGCGTATCAGCATTAGCTTATGCCGATACTTATGCTGCCGAGACATTTATTGCTTTCAGCGACCGCCATCAATATGTAGCAGGACTTCGCCCGCTGTCTTTCAAGCCACCCGGAGAGTTTCATGACAGAAGAAGCCGATCACAATCTCGACAGCCTCATCGAGCTTACCGCCGATGTCGTGTCAGCCTATGTCTCGAATAATCCAGTCCCGGTGGGCGATCTCCCTGCCCTGATCGGCCAAGTACACGCGGCTTTGAAAGGCACAACCGGAGGCATCTCCGTAGCAGAGCCGGAGGCTCTCAAGCCTGCGGTCCCGATCAAGAAGTCGGTGATGGCGGACTACATCATCTGCCTTGAAGACGGGAAGAAATTCAAATCGCTAAAGCGCCATCTTTCAACCCACTATGGGCTGACCCCGGACGAATATCGCGCCAAATGGGGCCTGGCAGCGGACTATCCGATGGTCGCGCCGAATTACGCCGCTGCACGCTCGGCGTTGGCCAAGACCATGGGGCTCGGCCGCAAACCGAAAGAGCCTGAAACGCCAGCGCCGGCGAAGCGGACCCGCAAGAAGGTCACAGCCTAACTTTATCTCTCGAGGGTCATTCTGGAGCGCGCAGCTGCTTATCGATATGATCTGCGCAGAATAGGTAAGGCGGGGACCAATCCCTGCCTTACCTCGCATTCATTTCATTCGCTGTTGCCGGGACGCAGGCGAAAATTCAGCCAGCTTTGCTGAGGCTGCCAGCAGAGGACTTGCCGGTGCGGCGGTCCTGCTCGATCTCATAGTTGATCTTTTGGCCGTCATTCAGCGTCGAGAGGCCCGCGCGTTCGACAGCGGAAATGTGGACGAAAACATCCTGCCCGCCATTGTCGGGCTGGATAAATCCAAATCCCTTGGTGCTGTTGAACCACTTCACGGTTCCGGTCGCCATATCTGTGCATTCCTCTGTGACAACTGCGACGTGGACTTGGCCCTTAAGCCAGTCCGGTTCATTTCGAGACTGTGGAGTTAAACGCAGCAGAATCGAAAATTGCAAGACCCCATCGATCGGCCGGGTGTGGGTCGCACATGACGAGTATGCTCTCTACCGCCTACCGCGGCGCCCCAACTGTCGGCGCAAGTACAAGGCTCCTTGACCGATCGTGCGCTGATCGGCGCCGATCAGCGCTTACGCGGAGCGTGGCGTGCTCCTGTGCGCTTGGCTTGTCGCAATGGCGACAAACCGGCGCTTGACCGCTGCAAACAGCGCTGGTGGCAGCGGCCCGTAATAGCCGCTCTCCGTGTCCAGCGGCCGGATATCGGGGCCCGGCCAGGCGAACCGGTTGCTTTCCGTCATAACGATCCACGACCGCTCCCCGTCGAGCCGCAAGCGCAACTTGACCGCAGCCGGGATTTCGATGGCATTGGCGGGATCAGAGGGCGGTGTGTGCGTGATCGGCAGGACTCGGACAACCGGCGAGCCGTCCTCCTGCATTACGACCAGCGCTAGCACCAGGCAGGGCCGGTCCTTGTCGCCTTCCTCGCGGCCTTCGCGATGTTGCCAATGCCAGAGATATGAATAACGAAAAACGTGGCCGACCTTGATTTCAGCCGGCAGCATTTTTTGCCGTTAGACCTTTTGCCGGAAGGAGTTCGTCGTTGAGATGGTCAAGACCCGGCTCCATTTCGGCGGATTGGACCGCGGCGATTTCGTCCGCACTGAGCTCTGCCGTCAGCTCGACCCGCCGGTCCCGCTTGGAGAGCCGGACGAAGTCCTCGTAAGCCAGCAGCACGGTGCGCGGCCGGCCGTTCTTGGTGATGATGACCGGGTCGCGAACCGCGGCATCCTGATAGGCGCCGAAGTTTTTCGAGACGGCGGCGGCGGTGACGGTAGTGGTCATCGGCAGAACTCCTTTCTTCCGGAATATACGGGCTTTCCGGGCTTTCCACAAGTATCGACGGGCCCGCGAAAACGATGCAGTGATAGGCAGTTTGCCAACACCCGGAAGGCTGAGGCCGTCGTGTAACGGGCCGAGAGTATGTGGCATCCGCGCCCGGACGAAGAGCGGAAACGTCACTGGAGAGAAGCGGAAGCCCGCCGCCGGCAAGGCACGGGAACACTGCTGCCCGCACAAAGACGGCCCTAGTGCACTATTACGACACCGATTCACGGTAGCGCCTTGGCAGTAAGCGCCACTCTTCCTTCTTCCAAAGGCCGATCAAATCCAAGGACCCGACGCCTCCTTCCGGCTCGGGATCTGTTTCTATGGGACCGAGCGTCACCGTCCTGCTTCCTTGATCCCTTGCCTTCCCCTACAATCTCTTCCAGACACAGAGGAGTTCCGCATGAGCGAAGACGCCTTCAACATGTCGATCCGCAAGTTCCTAAAGGAAGTCGGCGTCACCTCCCAGCGCAAGATCGAGGAGACGGTGCGCGAAGGGCAAATCGGCGGCGAGAAGAAGAAGAAGTTGAACGTCCGCATCACGCTGACGGCGGAAGGTACCGGCCTCAACCACGTGGTGGACGGCGAGATCGAACTTCCATAAGCCAGGCGAAACGTCCGACGCGGCCGAAAACGTCGAGACGGGAATGGGGTCTTGTCGGATCCACGCAGTACCGCTCACCACGCTCTTGGCTATCGGCCCGACTGGTGCCGTTCGACTACAAGCGAAAACGAGGCCCTCGGCCCGTTGCGGACTGCGCCGCTCATTCGACATCGACATTGGCCAGCGGCCACGCCGGGCCATCGCCAGTCGCCTCCTCCCGGCCAAGCTCCCGCAGCACCTGGCTTGCCGACACCCGCCAGGCAAGCCATTCGAGACGATCATGGGCGATCTGTTCAATGTACTGACCGTAAACCTGCGGATAGGCGGTCCTCAGCCAAAATCGATGCTGCGGACAAAGCGCCATTGCCGCAAACACCTTGTCGCGCCACGCGTTCCGGATCTCCGGCTCGAAAAGATCGGGCTGAACACGCACGGTCTTCGGACCTCTCCAGGAGAAAGGCTCCAGAAGGACATCACAGCTCCACTTCACTTCCTGATTTTGTGTCACGGTTCCTGCGCAAGCTCTTGGTGGGGCCAGCGATGTGCTCGCAACTTCATCCGGTCATCCTCGCGGTGGCGCCGTTGGCTTTAAGCGCCGCCATCAGCATCGGCCCGACGGAGAACTGCCCTGCCCTCGCCTTTTCGGTCAGCACCCGCAGATAACCGCCGGCCGAGTTGATATGCTGCGCCCTTTGCAGGATGCAGGCAATCACGATCGCGGCGACCTCCTGGCCCATCACATGGCAAGCCTCTTCATAGGCCGAGGGCGACACGCCAAGGTAGCCTCGCACCTGAGCCGCGGTGATCATCAAGTCGCGCCAGTTTGCGATCCCGTCGGCTGCATAGTCGGCAATCTCGGGGCAGGCTTTCAGCACAAGTCCGATCGGATAGCCTTTCGGCTTCTCGTCGGCTGCCCGTCTTGGTTCGACCGTCGCCCCGCTTTTCTCTAAAGCAGGTTCAAATTCAAAAGTAGAGTCGGTGTTTGAATCAGATTGCTGCCGCTCAGTTTGGGACTCATTGCCGCTCGGAATTGTGAAATTCATGAAGCTTTCCAGCATGCTATCCACTTCGTCATGGAGCATGGTCAGCTCAGCAACGATCCCTCCCAGCTCAGGCAACCCTGCCCGCCTCGGAATCGCCTCCACGATGGCCCTGAACCGCGTCCAGATGGCTCCCCAGTCGCCAGGTGCGCCCTCGTCGATCGCGGCCTCGACCAGCTTATGGATGTCACGGCGATGGAGCGTGATCCGCTCCCGCATCAATTTGAGCGCCCGGCTGTCGGCGCGAACCTGCTCGGCCGCGCGCTGGAACTCCTCAGCCCGCGTCAGCAGCGGCGCCAGTGAGAAGCCAAAGGCTTCCATGACGGTCCCCCCCTGCCCCTTGCGAGCGAACCTTTTGCCGTTCGGACTGTCACGGCGGATGATTAGACCGCAGGTCACCAGTTCGGCCAGATTCCGGCGCAGCGTGGAATCTGCCATGCCGTGCGCTCGCATTGACAGCTGGGCGTTCGAGGGGAAGACCATAAGGCCGTTTTCCTCACTGATCTGGTCGTCCGGATAGAATGACAACAGCCCGCTCAGCACGGCCAAAGCGCGGTCTCCCACTCCGATGATCGACTTGCCCTCGCAAAGCCAGCGATAGACCTGCCATTTCTCCACGGCAGACCCTTGCGGGATCTCTCGTGCCGCCACGTTCGCCTGCACCAGCGCAAGCGTCATCGGCCGCCGCCCAAAGGGCGTCGTTGCGGTATGCGTTCCCATTTCTCTTCCACCTATTGCTAGGCAAAAGAAATCAGCTCGCCAAATCGGCGCCAATGACTCTTGACAGTGATTCGTGGATTTGCGATTCTCAGACTGCTTAGATCATGAGAGAGGCTTCCACGACGGCGACGTCTGGGGGCCTTTTTCTTTTGCGGGTTAGTGCTCCTTAGTCCGTTATCTTTTGAAGGAATTCGTCGTAAAGCGCTTGCAAGCGCTCCCGAACGAAGTTGGCGAATTCCGGTTCGATACGCTTATCGAAGGCGAAGGTCGTCTTGGATTCGCTGTCGCTGATGCTGACCAGGCGAGAACCGTTGGGTGCTGTCCATAGCGTCCGGTCGGGCTTTTTTGCCGGAATCTTGACCATGTCGTAAACTGACTGGAAGCGCTCGTCGCTGGAGAGCGCTGCGAATTCGGGATCCTGGATTGCCTTCAGAGCTCTGGCGCGCTTGGCCCGCTCTTCGAGCAGATCGGCGAGCTCGGCCCATCTTTGGCGACCGAACGATTCAGCGGTGCCGATGGCCTCGATGATCTCCGCCGGCAGGTGCGCGACCAGCGCAATCATCTTTGACAGCGCTGCCTTGTCGACCCCAAGCGAGGCCATGATGATGTCGCGCGAGAAACCCCTGGCTTCGAGCTTTGCCGCGAAATAGCACCTTTCGATGTAGGAAAGGTCGCTGCGACTGTTGTTTTCCTGCCCTTGGCTGACGACGAGCTGCTCGTCGGTCAGTTCCCTGACGACCGCGCGCACCATCCGGCCGAGTTGCCGAACCGCAGCCAATCGACGGTGTCCGTAGGCGACCTGGTAGCGAGCGCTGTCGCCTGGATGCGGCCGCACCAGGATGGGCACCTGTTGTCCGTGCTCGCGTATCTGATCGACGAGCGCCGTTCGTCTTTCGTCGGTGATGCCCAGGCGATCGACCACGATAGACTGATCGATAAGGCTTGGGTCGAGTTCGACAACCGCCTGCCCTTCCGATAATTTGCGCTCGATTTCGTCGGCACGCTGGGCGCGCGAGTTTATATTCTCCAGCGACTGCGAGATGGCGCCCACCGGCCCGCCCGGCTTCAATGGTCGATCAAGGCCCATGAGGGGGCGTACAAGCGAGGTCCTGGCGGCGTCAGGCGGTGCCTGCTCGCCAGCAGCCTCGGACAGTTCGAAAAGGTTCTTGCGGGCCATGATTATTTCCGCCCCCAGGTTTTGCGGATCAGCTCCTCGATTTCGCCGTTGACAAGCGTCAGGCTCTCAAGCGCTCGGTCGTAAGTCCCGCGCGTGAATTGTCCGCGTTCAACCTCATAAAGGGTCTGCTTGGTCAGTCCCGCATCGGAGATCGCGGTCGACTTGAGCATTGAATTTTCGAGAACCCGGTTGCCGAAGATCGAGCGCATAAACCCGGCCATCTGGCTTTGCGGGCCGTCGTTCGGCTCGAACCGGGTGACCAGGTAGCGCATCCAGTCATAGTCGGTGTTGCCGCCGGCGTTCTCGACGACGGTTAGCAGGTCTGAGGTCATGAGCAGGAACTGGGACATCGACATCACGTCGAGCATCTGCGGGTGCACGGTGATGATGACGGCCGTGGCCGCGCATAAGGCAGACAGCGTCAGGAAGCCCAGTTGCGGCGGGCAATCGATGACCACGACATCGTATGCGGCCTCGATTTCGGCCAGACATTCGCCAAGCCTGGCAAAGAACATGGTGCCCGGCTGGCGGTTGGCCAGCACTTTCGGCGTCTCGTGCTCAAATTCCATGAGCTCCAGGTTGCCGGGGACCAGATGCAGGTTGGGTGTATAGGTCGAGCGGACGATTTCCAGAATGCTTCTGCATTCCGAATCGTAGCGGATCGCGCCGTAAATGGTCTCGTTGGGCCCGACATCGAGTTCAGGCTGATGGCCGAACATGGCTGACAGGCTGGCTTGAGGATCAAGGTCAATCGCAAGAACCCGGTAACCGCGTAACGACAGGAATTGGGCAAGGTGAGCCGCGGTGGTGGTCTTGGCGCTGCCTCCCTTGAAATTCATCACCGAGAGAATCTGGAGTTTCTCCCCTCCCCTTCGGTGACGTATGTATTTTCCCGGCGCCTTTGAGTTTGCCTCGTCGAGCACCTGGCGAAGCCGGTCGATGTCCCCCACGGAATACAGGCGCCTTCCGTTCGCCTGTGGCTGCGGCCCGTGGCCTTCGGAGACGATCTGGCGCAGGTAGCCTTCATGAATGCCGATGAAATCAGCAGCCTCGCCGGGCGTGAACAAGCGTATGCCCTTTTGCGCGGTCGGCGGGAAGGTCCTCGCCTGGTGCGCCTGCAGCTGCCTCGATAGCTCGGTGGCGTCCGCGGCGATGAGTTCGCGAAGGCTTTCACCCGCCGGCCTGCCATGGCTGACCTTGTCCAACACGACCCTCTCCTGATCTGCGCATTTTAGCGAAAGAGAAACGTAAATGCGCTGATTAAGATGAACTGATTCTGGACGGCCGACAAACGCTTTTTGGTTAACAAAAGGTTAACGCAGCTGATCGCTGAGCGAGTCTGCGGGGACTTGGAAAGTCCAAAGAATCAACGTGCGAGTATACTATGTCGGCAAGACATCTGGGGGAGCTTTCTCGCGCATACTTTGGGTCACCCTCGCGCCGGGGCATAGCCGCGCGCCGCAGTGGGCGCTGACGGCGCGCGAATTGGGCGCGGTGCGTCTTGTTCGGTTGTACATGTGCAACCCGACTTGAAGGTGGGCGCTGGAAGCCACTGGCGTGAGCGGCATTTTCTCTGCTCGCGGCGTGGGGCTGTTAGGGTTGCCGACAATTCGCGCGCTGCGGCAGGGCCGGCCCGTCGCCTAGGCGGCACTAATGCATCAGGGTCATGGAGCCGGAGTTCGCGCGATGGCGTTCGATGGGTTTGACCCAAAGCACGATGTGACTTCGCGCATTGTGTGGTGCTCGAGAATTCTGCCGTCAACAGAGCCATCACACTTGCGGGACCGACGTGCGAGGAGCCCTGCCCTGCTCGAAGCCCAAGGTGTACGTGTGCAACTCATCTGGATAACGCCCAGTCCAGCCACCTCGACTTGTGCGGCCGTGACAACTGCGCCCGCCGATTAGCCGCGCGGGACGTTGTCGTCGCCGGTGAATCGCGGAAAGCTGCAAGGGCAGCTCGGCCGTTGAGCAGAATGGAATGCGGCTTACTGTTGTTGACGCAATGCGACGACAGCTACACCGCCGTCGGCAGTTGTCCGTGTACAACTCAATAGGCGCTCTCACGGCCCAGTCGCCGGCGAGCTGCTCGTCGTAGCCGCCCTGGGGCAATTCCCGCCCGGTTCCCGATCAGTGCGCCTTGCCGCGATCGCTCTTGGCGATTACCGGCGGTGCCGTAGGCGTCTGCTTAGACCGCAACCGATGTCGCGGCGGAATTGGCTCTAAGCGGCTCGGCCCCCTGGTCGGGACCGACGGCGGATCTCGCGCAAGATTGAGCGCGTGCAGCTGCTCTGCCAAATCGCAGCGCCTGGAGCCAATTGCGCACCAGTCCTGATGACAGTCTATGCCAAGCGGTCGACATCACGGCCTCGCTTGAGCAGTTTTCTCATGTGCAACTTCATCAAGCACAGGATCAGCCAGCTGGATCGGAAAGAGAGCCGCAGTATCACTCGGGCTGCAACAATCCCTGGATCTCCCAGCTGCCTACGTGCGAGACAAGCTCAAGGGCCTTGAGGTCGATCTGGGAAATGGACTTTGTCTCAAGCCGTCCTCCAAGCGCGCCTGAGGCTTCGCCGCAGTTGTACACGTGCAACTCGCTCCTGGCGCTTGCTGGATGTCTCTCGGACCCAGCAGCGGTGAGCGGCCCGGCAACGCCCATCGGCAGTGACTTGCCAATAGTACACCAGGGCAGGGGCAGGCTTCCAGAGCATCTCCGCTGGGTCGCCGCTGCAAACGTCTCAGGCGAACCTCTCAAGGGCAGCACAGTTACACGTGGACAACTTCGACCACAGTTTGCGCAGCCGCACAGACACGCGCCAAGGCAAGGACGTTGCCGGCATCAAGGTGCACGATATGGAGGTTGGCGCTGTGGACGCAAAAGCCGTGCGCAAGAAGCTCGATCTGACGCAGGACCAGATGGCAACCGTGCTCGGGACCAGCCCATCCGGCTACAAGAAATGGGAGCAGGGAAAAAGGCACCCGAGTGGCGCTGGGGGCACCTTGCTTCGCATCATGGAGAGAGGCTGTGCTGCGAGCCCTGTCGTCTGAGAAGGAAACGACCAAAAAAGCTGCTGGTGCATCACACTGAGCACCGTAGGGGAGCGGGCTTTTCCTACAACCCGGACGCCCCTGTAGCGCTGAACGATTGACGGTGCTGATATGTGCGCGTTGGCGGCCCGATCTAATGGCGACGCCCTATGCATGGGCCGATCAACTCGACCAGCCGGGGTTGAAAATTGACCTTCTGTGTAATACCTGTTTGGCATTCGGTATTACCAAGGAGCGAACATGACCACCACCGTCACAGCCAAGGGACAGGTGACCATTCCGAAGCCGGTTCGTGATCTTCTCGGCATTGTTCCTGGGAGCAAGGTCGATTTCCGTCGCGCCGCCGATGGCAGCGTGGTGCTTGCGCGCGCCGACAAGAAGCAGCCCGCAAGCCGCTTCGCCAAGTTGCGTGGCCATGCCGGCAAGGGGCTCGATACCGACGCGATCATGGCGCTGACGCGTGGTGAATCGTGACGCTTGTCGACACCAACGTCCTCCTCGATCTTGTCACCGACGATCCCAAGTGGGCGGACTGGTCACTTTCTCAGCTTGAAGCAGCGAGCCTTGATGGGCCGCTGCTGATCAATGACGCGGTTTATGCTGAGCTTGCTGTTCGGTATGAACGCATCGAGCACCTCGAGGCGTTTGTCGACGGTGCTGGGCTCGAAATGACGTCCATACCGCGTGCCGCCTTGTTTCTGGCGGGCAAGGTTTTTACACAATATCGGCGGGCCGGTGGATCGAGGACCGGTGTGCTGCCCGACTTCTTCATTGGTGCCCATGCGGCTGTCGCCCAGCTGCCGCTGCTGACGCGCGATGTGAGGCGTTACCGGACGTACTTTCCGTCATTGAAACTGATTGCGCCCAACATGTGAGCCGCCGCAACGGCAGGGGAGGGGCCTTCTACCAGCGCCTAAAGCCCGGACGCCTTGGTGAGGTTGACCCGGAAGCGGTCACGCCGCCGCTGATACCTGCGGGTCATCTCGGCCGAAGCATGGCCAAGCTGTTTTTGCACATAGCGCTCGTCGACCTCGGCTGAGGAGGGGAGGCGCTTGAAAGCTGCCCAGCACTGCCATATATTTTGTACAGGAAATATGACTCTCAATATGGTAGGATGAATTCTGTGGCTCATGCACTGAAGATCCCCGAGCAGAATGGACCTCTCATCTTGTCCTATATGGACCGGAACGGGAAGATTGCGATCGAGCAGGTCGCGGACGGGTTTGGCATGTCCAAGGGCCAGTTGGCCCAGACCGCTGGTCTTGCGCGCGAGACCCTTTATCGGTCGGAGCGCAGCGCTACGGTTAAGACACAGGGGCGTCTGCGGGAAATGCTCGAGATCATCAGCCGCGTGACGGATTGGGCGGGCGGCAAGGAGCAGGCGATGGCCTGGTACCGGGCTCAGCCGCTTCCAGCTTTTGGCGGACGCACTGCTGAAGCGCTGGTGAAGGATGGCAAGGCAGCTGCGGTCCGTGATTATCTCGATCACATGGCCGTTGGTGGTTTCGCTTGAGGTTCGTTGGAACCTGCTACCGCGCACACGATCCACGTTGGGCATTCAAGCCGACTTCCGGCGAAGGGGCGGCGATCAGAGGTGCGCGATTTAATCCCAAAGGGGTGCCGGCGCTCTATTTGGCGCTGACCATCATGACAGCGGTCAAGGAAGCCAACCAGGGGTTCGCGCACCGGATCGATCCGTGCGTGCTGTGTTCCTATGAGATCGACTGCGATGACATCGTGGATCTGACAACGGACGAAGTGAGGGGAGAATTTTCTATCGCGCTCGAGGAGATGGCCTGCGCCTGGGGGACGGCGCTCAGCGACGGAGAGCGCCCAACGTCCTGGTCCATCTACGACCGCTTGCGACCTCGAAATATTGCCGGCATCGTTGTCCCAAGTTTCGCGCCGAGCGCCGAGATGGAGGATCGCAACCTGGTCCTTTGGGACTGGGGTCCGGATCTGCCGCACAAGGTAACTGTATTCGACCCGAGTGGCCGGCTGCCGAAGGACCAGCTATCCTGGCGATAACGCACTCTCGGCATCCGAAGGGCAGGGGAGGAGTCTTTCGCCTTACAGGCCTGATGCTTTGGTGAGATTGACCCGGAAGCGGTCACGCCGCCGCTGATACCTGCGGGTCATCTCGGCGCTGGTATGGCCGAGTTGCTTCTGCACATAGCGTTCGTCGACTTCGGCCGAGGAGGCGAGGCCAGCGCGCAAGGAATGGCCAGCAAACATCATTCCGCGTTCGCCTTCCGGCAGGTCGCCGCGTACGCCGGCCGCCAGCGCGGTCCGCTTGACCAGGCGGGCGACCTCCTGGTCGTTGAGCCGATCGGCGCCAACCGCCTTGCCCTGGCCGGTGACGCGCCGGAACAGCGGTCCGTGCGCGATACGGGCGAGCTTGAGCCAGGTCTGCACCGCGACAACCGGGCAGGTGGCATCTGACGAGCCGCGCCCGACTTCGACCTCCCGCCAGCCGGTCTTGCCGCGAAGGGAAACGAGCATGCCCTTGTCGAGGATCTCGATCCAGCCGCGGCCGTCCTCGGTCTGGTCGCGGCCGACATCCAAAGCCACGATCTCGGAGCGGCGTAGGCCGCCGGCAAAGCCGAGCAGCAGCATGGCGCGGTCGCGCAGGCCGCGTAAGGTTCCGCGTTCGAGCGTTTCCAGCATGGCGATCAGATCCTCGGGCAGGATCGCTTCCTTCTGTCGCGGCGGGGCGGCGTGCTTGTTGCGTATGCCGGCCATCACGGTGGCGATATGGCGGTCCTTCCTGTCCAACGGCTGGCCACGCTGGGAAAAATTCCAGGTCAGCGAGGACAGCCGACGTTCGATCGTCGACACGGAATTGGGCTTCTTGTCGCCGGTCGCCTTTCCCGAGGCGCATGCGGTGATGTAGAGCCCGACCACCTGCGGATCGGGCGGAAACATCTCGATGCCCTGCCGACGGCACCAACTCGCAAAATGCTTCCAATCTGCCGCATAGGCGCGGCGCGTATTGGCGGAACTCGCCGCCTCGACATAGTCGCGGGCGCGATCGGCCAGCGCGTCGAGATGCGCCGGCAGGCGGGGATTGGCGACGGCCGGAACAGGGGAGGGGGCTTTGTTCGGCTGCTCTTCCGGCGCGCCGCTCATCTCCATGACAACGTCGATGATGTCGGGCAAGTCGTCGGCAATCGAGGCGTCGGCCTGAGCCGAGGCCGCCGGCGCAATTTGGTCGACACCCGCCGGTGTTTTCTGTGGTTGAGCGGAGCGATGCCGAGCGCGCTTTGCTGGGTTTTGATCGACGAGAGAGGCCATTCCCTCTATAAAGAACATAACGAACGATAATGCAAGATTATCGTTCGTTTTGGCCGCTCGACAGGCTGTGCGTTTTGGCGCAACAAGCGTAGCGCAAAGCGCACCGACGCTTTACCCTCCAAATCATGATTCGCCTCGATCCCGCGACCGCCAGATCCTCTGCGCCGCCCTCCGTTCCGGCTTGGGCGATCACAAGCGCTGGCGCGCCGAGCGACGGCGACGCCGCCTTCCGGGCCGGCGCCGCCCTGGGTGCCCTCGACACGCTCGCCCGCGCGCAGCCTGCCTGGGCCGGCGCTTGGCGGCAGCGGCTGGCGCTTCGCTGCGCCGCCGCCAGCATGCGGCTCGCCGGCCGCGCCGAGGATGCGGCCGCCTTGCGCGATGCCTGGCATTTGCGTCCCCCAGGTGCTGATCCCGGTCCCGCCGGCGCCGTCTTTGGCGCCTGGCGGCAGTTGGCCAGGCAGCCGCCCGCTGCTACGCCCGGCCGGCTCGGGAAGATACTCGACCAGCTTGGCCTCCATTGGGACGGCGACGCGCTCGCCGACCTTTGCACGCAGATCGAAAAACTCGCGGTATCCCAGCGGTCGGCGCCGTTCGACGCCGCGGCGATCGCCGCTGAGGTCGTCGCCATGCGTCCCGATGCCGAGCTCTTTGGCTGGTGGCTCGCCGACCTGGTACTGGCGCAACGCCTGGGCTGGCCGCAGCCCCTGCCGCTCCTAATGGCGCAGGTTTTTGGACCATCCTTCCGCACCGAGGCCGGTGGTGGCCGGCGCATCCGGCCCGGGGACAAGAATTTTGAGCGGGCGGTTTGCATCGCGCTCGTTGCGGCCGCCGCGGACGCTTGTCGGTTGGCCGCCGAGCTGTCGCGCCGGGCCGAAAAACTCCTGGCGGTGGCGCCGAAACTGCGCGCCAAAGGCGCCGGCGACGTAATCTTTCTGCTGCTCAGTGAAGACGCCGTCTCCGGATCGCTGACGACGAAAAATCTGTCGCGCTTTGCATCGCGGCGGCTGTTCGAACGGCTGCAGCAACTGGAGGCCGTGCGCGAGCTCTCCGGCCGCCCCACATTCCGGCTGTTCGGGCTGTAGCGATGAGCGAAGCGTCCGCCCGCCGCAATCCAAACGATCAGCCGGCGCTACTCGACACCGAACTGGAACATCTGCCGGCGGAACTGCGCTGGCGCGAATGGATGGGCCGGGTCGAAGCGGTGATTTTTTCCGCCAGCGAACCGGTGACACGTAGTCTCCTCGCGCGGGTGGTGGGGAAGAACTGCAATCTCGAGCTGATCATCGACGACATCCGCGCCGAGCTCGCCGGCCGCCCCTACGAGCTGGTCGCGGTCGCGGGCGGCTGGCAGCACCGGACCAAGAAAGCCTTCGGAGACACCATCCACGCCGCATTCGGTACACCTGCGGGGCAGGGTGCGAAAGAATTGTCGCAATCCGAGGCGCTGGTGTTGATGTGCATTGCCTATTTCCAGCCGATCACCCGCGCAGAGCTGTCGACCTTCTTCGGCAAGGAGGTGTCGCGCGATCTGATCGGCGTTCTGCGCGCGCAGGATCTTATCGCCTCCGGGCCGCGCAGCCCGCAGCCGGGCGCCCCCTACACCTATGTGACGACAAAAAACTTCCTGTCGCAGTTCGGGCTCGACACGCTGCGCCAGCTGCCGGATTTCGAGGCGCTCGAGGACGCAGGGCTGCTGTCGAAGGAAAAGCTGCTGGCGGGAGATATTCCAACCGGATTGGCAAGCGGGGAGAGCGACGGGGACGAGGATGCGCCAAAGACAGAGGTCGTTGAAGATGAAGTGCCTCCAGCGGTCGTCTCTGGATCTCGTCGTCAGCGATAGGTCCCAATCCACGACCAGGATGATTGATCTTGCGGCAGGCGAAACACAGCGATGACGTTTGATCTGACAAAATTGGGCTGGAAAGCCTTTCAGGATCTCGCCACGGTCGTCGCGGCTGAGACCCTGAAACGCCCGGTGCAGACCTTCCTCGGGTCGAACGATGGAGGTTTCTTGGGACTTGGACCCGTGACGACGGTCAGCCGATCAAGTTGACGCCCCAGTGCAAGTACACGGGAAGCCGGGCGCCAACCTGACGTTGGCCAAATCTCAAGAGCGAGCTGCCGAAGGCAGTGCTGCTGGCTCAGAACGGGCTCGCTGAAGATTATGTGATCCTGACCTATGCGGGCGTCTCGGGTGAGGCGGACAGGAGATTTGCGCCGCCTTCAAGGCGGCAGGCGTTAAGCGGTGTCAGGTGTTTGGCGGCTCGTGGCTCCGGCAACAGCTCGACCAGAGTGTCCGTCTGCGCATGCTGGTGCCCCGCATCTACGGGATCGGCGACCTCTCACAAATCATCACCGACCTTGCCTGCAAGCAGGCCAAGGCGATCCTCGAGAATATGGGATCCGATCTCATTTGCTTCGTGCCGACCGACGCCCATCGACAGGCAATCAAGGCGCTCCAAGAGCATCGCTTCGTAATCTTGCTGGGTGATCCGGCCTCTGGCAAATCGACGATCGCGGCGATCCTGGCTCTGGGCGCACTTGACGACGGCTGTATCGGCGCCGTGAAGATCAACGCGCCAGACGAGTTGCACTTTTGTATGGGTTGACGATGCCTTCTGGTCCAATCACTTCGACGTAGACCGGATGAGCCGGTGGAATGCCGAACTCGGCACGATGCGTGCGGCGATCGAGGGCGGCGCCCGCATCATCTTTACGTCCCGCAACTATATCTGGGGAGCGGCCCGACCCCACTTAAAGCAGAGCGCGTTCCCCTTGTTCAAGGAGAGCCAGGTCGTCGTAAATGTCCAAGATCTGACCGATAACGAGCGCGCGCAGATGCTTTATGGTCACATCCGCCGGCTCCAGCCCCAGGCAGTGCGACAGCGGCTGAAGCCGTTTATGCCCGCTGTCGCTGCCAAAAAAGCATTTCTGCCAGAAACCGCACGACGGCTCGGGGATCCGTGTTGTGATCGGCAACGTCACGATCGACGAGGTGCGGGAAAAGATCCGGTGCCAGAAATGCGGGACGCGCGAGTGGATGGAAGCCGAACTGTTCCATCCGACGGGCGAGCAGGCGCACAAAATCCGCTTCCGGCGCCTGGTTGAGATCCGCTGGGAGAAGCGCGTAATCTGGCGGGACGAATAGCCAGCCCCGAGTCGGGATCGCTATTTCCGGCGAAACTGTTGTTTGAGAAGTACTTTACATGCGGGCGGCCGAGCATGGATTCAAGAAATTTCTTCGGCTGCCCTCTAGCGGCGAAAAAAAAGGGCGGGGGCAGCCTAGTCGTTCGGCACCATGACGATCTCGTCAGCCAGTGCGGTGAATCGATGATCCGAGTATCCGGTTTTCAGCGACTTCCGGAACTCTACCATCTCAGCCTCTGAAATGGCTCCGCACCTGGCCAGCCCGCAGACGTAGTGATCGACGTGGATTACCTCCCGCGTGGGATCGTCCGGCCACGGAGCCGGAATGGCGGACTGATCTATTTTCGGAAAGCGCCTGTGCGCCCTGTCGATGATTTCGCGATACCTGGCGAGGTCCTCACGGGCTAGGGTAAATTCCTTTTCCCTATCCTCCTTCGCATACTGCTCCGCCTCCTCCCGTGTGGGGCGGAAATGCTCAATGATCTCGCCTTCGCCAGCAAAACCCTTCTTGGCCGCTCCGGCTCGCGTGAGCGTCCGGGCGAACCGTATGGAGGTCTCGTGGCCATATTTGCGGCTGCAGATTTTCTTGAAATCAAAGAGCCGCCGGGCCGCATCTTCACGCTCGCAAACGAAGATATCGCCGACGCCCCAGTTCTTGTCCTCGATGCACCAGTATTCCTTGAAAGGTACGAGCCTAAGCGGCTTCTTCGAGTCGAAGTCCGCCGACTTCGTTACGATGATGAAATATCCGGTAGTGAAAGCCATGCGACCGCCCCGTGCTTCGTCGCTTCCTATCGGCAGACGATGGGTTCTGCAACGATGCATTAAACGTCGACCAAGATGGACCTCGTGACTTCATGAGCCTTCCCGTTCAAGGCCTATCGAGCGTATCAGGGTCCCGGTGCTCCAGCCCGAGGGGTTCACTCCAATCCCCGGGTCAGCTCTCAGCGGAAATCAAAAAATGCTGATTCCACCCAGCGCTGCTAATTGAGCGACTTCTACGAGAAGCCTTCGAGAAATTCCGATCCCGGCTGTGCGCCAGATACGAACAGGCGGTCCCGCGCTCGCGTCGCGGCGACATAGAGCAACTGACGCTCCGTGGCGATGACCTCGTCCAATTCGAACTCGTCCGCGACGTCTGCGATCCGGGAAGCCAGCGGCAGCACGCCTTCATCGCAGGCGACGACGGCAACGGCACGGAACTCGAGCCCCTTCGCGAGGTGCATGATGCCGACGAGAGCAGATTCTTCGTCCTGCCGACGCGTCGTGGCAGTCCTGAACGACAAGCCGGCAGCCTGGGCGATGGCGCGCGCTCTCGGAAGCTGCTCGGGAGAGCGAACGAAAATAGCGATTTCTCTCGGCGCGATGCCGTCGTCCAAGGCGCTACGGATGAAAGCGGCCGCCGCTTCTCTCTCGGCCGCCTGGTCATCAGCGATTACCACTTCCGGCTCGATGCCGTCGAACACTGACACCGTGCCGCGGCGATCATCTTCCAGCCCATCCACGTCGCGGATCGTTCGAGGAAGAAGTCGATCGGCCATCTGGCGGATCTGCTGGGAAGTACGGTAGTTCACCTTGAGCGTGAAGGAGCGGCCGCGGACATCGATGCCCAGTCCGAGCCAGGAAAATGGCTGCTGGAAAATGCGCTGCCCTATGTCTCCCGCGAAAAAGAGCGCTTCCGGCGTTGCTGGTGCGATCGCAGCGAGGAACCGGAGTTCCGGCACCCCAAGATCCTGAGCCTCGTCCACCACTATATGGGAAAACGGCTTCTCTTCCCGCCCTGTGTAGGTGCTTGTTACATGCTGGAACAACGCCGCCGGTGTAAACAGGGCGCGCTGACGCAATCCTTCACGAACACGCAAAAAAACCTGCCATAATGTCTCACGCTGCTTTTGGCCGAGCCGGTTCTTGCGGCCCATGCGTGGCACGTCCGCGTAAGCGCCCGCGCTCTCGACATGCCAGGCGTCGACCACGTTTTCCCACTCTGAAATCAGGAAGCGAGGCGAGAAGCCGGTGCCGCCGGCGTCGGCGGCGGCCATCGCGACGAGCTTGCGGACGGTGTCCCGGTCGGCCACATGGGCTTTTCGACCCATGGTCAGAGCGTACAGCTCTTCGGCGGTGCGCCGGAACGACGCCACAGTGACGCGATCGGTGACCTCTTGTCGGCCGCCCGCTAGGATTGCGAGCTTCCTTTCCAAGGACTCGGCGAGAGGGTCAGAGAAAGTGGTCAGCAATACGCGAGCTCCGGTACCGCTTCGCAGGATTTGCATGACACGATGCAGAGCTACGACGGTCTTACCCGTCCCTGCCGAGCCGACCACGCGCACCGGGCCGGAATAGTCGCGCTCGACGACCTGCCGTTGAAGCGGATGAAGAAAGACGGCCCACTTCTCAAAGGGCGCGTCGAGAGCCGCCTGAAGCTCTTCGACACCCTCCAGGACCCGGAACCGGCGCATTGTGTCGGGATGCGCGAGGGGATTCGCGACCGGCGGCGCCGGTGGCGGAAGAATACCCGTTGCGGCGTACTCGAGCAGTGCCTCCGCCGCTTCCTGAGGCAGATGTCCGGCAAGCGTGAAGAAGGATTCCTCCGTGGCCTTCCGGACATCGGCGATCCAGTCTTCCGGCACGCCGACGGACAGGATTTGCTCCGCTCCCAATAGCACAAAAATCAGAGAAGCGGTGGCCGGAGGCTGAGCGTCGAAAGCCATTTCCGTCTGGGCTGGGGCGGGGAGCACGGTGATCTCCTCGATCCGTTCTCGAACCTCGACGATCTGGATAGCGCCTGTCGCCGGATGCGTCTCGATGCGCCGCCGCTCCGCCCATTTGTAGGCGTCGTCGTGATGGCCGACATAGGCCAGCATCAGGCTGCCGCCCGTCTTATGGACGATGATGCGGACGTCGCGGCTGGCCCGCACCGACCAGAAGTTCGGATCCTTGGACTTGTCGATGCGGTGAAACTGGAGGCCAGGCTGGTCAGGATTCGCCTGCAGGTCGAACGCTGTCAGCTTCGCCTGCCTCTGTTCATCATTGGCGAGCTTGGCTAGGGATGTAGTGAAGCTGTCGGCGAGAATGGTGCGCAATGTGGCGACTCTCTACTTTCCGTCCTTCGGTGACCGCGAATGCCGGCCACGACGGTATTCCACAACGACTTTCGAAATCATTTCATCACGCTTTAGTTGTTTTGCCGATTCGGGCTTGGGGTCCGCATTCAGTTTCTTCGCCCGCAAGGGCTTGGCCCCTTTGCTGTCGGGACGCGGTCTGCTCTTGGCCTCGTTATCTTTCGCCCGGGGAGGAGTGGCAGACTTCGGGCGAGCCCGGGGAGTCTTCGAGCGTCGAATCAAGATTGCCGCTGGAGTGGGGCCTTCGGACCTGATGCTAATGAACGTGCTTGGCTCCCGTAAAGGCCTCAGGGCATGTTCGCCAGTGACGCTCACCTTGAGGAACCGCTCGTTTTCGAACCAGGTGACTTTATAGGAGCGGGGTGCGAGTTTGGTCGGATGAAATGCGCTGATTGCAGAAAAGCAGCCGCTGACCACGTCACCAGCTACGACGATTTCCTCTGGACACGTGATGGAGAAATAGACCACAGGCCCATCGGCCATTTCGATCAATTGGCCAGTCAGGAAAAGTTGAAAGCCCTTGCGCTCGACTGACAGGATTTCAATCATCTGCCAGTCAATAGGGTAGCCAGAGCTATGAAAACGGCCACCGTCATAGATTCCGAGAAAACTCGCCGCTTCTGCTAGCTCCAGGCGTATTCCGCGCGCACGAGGTTGGGGGCGCGCGGATATTGCGCTCGCTGAGCGCGTGGGGTTGTCAGTGCAGGGGTGCTTCGGCCACGGCGGGCCTAAATCGTCAAAGAAGACGCGGCTGCCTCTGTCGTTCTGGTAATAGAAGACCGAGGCGGCGCAGACCGGACAAACAGCGTTCGGATTTACAAAGCAGGAGGCGTAGCCTCTGCTTGCACGCTGCTCTCGCAGGATACGCTCTGCATCGCGGGTTTGCATCGTGTTGCGCAACTGCGTGCGGTCAACCCTGATATTGCCCCACGTGCTGGAGCACCAACCGCAGCCACAATTAGAACAGTGGTTGTAGCCCCGTCCCATCCATCACACCCCAAATACTTTCAGTACCTCCTCCCGAGTTGATTGATGATCATCAGGACCAAGCGACGCTTGTCAGGATCGGTCGTGAGCCACGGCAGTCGGCAACGTGGGATGTCAAAGCGATAAACCTACGTTGCAAATTCGCGTGGCTTCGGCTGCCGTGGCAACCATCGTCAATTCGTATTCGCGCCCAGGCGGATAGCAGCCCTCGGCCAGGAGGCTCATCCAGATAGGCGAGCCATCCTTTCGCCGGTCCGGCTCCCACTCAAGAGCTGAGGTCAGTTGCCGCGCAAGACTTCCATAAAGGAGATTGGCTGTTTTCGGGCTGTCGCTTTCAAGGGCCACTTTCGCCAAGGTCCGCATCGTTGCCGTGCGCCGCGGGGCATTGGCATGCGCCCGAAGTAATGCAATCTGATGCTCGGAAAGTCCAAGTCGTTCGAATGCCCTACAAAACGCGGCAGCATCGGGCCTTGGTCGCAGGGGTCGAGGCCGAGCCCACGGTGCGGCCAATGACTCGGGATCGAGTGTCAGTCCGCGCCACCAACAAGGACCTGGTTCCCGTAGGCGGATCCTTTCCAGTGTGATTTGCGATCCCGACGCGATCTGCTGGCCCAATGCTCGGCGTTCCGCCAGGCTTCTCATTGTGGCGAACTCTGACCCATATCCGCCCATATCGAGATGCAGACAGAACAGCTCCCATTCGCCAGGAGGCGCATTGAAGCGCTTGTGCAACCTGCTGTGGCAAGGCTTGCAGAGCGGGTAAGACTGCGGTGGCCGGAAGCTGTAGGGTTCGGAATAGTCCTCGGAGTGCCATTCGCTGGGATGCCGGTCAGGATCGCCGCACATTGCACACGGCGCCGCTTCCAATGGCGCGTTCCGACCGGTGAGCTTTCGATGCGCTGATATGATCCTGGCCCGTTGTTGCCAGCTATAGCCGTTGTAGGAATTGCCCATAGTGAAGCTCCGAGAATCTTGAGAGCGTCGTGGCCCGGCGCGGCGGCGCGGGAGGAGGTGAAGCTGGCGGCGACAAAGATGGGCAATGGGCTGGGACCTACTTCATAATCTTATGTATGCAGGCGATTAGTAAATATACATCACGGGTCTTTCATCGGAGGACAGTATCCGATGCTCGTTTCATGATAATATCAAATATCAAACCAAATTTTTCATCTTTTCGTATAACCTGTTGATTTTCTCTAAGCGTCCCTTTAGTTCGTATCTCTCACGAACTACGATATTCCGACTGATGGCGAGAAATGCTCGTTCTCCCAATGGTGTAATATCAAATCCACTAGAGGTATCCTCGATAAAACCAAACTCGCGGAGAGCGTCGAGGTGGGTTTGAAGTTCACTTAATTCCATGTCGCACGCTACCGCCAATCGACTTGCATTGGCGTCGCCATAGCCGGCGATCTTTGCGAGAGGCAGGATGGCCATGGGGGAGAATGCATCCAAGTTGCTAATCTTCGAGGCCAAATCACCTACTTCTTGAGCAAGCCACCGTCGGTAGTTCAAGTTGTCACCGGACAAAATCAAGTCGGCGGTCTCTCTGCGCATTCTGAAATATCTCCTCTCCATTCCGTGGCGGCCCGTGCGTTCAATTACGAACGCATCCGCAGTATGGTTGGTGGTTGAACTACGTTCATCACTCACACCCCAAAGACCTTCAGCACCTCGTCGCCGAAGTGGTTGATCACCTTCACCGCAATGCGCCCAGTCGCCGGTCGCGGGAACGGCCGTGAGGTGTCGGAGTAGAGCGTCGACCATGCGTCCTCGTCGATCTCGGCCCTCAGCGCCGTCTTGAGCGACTTGTAGGGGTCGTTCGCGCCGAGGAAGTAGGCGTGGCGGACGAAGAAGCTCTCCTCGTTGTAATCGGTGTCAATGAACCAGGCGGCGATGCCCTTGGTGTCGGTCGAGCGGATGTCGCCCGTCGAGGGGTCGAACACGTCGACGCCGTTGACCTTCACCTGAAGCCCGCCCTCCGGCGTCTCGATCAGGTCGATGTCCGGCTCGCCGAAGACGACGAAGAGGTTGCCCTTGCCCGTGTTCTTTAGGTCCTCGGCCATGTGCAGGTCGGGGTTCATGCGTGCCTTCAGGATCGGCAGCGGGCCGAGCCGGTTCAGGTCGCTCGCCTGGGCCTCGAAGTTGAAGGCGCAGGCGATCAGAGCGTCGAAGCGGGCGTCGGAGGCCTCGCGCGCGGCGGCGGTGATGTTGGAGCGGGTCAGCGTGCCGAATTCCGGCCCGATCAGGATTCCCGCACGCTTCTCGCGCCCGTCGCCGTCGGCATAGCGGCCTTCGGCGGCCAGCCAGTTGCCCGGCCAGGGCTCGACCGAGTGGAAATGGATCGTGTCCCGGCGCTCCTGGCTGTGGACGCCGGCGGAGCGCAGATGGTCGAGCACCATCCGGCCGAAGTCCTGATCCGGCACATTCTTCGGCGCGGGCTGCATAGTGCCTTCGGCGGCGGACATTTCGCCCGCGAGCGTGTCGTCGCGCGAGGTGACGACGCGGTGCGGCGACAGGCTCTCGACCGTGAAGGGGCCGGCGACGCGCACCTTGGTCTTGTCCTCGTAGGGACGGTCGTAAAGCATCTCGACGTCGGCGGCGCGGTCGATGGAGTCGTCGATCTCCTTCTGTCGCGCGATCCGGCCTTCCCACCAGCGTTCATGCAGCTCACGCACCTGGGCGCTCACGAGCCCGGCCTTGCCGGCGCCGTCCTTCGTCTCCAGCCACTGATCGAGGTCGCGCGGGATTTCCCATTCCTCGAAGTCGGCCTGCAGCCTCTCATTCAGCTCGGCGCGCAGCGGCTCCAGTACCGCCTGCCACTTCTCCCAGAGGTCGTCGATCTGAGAGTTGTCGGCGACATGCTTTAACTTGATACGTGGTGCACGCTCGTAGACGAATCCTTGGCGGATATCGCCCGCAGTTGGTGTTTGCGGCTGAATTCTGCCCGAAATCTCTAGCTCTTTCTCCCGCCCTTCTGGGCTGTCAGCGAGAAGGTAGTAGGGATAGCGCGCAGCCATAAGCCGCGTGCGGGCGAGCGCAAGCGCAACACGGGAGGTGTCAAGGGTGATCCAACGCCGGCCCCATTGCTCCGCCACTGCCGCTGTAGTGCCAGAGCCGCATGTCGGGTCTAGTATCAAGTCTCCGGGATCTGTGGTCATCAAGATGCAGCGAGCCACGGGGGTAATCGCTGTCTGCACTATGTACGTCGGAAATTTCTCACCATGAACGTCGGCCCAAATATTTGGCAGACCGATTTGGTTCCAATCCTCCCAAAAGGCTACACCTCCAAGTGATTCACCTCCTCCGTCAAAGATACGTCCGGCCCGCTCAAGACGTGGCAATCCAACTTCTATGTTGAATCGCCACTGCTTATTTGCACCGCAGGTCTTTGATTTGCCGCGAAAAACGTAGTCGTCGCTCCGGGTCTTGCTTGGGTGTTGGCTAACTATCGGATAGTTAACTCTCGCCCATTTCCCGCCAGCATTAAGCAGATCTTCAATGGTGGTCTCCGTGGCCTTTGCGATATTATTTATGGTGCCATCTGGAAGTATGATAGAATTGAATTTCGACTCTCCCTCCGGGTCACGCCGGGATTCGTAGAGGCTCCTAACCTTGACTTTTCGGGGGTCTTTACAATACCAAATGATTTCATCGAATACCGTCTCAGTAACAATAGTCGAACTTTTCTTCTTAAAAACGATCGTATTTACATAACAAGATTCTCCGAAGACCTCATCCAAGAGTGTGCGAACTCTGTGGCAGTTTTCATCGCTGATTTGGATGAAGATTGAGCCGCTCTCGGTCAGCAATTCCCGAGCGACCATAAGACGGTCGCGCAGATAGGTGAGGTAGGAGTGGATGCCGTCTTTCCAGGTGTCGCGGAACGCCTTCACCTGTTCCGGCTCTCGGCTGACGTCCTCCTTCTTGTCCTTCACGTCGCGAGAGAGGGTGGAAACCTGCCAGTTCGAGTTGAACTTGATACCGTAGGGCGGGTCGAAATAGATGCACTGCACCTTGCCGCGCATCGCCTCGCGCTCGGCGAGGCTCGCCATCACCTGCAGCGAGTCGCCAAGGATGAAGCGGTTCGTCCAGTGCTGGGCGTGCTGGTAGAACTCGGCCCGCGCCTCCGGATCGGCGATGCCGTTGAAGTCGGCAAACAGGTTCGGCTGCTCGGCGCCGCTCTCGCGGGCACGGTCCGACATGCGCCTCAGATCGTCGATCAGGTGCTTCGGGTGGATGGCTTCCTGGCGGTAGATTGGCGGCGCGTTGACCACGAGGTCGGACCAGTCCTGGGAATCCTTGCCGCGCCAGACGAGCTGCGCGTCGCCGAGCTCGAGTTCGCCAGTCTCGGCCAGCTGGCGCATCTGCTCCTTGGTGATGCGGATCTTCGCGCCGTTCCAGACGATCTGCGGGTCGAGATCGCCATCGCGGGTCCGCGTCTCGCCATGGGCCAGCGGGCGAGGGCGGGCCATCGTCATCTCGCGCTCGACATCGCCCAGGAGTTCCTGCTGCTGCTCGAACAGCGACGCCATCTCGGCCGTGGGGACGTTGATGCGCCGCGCCGTATCGTGGGTGAGGGCGTCGACGGCTTTTTGTATCGGCGTTTTGGCCATCAGGCAGTCCAATCAGGTCGTCAGAGAAATTTCTTGATGAGGAAGTTATAGACGGCGACGATCTCATCATCGCGTTCGCGCTCGATGCCCTTGATCGTGAAGTCCGAAACTTTTCCGACGATCGAGCCACTACCCTTGCTCGATCCGTTCCGCACGATACCATCCTTGACGTTGCCGATGGCCGTTCCAGATCCCACGGACGAGCCATTCCGGATCACACCGTCCTTCACATTACCCGCGGCGACGCCCGAGCCGGGCAATGACCCACCTTTGCGGATGACTCCATTCCTGAGATTGCCCAATGCGGTGCCGGAACCGATCGAAGATCCGTCCCGGACTACGCCATCCTTGTAGTTTGCCATATTTTCCCACCCTGTGTGGTCCATCTGAATATTTAGATTCCCAGTCCTGTCCCGTCGAAGGTGGTATTTAAGCCGTGGTCACTTCATCCCAGGAGGATCTGGCCGAGTCGGCCAGGAAGGCGTAGCGATTGCGAAGATATTTCGCCCAGGCATCGTCTGTCGACGCATCGTCGATAAGCGGCGAGAATAGGGATTCAGTCGAGCGGCTGATGAAGTTGTCGGTTTCGATCAGCAGCGAGCGGTAGACTTTGAAGGCGTTGTCGCCCAGCGGACGCATTGCGGGTGAGGTGACACGGGTCAGGCGTCTGTTCGCCGCGGGAGCGATGTGGAGCACGCGGGCACGCTCCGCGCCATCCTCTTGGACAGCTTGCATGCGAGACGCCAGCATTTGCTGGCGGAATAGCTGATAGAACGGTTCCCAAAACAGGTCGGGAAGTTTCAGGTCGGCATTGGTGCGCAACGGGCCGAACGGTGCGAAGGCAATGTTCTGGTATCGGCGAAGACGCTCCGCTTCGCGCTTCGGTTCGGGCGAAGCGCCGTAGGACTCGGTGTACTTCCACTCGATCAGCAAGGTCTCGACCCGGCCCGCCTGCGCCTGTCGGAAGCGCACAATAGCATCGGCGCTGGTGACGTTGGCGCCTCGCTTCGGCGATCCAGTTCGGGGCCATTCGTTGAGGTAATCCTTGCGGCCGATCCATTCGAAGCCGACGAACCAGGGTTCGCCGTCCGGTCCTTTCTCGACCTCCAGCATTTCCGGAAGCTCACCGCCGATGGCCTGCTGGACCAGACGCGCCAACAATTCTGGGCGCGTCGCGAGAGGCATCAGGAAATTCAGACAGCAGACCTGCGAGGAAAGCCCGTGAGCGGCGTGCTGATGCCAGGCAATGGCGTTGTCAGAAAAATAGCGCGCGGCAATGTCGCGGATACCGGGGTTGAGGTTCGAAAGGCGGTTCGAAGGAGCAAGGCGATAGGCGCTTCCCTCGAACCCTCCTTCGCCGGGAAGATGCGCTTCAAAGAAAGCCGATTGACGTGCGCGTTCCTGTGCCACGAAGTGGGGCTCGCGGGGGTCGGTCATGCTTCGGTCCCACCCAGAGTTTCGCGCAGGGCCTTTTCATAGCGCTGTGAGGTGTCCCAGAGGAAATCGGCCGCGGCGTCCCAATTGCCTTCGTCGTTCATGTCGAGATCAAGCCTGCTTGAGAAGAACCTCTCGCTCTCGCCCGAGCTTTTCAACGGGGCGCCAAGTGCGGGGACCAGTTCCTCCTGCCAGTGCGTCAGGCGCTCGCGCAGTTTCGACGCTTTCCCGCCTTCCATCGTGCGGACGAAGACGCGGACGAAGTCAATGCCGGTGGTGATGCTGATCTCCAGACCCAGTTCCGGAATGGCGTGCCAGCGCGCGCCACGAGGCTGTGCGAGGCCGTGGCGAAACTCTTCGCGGTGCCGCCGGATCATGTGCTGCCAGAAGCGCTTGATCACGTCGGTCTTCAAATCGTTGTAGGGGCCGTATTTGACCATGGTCACTCCGCCGCGATCGTCATTCTTGGGTCGCTCCTAGGCCGCATCCGCTGTTTCGATCTCATCAAACAACGCGTCGTCGGGCGCAGCGGTCTCCTCGAACGCGGCGGCGTCGACACTGGCCTTGCCCATGGCGCTCCCAGCCATGCCGGCCAGTAGCGCCATGCGTTCTTCGAAAAACGCCTCGAAGTTGTCCGCACGCAGGTGCTGCACCGGAATCAGATGCGTCTTGAGGATTGCATCCAGCTCCAGCGACGAAATCTTGTGATCCTGCTCGATCCGCTTCAGGTAGACGGAGGGGGCATCGCCCCGGACGATGTATCTGTTTGTGGCTGCCGACAACGGCGTCTTGTTCACGATGGAATCGTATTGTTCGATAGCCTTGCCCTGGCTACGGCACCATGATTGCGGAAAGATGTGATGGATATCGACCGCTTCGTTCCAGAGCGTCATCAGGTCGAAAGGTTTCCCTGAAACGAAGTCGCGGCAGCCTTCCCGCATCAAAAGGGCATGAAAGCCCTTGTAGGCAGCTGATTGGCGACGCCGCAAACGTACCAGCTTGTTCGATACGAACGTGACGTCCTGGAAAATGGTCGGCGCGGACTGGTTATGCTCCAGCCAACCGATCAGTTGAGGCACGTCGCGTGCAATCTTGGTTTCCGTTCCGCCGCCATAATGCTCGCCCAAGACGCCAGCCCAGAACCATTTCGCAAGGTTGGCGCGTATGGTGGCATTGTTGACCAATGTAGTTCCAATGCTTGCGAATAGTGCGGCCAACGCAACAACCTGCGGCGGATACGGAAGATCACGCTGATAGACGATGTTCTGCTCGGCGAGGAATTTTCCCGCCTCTATGAACCCAGCTTCAATGCGGTCCGCATAATGCTGATAGGCTCCAAGCGGTAACGCCAGCAGGGCGTCTCGCTTGCACGTGATCTGCGGCAGCTGAATGCCTGGAATAGGATTAGCCTCACGCTGCCGACGCACTTCCATGGTGTGCAGCAAAGTGCAGGCCTGGAGGAAGTCCGTGCTTGCCAGCTTCGCGAAGACACCATCGGGCTTTGTATTGCCGCGGATGCGCCCGAGGCGCCCATGTTGCGACTTGGTTCCCCACCAGTCTTCGCGAAGGTCAAAACCTTCGCCCGTCCCCGCGAAGATCGCCGTAACGAGTTCGAACGCATCAAGTTTGACCCCGCCGACATTGACTTTTTCAAATATGGTGCAGACGGCTTCGCGTCCATTGTCCTTGGTGAGCTTGATGATGGGCATTTCGTAGCGTTGAATTCGATCGAGTATCTGCCGATCGAAAGCCTTGTCCGTCTCGTAGATATTGACGTCTTGCGCCCTCCAATAGTCGCGCCATCCGTACACCCAGTCCTTTTCGTCGAAACATCGGTTCAGCGGAAACATGTGCTGTTCGAACTCAAGGGCAGGGGTGGAAACGTCGAGGTCGATTTCCCGCGCAAAGGCCTTCATTCGAATACGGCTCGACGGAACTGTTTCAATCGCGTCTTCAAAATCGCCGTCGGCCAGAGCCTTCTTGAGATTGAGATAAAAGTAGCGTTCGACGATTTCCGACTGGGCATTCTTCACCCTCGCAGGCCGATCCGAATAGACCGACTGATAGAGCGAGGTCATTCGTTGCTGACCATCCAGCAGAAGCGCTTCGGGATTTCCGCCGTCAGTCTTCGTCCCCTCGACTGGTCGGAACTTGAAGTTCACCGATCCACCGCGCTCGAGCGTCAGAAGGGCACCGACGGGATAACCTTTCGCGATGCTGGCCAGGAGACTCACCACCGCATCTTCGTTCCAGACATATCCGCGCTGGAAATCAGGTAGCTGAAGTTTGCCGTCATTCACCTGCTCCAATAGCGTTTTGAGCGTTTGCTTGGTACTGTCAAACACTGTGTTTTTCCCCTTTGGCGACCATCAGCGCGTCGATCAATTTCTTCCATTCCTCCTCTAAGGCGAAGGCGTCGCGGAACTCGGCGAAGCCCCAGCGGCCGAAGGTGCCGATATTGTTGACACCCGGCACCCAAAGCGAATCCATGGTCTCGGCCTTGATTTGCGCGTCGACCCCGCGGAACCCCTTGATCTCGACAACCAGCTGCAGCGGATCGTCGGGACCGTGCCCATCGTCGATCCGGACGATAAAGTCCGGCAGGTAGCGCCGCGTGGTCGAGCCAAGGCGGTATGGCACCTCGAAGCCGAGCGCCTGGTTTTTGACGTAGGAGAGCGTCCCCGGATGTGTTTCCACGACCCGGGCGAACTCAGCCTCCCAGTCGGAATCGCAGACGACGTAGTTGATGTGCGACTTGTCCGGCGCGGTCTTCCAGAGGTTGGTCTTGGTCGTGTTGAAGGCGACGAAGTTCGTCGTGCCGGCCGGGTTGTAGGGATCGAGCATCGCCTTGACGACGGAAGCACCCTCCGCGCCGGCTTCGCGTACGATACCGCTGTAAATCAGGTTCGCGGCCTTCTCCGCCAGCTCCGCATAGGTAAGCATGCCGATCCTGGTTCCACCGACCGTCTTGACGTACTCGCGAAGCCATCGGCGTGTGACCGGCTGAACCTGGCTAAACAGGTGGTAGGGCGGATCCTGGTCGCCGTCGCGGAAGTAGAGCTCGATCAATCGCTTGGTCAGGTGCATGCTGACGGTGTTGGGGGGCATGTCGTCGAGCGCCGCCGGGGACATGTCGATGCCTTCACCGACCAGCCCCTCGAGCCGCACGCTGGTCGGTCCGACCATTTCCGGAGTGAGGGTCAGCGTCGAATCCTGCGAGAAGGAGGCCGAGATGCGGTCGGGCGGCAGTTCCGTGCGGTATCCTGCAACCCGCGGGAATCGGATGGCGAGCCGGTCCCGCTCCTTCATTGCCTGCACGCGGGTAATCTTCTTTGGCGGGATACGAACGACTTTCTGCGGCTCCGTCGCGAAGTCGAACGGAATGCCCATGATGTCGGCATATTCGGTGTTGAACAGGCCTTGTGCGTTGAGCTCGTAGGACTGGCGGCGTAGGCCGCGCCCGATCACCTGTTCGCAGAGCAACTGGGTGCCGAAGGCGCGCACGCCGAGAATGTGGGTCACCGTGTTGGTGTCCCAACCTTCGGTCAGCATCGAGACGGAGACGACGCAGCGGATCTTCTCGCCAAGGCGGCCCTTCTGGCCAACCGTGTTCATCACCTCGCGCAGCAGCTCGGAGTCCGAAATGCTTCCGGCCGCCGCTCCCTCTCGTTCCTGCTTCTCGCGCCGGAACAGGTCGATTTCGGCTTCGGCCATCTGGCGGAAATTCGGGTCCAGAGCCTCGCCGGATTCAAGCTGCTCGGAATCGATCAGCAACGTGTTCATGCGGGGCAGGGGCTCGCCCGTGCGTTCGTCGAAGTTCCGGAACAGGTCGAGGTGGCCCGTGTGGATGGTTTGGATCTCGCCTTCGCGCTGGCGCTGCCATCCGGCGATCCACTCAAAGACAAGCTTCGAACTCGCCGTGTTGTTGCAGACCACGATGAACACGGGCGGCACGTCGATTGGGACGCGTTCCCAGTCCTCGTACGTCTCCTTGTAATGGCTATAAAGCGAATGGAGGGCCGTCTGAAGCTCACTTGGCAAACTTAGAGGATCCAGGTCCCCGGACTTGCCAGCGCCCTTCTTCGGCATCTTCTTGCCGATGTGATCCCAGAGGTTTCGGTAGATCGGCGTGGGCGCGTTGACCGCGTTGTCCGCGACTGGCACCCGGGGCAGCTTGACGATGCCACATTCGATCGCGTCGACGAGGGAGAAGTCCGACACGACCCACGGAAACAGCGTTCCCTCGTCGTAGCCCGAGCCGCGCAGGAAGAAGGGTGTCGCCGACAAGTCGTAGACACCGCGAAGACCGACCTTGCGCTTCAGGGATTCGATGCCGGAAATCCAGAGGCGCGCGGCCTCGTTATTCTTCTTCGCCTCCTCCTTGTCCTCGCCCTTGGCTTCAGCCTCCTCGTCCGTGCCCGGCCGCTCGCGGTAACAATGATGCGCCTCGTCATTGATGACGACGATGTTCTTGAGGGGAAGGAGCTCGCCGCACGCGCGCTGCAGCATCTCGCCCTCGGTTTCCTGTTTCTCGATTGGGGCGCCCGTGCGTCCCTGCATGAGGCGTTCGCCGACGGGATTGAGGTCATGCGCCTTGCGGCGCTGGAAGGCGTGGTAGTTAGTGATGACGATCTTTGCCTTGCCGAGATCAAATATCATGTCCGGCGGCACCAACTCGCGCGTGACATAATAGTTGTCGGGGTCCGAGGGCAGGAGGACGCGAAGCCGGTCGCGTATCGTGATCCCGGGGGCAACGAAGAGAAAACCGCGAGAGAACAGGCTCGAATTTGGCTGGCGGGCGGCATTGATCGCCTGCCAGGCGATCAACATTGCCATGACGGTCGTCTTGCCGGCCCCTGTCGCCAGCTTGAGCGCTAGCCGGAACAGTTCGGGATTCGAATCCCTGTTTGCCGCATCGAGAGACCTGAAGATGTGGGCATACTGTTTTCGGTTTCGGGCGACCTCGGTCAGCCAAATGACCGTCTCGGTTGCCTCAACCTGACAGAAGAACGGCTGCTGATTGGAAAACTTGTGATGCCGCCAATGCTGGAGCAGTCGCTGGGTTGTGGGCGTCACACCCCAATCGGAAGGATTCGGAATGGCGCGCCAAGATTCCAGATGCCGCCGTAACTCGTTGACCAGCGCATTCGGGGAATACTTGCCGGCTTCGTGCCCAGCCTCATCCAGATCGAGCGCCCGCTGTGCGGCCGTCGCCTTCGAACGTTTCCCGCGCGGCACGGGAACAAGGTACTTCGACGTCCTCCTTCCGTCGATAGGCGGCAGGTCCAAAGGCTGCCCCTCGTCATCAAGCGCATGATGACGGGTCGGCGGCAGATATGGAGAATTCAGGATAGGTTCTGAATAGAATGGCTTGGTCATGTTCCCCCCGGAACGATTCCCTCGGACAATGGACGCCAATCTCCTCGCGATCAACCGCCGCGACTGTTTCGTGACTTATGCCAGGGGTGGCGAATTGACGCGAATGCAACACAATCGGACGAGGCTGATCTCATCCATTCAAATCAAGGCTCTGATCAAGAAGCGATTGTGAGAGTACGTCAGGTGCGTATGCTATTAATATACTAGACAACTTCCGTGGGAAGCAGTTCATTGAGTTGGGCTTGATTCGGGGGGTGTAATTGTCGTCATGAATTTTGAGCGAGGCCCGTCATCGGACGGCGCCGGCGTACGTGTATCGTCTACCCACCGCTTTCTCAACGAGCTCCTTACACAAAGTGGACTTGAGGCGCCCGATGGTCGCCCGTTGCATCGCTACCGTATCAGTGATGCTCAGTATCGTTGTGGTCTTGATCTGGTACAGAGGAACTCTGCACTCTTAGACCCTAAGAACCGCCCGCTTTGCGCAATTTTCGCGCTCGTCACGTCTGAATGGTTCCGGAGGCAGGCCGACACTTTATGGCGGCGCTGGCAGGATGTTGGGGTGGTGCCGGTGACGATTTCAGTCAGCGAACGGAATGACATCGCTCTCGCCGGGCTTCGCTGGTGGGGCCTGAAGCTCATCGTAACCGAAGGACCCCATCGTACCCGCAACGAGTATTTGATGACGCTCGCCCGCAATGGCGGGCTTCCGTCGACGCTGCTGGTGGGCGAGCGGGCAAATGCTGTGCGCGCCTACTTCGAGAATGTCATGGCGGACTCGCTCGCGTTACCTTGGCCTTCCGCCCACGCCGACTACCTGACCATCGCACGTAGGCATGCAGAAGGTTTGCCGGTCAGCTACCAGGACGACGGCATTCTCGACTTAGCTGCGGAGCTCATTGCAGGATTGATCGAGTGCCGTCGCGCCTTGCCAAAGGACCAGCTGAACAACAATCCGGCTGGTTGGCTCGATGCTCATGCAAAAGGCTGGCGCGAGAGCCTTCCGATCTATCTTCCCGAAGACCAGGCGGCATGCAGTCGGCTGTTCAACGACCTGCTGACCGTTGAGCCAAAGTCTCGCAGTGGGGGCATCGGCCTCAGGCGCCTGCTCGCACGCGATCCGGAGGGCAGATGGCGTGAAGGATTCGTCGTTCACGCGGACGGCCCGCTCCAGTTCGATGCACTGCGCGATCAACAAGAGGGCCGATTCCGCGCCTATTTCGCAGGAAGCGCCGCGCGGCTGACCTCACGGGAATTCGCACTGATCTACCGCTCGGAGACTGACTCCAAGGGGAGGTTCGAGGTAACGTCACAGGCGCTCGGCCATCCTGGGTTCGTTGGCCCCTTTGCTTTCTCGGAAATGGCAACGGTCGCGCTCTCGCGAGAAGGCCGGACGCTGCCAGCCGTCTGCTGGCCAGGCGGCCGCGCCGTCGCTTCCGCATGCCACGTGCTAAGGTCAACTGAGAGGGAGGACCGCCTCGAGCTCGTTGGTACCGGATCTGTCCGCTCGACCGCCGAATTGCTCCATGTGTGGGTTTCGGGACAATCGAGGGTGCTGGGCCACGACGGCGGTGGCGTAGAGCGGCTATGGCAATCCGACGGGCGGGCGCTCTGGCGCGTCGACGGCATGGCGCTCGTCGAGACCGAAGAGGGAGAGCGCTATCGTGTGCAGGCCGGAGCCTCGTCGGACGACGAGCGACGGCTCGATTTGGAGACAATCTTCGTTTCTGGTTTGTCCTTCGAAGACGGATCAATTCAACCTGTGGCCGCACCTCTGCGGCCGCGAACTCGCGGGAGCGGCGGTGAACCGCGCTTGCGCTTTCTCAGAGACGGGCGTGAGGTCAATGCTCGAGGAGCCGCGGAAGGCCTCGTTACCGTTCAATGGCTCGATGACGAAGGATTCCTTATCGAGCGGGCTCGGGTTCTCGCCCTGCCTCTGGGCTTTAGTCTGGAGGGCCGCATTGAGGCCGGGGGCGCGCGCGTGTTTTGGCAAGGGTTGCAGGGCTGGCAAGTCGCGGCAGTCGATGCGTCTGGCACGTTGCTCGAGGCCGAACGCCTCGATGCTGGTTTCGTCGCGCCATGGCAGGGACAACCTACTGCGCAACTGCCCATCAGGTTGATCGATCCGTATGGATCTGCGGTCATGGCCATGTTGGACCTGGCGGCTAACGAGACCGTCCTCGTCGACGCATCAGGCAGGATCCGCAAGGACGCGCCAGAATTATCGCTTGCCAATTTGCGCGGAGCCGTTCTCCTCACCGGTCGGGCGGTGACGATCGATCTCGATTTGCGAGGAGCGGCGAGTGCGCGCGCTTTGATCGCCCGCCGTGTCGAAGGCGAGACGCCAATGATCAAGTTTGGTGCGCTGGCCGAAAGCCTGCTGGGCCTGTCGGCCGAACGTGGCCCCAGCGTGGTGATCAGGGACGATCGCAATCGGCCGCTATGCACCATCCGCCGTAGTCAAACCGTGCCGTTCGTCAATGACGGCAAGGCCCTCTTCGCGAGTTTGGCTGCAGATGCGTTCGCAGTGGCAAGGTCACTCCTCCATCCTGAAACGGAGCTGGCCCTCACCCAGATCGGCTCCGGACTATTCCAGCTGCCAACCCAGCCGGATGGCCCGTATCTCGTGTATTGCCGTAAAGGCGACGCAGTTGTGACACGTCCCTGGCTGATTGACGCTCCTGTAGGCGGTGGCAGCTCTGCGACCACAACGCGCCTGCAGGCGAATTCATTGATCTCAAAGGAAGACGAACGGCGACTGGCAATCCAGGAGGAGCTTTCGAGCATTGCCGATCGGACGGCATCTAGCGCGGAGCTCTCTCACCTTATCCGTGTTGTCGCGTCGCTTAAGGGGCTCAGTCCGCGAGCGCTCGACCTCACGCGGGAGTTGCCTTCCTGTCCCAAGCTGTTGTGTCGTTTGCTGTTGGCCGCGAGCCCCGAAAGACTAGAGGCAATCCTGACGCTGGAACGCGATCTGCCGTTCCTCTGGATGGCCTTGCCTGTGGACGCATGGAAACTAGCCGCAGGCGCCGAATGGGATCGCGCTATGCAGGAATTGTCGACTGTGTTCGATTCCGCCCAAGCGTCGAAACAAGCCACGATGCAGATGCAGAAGCGATTTGAAACCCTGGCTGAGCGCACCTTGTGGTTTGCCGGTGTGTCACGTTCAATCGGCATTGGAAAGACGTTGCCTCAAGACCTTCGGTCCGTGGCCCAGAATTATGTCCGCCTTCGCCACGACCAAGTGGACGATCTGCCACGCAGCCTTGCTGAATACGCTGCTCGACTGGGCGCCCCAGCCGGGCTCCAGGGCTTCGATTACAATCACTTCCCGATGCTACTGATGCCGCTTTGTCTCGCCGGCATTGCTTGCGGAAAACTGGAGATGACGCCGGATGTGGCGGCAGGCCTCCGCAACGCGCTGGACTTCGATAGCACCTACATCGCGACAGCTTACCCTCATTGCCTCGAGTTCCTTTCCAAATGACCATCAGGCCCTTCGAGACCCTAAGCCGCTTGCGCCAGCGCATGGCGGAAGCCGTGATAGCCCAATCAGGTCTGCGGCATTCGGCGTTGACGGCTCATCTAAGAGAAACGCTGCCCAACCCGCACCATGAAGGCGCGCTCATACCGCCACCCGTTCTGGAAGGCGCCTTTCCATTCGTCACAGCCGACGAGACGCTGGCGGCACTGTCTGGGAGACTTCTCGATGAGCGAACTGTCGCAGCTCTTGCCGGAGACAACAGCGGCGAAGGCTATTCCTTTCCGCAGAAGCGCTTTCCCTATCAGCATCAACTTGAGGCGTGGCGCGTACTAGGAGATCCGAAACCAAGGAGCGCCATCATCTCCGCAGGTACGGGCTCGGGCAAGACCGAATGCTTCTTCGTCCCTATGCTCGACAGCCTCTACAGGAGAAGGGCGCGTGTGAGTGGTGTCGAAGCCATCATGCTTTACCCGCTCAACGCATTGATCGCCAGCCAACAGGAACGCCTCGACGCCTGGACGAAGCCGGCCAATGGCGCCATCCGCTACTGCCTATATAACGGCAACTTGCGTGAGAAGCTGAAGGCAAACGAACAACGAGAGGCATTGTCGCGCGCGCCGCAGAATGTGCCGGACCGCCAGGCGCTTCGCAGAGATCCGCCACCACTTCTCGTGACGAACCTCACGATGCTTGAGTACATGCTCGTCCGCCCGCAGGACAGGCCAATTTTGGAAGCATCTCGCGGTCGACTGAAATGGATCGTGCTGGACGAGGCCCATACACTAGTCGGCTCGGCGGCAGCAGAAGTTGCGTTGCTCTTACGTCGAGTCATGGAAGCCTTCGAGGTCGACCCCACGACGGTCCGTTTCGTTGCCACTTCGGCGACGATCGGCCAGGGCGCCGATGTTGAAGATAAATTGCGCCGCTTCCTTGCAAACATAGGCGGCATTCAGCTCGACCAAGTGACCATGATCACGGGACATCGCCGGCTTCCGCGCCGTCCAGGAACAGGTGGCGTCGCGCCAAAAGTGGCCGAGCTCGGGACGATGTCTCCGCAAGCTCTCTTCGACGCGCTAGGCAGCCACAATCCTGTGTGGTCGTTGGTGGAAGGGCTTAAGGATCGATCGGTTCCAGCGGCAGAGCTCGAACGATTGGCCGGCGCGATCGGGGTGAATGGCGAAACACTGGCAATGGCGCTCGCGCGCGCCCAGAATGCAAATGGAGAAACATTGGCGCCTCTGCGCGTCCATTCCTTCCATCGCGCCTCACCTGGCCTTTGGTCCTGCACCAATCCAGATTGTCCCGCCAAAATGGGTGAAGGATGGTCGGCCGGAAGGATTCTTTACGAGCGTGAAGAAACCTGTCCGTCATGCCGTATGCCCGTCGCCGAACTGTTCACATGCAACGAGTGCGGCGAAGCCTTCATGATTGCCGAGGAGAAAGGCGATCGCCTAACTCCGCCACGCAATCTGCCGCCCTCTGACGAGTTCCTTTTCGAAGCGATCCGCGAAGTCGAAGATGATGGGGAGTTTGAGGCTATCGAGGAGGTGTCCGCGTTAGACATGCCGTCGGTTCGTCACTGTTTTTCGCTGCAAGATGCAGGTCTGCTACCCCTTTTCATAGACAAGGCGACTGGCCGTTCGGCGGATTCGGGCGGTGAGGGCCGTTACCGTCTAACATCTCATGGCGATGGAACGGGACCTTGCCCCTCCTGCAGCGCCAGAAACAAGTCAGGTGACAAGCTCTATCCTTTCCGCTTTGGCGCTCCTTTCATCATTGGCAACGCGGCTCCAATGCTGCTTGCGGCCATGCCTCCTGCCGATAAGGTGGTCGTACCTCTTCTGCCGCAAACACCCCCGGACCTTCCAGCCAGCGGGCGCCAACTCATCAGCTTTACCGACAGCCGCCAGGGAACCGCTCGCATGGCCGCCCGCCTGCAGATCGAGTCGGAGCGAGCTTTCGTCCGCTCGTTCATCTACCAGGCCGTTCAGCTGAAGGCTGCGGGTGACGGGGAGACCGAGAAAACGATAGAACTTCGAGGGAACATAGCTCGGGTCAAGGATCGCGAGGGATGGCAGGACGACGCCTTATTCGCATCCCTCGTGGCTGGCTGGGAGAAGGAGCTTGCGCAGCAGTCTGGCGACGTGACTATCAGCTGGCCCGACCTTCGCGCGAGCTTGGCTGACCGGATTGAGATACGAGAATGGCTGCCGCAGGTCTGGGGTGATCGCGCTGACATCTTCAAGGCCTCCGGGTCGTCGCCTGCTTCGCAGTTGGCGAACGCGCTCCTGCTGCGTGAACTGCTGCGACGTCCACGCATGGCGAACACGCCTGAGACCATGGGGCTGGCGCGGCTCCTCTATCCAACGGTCGAGAGGATTGTAGACGCCCCGCGCGGATTCCTGCAACGAGGCGCCACGCTTGAGGATTGGAAGGCCTGGCTTGGCAGCATTTTGGTATTTGCCGTGCGGTCACCGTTTGCTGTCGCCGTGTCACGTGATCTTCTCCGTTGGATTGCGCGCAAGGGATTTCCGAAGAAACTCTCGTCGCCAGGCCTTGAGCCGGCGAGAAGACAACAGGCCTGGCCACGTGCTTCCACGTCGGCGAAAATCCCTCAGGTAGTTGAGTTGCTTCGCCTGGGCCTTGGTCTCAATCCGGGTTCGAAGGAAGACCGGATTGAGATGAACGATTGGCTGGAGAAAGCGTGGAACCAGCTCCTTCCACTCTTCCCGGCGAATGAAAGCGGCGAGCGCGCCCTGGATTTTGACCTGCTACAGATTGCGCCGCTCAAGAACGCGTTTCTCTGTCCCATCACGCGACGTATCGTCGACGTCGCACCTTTCGGGCTGACCCCGTATGCTCACATTGCAAGGGATCGCGCCGAGCCTGTTACGTTGCCGTCCTGTCCTGTTGACGGGGACGAGGCGATCCGCCGCGCATTCACGGAAAACGACACGACTGTTGCGAAGCTGCGGGCGCGAGGTCTCTGGACGGACCTCCACGACCGCATCGCGCTATTCTCGCCCTATGCGCGATCCGCCGAACATTCGGCTCAGCTGTCGCCGGCACGGTTGCGTCGCTACGAGGCACGGTTCAAAGCCGGAGAGATCAATTTCCTAAATTGCTCGACGACGATGGAGATGGGTGTCGACATCGGCTCGGTGAACGGCGTCATGATGACCAACGTCCCGCCCTCGATCGCCAACTATCGACAGCGCGTCGGCCGTGCTGGACGGCGCGGTCAGCCTCTATCGCTCGCCTTCACGTTTGCGAAGGATAGACCGCTGGATCGTGAGGCTTTCCGAGATCCTGCGGCCTATCTGAAGCGCGAAATCGCGGCGCCCAGAGTAGCGCTGGACAGCCGACCTATCGTGCTGCGCCACGTGGGAGCCTTCTTTCTCGGTCGCTTCCTAGAGGCAAATAGCGGCAACGCCCTGAAAATGGCTGCTGGCGATTTCTTCGGCTGTCCTGAGGTGCCACGCGCCGCTCGCGCCTTGAAGGCGGAACGGCCCGTCGCGCGGTTTCTAGATTGGCTAGGGTTGGCTACGACCGCAAATGACAGCGAAGCCGCGCTCCATCGCCTTGTGCGCGGCACCGTGCTGGACGGGCGGCAGGACCTGGCGGAGCTCACCGCCGAAGCCATGGCAGGCGTGGAATCCGAGTTCGCCGACGAGTGGCGAGCGCTTCAGGAACAATTGCCGGGGGCGACGGAAATCGGTGCTGCGAAATCCCTTGAACTCCATCTGAAACGCTTGTGCGGCGAGTTCCTGCTGTCTGATCTCGCAGATCGAGGATTTCTGCCTGGGCATGGCTTTCCAAACAACATTGTTTCTTTCGAGCTTGGCGGTTCTCTCCCTGACGAGGATGTGCCGGATGGCAGAATCGGCCAGCGTCACGGCGGACCGAAGCGACCGCTCGACATCGCCATCCGTGACTACGCTCCGGGTTCCGAAACGGTGGTCGACGGGCAAGTCTACCGCGTTGGCGGGGTTACGCTGAATTGGCATCGCCCTTCAAGCGAACAGGGCGTGCGTGAGATTCAGGCGTTGCGCTGGGCTACACGTTGCGCACATTGCGGCGATTCATGGACAGGTGCCGGCTCGTGGCCCGAACAGTGCCGGACTTGCGCGGACGCGGCGATTAAAGTCGACCACTACCTGAAGCCAGCCGGCTTTCTTCGGGACAGCCATGTCGAGACGCATGCCGATATCGACCAAGTCGCCTATGTACGACCCGAGCCGCCGCGCATTTCGGCCGGATCCGCCCGATGGGAAGCCCTGACCAAGCCGACCGCTGGGCGTTTGAGGCTCAACCGTCGCGGAACCGTATACTACCATACGAAAGGGCCGGGATCGCAACCCTCTGGCTATGGGCTATGCCTATATTGCGGCCGCATGGAGCCGATGAAGCTAGGCGAAATGGTGTGCTCGGGGCTTGATGACCATAAGCCGCTTCGCTCGCCGGAGAATTTCATGGAGCCCTGCGAGGGAAACGAAAAGCCGTTCACCATCAAGACTGGCCTGCATCTGGGTTATGAGATTCACACGGATGTTCTGGAACTGCAACCGGCAGCAACACCTGACATTGGTGCGGCAAATGCGCTCGCGATCGCCATGCGCGAAGCGCTGGCGCGGCACCTGGGAATCGAGCCGGACGAGATGGGTTACGGCATTGGCGCATCGCGCAATGCCATGACCAGCACCACGCTTTCCATCTTCCTCTACGACCGGGCTGCGGGAGGCGCAGGCTATGTGGTGCGCGCTGCAGACGACATCCGTGCGATCTTGAAGAGTGCTCGCGCGATACTCGACTGTCCGCGCAAGTGTACCCATGCCTGCTCATCTTGCGTCCTCGTCTCCGATGCGCCGGAGAAAGAGGAGGAACTCGACCGAAAGAAGGCCATTACCTTTATGGATGCGCATCTTTGCCTTCCGGACATGATCAGCCCAGAGGACGCTTTCGCACAGCGCGCCGACATCTCCGGGCGACCGCTCGCGGAGATCGACGAATGGCTGAACGGTCGCGGCCAATCGAAACTCTTTTTCTGGGCGCAGTTGCGCGATTTGGCAGCACTGGAGGATTGGCCCCCGACCTCTCTGTTCCGGCGCTGGGCAGGCAACGGCCGGGCAGTCACGCTCATTCTTCCAAGAGGCACTGTCGACGCACTCGACGCGTCTCAACTTCTTTATCTCCGGGATTACAGTTCGAGGCACCACGTTATTATCGCAGAGGGGGATGCCGTACGCTTTAGCAATGGTGGCATCTTGTTTGCCTATGCGACGGATGGGCAGGGCGGTCATGCCTGGGCGAGCCGGGACGACGCGATCCAAATGGTTGCACCCGACTGGGGCGCCAGCCACAGTCTTCCCATTGCACGCGCGCCCCTTGAACTCGAGCCTAGGCTAGCGACGGTCAGCCCAGAAAGGTTGGCGCCGAAGAGCGGCGCCGCAGTGGTCATCCTTGATCGAACCCTTGACGGCCCAATCAGTGCCTTCGGCGAGAAGATGTCGAAAGCTATCCGCAAGGCCGCAGCTGATTGCGGTGTCTCGGCGAAGGAACGGCCTGTCCAAGTTTCCTATCGTGATCGCTTCGCGCGGTCACCGTTAGTTCTTCGTCTCCTCGTTGATACCGTGTCAGTTCTCACCGGAGGCGAGACGATACCTCTGTCGATCGAGACCGCATCGGACAAGGACTCGGGGTTTTCGCGGAATCAGGTCGCCTCTGACATCACCGACAACGACATGTTGGACGCTTTTGCCGGAGCCTATGGCGACCGTCGGAATCTCGACGTCAAGCTGACAGTTGGCCAGCCGCCCCACAAGCGAAGTCTGATCCTCGTGTACGAGTCAGGCCGGAAGCTGATTGTTGATCTTGACCAGGGATTCGGCTGGCTGCTTTACGAAGGCCTCGACCGAAGCTTCGACGCAGGCGCAGCACCGCAGGTCGCGGCAAGCCGCATCGCCAATTTGTCAGGGAGACTCCGTCGTCGGCATGATCATGACAGCCAGATGGTGGTGTGGCGATCTTAGGCGAAGTTTGCCTACTGCGTCCGCCTTTGCTGCAGCGCGCATGCGCCAACAGCGGTCATCGACTGCAGCGACGATCAAATGCGTGTATGCCAGGGCCGAAAGCTGTTAGTCCGCTATTGGGTCAGGACTACAAATAAGCTGCCGCCTGGTCGGGGTCTCCGAATCCGCAGAGCTGTCCAGCAAGCACAATCCCTCGAATCACGCCGTGCGTCATTCCCATGGCGGCTGGACGGTCCCGACCCAGATTCTGATTTCCTCATTCCGGGCCACTGCCTGCTCGGCGGCATAGGCTCGAGATTCTTCTCTGGCGAGCAGCCCGGTTCATTATTCTGACAGGCCGAGGCTAGCTTCCGCCGCAAGCGCATCGCCGAACAGAGGGACCGTCTGCGTCATGTCTTCGTAGGAGATGCGCTGCCCGAAGGCCGTGCACCGCACGCGGTTGCGCTCGATGAACTCGAGCGGCGCCAGCAAGAGGGTCTCGAAGTCGGACTAGTTCAGGTACTTTGGCTTGTTTATCGATCCGATGCGATACCGGAGTGATCCGCGTTCGGCCCTGAGCCTTACCGAGCACGGCGATGGTGGGCTCTGCCGATCTAAACCGCAGAGCCCAAGGCGGCAACGAGAGTGGGATGCAGGGTGAGCTGGACACCCTCGTTTGCCTTGACCAAGGCCGCCAAATACTGGCGCTTATATCCCGAGTCGAAGATGTATTTTGGAGCGCCATTGTCCAAAACTCCGACGCTGCCATTCCAAAGCATGACGTCGAGCAGCTTCTCCACGTTGTCCGGCGTCTTCATCTGCTTTGCCGCTATGTACCGGAACTTTGCCGCCGTCAGTCCATCGCGATGCTGTAGAATTTCAAAGAGTAGGTCCGATCCGTTCGGGACTAGATCGGCGATCTCGCGGTCCAAATCTTCCAACACCTGCCATCCTAGCTCCCTCAATGCGACGACGTAGTCCTCTTCCTCCATCTTGTTGCGCCCAAACGTCAGGGCGCGACGACGTGCTGTCTCGAAAAGACGGATAAGATAGCGGGGTCTCATAAGGCAGCCGTCGATCAGGAAATCGAGGACAGGGCGCCCGTTTACCGTCGCCACGGAAGCACGACCCCAAAGCGAACTCCAAGACTCGCCAATGGCGGAGACACTCGACTGGAGGCGTTGTTCGAAAAGGGCCTTCATCAAGCTGCGATCGGACCATTCAATGCTTTGGACAGCCAACTTTCCGTAGTCCGCCATCCCGCGTATTAGGAACTCGTATACGTCGCTTCGAATAAAAATAGCCCACCTAAATTCAAGCGACTTCCGACGGAACTTCCGTGCGATCTCCTGCATTGACTCGGTCAGCCCGACCACTATCAGGGCATCGTCGTCGGTGAAGCCCCCGGGCGTCCAAAAGCGGTCGAGATTGTCGAAGAGGAATAGAACGAAACCCTTGAGGCGAAGGTACTCAAGAACGGTCTCTCGGAGTTCTCGGACGTCCTGCCCATAGATGGCCTCTAGCACCTTGGATGAATCCAGTTGGTGAAGTTCAACGTCAACGATGGCGCTGCTGCGAAACCGGTCGACAACGTTTTGTGCCAGTCGTTTCAGTCGTTCGGAGAAGTCCCCGGTTCCTGTGTCGACACGCGCCTCAAATAGGGCCTTGAGCTTGTTGTAGCCCTGGAGAAGACGCATGTCGCGCAACGCCCTCGTTTCATCCTTCTCCAACAGCTTGTAGGTGATTTCGAGCCACAGTACGTATTCCCAAAAAGCAGCGATAACTTCCTTTCGAGTACCGAAGCTGAGCTTATCCAAGATAAACTCTTTCATCTTGATGAGCTGGTAACCGTCTGGAATTAAGTCGATGACGATGTTTGCCTTATTCGACCTAGTGCGATCTCTTACTTGTAGGAAAACCGCTGTCTTGCCGCTTCCCTTCCTACCGACCAGAACGTTGGCTTCGCCGAGTAGAGTTCGCTGATAGCCGTCGGTCTCTAGGAAATGGTCTGCAAGCGAAGTTGCTTCATTCTCGGCTACAGGATCGCCGCAACTCAATCGTTCAAGCAGGTTTTCGTGATCTGGCTTAATCGAGACGAACTCGTTGGCAACGTCTGCCACGCGCAATCTGAAAGCGCCTATGATCTCATCGATGTCCCCTAGTTTCCACCACCGGTCGGCTTGGTCCTGTAGGTCCAGAGGAAGGCTGGACTTCTGGTGAGCTATTAACAATGCCGGAATGTTGCGACCGCGGGCAATGCCGTAAATGAACGCCGCTCTTTGATTATTGCGAGCAGCCTGCTCGCTGTCACCTTCCATCCAGAAAGCGATGATGCCGAACGAGGAAGCCACCTGTTCATAGGCCTCGCTGGCGTTTAGTCGGCTGATCTCGCTCGAATTGAAGTTGCGGAATTTGATCCGCGCAATCTTCTTTACGGCGCTGGTCGTCCGTAGGGTGGATTCAGTAGGGGTCGGAAGTTGAAGGATGAAAACCGGTTGATCCTTATTTTTAGCCAGTTCAGCCCAGCGGGTCGTTTCGTCGCGTTTTGATAGGGTGCGAACAAGAACGTGATCATAGTCGTAGCCGTCATAGCCCAAGGTATCTAGCAAGCCGATGGCTTTGACCGGTTGGAAGTCCATGTGGGTCGAGCGGATCAATCGCGTGGGCTTTTGCAATCCGATCGCAAATCCCAGCTCGTAGGTCACGTTGTGATTGACGAGAGAGATGTCGGCAATGAAAGCGTCGGCGCCTTCGATCCAGCTTTCCACCGACCGCGCAACTGGTGAGCCCGACGTGTCAAGTGTCGACCATGGCGTTATTGATCGATCGGAAGTTGAAGCCGATTTGCAGGCTGCGACAATCATATCACCATGGAACTGATTACCGGAGGCGTATGCGACAAAAACCGACGTCACTTGCAGCTTACCCCCGAATCCAGCAACTGAGCCTATCGACAATAGACCGAACGCTCAACTGCAGTTTCCGATATCTTGCGACTATCGTTGTGCAGTTCAGCCACCACCATCGTTCGTAGTCGAAGTAACATTGCCGCTGGCATACCTTCGAGTCTGCCGGCACCCTTCCCCCTTTGCGTAAAATCACGACGATGGTCACCTCAAACCGAAATGTCCGCTCCGCAGCCCGAAGCTGCCGGTCCAATTGCGGCCCCAATGCGGTCATTTCGGAACATGCAAGCCGACTAAGTGGCGATTGGAAATCAATAACCACGCGGCCGCGGTGTTCATGGTTTGTGCGTCAAAAGTCGCATAAATGGCAGACTGGTATGCCGTCCAGAATTACCTGTCGCTGGTGAGAGTCCAAGGCCAGAATTATCTGTCGTCGGCCCCACTGCTAAGCGGCTCATATTCCACCCCTTTCGCCAGAAGAGGTTTCCAATGCCCCTCGGTCAACAGGTTACCAATGTGCCCCAATGACATTTAATTCCGAACTGGCGCTAAGGAGCTGTCTTCAATGAGCTTATTGCGGCCCTGATTGGTAACCTAAGGCCACTCAACACGCGGATTGGTAACCCACAGGACCAGGTTTGGTAACCCTTTTCGAGTGAGTGCCGCTCGCACCTCTCGGCGTATTCGTTTCAGTTCTAAGCCCGGCTTAATTCCGGACGACGACAGATAATTCTGGACGGCACAGTGGAACGCGGGCTGAAGGCCAGACGTGTCGTTTCTGATTTTTCGTTATTAGGCTTTGAGAGAGCGGCAGGTCCCTGAACACTTTGCAGCTGTGGCGGGCCAGCCGCACCACGCTGGCCGTCCAGTGCTGCGAACGCGGCTATTGGTCTGAGACGCCTTGTCGCGATAACGGTTCCTCATGGACCCATGCGATGTACTTATTTGCCGTAGTGCTTCCACCAAATTAGCGTTTTGCATCGGCCAAGGCTCGCTCAAAGGAAGTCGACGCCGAGTTTCAACCAATGGGAGTGGCGGAAATGAGATATCGCTCAACAGGTCGTGTGCTGGGTTTGTCGCTGCTGGCGCTTGCGCCGCTTTGTTCGAATGCAGCGCGAGCGCAAGACACGCTCTCGGTCATGAGTTTCGGTGGCGCTTACCAGGAAGCGCAGCGGAAGGCGGTGTTTGAAACCTACACCGCCAAGACCGGGGCCAAGATTGACGAGCAGGAGTACGGCGGCGAAATCGCCAAGATCAAGGCGATGATCGAATCCGGCAATACCACCATAGATGTCGTTGACGTCGATGCGCCGACGTTGCTGCAAGGATGCGACGAGGGCATTTTCGAAAAGATCGACTGGTCGAAAATCGGACCAGAGAACGACTGGATCAAGGGCACGACCTCGGAATGCGGCGTCGGCACGATCGTCTACGCGACGATCCTTGCCTATGACGGCACCAAGCTGCCGGACGGGCCTAAGACGATCAAAGACTTGTTCGACACCAAGAAATTCCCCGGAAAGCGCGGCCTCTGGAAGAACCCCGCAACCAACCTGGAATTCGCGTTGCTCGCCGATGGCGTTGCGCCTGACCAGGTCTACGAAACGCTGTCGACCCCGGCGGGCGTGGATCGTGCCTTCGCCAAGCTCGACATGATCAAGGACAGCATTGTGTGGTGGGAAGCGGGCGCCCAGGCACCGCAGTTGCTCGCTTCGGGCGAGGTAACGATGACGACCGCGTGGAACGGCCGCATCTACAACGCCAACAAGGAAGGCAAGGATTTTCGGATCGTCTGGGACAACCAGATCCTTGACTCAAATTACTGGGTAATCCCCAAGGGCGCTAAGAATGCCGAGGGATCGCTTGCCTTTATCAAATACGCGGTCGAGCCCAAGGTACTCGCGGGGATCACGAAATACATTCCCTACGGCCCTGTACGGAAATCGGCGGCCGAGTTCGTGGCGCCGGAGGATGCCAAGAATCTACCGACCAGCCCGCAGAATCTGACGATTTCGCTGACGCTTGACAATGGCTTCTGGGCTGACAACGGGGACGAAATACGCAAGCGGTTCACGACCTGGCTCGCGCAGTAGCGCGGGCTTCCGGAGGAGAGCATCGATGAATTTTTCCCAGCGAATGTCACTTGCGACGGACAACCCAGTCGATGCCCTCGTTCGGTTCGAGGAGGTGAAGAAATCCTACGACGGCATCAACTTCGTCGTGAAGGACCTCAATCTCGACGTCCTGCGCGGCGAGTTCCTGACCATGCTGGGGCCGTCCGGCTCGGGCAAGACCACGACGCTGATGATGCTGGGCGGTTTCGAGCAGCCGACGCTCGGCCATATCCGGCTCGACGGCAAGCCTGTCGAGCGGCTGCCGCCGGAGAAGCGCAACATCGGCTTTGTGTTCCAGAACTACGCGCTGTTTCCACACATGACGGTGGCGGAGAATGTCGCGTTTCCGCTGCGCTATCGCGGCATCACCGGCCCGGCCGCGAAGGAAAAGGTCCGCCAGGCGCTCGGCCGCGTCAGTCTCGATGCGCTGGGCGATCGTCGTCCGGCGCAGCTTTCCGGCGGCCAGCAGCAGCGTGTCGCATTGGCCCGCGCGCTGGTGTTCGAGCCCTCGCTGGTGCTGATGGACGAGCCCCTCGGGGCGCTCGACAAGCAATTGCGCGAACGCATGCAGATCGAGATCAAGCAACTCCAGACCTCGCTCGGCATCACCATGGTCTACGTTACCCATGACCAGTCCGAAGCGTTGACCATGTCGGACCGCATCGCGGTGTTCCATGACGGGCGGATCCAGCAACTCGCGGATCCGGCAACGCTGTATAACGAGCCGGCCAACCGCTTCGTTGCCTCCTTTATTGGCGAGAACAACTCGCTGCCATGCACCTTGCTTGGACGAGAAGGCGGCCTGGCCGTCGTGCGCATGGCCGATGGCACGACGTTGAAGGCCGCGGGCGCCAATGTGTCCGGCGCGGGCACGGACATAAGTCTATCCATGCGGCCGGAGAATATTTCGCTGGCCGGGGAGGGTGTCCGCGCCGATTTCAACCGCTTCACTGGCAAGACCCGCGACGTCTTTTTCCTCGGCGACCATATGCGGCTGTCGATCGAGGCCTTTGGTGGCCAGCTTGTCACCGCGCGCATCCCGGCGCGGCAGGCATTGCATTTCGCGTCCGGCACGGATGTCGTCCTCGAATGCGGCATTTCGGAATGCCGTCTGCTGGAGGTGTGAGCCATGACCGTCGTGGATATCGACCGGATCAACGTCTTCATGGCCGTCCGTCGGGCCGAAAAACCCGCCCGGCGTGCAGCACTTTCGCTGGCCCTGCCGCTGATCGTTTTCCTATTGGTCGCCTTCGTCGCTCCGATCCTCTACCTGCTGGTCACGGCGGTGGGCAATCCGGAGACGCGCGAGGTGCTGCCGCGCACGTTGGCGGCGCTGCAAAGCTGGGATGGCGTTTCAACGCCGGACGAGCCGGTCTACGCCGCGCTCGCCGCCGACTTGAAAATCGCCAAGGACAACAGCACGGCCGCCTTGCTCGGCAAGCGTCTCAACTACGAGATTTCCGGCATGCGCAGCCGCGTGCTGGCGGCGGCGCGGATGGTCGAGAAGCTGGATACGGGCCCCTACCAGGAGAAGTTCCTCGAGCAGAACAAGGATTGGGGCTCGCCGGAAACCTGGGCGATCATCAAGCGCAACGGTGCTTCTTTCACGCCTTACTATCTGCTGACCGCGCTCGACCTCCAGCAGGCCCCGAACGGGTCGGTCGAACGCGTCCAGGGCGACCAGGCGATCTTCCTCGACGTGCTGGCGCGTACGTTGTTCGTCGCGGGGCTGGTGACACTGTTCACCCTTATCCTGGGCTATCCAGTCGCCTATGTGCTGACCATCGCGCCCAAGGCAATCGCCGGCATCATGATGCTGATGGTGCTGCTTCCCTTGTGGACGTCGCTGCTCGTGCGCACCACCGCCTGGGTCGTGCTGCTGCAGTCCGACGGCATCGTCAACGACGTGCTGATGACCTTGCATCTGGCCAGCGAGCGGCTTCAGCTGATCTTCACGCGCACCGGAACGGTCATCGCGATGACGCACATCCAGTTGCCCTTCACCATCCTGCCGATCTACAGCGTCATGCGCTCGATTCCCGCCACGCAGCTCAGGGCGGCGCGCTCGCTCGGTGCCCCGCCATCTTCCGCCTTCTGGCGCATCTATGCGCCGCAGACGCTGCCTGGCGTCGTTGCCGGGTGCCTGATGACTTTCATCCTGTCGCTTGGCTACTACATCACGCCGGCTCTTGTTGGTGGGCCACGCGACCAGATGGTGTCCAATTTCATCTCGGTCTACATCAACCGCGATCTCAACTGGGGCCTGGCCGCCGCCCTCGGTGTGGTCCTGCTTGTCGTGACGCTTGCCATCTACCTGTTGTTCCTGCGCCTCGTTGGCGCCGACAAGATCAAGCTGGGGTGACGCTATGTGGCTGCCTTCTTACGCGACGCCGTCCGAACGCCTGGTGCGCACGCTGGTGGTGGCGTTCGCCGTTGCCGTGCTCCTGTTCCTGATCGCGCCGCTGTTCATCATCGTGCCGCTATCCTTCTCCAAGGACCCGTTCTTCACCTTGCCCGTGAAGGAGTATTCCCTGCGCTGGTATGCGGATTTCTTCGGCAATGCGCGCTGGATGAATGCCATCTTCAACAGTGCCGTCGCGGCGGTGATGACCACGATCCTGGCCACCACGCTCGGCACGTTGGCGGCACTCGGCATCTCGCGCCCCAATTTCCCGGCGCGGCGGTTGATCATGGCATTGCTGATCTCGCCGATGATCGTGCCGATCGTCATCGTGGCTGTCGGCAGCTATCTCTTCTTCGGCCAGTTCGGCCTGACGAACACGCGCACTGGACTCGTCCTGGCACACACCGCGCTGGCGACGCCTTTCGTGGTCATCACGGTGACGGCGACGCTTTCCACCTATGACACAAATCTGACGCGCGCGGCATTGAGCCTCGGCGCATCGCCGTCGTCGGCGTTCTTTCGGGTGACGTTGCCGAGCATCATGCCGGGCGTGGTGTCCGGCGCGATCTTCGCCTTCGCGACCTCGTTCGACGAGGTGGTCGTCGCGCTGTTCATGACGGCGGCCGAACAGCGCACTCTTCCGGTGCAGATGTTTTCCGGCATCCGCGACCAGATCAATCCGACCATCATGGCCGCCGCGACGCTGTTGCTCGCGCTGTCGATCATCCTGTTCGCGATGCTCGCCCTGCTGACCCGGCGTCGGGTGAAATAGGCGGCCGGCCACGGCCTTTCGTCGGGCTGGGACCCGAAGCCGTTCTCAGCCGACCCTGGTGGTGCCTTCGCCGGCGACGAACATATCGGCAAACCGGGCGGCAAAACTCTGCGCCACGGTCGACCGCTTGCGGTCGGGGCTGACATAGATGCCGACCACGACATCGGCGAGCCGGGGCAGGTGGACCGACGGCTCGATGATCCTGAGGTTCGCTGGAATAATCCGGCGCGCCAGGACCGTGACGCCGAAGTCGGCGCCCACGGCGGCCTCGAGGCCGGCAAGACTTGGGCTCGTGTAGACGATCTCGAAATTGCGGCCGTCGCGTTGCAACGCGGTTAGCATGTTGCGACGGTAGAGGCAGCCTTCGGGATAACAGACAATGCGCAGTTCTCCTTGACTTGCGACATCATCCGCCAGGTTCGGGGACTGCGCTCCGCAGACCCAGGCCAGCGTCTCCTTCCAGGTCATGAAAGCGCCTTCGGAAGGCCCGTCCGGGGTCATCGCCACGACAATGTCGAACAGGCCGTTGCGCAGGCCCTGCAGCAGATTGTGCGACAGATCGCAGACGACGTCGAAGGTCAGGTCGCCGCCGTCGCGCGCCAGGCTGGCCATCAGCTTGGGCAGGAAATGATCGGCGTAGTCGTTGGGAATGCCGAGTCGCAGCCGGCCCTTGCTGTCGCGCTTGGAGAGCTTCAGCATCATGTCGTCGTTGAGCGCCAGGATCTGGCGCGCATAGCCGGCGACAAGTTCACCCTGTTCGGTGATCTGCGCGCCACCTTCCTTGGCGAAGAGCGAGACGCCGAGCAGTTCTTGAAGTCGCTTCATTTGCAGACTGATCGCTGGCTGCGTGCGGCCGAGCTTTTCTCCCGCTCGCGTATAGCCACGCAGGTCGATAACGGTGACGAAGGCGCGGAGAAGGTCGGTTGGGATGCTGCGCATGGTTAGCTCCACATTGACCGATTAGATCACGCCGTTCCAAACAAACGCAAGCGGGCCTTCCTTTCCAGGAAGGCCCGCCAGAAGTCGAGTAGTAGCGATCACGCCTTGACGATGTTCTGCTCCGGGCCGAACGGGAACTTGGTGATGTTTTCGGCGCCGTCTTCGGTCATCACAAGAATGTCGTGCTCGCGGTAGCCACCGGAACCTGGCAGCCCCTCGGGGATGGTCAGCATGGGTTCCATGGAGACAACCATGCCGGGTTGCAGCACGGTATTGATGTCTTCGCGCAGTTCGACGCCGGCTTCGCGGCCATAATAGTGCGACAGCACGCCGAAGGAGTGGCCGTAGCCGAACGAGCGGTAGCCGAGCAGATTGTGGCTGCGATAGATTTCGTTCAACTCTGTCGCCACATCGCCGCAGCGTGCGCCAGGCTTAAGGAGTTCCAACCCGCGACGGTGGACGTCGCAGTTGATCTCCCAGATGCGCAGGTGCTCATCGCTGGCATGATCGAGGAACAGCGTGCGCTCGAGCGCGGTGTAGTAGCCCGAAATCATTGGGAAGCAATTGAGCGAGAGGATGTCGCCTTTCTGAACCTTGCGCGAGGTGACCGGATTGTGGGCGCCGTCGGTGTTGATGCCCGACTGGAACCAGACCCAGGTGTCCATCAGTTCGGCATGTGGAAAGGTCTTGGCGATGTGCCGTACCATGGATTGTGTGCCGGCCAGCGCGACTTCATATTCGGGAACGTTCTCGCGGATCGCGTTGCGAATGGCTTCACCGCCGATATCGGCGGTGTGCGCGCCTTCCTTGATCAGGACTATTTCCTCGGCCGATTTGATCGTGCGCAGCCACATGGTCGGCGCACCGACGTCGACAAACTCGACGTTCGGAAAGGCGTCTTGCAGCAGTTTCCTGAACTCGAGGTTGACGTGATCGAACTCGATGCCGATACGCTTCACGTTGGGCAGCGTCTGCTGCAGGGCATAGAAATAGTTGTCGCGCTGCCAGTCGGTATAGGTGATGTTATCGCCGAAGGTACGGCGCCATGGCTGGCCGGCATCGATGCCGGCCGAAACAGACACGGCCTTCTCCGGGGTGACCACAAAGGCATAGCGACGGCCGAAATAGCAGAACATAAAGTCGGAGAAATAGCAGATATTGTGGTAGGAGGTCAGCACCGCCGCGTCGAGCTTCAGCTCGGCCAGAATGCTGCGCAGCCCATCCTGACGGCGCGTCATCTCGGCGGGGCTGAAGGTGGCGACAGCCTTCTCGCCATTATGCATCTTCTGTAGCCGCAGCAATTCGTTGGGCATGCCCTTGGCGTAGACGTTCATTTCTTTCCTCCGCATCCAAATTGAGGTTTCTGGTTGGAAGCGGACTATAAAAAGTCGATCCGGCCGCAGGAAATTAGAAGTCGATATCGGAGGATTAGTGTTGCTAATCGGTCGGTGCCGCCACAACGGCGTCGGCAATTGCCATAATTTATGGAAATACAGGCATCAGGTGAATAAATTGTCCTGATGCGCGCGCCGATCGTAGCATCCCTGCATCAACAGTGCAGTGCAGGGGAGCACGCGATGACCGACGACATGTTGCATGTGATGGCGTGGCACAATGGTGAAAAGGAGTATTCGCCATTCTCGGATACCGAGATGAAGCGCCGCCAGGCCGATGTTCGCCGCTGGATGGCGGAGAACAAGGTGGATGCGGTGCTGTTCACCTCCTATCATTGCATCAACTACTACTCCGGCTGGCTCTACTGCTACTTCGGCCGGAAATACGGGATGGTTATCGACCACAATAAAGCCACGACCATTTCGGCCGGGATCGATGGCGGCCAGCCCTACCGTCGCAGCTTTGGCGACAACATCACCTATACTGACTGGCGCCGCGACAATTTCTACCGCGCAGTGCGCCAACTCACCGCGGGCGCCAAGCGCATCGGTATCGAGTTTGACCACGTCAACGTCGACTTCCGCCGTCAGCTTGAGGAGGCGCTGCCGGGTGTCGAATTCGTCGATGTCGCCAAACCATCGATGTGGATGCGCTCGATCAAGTCGCTGGAGGAGCAAAAACTGATCCGCGAGGGGGCGCGCGTCTGCGACGTCGGCGGTGCCGCCTGCGTGGCGGCCGTGAAAGCCGGCGTGCCAGAGCACGAGGTGGCTATTGCAACGACCAACGCCATGATCCGGGAGATCGCGAAATCGCATCCTTACGTCGAACTGATGGACACCTGGACCTGGTTTCAGTCAGGCATCAACACCGACGGTGCCCACAACCCTGTCACCAACCGCGTCGTTCGGTCAGGCGACATCCTGTCGCTCAACACTTTTCCGATGATCTTTGGCTATTACACCGCACTCGAACGCACGCTGTTCTGCGATCATGTCGACGACGCCAGCCTTGACATCTGGCAGAAGAACGTCGCGGTCCACCGTCGCGGTCTCGAACTGATCAAGCCCGGCGCGCGGTGCAAGGACATCGCGATCGAGCTCAACGAGATGTATCGGGAATGGGACCTGCTGAAATACCGCTCCTTCGGCTACGGCCATTCCTTCGGCGTGCTCTGTCATTATTATGGCCGCGAAGCCGGCGTGGAGCTACGCGAGGACATCGATACGGTGCTGCAACCCGGCATGGTGGTCTCGATGGAACCGATGGTGATGCTGCCGGAGGGCTTGCCAGGCGCCGGGGGGTACCGGGAACACGACATTCTGATCATTAAGGACGACGGAGCGGAAAACATCACCGGCTTCCCCTTCGGTCCGGACCACAACATCGTCGGGAACTGACGGACGTGTTCTACATCCCTCATGATTTGCATCAGCGGGGGGACAGCCGAACAAACCGACACAACCCTTACGCAGCGTCGCCGGTCTGTGGCCTCGCCCGCGGCTGCCTCATTTTCCTGATAAGAGTTTTCACGGCTGACACTCTCGTGGAACGCGGTGATTGCCCACCCGACGAAAATGCCGACACGAGAGGGCAGGCGCCACCGAATTGGCCTTTTCCATACTGATAATGCGTGCCGGATCGAGAATCGCTTGACGGGGTGGCCTTCGCGCGCTGCCTCGCATTGGAGCTCAAGGCCCCGATCGCAGATCCGGAAACGATCGGCGTAAGAGCAGGGCTCAGCGCGGAAACTCGACGCGCAGGGCTTTGACGATGGCCCCCACGCAGACATCCAGCAAGATGTCACCCTTCGCTTTCGAAGCTTCCCTGGGCGACGACAATGTGCCGCTCGCCGGTGTCCATTCAGGCTTGGGGGGGTAAACATCGTATGGCGGAAAGCTGGCCGGTTCATGATCGACGGCTCGCTCGAGGTGCACGAAGTTCGGGTAAAGCGACAGCATCAGCGATGTCTCAAGCACGCCGCCATGTTCCAGATCCCAGCCGGTGAACCCGTCGGGATAGAGCCGCGCGATGGTCGGCTTGTCGACGAAATCCCAATAAGACAGCACCACAATCTTCATGTCGTTAATACCGCCCCAGCGAAGCTCGCGCAGCGCCAGATCGATGCCTTCGACGATGAACCACGAGTTCTCGAAGTGGCCATTCATCAAGCAGATATTGCGTACGCCATGGCGGGCAAATTCCTTGATGACATCGCGGAGCGCCGCGACCAGTGTCGCGCCGTCCAGACTGGTCGTGCCTGGCAGGTGATTGCCGCCACCCGATTTCTGATGCGACTTGTAGCCGTAGGTGAAGGGAGGAGCTACAAGTGCGCCGATCTCGCCAGCGACACGGCGGGAGAATTCGACCGGCAATAGCACGTCGACATGCATAGGCATGTGGTGGCCATGCTGCTCCATCGACCCGACCGGCAGGAGGATGGGCACGGAGCCGTCCCGAACCTTCGCATCGTAGTCCTGCCAAGGCAGTTCGGCGGCAAAAACAGTGATATCGGGCATGAGTTCCTCCCAGCTTCGGCTGTTGAGGCTGATGATTAGTGGTGGTACTGGTGATATGAAAAATTTATATTCATGATCCTGGTATGAGAAATCCAAATCCATGCGAAATTTCATCAACTTTCAAACCGATCTGCTGCGGACCTTTGTTTCGGTCATCGATCTTGGCGCCTATACAAAGGCCGGAGACGCGCTGGGGCGCACCCAGCCGGCCATCTCGCTGCAGATCCGCCGGCTCGAGGAATTGGTCGGGGCGCCGCTCATCAAACAAGTCGGACGCACGCTCACGCTGACGAGCGAAGGCGAGATGCTGCTAAGTTATGCCCGCGAAATGCTGCGGCTCAACGATGAGGCGGCTTCCTATTTCAATCGGTCGAAGATAGCCGGCGTGCTACGCATCGGCCTGCCGAACGACTATGCGGTCGCCTTCCTGCAGGGCGTCATCACCGAATACACCAGCCAGCATCCGGGCATTTCGCTGGAAATCCACTGCGGCTGGAGCGCCGACATTCTCGATCGACTGCGCGCCGACGAACTCGATCTGGCGGTGGCGATGGTCAACAATGAGCGCTCCCAATATCTGTCGCGTTCATGGATTGAGCGGCCGATCTGGGCTGCCGCCGATGCCGCCCGTTTTGACCTGGGAAGCGGCGTACCGCTGGCAGCCCACCCCGAAGGGTGCGCCTACCGGGCGCGGATGATCCAGTCCCTGGATACCGCACAGATCCGCTGGCGCGTGGCCTATACCGGGTCTGGCATCGCGGGGCTGCAGAATGCCGTGGTGAACGGCCTCGGCGTCAGCGCGCTGACCCGTTACACAATGCTGCCCGGTATGCGGGTCCTGGACCACAGCGACGGGTTCCCAGCGCTGGCTGAAATCCGGGTCGGCTTGTTCTACAAGCATCCCCGCCTGTCCGATGCCGGAATCAGGCTGGTCAATCACATCGTCGCGCGCCTGGATGAAGCCGGTGTCTCCGGCGACCCGGTACGGCGGCCGATCGAACTGGACCGTCAATAAGGGGTGTAAATGCATTTATTATGAGAATTAATTTTCCAAATAGTTGGACCGTTCGTAGGCTTGCTGGAACCACAAGCCAAGGGGAACAACCATGACAATCAAGAAAAGCTTGTCCGGCGTGCACACGCGCCGCGATCTTCTAAAGGGTGCAAGTATTCTGGGCGGCGGCGCGCTGGCGATGCCGTTCCTCAGCCGCCTGGCTTTCGCCGAGCCGGTCGAGCTCAATATGCTCGCATGGTATGGCCATGCCGAACCTGACGTGGTGGCCGAGTTCGAGGCGGTGAACAACGTCAAGTTCAAGCCGAAATACTATACCGGCGGCGACAACATGCTCGGGCTGATCGCCCAATCGCCTCCCGGAACCTTTGACATCATCCTGTCGGATGCCGAATACGTGCAGCAGCTCAACGCGGCCGGCTATATCGAGAAGCTCGATCCCGCTGATTATCCGTTCGACGAATTCTTCCCCGAATTCCAGCATTTTCCAGGACACTGGCAGGGCAACGACCTCTATTCCGTCATTACCCGTTTCGGCTTCCTCGGCGTGGCCTACAACACCGACGCGATCACCGAGAAGGAGGCCTCCACCTACAATGTCTATTGGGCCGAGAAGCTGAAGGGCAAGGTCGGGCATTTCGATTGGCATCTGCCCAATCTCGGTCAGATCAGCCTGCTCACCGGCAACGCCTCGCCCTACGATATTGACGCCGCAGCGTGGAGCGCGGTGCAGGATAAAACGAAGTCGCTGCGCCCGCAGATCGGCGGCTTCTTCGACTACGGCGGCACCTTCTCGTCGCTTCAGAACGGCCAGATGCTGGCCATGGCCGGCATCGGCGACTGGATCACCGGGGCGCTGGAAAAGGGCGGCGCGAAGGTGCGGACCGTCATTCCGGAAGAGGGCGGCCTGCAGTTCACCGAATCCTTCTCGATCGGCAAAGGCTCGCAGAAGGCCGATCTGGCGAAGAAATGGATCCAGTACATTACCTCGGCCAAGGGCCAGGTGAAGTCGGCCAACATGGTAGCCTATCCCTGCCTCATCCCGAACAAGAAGGGCTGGGAGCTTTTGGCCACTGAAACTCCCGCGGAGGCCAAGCGCCAGGGCATGCTGCTCAACCAGAGCAATGTCATGGACATGATCCGCAATGGGCGTATCAAATACCGCCAGTTGCCGGTTCAGCAGAGTCTTGAAGACTGGAATGACTTCTGGTCCGAATACAAGGGATCGTAACAGTCATCATCGCCGGGTGGGCACCAAGCCCGCCCGGCATTTCTTGGAGAATGGTCGTGCGTCATGCAGACGGGCGAGCCGTGCCTCAACGGACGGAACCTGCATCGATGCGGAAATCGATCACCCTTTACGGACTGACATTCTCCCTGCCGATGCTGATCTGGCAGGTGCTGTTCTTTCTGGCGCCGCTGGTCTTCCTGATCGCGCTGAGTTTCTGGACGGTCCGGAATTTCCGCATGGAGCCGGATTTCAATCCCGACAACTGGGCCAGGATGCTTGGCCGAGGCGTCTTCTGGGAAGCCTATTTTCGCACGTTAGTGCTGTCGACGGCGGCCGCCGCCATCACCAGCGCGCTGGCATTCCCCTGCGCCTACGGCATCGCCTTCAAGCTGTCGGAAACGGCGCGGCGCTGGGCCGTGTTCCTGATGGTCATCCCCTTCTTCACCAGCTATCTGGTGCGCGTCTATTCATGGCAGATTTTCCTGTCCGACAACGGTATCATCAATGCGCTGCTGGCAAAGACGGGCATCGGCCCGTTCGGCATGCTGAATTCGGTCTTCGGAACGATGGTCGGTTATCTGACGCTGAGCTTCCCGCTTGTCGTGCTGCTGCAATTGTTCAGCCTCATGTTCGTCGACCGCACGCTGATCGAAGCGGCACACAATCTGCGCTGCGGGCGTTTGTGCACGGTGTTCGAGGTGGTGGTGCCGGCGGCCAGGGTCGGGCTGGTGATCGCGGCGCTGTTCTGCTTCATCCTCACCTTCGGCGATTTCGTCAGCCCGCTCTATCTCGGCGGCGGCGACCCGCCGACGCTGTCCATCCTGATCACCGACACCACCAAATCGGGCCAGCAATGGCCGCGTGCTGCCGTCATCGCGCTGACCATGATCGCGACGCTGCTCGCGGTGGCATTCGCGGCGGTGAGCTTTGCCTACAAGGAGCGCGGTCGATGAACGATTTCAACCGCAATCCGTTGATCGACTGGGCGCTGAAACTCTACATCGTACTCGCCTTCGCCTTCATCTTCGCGCCGATCGCCGCGAGCTTCGTCTTCTCGCTCAACATAGACCGATTTCCCTCGCTGCCACTGGGTGGTTTCTCGACCATCTGGTACGAAGCCGTCTATGCCGATCCGCTCGTCTGGGAGGGCTTGCGCAACACGCTGATCGTTGGCGCGACCGTCTCGGTCGTCGCCACGGCACTTGGATTCGGCGCCGCCTATACCGACTTCCGCTATAAATTCTTCGGCAAGCCGTTCTACCTTGCGCTTGCACTGTTGCCGCCGACCATTCCCGTGGTCATTCTGGGCTTGGCGATGTTGGCCTTCCTGTCCAACGTCCACCTGTCCGGCGAGGTCCATTCCGTCATCATCGCCCATGTGGTCATGTGCGCACCCTTCGCCATGGCGATCTGCCGGTTGCGCCTCTCGCAGATGGACCCTTCGCTGGAAGCCGCTGCCTGGAACCTCGGCGCGTCGGAATGGATGGCGATGCGTCACGTCATCGTGCCGTTCTGCCGACCTGCCATCTTCGCCGCGCTGTTCATCACCATGGCGGTGTCGTTCGACGAATTCGCGGTGTCGTGGTTCGTGTCGGGTCTGCACGAAACACTGCCGGTCAAGGTTCTCGGCTTTCTGCAAGGCCAGGTCAGCCCACGCATCAACGTCATCGGCACATTCGTCTTCCTCGCCTCGATGACGCTGGTGATCCTCGCCCAGATTCTTCTGATGAAACGCAGCGCCGCGCCCAAGGCCGGCGGCAACGCGCCGGAGTTGGTGTCATGATCGATCAAGCTCTCGTCGTCTTTGACGGCGTCGCCAAAAGTTTCGGCAACTTCAACGCCGTCGAGCGCATGGACCTCGAAATCCGCAAAGGAGAATTTCTCGCCATCATGGGGTCGAGCGGCTGCGGCAAGACCACCACACTCAGAATGCTGGCGGGGCTCGAAGCGCCGACAGAAGGCGAGATCCGCCTTGCCGGCAAGCGCATCAACGACTTGCCGACTTGGCGTCGCGACACACCGATGGTGTGGCAGAGCCTGGCGCTGTTCCCGTTCCTGACGGTGCGCGAGAATGTCGAGTTCAGCCTGCGCATGCGCGGCACCGAAAAAGCCGAGCGCAGGCGACGCGTCGACAAGTGGCTCGAGCGCATGCAGATCACCGAATTCGCCGATCGCAACGTCGCTCATCTTTCGGGCGGACAGCGCCAACGCGTGGCGTTGGCGCGCTCGCTGGTGACGGAGCCCGAAATCCTGCTTCTCGACGAGCCGTTGTCGGCGCTCGACGCGCATCTCAAGGTGCGCATGCAGACCGTGTTGTCCAATCTGCAAAAAGAGCTCGGCATCACCTTCGTCTATGTCACGCACAGCCAGTCTGAGGCCTTTTCGATGGCCGACCGCGTCGTCATCATGAGCCGCGGCCGCATCGAGCAAATCGGCAACCCTCAGGAGATCTATCGCGCGCCGCGGACGAAGTTCGTCGCCGAGTTTCTTGGCTCTTCGAATGTGTTCGCCGGCAAGGTTTCAGCAGCGGACGGCGATGCCATCAGGATCGTCACGCCCTCGGGCGAGTTCGGCGTCGCCCGCAATCCTGCCAAGACATTGGCCAAAGGCGATAAGGCGACCTTCGTCGTCTCCGGCGACCGCGTGCAGTTGACCAACGAGAAGCCCACGGAGGCCGTCAACGGCATGCAGGCCTCGGTGGTCGGCGAGGAGTTCGTCGGCGCCACAGCGGTCATCCACCTCGAAGGCGCCGACGGCCTGGAACTCAAGGCGCAGAAGAGCCATGACGAGCTGGAACGGCTGAACCTGACGCCGGGTGCGAAAATCTGGATGTCCTGGCGCACCGAGTCGAGCCACATCCTGCCAGGCGAGTAGGCCCGAAGCTCCTTTCTCTAAGCGTGGCTTCGAAATACAGCAGGCGTCACGCCGCGGCGCTCGCGGAAGGCGCGGATGAAGTGAGACGAATCGCAGAAGCCGGTCGAGTTGGCGATTTCCGTTACCGAACCCTGCGAGTTTTTGAGCAGAAACTCGGCATGTTCAAGACGCATGATCTTGTAGGCCAGCATTGGCGCAATGCCGATCGTCCGCTGGAAACGACGCTCGATCTGGCGCCGATTGGCGCCAAGCCGCCGGGCGAGTTCATTAACCGAGACCGGCGTGTCGATGGTCTGCTGCATCAGGAGTAGTGCCTTCTTCACCATCGGATCGTCAGTGTGCAGGTCGAGCGGCATCCCTGGCTGAGGCGTCTCCGCGCGCTCGGCCTCATCGATGATCATGATGTGCAAGCTCTTGCTGGCCTGCGCGCGGCCGACATGCTTGTCGACAAGATAGGCCGCCAGATGCGCAGAACTGACGCCGCCCGAACAGGTCAGCCTGTCGCGGTCGGCCACGAAGATCTGGTCGGAAACTGGCTTCAGTCCGTCGAACTGCTCCAGGAAATCGTCGTGGTGGAACCAGCTGACGCAGCATTTGTAGCCGTCCATCAGCCGGGCGCGGTGAAGCGCGAATGCGCCGGTGCACACACCGACCAGCGGCACCCCGGCTTCTGCCGCCCGGTGCAGGAACCGCACATAGTCCGGATGCAGGTTTTCGATCTCGTCGATCAATCCGCCAACCACCACGACATAGTCGAAGCGGGCCGGGTCGCCCAGGCGCTCCTCGGGCTGGACCGCGATGCCCGAACTGGAGACGATGGGATCCATCGTGGCGGAAAGCACGCGCCAGCCGCACAGGATCGGCCTGCTGCGGTCGCCCTCGTCGGCGGAGAGGCGGAGCACGTCGACGAAATTGGCGAAGGCGCAAAGCGTGAAGCGCCGGGCCAGGATGAAGCCGACGGATAGACGCCGTGGGCCGCCGCGTCTTGGCGCATGTCTCGATTTCATCCGTATTTCCCAGCCCCCGATCCAACGCCATCCCATCTGTCGCACCGGTAATACTACTATGACGCAGCTGTCCTGTCTAAGACCGGAAATTGGGCGGATAGTCGCGGCATGTTGAACCCGGGGTAAGTCATGACCCGCTTTTCGTTTTCCGCACTGCTGCGCAACGCCGCGACCGGCAACAAGAATTGGCAGCCGCAATGGCCAGACGCCGAGCCGAAGGCCGAGTACGACGTCGTCATCGTTGGCGCCGGCGGCCATGGATTGGGCGCGGCCTACTATCTCGCCAAGGAGCACGGCATCACCAATGTCGCGGTCATCGACAAGGGCTGGCTCGGTGGCGGCAACACCGGCCGCAACACCACCATCATCCGCTCCAACTACCTCTATGACGAGAGCGCCAAGCTGTACGACCACGCACTCGACCTGTGGGAAGGCTTGAGCCAGGAACTCAATTACAACGTCATGTTCTCGCAGCGCGGGGTGATGATGCTGGCGCATTCGGTCCATGACGTGCAGAGCTTCAAGCGCCATATCCATTCCAACCGGCTGAACGGCGTTGACAACGAATGGCTGACGCCCGAACAGGCGAAGGCCTATTGCCCGCCCCTCAACATCGCAAAAGACGCGCGCTATCCGGTGATGGGGGCGGCGCTGCAGCGGCGCGGCGGTGTTGCCCGCCACGACGCGGTCGCCTGGGGCTATGCTAGAGGTGCGGCCGCGCGCGGTGTTGACATAATTCAGAACTGCCCGGTGACGGCGATCCGTCGCGACGTCTTGGGCAAGGTCATCGGCGTCGACACGCCGCGCGGCTTCATCAAGGCAAAGAAGGTGGCCGTGTCAGCTGCTGGTCACACTTCGGTGGTGATGGACACCGCCGGTGTCCGCCTGCCGCTGGAGAGCTTTCCGCTGCAGGCGCTGGTGTCAGAACCAGTCAAGCCAATCTTCCCGTGCGTCGTCATGTCGAACACCGTGCATGCCTATATGAGCCAGTCCGACAAGGGTGAACTGGTCATCGGTTCGGGTACCGACCAATACGTGTCCTACAGCCAGCGCGGCGGCCTGCCGCTGATCGAACACACGGTCGCGGCGATCTGCGAGGTGTTTCCGATCTTCACGCGCATGCGCATGCTGCGCAAATGGGCCGGCATCGTCGATGTCACGCCGGATCGTTCTCCGATCATCGGCAAGACGCCGGTTCCTGGGCTCTACGTCAATTGCGGCTGGGGCACCGGCGGCTTCAAGGCGACGCCGGGCGCGGCCCACATCTTCGCCCACACCATCGCCCGCGACGAGCCGCACCCGATCAACGCGCCCTATACGCTCGAACGCTTCACCAACGGTCGGCTGATCGACGAGGCCGCCGCCGCCGCCGTGGCGCATTGAGGGAGAAAACGATGCTTCTTATCCGCTGCCCCTATTGCGAGACCGAACGACCCGAGGTCGAATTCGCCTATGCCGGTGAGGCACATGTTGCCCGCCCGGCCGATCCGTCCGCGCTGACCGATGACGAGTGGAAGAATTTCCTGTTTGTCCGTTCGAATGCGCGCGGCACGCATTTCGAACGCTGGCGTCATGTGCATGGCTGCGGCCGCTTCTTCAATGCCGTGCGCGATACGGTCAGCGATCGGTTCGCCATGACCTACAAGGCCGGGCTGCCGCGCCCGACTGAAACCAAGATTAAGGAAGCGCGTTCATGAACAGCTATCGCGTATCCGGCAAGGGTCGCGTCGATCACAATCGGCCGGTCCGGTTCACCTTCAACGGCGAGACTTTCGAGGGCCGCCAGGGCGACACGCTTGCCTCCGCGTTGTTAGCCAATGGCGTGCATCTCATCGGCCGATCTTTCAAGTATCATCGCCCGCGCGGTTTTCTCTCGGCTGGATCAGAAGAGCCGAACGCGCTGGTTGGGGTCAATCGCGGTGTTGGCCGCGCCGAGCCCAATACACGCGCGACGGTGCTTGAAATCTTCGACGGGCTGAACACGGTCAGCCAGAACCACTGGCCTTCGCTGAAACGCGATGTCGGTGCCATCAACGATCCGCTCTATATGCTGTTTTCCGCGGGCTTCTACTACAAGACCTTCATGTGGCCGAAGTCCTTCTGGAACAAGGTCTACGAACCGTTCATCCGCGGTGCCGCTGGCCTCGGCAAGTCGCCGGCGGTTCCCGATCCCGACACCTATGCCAGCCGCTATGCGCATTGCGACGTGCTGGTGGTCGGCTCAGGTCCTGCTGGTCTTGCGGCAGCTCTAGAAGCGGGAAGGAGCGGCGGCAAGATCATCCTTGTCGACGAGAATGCTGAATTCGGCGGCTCGTTGCTCAGCGAGCCGGATGCTCAGATCAACGGTCTTCCGGCCTGGGATTGGCTAAAACAAACCAACGCGGCGCTCGCTGCGATGAAGAACGTCATATTACTCAACCGCACCACGGCGATCGGATACTACCACCAGAATTTTGTCGGCCTATGCCAGCGCCTGACTGACCACCTTTCCGACCCCCCAGAAGGCGCGCCGCGCGAACGGCTATGGAAGGTGCGCGCAAAGCAGGTCGTATTGGCGCAGGGCTCGATCGAAAAGCCGCTCGTGTTCGACGGTAACGACCGGCCGGGCGTCATGCTGGCCGGCTCGGCGCGGACCTTTCTCAATCGTTACGGCGTCAAGGTTGGCAACCGGCCTGTGGTCGTCACCTCGCACGACTCGGCTTGGCTCGCCGCTTTCGACATGGCGCAGGCCGGCGCAAAGGTTGCGGCGATCGTCGACGTCCGCGCAAAGGTTCCAGACGACTTTGTCAAGCGCGCCAAGGCTTTGGGCATCGAAACCCTGTGTGGCTGGACTGTGACTGGAACCAAAGGGCGTCTTCGCGTCAGCTCTGTTCGGGTCAATCCGGTCGCTGTCGGCGGCCAGGTCGGACCGGCCCGGACGATCGCCTGCGACGCGCTGCTGATGTCGGGCGGCTGGACGCCGAGTGTCCATCTGTTTTCCCACACCAAAGGCAAGCTCGACTGGAATGAGGAGCGGCAGATGTTCCTGCCGGGTGCGCGCACCGAGGACAGCCGCTGCGCCGGCGCCGGCAATGGCAACTTCGGTCTGGAAGAGTCCCTGGTGGAAGGCGCTTCGGCGGGAGCCGCGGCTGCTACGGATGCCGGCTTTGGCGCCATCGCCGGGTCCTACGCGGTGGAAGGCGAGGTGCTTTGCGCTGGTGCTAGCAACCGCGAACTGCCGTCGGACAAGAACGCATCCTTTGCCAAGGCCTTTGTCGACTTCCAGAACGATGTGACCGCCAAGGACATCCGCCTTGCCGTCCGCGAAGGGTTCAAGTCGATCGAGCACATCAAGCGCTACACCACCACCGGCATGGCGACCGACCAGGGCAAGACGTCAAATATGAACGGCCTGTCTATCGCATCGGACGCGGTTAAGCGACCATCGCCGTCGGTCGGGCTAACCACGTTCCGCCCGCCTTACACGCCGACCACCTTTGGCGCCTTCGCCGGCTACAATCGCGGCGACCTGTTCGAGGTGACTCGCAAAACGTCGATCGACAGTTGGGCCGAAGAGAATGGCGCGGCCTACGAGCCGGTGTCGCTCTGGCGGCGCGCCTGGTATTTCCCCAAGCAGGGCGAGGATATGCACCAGGCGGTGGCGCGGGAATGCCGGGCGACGCGCCAGTCGGTCGGCATGTTCGACGCTTCGACGCTCGGCAAGATCGAAGTCGTCGGTCCGGATGCGGCCGAGTTCATGAACCGCATGTATACCAACGCCTGGACCAAGCTGGCGCCGGGACGGCTGCGCTATGGCCTGCTGCTCGGCGAGGACGGCTTCATCCGCGACGACGGCGTCATCGGCCGGCTTTCGACGGACCGCTTCCATGTCACCACCACGACGGGCGGCGCGGCGCGGGTGCTCAACATGATGGAGGACTATCTCCAGACCGAATGGCCCGAGCTGAAGGTGTGGCTGACCTCGACGACAGAGCAGTGGGCAGTTATCGCGCTGAACGGTCCGAACGCCCGCAAGCTGCTTGAGCCGCTGGTCGAAGGCATCGACCTCACCAACGAGGCATTCCCGCATATGTCGGTCGCCGAGGGCAAGATCTGCGGCGTACCGACAAGACTGTTCCGCGTCTCCTTCACCGGGGAACTCGGCTTCGAGGTCAACGTGCCGGCGCGGTACGGCCGGGCCGTCTGGGAAGCGCTTTATGACGCCGGCCGCAAATACGGCCTCACACAGTATGGCACGGAGACCATGCACGTGCTGCGCGCCGAGAAGGGCTACATCATCGTCGGCCAGGACACCGACGGCACGGTGACGCCAGACGATGCGAGCCTTGCCTGGGCCATCGGCAAGACCAAGCCGGACTTCGTCGGCAAGCGCTCGCTGACCCGGCCGGATATGCTCCAGACCGACCGCAAGCAGTTGGTCGGGCTGCTGACGAGCGATCCCAAAACCGTACTGGAGGAGGGGGCTCAGATCGTCCTCGACCCAAGGCAGCGGGTGCCGATGAAAATGGTCGGTCATGTCACCTCGTCCTACTGGAGCGAAACGCTCGGACGCTCCATCGCGCTTGCCATCGTCGAGGGCGGACGGGCGAAGGAAGGTCAGACCATTCACGTTCCGATGCCGGACATCACCCACCAAGCCGAGATCGTCGGCATGGTGTTCGTCGATCCGGAAAACAAGCGCCTCAACGCCTAGGAGAACCATCATGCTGCAAGAACGCCACCCGCTGATGGGTCACCGCATCTCACTGGCCGAGCGATCCTCCCTCGTCATCCACGACGCCGAGGATTCTTCGCGCTTCAATCTCCGCATCGCGCCGGAAAACCTGGGAGCTGCCTCGAAAGCCTTTGGCTGCGCACTGCCGGCGACGATCGGCGCGACCGCGACTTCGGGTGGCAGGCTGGCGCTTTGCCTTGGTCCGGCCGAGTGGCAGCTCTACGCACCTGTCGACGAAAGCCGCGCCATCGAAGCCACCTTCGCCGCGCTCTATGCGAGATGCCCGCACAGCCTGGTCGATGTCGGCCATCGCGAGATCGGCATCGCCGTCGAAGGTGCTGACGCTGTGCTGGCGCTGCGATCGGCCTGCGCTTTCGACTTCGACACCATGCCTTCGGGCACCGGAACGCGCACCATTTTCGACAAGGCGCAGATCATCTTGATCCGCCACGACGAAAACCGGTTCCGCATTGAGGTCTGGCGCTCTTTCGCCGATCACGTCTGGGGACTGCTGCGGGCAGCCAGCCGCGAAATCGCGCTCGGCATCTGAGAACAAAGGACAAGCAAATGACCGTCCACCAAACAGAGTTGAATGCAACGCTCGGTGACGCTGAGATCGCGGCCTCCATCGGCCGCGAGTTGGATCGACAGATGAACCAGATCGAACTGATTGCGTCCGAAAACATCGTCTCGAACGACGTGCTTCTGGCGCAAGGGTCGGTACTGACCAACAAATATGCCGAGGGCTATCCGGGCCGCCGCTATTATGGCGGCTGCGAATTCGTCGACGAGGTCGAGACGATTGCCATCGACCGCGCGAAGAAGCTGTTCGGCGCTGGTTTTGCCAATGTCCAACCGCATTCGGGCGCGCAGGCCAACCAAGCGGTGTTCCTGGCGCTGCTCAACCCGGGCGACCGCATTATGGGCATGTCGTTGGCGCATGGGGGGCATCTCACCCACGGCTCGCCAGTGACAATGTCGGGTAAATGGTTCGACGTCGTCAGCTACGAGGTGCGCCTCTCCGACCAGCAGATTGACTACGATATGCTCAGGCACAAAGCACTGGAAACCAGGCCGAAGCTCATCATCGCCGGCGCATCGGCCTATCCACGCGCCATCGACTTTGCGGCTTTCCGCAGAATCTCCGACGAGGTCAGCGCCTATCTTATGGTCGACATGGCGCACTATGCCGGATTGGTCGCTGCCGGCCTTTATCCAGACCCGCTGCCGCATGCCCATGTGGTCACCACCACGACGCACAAGACGCTGCGTGGCCCGCGCGGCGGCATGATCCTGACCAATGACGAGACGCTGGCGAAGAAGTTCAATTCGGCAGTGTTTCCGGGCAATCAGGGCGGCCCGCTGATGCACATCATCGCCGCCAAGGCGGTGGCCTTCGGCGAAGCCTTGCGACCCGACTTCAAGGCCTATGCCGGACAGGTGGTCGCCAATGCTCGGGCGCTGTGTGAGATGCTGATTTCGGGCGGCCTCGACATTGTTTCGGGCGGCACGGACTGCCACATGGTGCTGGTCGACTTGAGGCCGAAGGGCGTCAAGGGCCGCGATGCCGAGCAGGCATTGGAGCGTGCCGGACTGACCTGCAACAAGAACTCGATCCCCTTCGATCCGGAAAAGCCGGCTGTCACCTCCGGCGTGCGGCTCGGCACCTCGGCCGGCACGACACGCGGCTTCGGCGATAAGGAATTCCGGCGGATCGGTGCATTGATCCTGTCGGTGATCGATGCACTCGCCGAGGCTGGGCCGGAGGGCAACCGCGCAGTCGAAGAAAAGGTTCTGGCCGAAGTCCGCGACCTCTGCCGCCGTTTTCCTATTTACCAGTAGCGCCAGTTCGATGGCCAAATCTTTCGCGAATGTGCCGTGTCCACCCGGCGCGCCTAATTTCGCCAGCCTGATGGGCCGGAGCAGTCAGATGTTTCTCAGTGTATTCGACACGTTCAAGATCGGCATTGGTCCGTCGTCCTCGCACACGATGGGCCCGATGACCGCAGCGGTCCGCTTCCTGCAATCGCTGAAGAAGCATGCATCAACGGCTGGCGAAACTTCCAAGCCGGCCAGCTTGCGCGTTACGCTCTATGGCTCATTGGCCTTCACCGGCAAGGGCCATGGGACGGATCGTGCCGTGGCGACCGGACTGCTTGGTTACACGCCAGCCGATCTCGACCCGGATGAGGCGGAACCGCGGCTCATGGATTTGCAAGGCACCAAGACGCTGCGGCCTGTCGATCTGCCGCCACTTGCCTTCGATCCGAGCACTGACATCGTGTTCGACTACGGGCCTGCGTTGCCCGGCCATGCCAACGGGCTTCATTTCGAAGCGTTCGACGCCGATACCAGACTATACTTCGCTGAAACCTTCTACTCGATAGGCGGCGGCTTCGTCGTCACGGCGGCAGAGCGGGGGGCACCTCAGGCGACACCGGCCGGCGAGGTTGCGCGCTGGCCTTATCCGTTCGACACAGCGGCGTCGATGCTGCGCATGGCCAGGGACACTGGCCTTTCGATCGCGGCGATGAAGCGGGCCAACGAGCTCGTGGTGCGCCAGCCGCGCGACCTCAATGAGGGCGTGGCGCGGATCTGGGCGACGATGAGCAACTGCATCGACCGAGGGCTTGCGCTTGACGGCGAACTGCCGGGCGGCCTTCGCGTCAAACGGCGTGCCAAGAAAATCCTTCAGCAACTTGAGCAGGAACGCGGCTCGAACCGCGCTCAACCGCATGTCGCTTCCGATTGGCTCAGCGTCTATGCCATGGCGGTGAACGAGGAGAACGCGGCCGGCGGCAAAGTGGTCACCGCGCCGACCAATGGCGCGGCCGGGGTCGTGCCAGCGGTGCTGCGCTACTATCTTGGCCACTGCGTCGGTGCCGACCCGGCCCGCGTTTCGGAGTTCCTGTTGACCGCAGCCGCGATCGGCGGCCTTATCAAGCACAACGCCTCGATCTCGGGCGCGGAAGCCGGTTGCCAGGGCGAGGTAGGCTCGGCCGCAGCGATGGCCGCCGCAGGACTCTGCGCGGTTCTCGGCGGCACACCGGAGCAGGTGGAGAACGCAGCCGAAATCGCGCTTGAACACCATCTCGGCATGACTTGCGATCCGGTCGCTGGGCTGGTCCAGGTGCCATGCATCGAGCGCAACGGTATCGGGGCGACCAAGGCAGTCGCGGCCGCTTCTCTGGCGCTGCGCGGCGACGGTTCGCATTTCATGCCGCTCGACAATTGCATTGAGGCGATGCGGCAGACCGGCGTAGAAATGAGCATGAAATTCAAGGAAACCAGCCTTGGCGGGCTCGCTGTCAATCTACCCGAGTGTTGAGCGGGACGTGAGACGGTTGACGAACTTAGGTATTGTGCTTCTTCAGCCGCGAGCTGGCAGGTTCTTGGCAACCTCAACGAAATGTCGAACGAACTTGGCCCGGTTGGTGCGCTTCCAGACGAGGACCGTCCGAATACGGAAAATTTCGGACAAGCATGGCACGGGTGAGCCTGCTGGAGGCAATCTGAATTTGCCCGTCAAAATCGCGCTACTCTAGAGCGTTTCATCTTTTGAGAGAATCGTAGGATTCCCAAAGAAGCGGGTTTGTGATTCAAGATGCTGGCTGGACGGAGGCCAGCATCTGATGACGCGAGCCCTTTCGAACGATCTTCGTGAGCGTGTTGTTGAGGCAGTTGGCGCAGGCGAGAGCTGCCGTGCGGTGGCGTCGCGCTTTGGGATTGCAGTTTCCTCGGCGGTGAAGTGGTCGCAGCGTTACCGTGCCACCGGCTCGGTGGCACCAGGCAAGATGGGCGGGCATCGCAAGCGGTTGCTGGAGCCGCATCGAGCCTTCATCGTGGAGCGGATCAACCAGACCTCTGATCTGACGCTGCATCGGCTGAAGGACGAGTTGGCCGCACGCGGGGTGACGGTCTCGCATAACGCGGTCTGGATGTTCCTGAGGCGCGAGGGCCTGAGCTTCAAAAAAAACGCTGTTTGCTCTTGAGCAGGCCCGGGCCGACGTTGCCCGTCGCCGCCAACGCTGGAGGTCGTGGCAAGGTCGCCTCGATCCGGCGCGTCTGGTCTTCATCGACGAGACGTGGATCAAGACCAACATGGCCCCGCTTCGCGGCTGGGGCCCAAGGGGACAGCGCTTACGTGGCTTCGCTCCACATGGCCATTGGCGAACCCTGACCTTCCTCGGCGCTTTGCGCTGCGACGCACTCACCGCGCCATGCGTCTTCGACGGCCCCATCAACGGGGAATGCTTCCACGCCTATGTCCGCCAGCAACTGCTCCCAACCCTGCGGCCCGGCGACATCGTGATCATGGACAATTTGGGCAGCCACAAATCCGCAGCCATCCGTCAGGCCATCAGGACCGCTGGCGCAAGGCTCTGGTTCCTGCCGCCATACTCGCCCGATCTCAACCCGATCGAGCAGACCTTCGCCAAGATCAAGCACTGGATGCGCCACGCTCAGAAGCGAACCATCGAAGACACATGGCGCCATCTCGGCACCCTCGTCGGCACCATCAAGCCTGACGAATGCGCGAACTACTTCAACAACGCTGGATACGCTTCCGTCAAAACATGAAAGACTCTAGCTCGATCCATGCCGGCGCATGATCGCTCGGCTTCTCCCACCCTCGCGTCTCAACATCCACCCCGGCGTCGCGAAGCTTTGGCGATAACGAGGGACCGATCAGCAGGTGATCCATTCGCAGGCCAGAACTCTTGTCGTAGCCGCCGCCATAAGAGTGATTCCAATACGTATAGACCCCCTTTTCCGGATGGATGAGCCTGACCGCATCGATCCAGCCGTCCTCGATCATCGCGGCATAGGCTTGGCGACTCTCGGGAAAGTAAACCGCATCGCCGATCCATCGTCGCGGCACCACGGCATCAATCGGAGTTGGAACGACATTGTAGTCGCCGCACAGCACGGTCGGCGCTCCCGCTTTGAGCAGATCCTGGCCGTAGCTAATCAGGCGGTCGAACCAGCGCAGCTTGTAGTCGAACTTGGGACCAGGCGCCGGATTCCCATTCGGCAGGTAGAGACAGCCGACAATGAGCCCGTTCACGTCGGCTTCGATGTAGCGGCTGTGGGTGTCGTCAGGGTCGCCGGGAAGCCCGCGCCGGCGCTCGATGGGGTCTGTTCCGCGAGACAGGATAGCGACGCCGTTGTAGGATTTCTGGCCATGCCAGATCGCGCCGTATCCCATCTCGCGGATCGCCTCAACCGGGAACTTCTCGTCGGATGTCTTCAGTTCTTGAAGACAGACGACGTCATAGCGCGTGGCCTTTAGCCACGAGATGAGGACCGGCAGGCGACCATTGACGCCGTTTACGTTGAATGTGGCAACGCGCAGCATTTACCCCGATGCCGTGGTTCAGTTCTTGCCCAGCTTATCCTCGACCTTCTTGCGGCTGTTGCCGACCGATTTGACCGCCGACTTGACCTGGGCCTTGCTCGCTCGGGTCTTGCCCGCCTCGTATTTCACCTCATGGTCCTGCCCGCCAGCGACCTTTGCGCGGTCCTGGTTGCGCCCGCGAGTTGTTTGAGAGGTGGCCATTTCTTCCTCCATAGTTCCGTTCCAGTCTGCATTAACGCGGCCGGACTCTTCCGGTTCAATTCATGGGCGCGCAGTGTGGAACTGAATCACAGGGCAGAGTATTGAATCGGACTATGTATTCGAGTTCCACATGTCGGCCGTAAAGGCCGCCCCAAGCAAAAAGCGCACGCGGCGCAGGGACTCAGAATCTAACCCGAAATACCCCCTGCCTCAGTTTCGTCCGTTCCAACTCTGCACGCTGACCGACGACATACCGGTTGGCGCCGATTGGCTCTTTGAGATGAAGTTCGATGGCTACCGCGCCCAAGTCGCCATGTCGGGAGCGGACGTCGTCGTCTACACCCGCAACGGCCACGACTGGACCCGCCAGTTCAAGGTTATCCTGCCGCCGCTTCAGGCACTGACCAGGGGCTCGGCGCTAATCGACGGCGAGATTGTGGCCATCGATAGCCAGGGCCGCACGAACTTCTCAATGCTAAAAACCGGCATTGCCGCGGGCATGCCCCTCAAATTCTACGCCTTCGACCTGCTGGAATTGAATGGCGAGGACCTCTCCACTCTGCCCCTGCTCGAGCGCAAGGAACGGCTTGCGGAACTTTTGGGCGAGAGGGACCCGGACGACAGCCTGCAGTTTTCCAGCCATATAGCCGACAATGGCAGGAAGGTCTTCGATACGATGTGCGCCGGCGGCCATGAGGGCATTATCGCCAAGCGCGCGGACGGTCGCTATGTCGGAGACCGCACCGCGAGCTGGCTGAAGATCAAGTGCACGAAACGACAGGAGTTCGTGGTCGGAGGCTACCGGCCAAGCGACACCGGCCGCGGTATGGCCTCGCTGATCCTTGGCACCTACGAGAACGGCAAGCTGATTTACCGCGGTCGCGTCGGCACCGGGTTCACCGAAGCGATGCGCAGGTCCATTCTCACGCAGTTGGAGAAGCGGCTTCTGGACAAGCCTGCGTTCGTATCCGTGCCGCGCGACATCGCGCGTCGTGCCAGGTGGGTGAAGCCCGAACTCGTCGCCGAGGTCACATATTCCGAGGTGACGCCCGACGGGAGCCTGCGCCATCCGAGCTTCGAAGGCATGCGCGAAGACAAGCAAGCCGACCAGGTGGTGATGGAAATGCCGAAGACAGTCGTGACCACCGCGACGGCCGATCTCGATCCCGCTATGGGCAAGGAGATCGCCCGTGCGGTTGGCGTGACCCTGACACATCCCAATAAGCTTATGTATCCAGGCACAGAGGTGACGAAGGCGACGCTCGCCGCATACTACGCCGCCGTCGCCGAGAAGATGTTGCCGCATATCCAGGATCGGCCGCTATCGCTGGTGCGCGACACCGACGGCGACCTGCGGCAGACCTTTTTCCAGAAGCACAAGCTGCCTGGCATGGCCAAGGCGATCCATGACGGCCAAGTGGAGAAGATGTCAGGCAAGGAAAGCCGCATCCTCTGGGTCGACGACTTGGCGGGGTTGATCGCCGGTGTCCAAATGAACGTGCTCGAATTCCACGTCTGGGGCAGCCTGCGCCAGCAGCCTGACCTGCCGCACCGCATGATTTTCGACATCGATCCCGACGAGGGCCTGGGCTTCGGCGACGTCAAGCAGGCGGCGCTAGACATTCGCGGCGTACTCGAAGCGCTTGGTTTGCAATCCTGGCCGCTGCTGTCCGGCGGCAAGGGCGTGCATGTCGTCGTTCCGCTCGTTCCCGAAGCGGACTGGGAGGAGGTTAAAAGCTTCTGCCAAGACTTCGCGGAACTGCTGGCCCGCACAGACCCTTCGCGGTTCGTCGCCAACATGAGCAAGGCCAAGCGCAAGGGCCGCATGTTTCTGGACTATCTGCGCAATGGACAAGGCTCCACGGCCATCTGCCCATGGTCGACCCGTGCGCGGGCCGGTGCCTCCTGCGCTGTCCCCGTAACCTGGGAAGAGTTGCCGAAGCTCACACGCGCCAATGCCTTTGACGTTTTTGCCGCTGCGGCGCGGGCTCAAGAGCCCGATGCCTGGCATGGGTATTTCGAGGTCGAGCAAACGCTTACGGACCGTATGCGCAGAGCAGTTCAGTAGTCGACCAGCTCGGTCTGAACCGCATCAAAACAGTCCTAGCTGATCTACGACCGCGACGCTGTCCATACCTTCCAATGATGACAGCGTCACACCCAGCAAGCGGATACCCTTCCCGATCGGAAACAGGTCGGCGAGCAATGGTCTGTGCCACCTCAAGCATTTCATCGGCGCCCAGCACGAGCCTTGGAAGGGTACGGCTGCGTGTTACTTGCTGGAAATCGGTGAATTTCACCTTCGGCGTCACCGTCCTGCCGGAAAGTTGCTTGGCTTCGCAATTGCGCTACCGTACGCCCGACTTGAAATTGCGCGTCAGTGCATTGGCAGGATGTTCTGGTTGAGGCGGAACAGGGTGTCCGGATCGTATCTGTGCTTGATCTTGGCGAGCCTCGCGTAGGCCTCGGCTCCCAAGGCGTCGCGCACGAGGTCCGCTCCTTCGCCATGGCCGGGGAAGTTCAGATAGAGGCGGCCGGTCGCGTAGCGCTGCATGTCCTGCAAGAAGCTGCGAACCCAGCCGATGTTCGCATGGTCCTCGTCAGCGCCTAGCCAGATGGCGTCGAGGCTGAGCATGAAGGGCATGGAACGGTCGCCGAAGGCAGTTGCATCGGCTGCAACGCGCTGGACGAAACCGCCGAACTTCCAGATCGACGCGAAGGTCATTTCGGAGGGCCGCTTCACCATCCGCGCGGTGATCCCCTCGATGACTTCGTCGCCGAGGTGCGAGAGGTAGGTGGATTTCCAGTAGCAGCGGTCGCGGCCTTTCGGGAACAGCCCGTCATAGAGCGACTGGATGGTGCGATACGGCATGCGGCCGCTGAAATCGACGAGTGGTTCCCCCAAGCTGCGCAACGGCGCCACGAGCCGCTCGCCCTCGTCGGCCCGTCCGTCATAGACATGCGCGAGCGCCAGGACGCGCCGGCCCCTTGCATGCTCGGGAATCGAGGGATCGTCGGGCAGGGTGGAGAACTCGGCCAGGCCGCTCAGGCGGTCGGGTGCGGTCTGCATGAAGTCGCGCCAGAGTGGAATGATCTCGTTGGCGCGCTCTTCTGGATAGGCCGGACCGCATAACATCAGCTCCGGCTCGATCGGATGCAGCTTGAACTCGAAGCTCGTCACCACGCCGAAATTGCCGCCGCAAGGCCATAGGAGGCCGAGCAGCGGATCGACATTTTTGTCGTCTGGCCCGTCGAACGAAATAGGGTGCTTCAGTGTCGCGATGACGGCTGCAGGCTCCGATATGCCATCGAGCACTGCGTGCAGAACCGCAACACCGTCACCCGTTGCCGTCGCCGTCAACCCAAGGCGCTCGCGCCGCAGGAGCACGTTCAGGATCGCTCCTTCGCTAGGTCCCGTTCTGGCGGCGAGCTTCGCCGCGACCGTCTTGAGGGCAGAACGCTTCTCTCCTGACAGCACGCCTAGCACGAAACCGTCCTCTCCGAGGAGTTCGCTAAGTTTCATGATTGCCTCGGCATCATGTCGCGTCCGCGTAGGTGGCGATGCGGGGCGGGGTGATCGAGCAGCGCCGCCGGCACGACGACGGAATCGATGCACCACGGGCAACGGGACGCCGCCCGAGGCAACGGACGGCTACAGGAAAGGCAAACGCGTCTCGACCGGGATTTTCTCATGTCACGCTCCATCGATGCGGCGCGCAGGCGCCGCGGAATGAACCGCATTGTCGAAAGGGTCCCGGAAGCAGGCGCCTACATGCGGGAATACAGGGTGGGGTGCCTGCTCCGGGAAAGGACTCGGCCTTTCCCGGCAAGCCTCGATATCCTGATGAACGTTTCAATGCGCATGGTGGCGTCTACCTAACCTAGCCTGGCTCTCGGGACGGCGCGTCATCGCTGCAGTTCGTTCAGATCACCAGGAAAGCGATGATCATCATGCTGAGGAGGCCAACGCCCACGATTGTCTTGGTCGTCATATCCATTTCGGTCTCCATCACTGGTATCGGGCGGCCCCAAGGAGCCTGGCGGCATGAGCCGAGATCCGGGATTCCTGTGTTGAGGTCTCGATGTTCGAAGGGACGAGACCTGCGACGACGTGAGGGATCTCATTCCGCGAGATGCCGATGTCTTCCAGCTGCCTGTCTTCGAGGCGATGAAGCACTGCGGCCGCTGGCTGCGGTGCCAACGTTCCATCGCGCGGGAGACGAAAACCGCTAATGCCGCGCGGAAACCGGATCGCGGGCCTGAACTGGGACGGGTACCTGACTGTTTGAATTCGGACATGATTGCCGCTCCATTCACGATGTTGACTGAGCCGCGCGCGCAAGATTGCGCTGGCAGCGTGCATGACGTCTGGTGCGTTCCCGTTGGGAAGCGCGCCATCGCGTTGTGCATGATTGTCATGTTGGAATCCCCGAGGCGGCGAACGCGTGCGTTCGAGCCGCTCGGGGCTAAGAGCGGGTCAGGGATGGCGCTATAAAAGCGAACCAGTTGTTCTTCTGAATGACGTTTAACATACAATAGATTTAACAACTCCAGAAGGATGTTTCAAGCTGCAAATCTTAAGTGCGGCCTTGCGTCACTGCTTGGTGCGCGCCCATTATGTTTGACTTTATTCTAATCTTGGCCATGATGCACACCATGAATAGAATTCCATCTTACGGACTTTGCTTCCGGCGGCGGCCCAAAACAGGCCTCTAGCCCTGGTCCGCGGCGAGCGCCCAGGACCAGGGCTGCCCGTTCTATAGTTCGAAGCATTCCATCCAGGCGTCTGGCGCGCTCGCATGCGGCCGGCTCGATGGGCATTGGAAGAAGGAAGACCGAAAATGGCCACCAGAAAAGGCAATCGCGAAGGCCGCAAGCCGAAGCAGCCCAAGGAGAAGCAGGTTCAAGCTCCGTCGACAGTGTCGGCGATCGCCAAGCCCGGACTTGGAGCGAAGCGGCGCTGACACCCGCATTCTGCGCGACGGCGTCCCTCATGAGGCGCTGTCGCTGCTTCCATCCTGCGATAGGGCCAACGGCGAGTATCGTGCGCGAAGGTACGGTCGCGTCCATCTCCGCACAGTCGCGATAGACGCCCGCGCAAGCAACATCAGCGTGACCGGAGTGGTGACGGTGATGCTGGTCAATTCCCAGAACACGACCAGGACGATGAGGTTGCCTAACAGGATGACGCCTGCATCAAGCCCGTGAATGCCAGGAAGAACCGTAGAATCGCGGCACCGGATCTTCGGGCGAAATGTAGTAGCGGGTGTATATGACGATGAGGAAACCGATGGCGCTTACCAGAAAGGCGAAGATCCAGGCGAACCCATCCGTCCAGAGGGTGAAGTCGACCCCCAGCGATGGCATCCTTGCAGTCCTGTGATGGACGGTGCCGCCATCGCTGACTGATGGGCAGAGCGACAGCGTCAACGCGAGACATGCGAAGGTCGTCGCCCCGGCAAACTATGTGGCCGAAGCGCTCGAATCTGACGGAAGGAGCAACGCCGCGAGCCCTGCCAGAAAGGGCAGGGCTAGGATCAGAAGTAGCTGATAGTTCTCCATTTCGCCCCTTGAAACAGATCAATTGCGGCACTCTACGTGATCCGCCTGTCGCCGCCGACGACCGAGCTCGACTACAGCCGACCGAACACCTGTTCATTGTCTGCCCTCGTTTAGCGCGGCGCTGCCGTCACGCAGCCGAAGGGCCGGGATCGTCGAAACCGTCGGGGGAGACTGGGACGAGCGGCGCTCGGTCGTAGAACGCACCGCGTATCAATTTCAGGGAAGGTTTGCCGGATGCTTGTCCCAGTGAGTGTCTCTCCAGAGCTTCCTTTTCACGCCGCGCGGACTCCGGCTGGTAGTGGACCTTCTCGAGCAGGATCCGCTCCTCCACGCCGTCGCTGTTCGAAAAGATGAAGTGCTCACCCTCAGCGAGGCCGAGAAGCGCCAGCCCGCGCAAGGTGGTGACGGGCAGGAACATGCCGATCGGAGACGTCATCCGGTCGTGCGAGATGATCCTAGTATCGGGATCGCGACCGTCCACGCTGAACGTGACGCGGCTGCTCATGGTGGCGACATCGTCCGGAACGTCATCGCGGAACATGACGATAGCGGATTCGATCTTCCTTTTGAGGATCGGAGCGAGCAGATCGTCCTGGCCGAGGCAACGGTCGCGCATGACTTCGACAATCGTGAAGTCCTTTGTGGTTAGAATGCAGGTTTCTTTTGACATCGTAGTTCTCCATTGCTCCGCCTGGGAGCGGTGAGTCGGGTCGAGGTGGAGAACCCCTGGCCGCATGTGTGCGGCACAGGGGGCTACGATCCTGCGATGAGGCATCCTCCGTAAAGCGAGAGGCGGCTGAGGGGCATTGACATGGTCATGCCGTCCGGTGCTCAGGCTGCGGCCGCGCAGGCCGTGCGACATCGTTCTGTTCGACGTGCTCGACGGTCAGCCTGTGGACGCGGTCATCGCGCGACGTCCAATCGATCGACTGTGAGGCGGACAGGCCGATCAACGCCGCGCCGATAGGCGTCAGGACGGACACCTTGCCCCTTGCGATGTCAGCCTCTCCAGGGAATACCAGCGTGACGGTCCGGTCCTCGCCCGCGTCGGTAGTGAACCGTAGCGTCGAGCCCATGCGTACAACATCGGCCGCGATGCGCCTGTCTTCCACGACGCGAGCGCGGTCGAGTTCGGTAAGCAACTGCTCGGGCATATCCGGATCCCGCGCCGCGCGGGATTCGGCAAGGCGCGACAGGCTGGAATGGTCGGAGCGGGTCATGGTGATGGCAGGCTTGCGCCTGCCCGTAGTGGTGGTCATTTTCAAAACTCTTCCAAATTGATCAAAACGCGGGCGCGACAAGGGCGCCAACGGCTGAAGGACTGTCTGTGTGGATTGGTTTGTCGCCGGTCCTACAGTGCCGCGTATCGCAGCGCGAGTAGGCATATGCCCCGCGGCCGGGCGCGACGCGACCGAGCCGGGGGTTAGGTGCCCGCGATGGGGAACGCCCGTTCAAGCGGGTGGATGCAGCGATCAGTCGACATGCTACAGAACGTGGGACGCCCCAGACGCAAAGTCAAGCCGGGCGAAATATTGCTCCAGCCCCGACGGGGGAGGATGCCCGACGCTGCCGCCGCGGCTGCCTTGACAAGCATGCCGATAGCTCCCACCTCTGGGGGATGACCAGTGTCTTCCCCCTCAGCGGAATTCTCTTCAGGGTGTGCCCCATCGCGGGCAACTAGCCCCCGGTCGGGACGCGTTGCGCCCGGCTGTGGGCCAAAATGCTGGTGGCGGTCGATCGACGCCGCGCGGCAATCTCCTTTTCAAACACGATGATCATGACCGTCTACACGCCTTGGGCGCGGGGCGGTCATCCCACGACGTAGCCGGAAACGGACCCGTCCCGACAAGTGGCTCAAACACTGATCGCGCCGACGCGCGACAAACCGGACGCGTTTCCGCGTCCGGCGATCTCCCCGCGCATTACAGCGCGCCGAACAGGCGCAGAATTGAAGATTGGACAGTCTCATGAACAACAACGAATGGCCGGTTCACGGCAGGATTACGGGACCCCTCGTCATGATCGGTTTCGGCTCGATCGGCAAAGGCATGCTGCATCTGCTGGAGCGCCATTTCGAGTTCGACCGCTCTCGCTTCGTCGTCATCGATCCGAACGACGCGGACCGCGCGCTCCTCGACGCGAATGGCGTTCGCTTCGTCCATGCGGCGGTCACCCGAGACGGCTACCGTGACCTCCTGACACCGCTCCTCACCGACGGCGGTGGCCAGGGTTTTTGCGTCAACGTGTCGGTCGACGTCTCGTCGCGCGCCGTCATGGAGCTCTGCCGCGAAGTCGGGGCGCTCTACATCGATACCGTCGCCGAGCCCTGGGCAGGCTTCTACCTTGATGAGAACGCCGGGCCCGGGGCACGCACCAACTACGCCCTGCGCGAGATCATCCTCGATGCGCAGGCAAAAAACCCCGGTGGCCCGACAGCCGTGAACTGCTGCGGCGCCAATCCGGGTCTGGTCTCATGGCTCGTCAAACAGGCCCTGCTGAACCTTGCCACGGACATGGTCATCGAAGCTCCGGAGCCGAAGACGCGGGAGGAATGGGCCGCGCTGATGCAGCATGTCGGCGTCAAGGGCATCCATATCGCCGAGCGCGACACCCAGCGTTCGCTGTCGCCGAAACCGATCGGGACATTCGTCAACACCTGGTCCGTCGAAGGATTCGTGGCCGAAGGGCTGCAGCCGGCCGAACTGGGTTGGGGCACGCATGAAACCTGGATGCCGAAGAACGGCCGCAGGCATGGGAAGGGATCGCAGTCCGCGATCTACCTTCTGCAGCCCGGCGCCGACACGCGCGTTCGATCCTGGACCCCGACCGCCGGAGCCCAGCACGCTTTCCTCGTCACCCACAACGAGGCGATCACTTTGTCGGACTATTTCACCGTGCGCGACGAGCACGGAGCGGCTGCCTATCGCCCAACATGCCACTACGCCTATCATCCATGTGACGACGCCGTACTGTCGTTGCATGAAATGTTCGGCAAGGCTGGTACGCCGCAGGAGACCTTCCACATCCTCGGCGAGGACGAGATCGCCGATGGCGTCGACGAATTGGGCGTGCTGCTCTACGGCCACGGCAAGAATGCCTATTGGTATGGCTCGACGCTTTCCATTGAAGAGGCGCGTGTGCTCGTCCCTCACCACAATGCGACGGGCCTCCAGGTGACGTCCGCGATCCTCGCCGGAATGGTGTGGGCACTTGAAAACCCGTCGGCAGGCATCGTCGAAGTCGAGGAGCTCGACTTCCGCCGCTGCCTGGAAATCCAGACGCCCTATCTCGGGAAGGTCTCCGGGACCTACACCGACTGGACGCCGCTCGACGGTCGGCCCGGGTTGTTTCCGGAAAACATCGACGCATCGGATCCGTGGCAGTTCCGCAACGTGCTCGTCGGCTGACGGTTGGTTGCCGATGATCGGCTACGGCGGCAAGGGTTCTACTCGCCGTAGCCTATAGGCCGTCGTCGCCACTGCTGCCTGATCGAGATAGAATAGCCTCGCTCGACACTTTTTTGTGTCGTTGGAGGAAGCAATGGACCGTCTCGAATGCGACCGGATGTTCATCGCGGTGATGGAAACCGGGGGGTTCGCCAGCGCTGCGACACGGCTGAAGACCAGTTCCGGACAGGCATCAAAACTCGTTTCGAGGCTGGAGGCGGACCTCGGCGTAAGGCTCCTGAACCGGACGACCCGCTCGGTTTCGCCGACCGAAGCCGGGCAGGCCTACTACGAGCGGCTACGCCCTCTGATCGACGATCTCGAGACCCTCGACCTCGACATCCGCAACATCTCCCAGTCACCGCGCGGGCGGCTTCGCCTCACGGCTCCACTCACCTTCGGCACCACCGAACTCGCCCCTGCGCTCAATGAGTTCGCGAGCAGGCATCCCGACATCGAGCTCGACGTCAGCTTCACCGATCGGGTGGTGAACCTGGTGGACGAGGGCTTTGACATGGCAGTGCGTGTCGGGCGCCCCGGTGACTCGAGCCTGACCATCCGCAGGCTGTGCGCCGTCCGCATCGTCGTCGTCGCAACTCCGGCCTATGTCGAGGACCACAACCCAGTCGGAAGACCCGAAGACTTGACACGCCACGCCTGCATCATCGACACCAACTTCCGCGAACCCGAGAAATGGCCCTTCAGGCATTCCTCCGGAAAGGCCTACACGGTGGGCGTGACGGGACGCATCCGGTACTCCAACACGGAAGCCTGTCTGCAGGCAGCGGAAGAGGGCCTAGGCATTGCCTGCCTTCCAGGTTTCGTCGCCGGGGGAGCCATCCGGTCCGGCCGGGTGGTCCGCCTCTTGCAGGATTTCGAGAGCGAACCTTACGACGTTCACGTTCTCTATCCTCACAACCGACATCTCGCAGCCAAGGTGCGACTGCTCGTCGACGCCTTGGTCGAGCGCTACCGAGGTGTTCCGGCATGGGAGGCGGGCTGGTGACATTGCTTCCGTTCCGGATGCAATCATCTTCCTATGAGCCGGATTATCATACGACGTGATCTTCCCCATCTTCAGGTGACCGCGCCAGGAAGGCGCTTCGCAAGGAGAACGAACATGGACATCTCGATCATCGGAGCCGGCCACATGGGCAAGGGCCTTGCCGCCCTCTTCGCTAAGGGCGGACATCGCGTCACACTCGCCGCTCGTGATGTTGCCAAGGCCGAAGCTGCCGCCCGCGACATCGGCAGCGGAGTAGCCGCAGTGGCAGTTGTTGATGCCGCCGATGCCGACATCGTCGTCCTCGCCGTTCCGTACGACGGTGCGGCCGAGGCGATCGATGCCGCAGGCGGGCTGCCCGGCAAGGTTGTGGTCGACATCACCAACCCGATGAAGGCCGACTACTCCGGCCTCAGCATCGGCCACACGACAAGCGCCGCCGAAGAAATCCAGAAGCATGCGCCCCAGGCGCGGGTGGTGAAGGCGTTCAACACGATCTTCGCGCAGGTGCTCCAGAACGGCGGGAAGGCCGGTGGCCGTGCCGCCACTACCTTCGTGGCCTCCGACGATGCCGACGCCCGGGCCTTGGTTATCGAACTGGCACGCAGCGCCGGGTTCGAAGCAACCGACACGGGTAGCCTCGCCACCGCTCGTTTCCTGGAGCCTGTCGCGGCGCTGAACATCACGCTCGGCTACGGCCTCGGCCACGGAACCGACATAGCCCCCACCTGGCAGCGCGCTGCCTGATTGTCTCAAACACAAGGAACATGACCATGACCTACGCAACGGTTCAAAAGTCCACCCGGCCGACCTTCATCGAGGGCGTGAGCAATGCCGATCTCGCCGCGACTATCCTGCGGGCCTCGATGGGCGTCCTCTTTCTCGCCCACGTCTGGCTGAAGCTGGTGATCTTCACCCCGGGTGGCACCGTCGGATTCTTCGAAAGCCTCGGCTTCCCAGGTTTCCTCGCTTACATTGTCATCGCGGCGGAACTTGCCGGCGGCATCGCCCTGATCGTTGGCGTCGCCACCCGTTGGGTGTCACTTGCGCTGGTGCCAGTACTGCTCGGCTCGATCTACGCTCCCCATGGCGCTGCCGGCTTCTTCTTCTCGAATGAAGGCGGCGGTTGGGAATTTCCCGCATTCTGGACGGTCGGCCTTATTGTCCAGGCGTTGCTTGGAGATGGCGCGTTCTCACTGAATCGTGCCAAGGCTTGATCCCGCCTCAATGGCCGCGGCATGAGCCGCGGCCCCTCTCGCTGGAGCACCATCATGACCGACACATCTGACTTCTTCGACATGAACGCCGCGCCCATGCGCATCGGCACCGTCACCCTCAAGGTGCGCGACCTGGATACGGTTTCGAGCTTCTACCAGCGCGTTCTCGGCCTGATCCCCGCTGCCGAAAGCAAGGGAAGCGTCACGCTGGGCGCAAACGGAACGTCGATGGTCACCTTGCACGGCGACCCCACACTCAGCCCTGGCGATCCGAGACAGGCAGGGCTGTTTCACACGGCCTTCCTCCTGCCCTCCCGTGCGGACCTCGGCCGCTGGCTGTCCTTTGTGACAGCCGCGGAAATACGGATCCAGGGTGCTTCAGACCATATCGTGAGTGAAGCCCTTTACCTCAGCGATCCGGAAGGGAACGGAATCGAGGTCTACGCGGATCGTCCCGTTTCAAGATGGCGCGATCAGGACGGCAACATCCAGATGGCGACGGAACGCCTCGACGTCGAGGACCTCCTGAAGGCAGCGGGGGAAACGGAATGGGCGGGCTTCCCGGAAGGCGGCAGCATCGGACACGTCCATCTCCAGGTCGGGGACACGGCTGTGGCGGACCGCTTCTATCGCGATGTCCTCGGGTTCGACGTGGCCGTCGATTATCCCGGCGCAACCTTCTATGGCAGCGGCGGCTACCATCATCAGCTCGCGGGCAACGTCTGGAACAGTCGCGGGGTGGCGGGCCGTCCATCCGGAACGGCCGGGCTAGAGGAGGTGGAAATCATTGCACGGGACGCCGATGTGTTGGCAAGCCTAGTCGCCCGGGCGGAAGGAATGGCAATCGCCCACACGAACGAGAGGAGTGCGGTGAGATTCTCTGACCCTTGGGGCACCGCAATTAAAATCCGGAAGTGAAATGCGGCCACGCGTTGGATCTAAAGGATAGCTCTTGATCGGCTGCCGCCGCACAGCGGCGGCTAAGGATCGCGAGCCGGGCGGGTTGCCGGCTTCGCGCCTTTCCTTCGGTCAAAACGGAATTCCGAGCGTCGAGCATAGGACGTACAACGGCGGGACTTCGCTCTGCTTATTGGCAAAATGAGCGAGGCGGAAATCCCTGAGCTGCGGTTCCTCATAAATGTAAGTGACCACGAACGGGCTGTTGTCAGGGTACCTGGGATAGTCTGGAAGTCGGACTTCACACTGACCCATCCACATACCGTCATCTTGCCGGACCGGGAACGACCGCGCGAACGGGTGAGAACAGTGCGTCCGGGGTCTTGAACTTGATCCGATGTTTTTCGACATCCGTGAGGTCGTGCGGCGTGCTGGAATCGGGTTCGTCTTTCGGCGCGGTGACACATCCCGTCAACAAGAAAAGCAATCCCACCGAAATCGGCATAGCTAAGCGCATTCCGTCCTTCTCCACCGAGCGGTATCCGGAATAGCCGAGCCAGGCACCTAACAGGCCCAGCAGCGCCACGACCACGGACAGGTGAAGCCCCGCCGGCGTGACCGCCCAGGTGGGCAGGAAGGCGCACGGCATCGCCCGGGGGGCATGCAACTGGTGCACGAGAAGCGACGCATCTTCGGCAGCCTGACCGTCGAGGAGAACATTATCCTGGCCGGATTGACTGTATGACCGGTGGCCGCTGGAACGTATTTATATGATGTTCACCCGGCTGGAACGACGCACCAGCGGTGGTACGGATTTGTCAGGTGCGAACAACAGATGCTGGCTATAGCGCGTGCATTGGTGCGCAACCCAAAGATCCTCCTGGTTATGAACCCCAGTGGAGTTGTGGATGCTAAGCGCCTCATGCCGGTCGTCGCCCCTTCTCAAGAGCAGACATCTTCGGGACTATGCTGAAGCAATGGACTCGATGGTCCGCCCCCTCTCATCTTTCCGCATATCCGCGACGTCGAAACTCCGGGAAGGATTGCGTTGGAGCGGCGCTGATCAGGCTGGTTGCGCCTCTTCGGTGTGGCGTGCATTCCAATGGCGCAGCAGGACCGGGACGAAAAGCGCCATGCCGAGTAGCGAGGAATAGAGTTCGGGTGCCACCAGAAGCAGGGCGGCGAACACAAGCAGCACGTTTTCCCACGGGCGTGTGCGCACCAGAAGATAGCGCGACAGGGCGGCGCCCAGGCAGGTGATGCCCAGCACGCAGCCGAAAAAGGCGAGGAAGAAGTTCGGCCAGGTGAAATCCTTCGTCACCAGCAGCAGAGATGGTGAGAAGACGAACACGAAAGGAACCAGTGCCTTGCCCATCCCGAGCCGGAAGGCGGTGTTACCGGTCTTGAACGGGTCCGCCCCCGCCATGCCAGCGGCGGCATACGCCGCCAGCGCCACCGGTGGCGTGATGTCCGCCAGCAGTCCGTAGTAGAACACGAAGAAGTGGGCGACGATCGGCTCGGTGCCGAGCATGACAAGCGCCGGTGCCGCGATCGTCACCATAATGATGTAGTTCGCGGTCGTCGGGATGCCGCAGCCCATCAGGATGCAGACCACGCCGGTCATGATCAAGGTGAACAGCAGGGTCAGGCCTTGGGCCGAGAAGATCGCCTCGGGGATGAAGGTGCCGAACAGAATGGAAAGGTGTCCAGCCGTCGATGTGACGATGTAGGACAGCTTGAAGCCCACTCCGGTCAGGGTGACGACGCCCACGACGATGCCGACGGTTGCGGCGGCGGCTCCGACTGCGAGCGCATATTTGGCGCCGTCGCGCAGGCACGTCACGATGTCGGCGACCGACATGCGCCGGCGCGGATTGAGCAGGCCGACGAGAATACACAAGGTGATGCCCCAGAAGGCGGCCATGTAGGGCGTGTAGCCCGAGAGCAGCACGCCGATGAGGACGACGAGCGGGATGATCGTCGGCCAGTCCCGCTTCAGTGCCTCGACGACATCGGGCATCTCGTCTGGCCTGAGCCCCCTGAGGCCGGTTCGCTTGGCCTCGAAATGCACCTGCATGAACACGCCGAAGAAGTGCATGAAGGCGGGCACGATGGCGGCAAGGATGATGGTCGTGTAGGGCAGTTCGAGAAATTCGATCATAAGGAAGGCCGCTGCGCCCATGATCGGCGGCGTCACCTGACCGCCGGTCGACGACGCCGCTTCCACCGCTGCGGCGAAATGTTTCTTGTAGCCGAGCTTGATCATCGCCGGGATCGTCAGCGAGCCGACGGTGACGGTGTTGGCGACCGACGAGCCGGAAATCATGCCGAACAGCGCCGAGCCGAAGATCGACACCTTGGCGGGACCACCGGCGTAGCGGCCGGCGACCCACGCCGCGCAGTCGAGGAAGAGCTGGCCGAGGCCAATGCGGGTGGCGAAGACGCCGAACAGCACGAAGTGGAAGACGTAGGTGGCGACGACGCCGAGCGCGATGCCGTAGATGCCCTGCGTCGTCAGATAAAGGTGATCGATGAGCTGGGAGACGGACGCGCCGGGGTGCACCAGAATGCTCGGCATGTACCGCCCCAACAGCGCGTAGGCCATGAACACGACGGCGATGATGGGCAGCGGGATACCGACGGAGCGGCGCGTTGCCTCCAGCAGAAGCAGGATGAGGATAAGGCCGAACACCACGTCGAGCGCCGTGGGATTGCCGACGCGGAAGGCAAGGTCGTCGAGCGGGATCATAGGCACGTGCATGACGACGACGACCGCAGCGATCGCCAGCAGCCAGTCGAAAAGGGGTATGCCGAGCGGCCGCAGCAGGCTGGACTGCGCGGGCTGGTCGTAACTTTTCTTCACCAGCGGGAAGACGAGGAAGATCAGCGCCAGCACCATCGACAGGTGGATGCCCCGGTGCAGCATTTCCTGCAGCAGGCCGAAGCCGGCGGTGTAGTAGTGAAACAGTGACAGCGCCACCAGGAGGAAGCCGACCAGCCAGCCCGCGACACGGGTCAGTGGCCGGAAGCGGATCTCGGAATCGAATTTCTCCTCCAGTTCGCGAGCCTTCTCCTCGTCGAACTCCATTGCGGAAAGCTTGATCTTGTCGTCGTCGCTCATAGCCGGTTCCGCATCCTGAATCCCCAGACAAACGAGGCGGAAAGCATGCCTTCCGCCTCGTTGTTGTCAGCCGGTCCAAGTGGCTCCTATTTTAGGGTGCCGACTTCCTTGTAGAATTTCTCCGCGCCGGGATGAAACGGAATGCCGGCGCTGGTGACCGCGTTCTGGAGCGTGATCAGCTTGCCCTTAGCATGACCAGCCTGCAGCGCCTTTTGGGTTTCGTCGCTGTAAAGCGATTTGACGATCTTGTAGACGAGGTCGTCGGTCTGCTTGGCGCTGGTCACCCATTGCGCGGCG